>MGWK01000029.1 GCA_001800975.1 Flavobacteria bacterium RIFCSPLOWO2_12_FULL_35_11 | reverse complement strand
AGTGTTAATGACCAAGCCTTGATTATTCGCTTAACAACAAATAAACATCAATTGAGTAAAACTGTTGTTGCCAAATCAAGAGAACAAAGATAATTTATAAACAAACCTAAAAGAAAAGGCGGTGGGTTTAAAAACCTGCTGCCTTTTTTGTTGAATTTAAATCATTCTAAAATAGCTTTTTTTATTTTCACCTTCCATTTTCTTCATTTTTAGCCAAAAAATTCCCTTAAAAAACCTTAAATCGCTGATTGATTGCGATTTAAAATAATCAATATCGCGCAATTTATTTTGAATAATGATCCGTTTATATAAAATATATTGCAGTTTGTTAGATTGTTTTGTTGCTTGTTTTTTATATTACTTTATAATCTATTTTTACTTAGATGATAAAAACGATTTGGCTTTATCATATTAAGTTCCCACAAATCAAAAAAATTATTTCGAATTAACCAGCTGACACTAATCACATTAGGTCTTGCAATCGTTTGTATATTTAATTTAACTAAAAACTAAAATTATGAAAAATCAATTTACCTCACGAATTGTAAAATTAACATTCGCATTCATGTTTATTTTAATCGCTTCTTCATGCAGTCAAGATGATGAAGCAATGGATGCTGCCGCTTTGGCAAAAGAAATTAATAGTGAAGTAGCAGCTAAAGCAAGTAGTAAAGCTAGCACACAATCTACATTTAAAATTACACAAGTTAGTGTAGCAGATTGTGCATCTGGTTGCATTAATGAAAGAGTTCTTTTCGAAGACAATACAAATGATCAAGTAGGAAATAGTTCTAATTATAAGAATGTCAATTACCAAATTTGGAATACCGCTACTCAATTAATTGTACAAACAACTAATAACTTCGCAACGGATAAGGTAGAAATCGTGGTAAATGGAGTTACATATACAAATGATCCTGCATTAGACATTCCCGCTAATCAAGTATTCTATACTTACTTTAATCTTCCTGAAGGATATAATGCTTGCGAATATACTTTGACAAGTGTTATAGTTTTTGGTGGGCCACAAGCTGAACTAACTGGCATCAATTATGGAGTATACGAGTATTGCCCAATAGGTTGTGATGAAGAGTTTACCTATGTTGATAATGGCGATAAAACATACACATTTACCTACACTCCTGAAGCTGACGCAATTGGCGCTTTGGTGGAGTTTACGTTTGCACAAGGTGTTGCTGTAAGCGGATTAAGCGCTCCTTTTACTCAAAATGGTGGCGTGTCTTCAGTATGGTCTGCTATCATGGATTTAAACGAATGTGAAACTTATACTTGGACAGTTACTTTGGATGCAGACTGCAGTGGTAATTCTCCTCAATCTAATGTTTGGACAGACTTTAAAGTAAACAGTGTTTCTAAGAAACTTGACCCGGAAGATAAGTTTACACAACTTTGTCCATAAAAATTTTTTAATAAATGCCTTTAGCATTTTACAAAAGCCCCAATACATCTATGTCTTGGGGTTTTCTCACAACAATATCATAATTCTTAAAATTTAACCTAAAAAAGGGCGAAAGAATTAAATCTTTCGCCCTTTTTATTTATCAAATAATCAAACAATGGTTTTTATCATTTAAATGCCAAACCTTCTTTTGCTGTTCCAGGTATTGCTTTTAGAATTCCTGAAATCGATGGTGTTTGGTCTTGTTTTGCGGTCTTGATTTATACTGTTTTTAGTGGTTTCCATAACGGTTGGTGTTAGTAATTAATGCTGGTGCAAATATACAATATCTTTTAGATTTAGAAAAGCAATTTATTAGATATTTCACATTATTTTAACGTTTATTTTTACATATATGAATTATTTAGCAAATTTAAATACTTTTATTTACATTATTCGTAATAAATGTATGTATTGTATATATCCTGTATAACACTTTTCAATTAAAACTATAAGAAATTCAAATAATTAACCAAATAGATAATAAGCCATTGGGAAACCAGCCATTATGCCAATAGAAGGATTGAACATTTTTTTCTTTTTCTGGCCATAAAGGCAATGCCAATAAGTTAACGAAATATTTGTCATTCCGACAAAGGAGGAATCGCAACAAACGAGCACATATGATGAGATTCCTCGTACCTACGGAAGGACAAAAATAAAGTATAAATGTCTTAACTTAATAACATTGACTCTAAAAAAGAATGAGAAAACAACACAAATAAACGACTCAACCATTAAACGCTTAAACGGTAAAAGAAAAACTATTTAGAAGGATTAAGCGGAATTTTTCCGGAAAGAATTTCGAAATACATTTTAAAGTCGGAGCGCAAACTCCACAAGGGATACTGGAAAGTTGCAGGTTTGTTTTTTTCGAAAAAGAAATGACCCACCCAGGCAAAACCATAACCTGCAATGGGAACTGCAATCCACAATTTAGGCATATTATGGTACACAGCCGTAAATGCCAAAGCAAAAACAATGGTAGTTCCAATCACGTGCAACAAACGGCAAATTTTATTGCTGTGCTGTTTCAAATAAAACGGATAAAACTCCTCAAATGATTTTATGTGATCTTCCATAAAACAAATATATTTAAATAATGTTGAATTTTGAATTTTGGATTATAAATTGTGAATTTAGCCTAATTTGATTTTTAGTTCAATAAAAAACACACCCCTGCCCCTCTCGAGACGGGAATTTTTGTTTTCCTTTTAACTTTCAACTTTAAACTTTAATTAAAGTTTGAAAGTAAACCCCGCCATCAAATTTCCTTTTGGCATCGGCACCAAATTGGTTTCTGTGTATTCTGCATTAAAAATATTGTTGGCTGCTATGAAAAATTCCATGTGAGTTTTAAGCATCGCACTTATTTTGGCATCTACCACATTGTAATGTTGCCCGTTGGTTCTTTCCACATATCTGTAGGTTATATGCTGACTGAAAATTGGGCAAAATTTAGTGGAAATACCTGAAGTAAGCTGGTGTTTGATACTATTGATGGAATATTGGGTGAATTGCACTTGATTGTCTTTGATGACATCCTCAATAAAACTATAACCCAAATTAAATTTTTGTTGGTGTTTACCCAATTTAAACTGATAATTTATGGTTGTTTCCAAACCTTTAGCCACCACTTCACTAAAGTTTCTGGCTTCCCATTTATCTGTTTCATTGTCTTTGGTCCAGTCAATTAAATTATCAGATTTTCTGTTAAAAATAGCCGCCTCCATTTGAAAGTTGGCAGTTGTAAATTTAATTCCCAGCTCTTCTGCCAAAGCAGATTCTGCTTCCAAATCGGCATTTCCCTTGGTGGTTGGACCCACATAATACAAATCGGTAAAAGTAGGCACACGATAGGTATAGCCAATATTTCCGTATAGCTTAACTCTTTCTGAAATGCGGTAACCAACATCCAATCCGGGAAAAGCTTTCGTGTTAAAATCCGAATAAGAACTAACGGCAACACCTGGCGTAATATCAAGATTTTCATTCAACAATTCAAATCGGTGTTCTATAAAACCTGTTATGGCCGTTCTTTGGTGATCGCCTAAATTGTTACTCACCAAAAATATTCTTGAAATATCAAGTCCGACGCCAGTTTTTCCCAAGCTCGAATTAAAAACAACATTCGTTTCCGCGCCCATTTTATTTGAAATGTGTAAATTTCTGTAATAGGAAGGATTTTCTCTAATAAACAAATACAAATCCTGATTTCTTCTCCAGTAAATTCTTGGTTTAATAATTACATTATTGCTCGAATAATTTGATGAAAGTGCCACCAAACTTGTTTGGGTTTCTTCATATTGGTCTTTATAAGCCGGACTCGCATAAAATCCGTTTGCCCCAAATTTACGTTGCGCAAACGAAGTGATTAAACTGAAATTTTTGAAATTGGATTTAAAAAATGCAGCGCTATTTTTAAAATCGGTATTGTATCGGTATCCATCAGATTCCTGATGACTCACCGTAGCCAAAACATCGCCCTGGTTAAATTTGTGCCCCAAAGACACTTCGCCTTTTTTATTGTTGTAAGAGCCATAATTTAAATTTACGATTGCGGCATTTTCCGTTACCGCCTTTGTCACAATATTTATGGCGCCGGTAAAAGCATTTTGTCCGTAAATACGCGCGGCAGGCCCTTTTATAATTTCAATTCTTTCAATGTTTTCTAAAGATAAAATGCCATTCATGGTATGATGCCCAGTTTGTGCATCATCCATTTTTACACCATCAATCAACAACAAAGTTTGGTCGAAATTTCCTCCTCGGATATATAAATCTGATTGCATTCCGTCAATTCCCCTCCTTCTGATATCAGCACCTGCAACATTTTGCAGCACATCGGCCAAATTGGTTGCTGCCGATTTGGCGAGATCCTCCTGGCTTAAAATAGTGATGGTGCGTGAAGTTTTGGAAAAAGGCAGGGATATTCTGTTTGAAGTGACTTCAACTTCTTTCAATTTAACGGTGTCTTTTTGTGCGTTTGCGGAAGTGCTTATAATTGTAATCACAATCAGTAAAAAATAGGATATTTTCATCTGTTTAAATTTTATTTTTTATCGGTAACAGCTGCTGTTCGCTATTAATCATTCCTTCGTGTATCAAAATTTGTTTTGCTCGTTTCATTTAAACAGGTTCTTTGTTAGTAGTCGGCAAATCTATTAAATTGATACTAAACAGAAAGCAAAATAGATAAAAAAAAAGCCAAACTTTCGTTTGGCTTTTTTTACTTTTTATGCTTCTCCCGAGGGCCCAAAATTCAATGGAATTGTAGGCTGGTCAAAATCCTTTATTTCCCCATGAGTTTTCTCAAACCTGTGCACATTATCGGCAAGCGCTTTCAAAAAACGCTTTGCATGTTGCGGAGTTAAAATGATCCTTGATTTTACCTTAGCCTTTGGTTGCCCAGGCATAACACTGATAAAATCAACAACAAATTCTGAAACCGAATGATTGATAATCGCCAAATTAGAATAAATTCCTTCGGCAGTTTTATCATCCAACTCAATATTTATTTTTCCTTCTCCTTCAGATTTTTGATTGCTCATAATTAAAGTTTTGACATCATTTCTTCTTTAGGGCCAACAATAACATTGTCATAATGTTTCATTCCTGTTCCTGCAGGAATACGTTTTCCAACAATTACATTTTCTTTCAATCCTTCTAAGAAATCTATTTTACCGCTTACCGCAGCTTCGTTTAACACTTTAGTAGTTTCTTGGAATGAGGCTGCAGAAATGAACGATTTTGTTTGTAATGACGCTCTTGTAATTCCTTGCAAAATTTGCTCAGCCGTTGCCGGTCTTGAATCTCTTGCTTCCACCAAATTTCTGTCTTCTCTGCGCAATACGGAGTTTTCGTCACGCAATTGGCGAGGAGTTATAATTTGTCCTTCTTTTAAAACATCAGAATCACCTGCATTTTCAACCACTTTCAATCCGTAAATGTCATCATTTACTTCAAAGAAGTCGTTTTTATGCACCAGTTGATTTTCTAAGAATAAGGTATCTCCAGAATCAATAATTTTTACTTTACGCATCATTTGGCGAACAACCACTTCAAAATGTTTGTCGTTAATTTTTACGCCCTGTAAACGGTAAACCTCCTGAATTTCATTTACCAAATATTCTTGAACTTTTGACGGCCCCTGAATATTTAAAATGTCATCAGGTGCAGTTGCTCCTTCAGAAAGTTGCATACCTGCTTTAATGTAATCGTTTTCCTGAACTAAGATTTGATTGGAAAGTTTAATTAAATACCTTCTGATATCTCCTAATTTAGATTCAACAACGATTTCACGGTTACCTCTTTTAATTTTACCGAAAGAAACAACACCGTCAATTTCCGACACAACTGCTGGATTTGATGGGTTACGTGCTTCAAATAACTCGGTTACACGTGGCAAACCTCCTGTAATATCTCCGGCTTTACCAGATTTACGAGGGATTTTAACAATTACTTTACCGGCAGGGATTTTCTCACCGTCTTCAACGATTAAGTGCGCCCCTAAAGGTAAGTTGTACGATCTAAGTACATTGTCATTTTTATCTTTTAACAATAATGTTGGTATTGTTTTTTTGCTTTTTGACTCGATAATTACTTTTTCCTGGAAACCAGTTTGTTCGTCGATTTCTACAAGGTAATTTACCCCTTTTTCAACATTATCAAATTCAATTTTACCTGCAAATTCAGAAACAATAACACCGTTAAATGGATCCCATTTACAAATAACATCACCTCTTTTTAGTTTTTCACCGTCTTTTATGTAAATGGTTGAACCATAAGGAATGTTGTTTGTACTTAAGGTCAATCCGGTTTTCTCATCAATAACTTTAATCTCAGATGTTCTTGAAATAACGATATTCACAACATTTCCATCATTGTCTTTGCCTGTAACAGTTTTTAAATCATCTATGGAAGCAACTCCTGAAAGTCTTGCATTTAAGCTGTTTTCTTCAGAAATATTTCCTGCAACCCCTCCAACGTGGAATGTTCTCAAGGTTAACTGTGTACCTGGTTCCCCAATTGACTGTGCCGCAACAACGCCAACTGCTTCTCCAATTTGTACCATTTTTCTTGTTGATAAGCTATGCCCATAACATTTGGCACAAATACCTTTTTTTGATTCACAAGTTAAAGCAGAACGTACTTCTACCCCATCAAGTGATGAATTTTCAATGCGTTTCGCAATTTCAGTAGAAATTTCTTCTCCTGAACGCACAAATAATTCTTCAGTAATTGGATCGATAACATCATGCAACGATACACGGCCATCAAGTCTTTCGCTTAACGATTCAACAATTTCATCATTCTTTTTAAGCGGTTCAACAAATAAACCTCTTAAAGTTCCACAATCCACTTCATTGATAATCACATCTTGAGAAACATCAACCAAACGACGTGTTAAGTAACCCGCATCGGCTGTTTTTAAAGCAGTATCCGCCAAACCTTTACGTGCACCGTGCGTAGAAATAAAGTATTCAAGAATTGACAAACCTTCTTTAAAGTTCGACAAAATTGGATTTTCAATAATTTCTCCTCCGCCGGATGATGATTTTTTAGGTTTCGCCATCAATCCACGCATACCTGTTAGCTGACGAATTTGTTCTTTAGAACCCCTTGCACCAGAATCTAGCATCATAAACACAGAGTTAAATCCTTGTTGGTCTTCGCGCAAACGTTTCATTGAAAGTTCAGTTAAACGGTTGTTTGTAGATCCCCAAATATCAATTACCTGATTGTAACGTTCTTTATTTGTTAACATACCCATATTATAGTTTGCTATAATAACGTCAACTTGTTCGTTTGCATCAGCAATCATTTTATGTTTTTCCGGCGGGATAATAATATCTCCCAAACTGAATGACAAGCCGCCACGGAATGCAAATTTGTATCCCATATCCTTCATGTCATCAAGGAATTTTCCGGTTGTTGGCACATCTGTAAGTTTCAGAATTGTCCCAATAATATCTCTTAAGTTTTTCTTGTTTAAAACTTCATTGACATAACCTGCTTTTACCGGCACCACTTCATTAAATAGAACCCTGCCGACAGTTGTTTCAATTATTTGTGATACCAATTCACCTTCCGCGTTAAAATCTTTTGTTCTAACTTTAATAACCGCATTTAGTTCAACAGCTTTTTCGTTGAATGCAATGGTTACTTCTTCAGGAGAATAAAAAGTCAATCCTTCACCTTTTACTTTGCGTTCAGGAGTGGATTTTCTTTCTTTGGTCATATAATACAATCCCAAAACCATGTCTTGAGAAGGCACCGTGATTGGCGCTCCGTTAGCCGGGTTTAAAATATTATGTGATGCTAACATCAACAATTGACATTCTAAAATGGCTTCTGGGCCTAATGGTAAATGAACTGCCATTTGGTCACCATCAAAATCGGCATTGAATGCAGTACAAACCAATGGGTGTAACTGAATTGCCTTTCCTTCAATTAATTTTGGTTGAAAAGCCTGAATACCCAAACGGTGTAAGGTAGGGGCTCGGTTTAACAATACAGGATGTCCTTTTAAAACATTTTCTAAAATATCCCATACAACAGGTTCTCTTTTATCTATAATTTTCTTTGCAGATTTCACTGTTTTTACAATCCCTCTTTCAATCAATTTTCTGATTACAAATGGTTTGTACAACTCAGCTGCCATATCTTTTGGCAATCCGCATTCGAATAATTTTAATTCTGGTCCGACAACAATTACAGAACGTGCAGAATAATCAACACGTTTTCCAAGTAAGTTTTGACGGAAACGTCCTTGCTTACCTTTTAAGGAATCTGACAATGATTTTAACGGACGGTTTGATTCAGTTTTTACTGCTGAAGATTTACGTGTGTTGTCAAACAATGAATCTACAGATTCTTGCAACATACGTTTTTCATTACGTAAAATTACCTCAGGCGCTTTTATTTCAACCAATCTTTTTAAACGATTGTTTCTGATAATAACCCTGCGGTATAAATCATTTAAATCGGAAGTGGCAAAACGACCACCATCCAACGGCACCAACGGACGCAATTCTGGCGGTGTCACCGGAATCACTTTCATAATCATCCATTCAGGACGATTTTCTCTGTTTTTACCTGCATCTCTAAAAGCCTCAACAACGTTAAGTCTTTTTAATGCTTCTGTTTTACGTTGTTTAGATGTTTCGGTGTTTGCTTTATGACGCAATTCATAAGACAATTCATCTAAATTGATACGGTTAAATAAATCAATTAGACATTCGGCACCCATTTTAGCGATGAACTTTTCTGGGTCGTTATCGTCTAAATATCTATTTTCATTAGGGAATGATTCAAGAATATCCAAGTATTCTTCTTCCGTTAAGAAATCCATTTTTTGCAATGGATCGCCACTGGCGTTTTTAGCTCCGGCAGGTTGAATAACTACATAACGCTCGTAGTAAATAATCATGTCTAACTTTTTTGAAGGCAAACCTAAAAGGTATCCCATTTTGTTAGGCAATGATCTAAAATACCAGATATGAGCAACTGGAACAACCAAATTAATGTGTCCTACTCTGTCTCTACGAACTTTTTTCTCGGTTACTTCAACACCACATCGGTCACAAACTATTCCTTTATAGCGAATTCTCTTGTACTTTCCGCAAGCACATTCAAAATCTTTTATTGGTCCAAAAATTCGCTCACAAAACAATCCATCTCTTTCAGGTTTGTGAGTTCGGTAATTTATAGTTTCCGGTTTTAAAACTTCTCCATTTGATTTCTCAAGAATTACTTCGGGAGACGCCAATCCAATAGAAATTTTATTGAATTTTTTTACAGTGTATTTATTATCGGTTTTTCTGGCCATAATATATTAATAATGGATTCGAATTTAAAATTGTAAAATATATAATAGCCAGAAGGCAAAATTGCCTCCTGACTATCTTTTTTTTGTTATTCCTCTAATCTAACGTCTAATCCAAGACCTCTTAGTTCGTGCATTAATACGTTAAATGATTCAGGTAATCCTGGTTCTGGCATTTCATCACCTTTTACAATGGCCTCATAGGTTTTAGCCCTACCCAACACATCATCAGATTTTACTGTTAAGATTTCGCGTAAAGTACTTGATGCTCCATAAGCTTCAAGTGCCCAAACCTCCATCTCTCCAAAACGCTGACCTCCAAATTGTGCTTTACCGCCCAATGGTTGTTGTGTAATTAATGAGTATGGTCCAATTGAACGAGCGTGCATTTTGTCATCAATCATATGGCCTAATTTGATCATATAAATAACGCCTACAGTTGCAGGTTGGTCAAAACGTTCTCCTGTACCACCGTCATATAAGTAAGTATGGCCATGTTTTGGAATTCCGGCATCTTCAATCAACTGATTAATTTGGTCAATTTTAGCTCCATCAAAAATTGGAGTTGCAAATGTTTTGCCAAGTTTTTGACCGGCCCAACCAAGGACTGTTTCATAGATTTGTCCAATATTCATACGTGAAGGCACACCAAGCGGGTTCAACACGATATCAACCGGAGTTCCATCTTCTAAGAATGGCATATCTTCCTGACGAACAATACGGGCAACAATACCTTTATTTCCGTGACGTCCAGCCATTTTATCACCCACTTTTAACTTACGTTTTTTAGCGATGTAAATTTTGGCGAGTTTTAAAATTCCTGCTGGCAATTCATCACCTACTGAAACTGTAAATTTCTCACGACGTAAAGATCCTTGTAAATCGTTTACTTTTATTTTATAATTGTGAATCAATTCATTCACAAGCATATTAATATGGTCATCTGTAGTCCAAACTCCCCTAGTTAAATAAGCAAAATCAGGAACTGCATTCAACATTTTTAACGTAAACTTTTTACCTTTTTGAAGAATTTCTTCACCCAAATCGTTCATCACTCCCTGAGAAGTTTTTCCACTGATTAAGTTGAATAATTTTTCGGTTAAAACGGTACGTAAATCCTCCAATTTTGCACTATACTTGTGCTCTAAATTGGTAATGCTGATTTTATCTTTTGCTCTTTTTGATTTGTCTTTTACGGCACGTTCAAATAACTTCTTGTCAATAACAACCCCACGCAATGATGGAGAAGCTTTTAACGAAGCATCTTTTACGTCACCGGCTTTGTCACCAAAAATAGCTCTCAATAATTTTTCTTCAGGTGTTGGATCAGATTCTCCTTTAGGTGTAATTTTACCGATTAAAATATCTCCCGGTTTTACTTCAGCGCCAATACGGATCATTCCATTTTCATCCAAATCTTTTGTAGCTTCTTCTGAAACGTTCGGAATGTCGTTTGTCAATTCTTCAGCACCTAATTTAGTGTCTCTAACTTCCAATGAATATTCATCAATGTGAATAGAGGTGAAAATGTCTTCTTTTACCACTTTTTCGGAAATCACAATCGCATCCTCAAAGTTGTACCCTTTCCAAGGCATAAAAGCCACCTTCATATTTCTTCCCAATGCCAATTCACCGTTTTGTGTGGCATAGCCTTCACAAAGCACTTGGCCTTCTTCAACTCTGTCACCTTTTTTAACAATAGGTTTTAGGTTGATTGAAGTTCCTTGGTTCGTTTTTCTAAACTTGATTAAATTGTATGTTTTGCTGTCGCTGTCGAAGCTAACCATACGCTCTTCATCAGTTTTGTCATATTTAATTTTAATGGTATTGGCATCAACATACTCAACGGTACCTTCGCCTTCAGCATTGATTAAAATACGTGAATCTTTTGCAACGCGTCGCTCTAATCCTGTACCAACAATTGGCGCTTCAGGACTGATTAAAGGAACTGCCTGACGCATCATATTCGATCCCATCAACGCACGGTTTGCATCATCATGCTCCAAAAATGGAATTAAAGAAGCCGATATTGAGGCGATTTGGTTAGGAGCAACATCCATATAATTCACCACTTTTGGGTCAACTACCGGATAATCTGCTTCTTCACGAACAATTATTTTGTCGTTTACAAAATTACCTGCATTGTCTAAAGGAAGATTTGACTGGGCAAATTTCATTCCTTCTTCTTCTTCAGCACTTAAATAAGACGGTTCATCTACAATATTTACCTGACCATTGGTTACCTTTCTGTAAGGTGTCTCAATAAATCCTAAATTATTCACTTTTGCAAAAACTGCCAAAGAGGAAATTAAACCAATATTTGGTCCCTCAGGAGTTTCAATTGGACATAAACGGCCATAGTGGGTAAAGTGAACGTCACGAACCTCAAATCCTGCTCTTTCTCTGGATAAACCTCCAGGTCCTAGTGCCGATAATCTTCGTTTGTGCGTAATCTCAGCCAATGGATTTGTCTGGTCCATAAATTGAGACAATTGGTTTGTCCCAAAAAATGAATTGATGACAGATGACAACGTTTTGGCGTTTATCAAATCAATTGGTGTAAATACTTCATTATCACGTACATTCATACGTTCGCGAATGGTTCTTGCCATACGGGAAAGACCTACGCCAAACTGACTGGCCAATTGCTCGCCAACAGTACGTACACGACGGTTTGATAAATGGTCAATATCATCTACTTCCGCTTTTGAATTGACTAATTTTATCAAGTTTTTGATAATGGTAATAATATCTTCTTTCGTTAAAACTTTTGCATCAACAGATACATCCAGTCCTAACTTTTTGTTCATTCTGTAACGACCAACTTCACCTAAATTGTAACGTTGTTCTGAGAAGAATAATTTATCAATAATACCTTTTGCAGTTTCGAAATCTGGCGGTTCCGCGTTACGCAACTGTCTGTAAATATGCTCAACAGCTTCTTTTTCAGAGTTTGTTGGATCTTTTTGTAAGGTATTGTGAATAATGGCATAATCGGCCATTTCATTATCTTCTTTATGAAGCAGGATTGTTTTGGTACCTGATTCAATAATTTCTTCAATTTGATCTTTTTCTAAAATGGTATCACGGTCCAATACGATTTCATTTCTTTCAATAGAAACTACTTCGCCGGTATCTTCATCAACAAAATCTTCAAACCAAGTTTTTAAAACACGTGCGGCAAGTTTTCTGCCTATATATTTTTTAAGTCCGCTTTTGGAAACTTTAATTTCTTCAGCAAGATCAAAAATCTCCAAAATATCTTTATCTCTTTCATAACCAATAGCTCTGAACAAAGTGGTTACCGGCAATTTTTTCTTTCTATCAATATAAGCATACATTACTTGATTGATATCAGTTGCAAATTCTATCCAAGAACCTTTAAAAGGAATTACCCTGGCTGAATATAATTTTGTTCCATTTGCGTGGAATGACTGCCCGAAGAATACCCCTGGAGAACGATGCAATTGAGAAACTACAACCCTTTCGGCGCCATTGATTACAAAGGTACCGCTGTGTGTCATATATGGAATTGTGCCAAGATAAACATCTTGCACAATCGTTTCAAAATCTTCGTGCTCAGGATCAGTACAATAGAGTTTTAAACGCGCTTTTAAAGGCACGCAATAAGTCAAACCTCTTTCGATACATTCTTGAATTGAATATCTAGGTGGATCTACAAAGTAGTCCAAAAACTCTAACACAAATTGGTTACGAGTATCACTAATTGGGAAGTTATCGAGGAAGGTTTTATATAATCCTTCGGTACTTCTTTCGTCAGCTTTGGTTTTTAGTTGAAAAAAATCTTGAAATGATTTTACCTGAATATCTAAAAAATCCGGATATTCCATTACCAATTTAGCTGATGCGAAGTTAATTCTTTCGGTGATTTTTTTTGTTGCCAATGGACAAAAACTTTAAGTTAATAAAAACTATGAAAATATAAGAACGAATATATACACAAAACGGTTTAGGTCTGAGGCTTTCACCCAGACCTAAACCCTAAATTGTGTTAGCTAATGAAAGCTTATTTAAGCTCAACCTCAGCTCCAGCTTCTTCTAATGCAGCTTTTAATCCTTCTGCTTCATCTTTAGAAATACCTTCTTTTATTGGTGCTGGTGCAGCATCCACAATAGCTTTAGCTTCTTTAAGTCCTAAACCTGTTAATTCTTTAACTAATTTAACGACTGCTAATTTAGAGTCTCCAGCTGCTTTTAAAATTACATCGAATTCAGTTTTTACTTCAGCTTCGTCATCACTGCCTGCTGCTGCTGCTGGACCTGCTACTGCTACTGCAGCTGCTGGTTCAATACCGTATTCATCTTTTAATATTTTAGCCAACTCATTTACTTCTTTAACTGTTAAGTTAACAAGTTTCTCTGCGAAATCTTTTAAATCTGCCATTTCTCTTTGTTTAAATTTTATTATTTAGTTTATTTAGTGCGCGTATTTATTTTTCTGATAAAGTTGTAAGAATTCCAGATAATTTATTACCTCCCGATTGCAATGCTGAAATAACATTTTTAGCAGGCGATTGTAATAAACCGATAATGTCTCCAATAACTTGTTCTTTAGATTTTATGTTAACTAAAGCTTCTAATTGATTGTCTCCAATATAAGTTGCTTCTTCAACATAAGCTCCTTTTAACAAAGGAATAAGTGATTTTTTTCTGAAATCTTTAATTAATTTAGCAGGAGCATTACTTGATTCAGATATCATTAAAGAGGTGTTCCCTTTTAATATCGATTGTAAATCTCCAAAATCTTTATCAGATTTGTCCATTGCTTTGCCAAGCAATGTGTTTTTAACAACAGCCAGTTTTATGTTTGCTTTAAAACAGGCTCTGCGTAAATTAGATGTTTGCAAAGCATTTAACCCTGATATATCTGCAAAATAGATTACCTTTCCTTCAGTTAACTTGGTTGTTAAAGCTTCTATTACTTGTGATTTTTCTTCTCTCGTCATAATTACTAAGTTTTAACTTTAATTAAACTGATTTTGTGTCAATATTCACTCCAGGGCTCATTGTACTAGAAAGATAAATACTTTTGATGTAAGTTCCTTTTGCCGTTGTAGGCTTAAGTTTTACCAAAGTATTGATGATTTCATGTGCATTATCAATAATTTGTTCGGCATCAAATGACGCTTTCCCAATACCTGCATGTACAATACCGGTTTTGTCGACTTTAAAATCAATTTTACCAGCTTTAACTTCTTTTACTGCTTTTGCAACGTCCATAGTCACTGTTCCAGTTTTAGGGTTTGGCATTAAACCTCTTGGTCCTAAAATACGACCTAAGGGACCTAATTTACCCATAACACTTGGCATAGTGATAATAACATCCACATCAGTCCAACCATCTTTAATTTTTTGAAGGTAGTCATCCAATCCAACATAATCAGCGCCAGCTTCTAAGGCTTCAGCTTCTTTATCTGGAGTTACCAATGCCAATACTTTAACATCTTTTCCGGTTCCGTGTGGTAACGTAACAACGCCACGAACCATTTGATTCGCTTTACGAGGATCTACACCCAATCTAACAGCTATATCAATAGATGCATCGAAATTTACACTTGTAATTTCTTTTACTAAAGCGGAAGCGTCTTTTAAAGAGTATGCCTGATTTTTATCAATCTTAGCATGTGCTTCTTTTTGCTTTTTAGTTAATTTTGCCATTTTAATAACTGTTTTATTTTTTTATAGGAGCTTCTCCACTTACATTAACACCCATTGAGCGTGCTGTACCAGCTATCATAAGCATAGCAGATTCGATTGTAAATGCATTTAAATCTTGCATTTTATCTTCAGCAATAACTCTTAATTGATCCCAGGTTACTGTAGCCACCTTGTTACGGTTTGGCTCAGAAGACCCTTTTTTTGCTTTAGCAGCTTCCATAATTTGCATAGCCGCTGGTGGAGTTTTCACAACAAACTCGAAAGATTTGTCTTTATAAACAGTAATTGCTACTGGTAAGATTTTTCCTTGTTTGTCTTGAGTTCTTGCATTAAATTGCTTACAGAACTCCATAATATTAACCCCGGCAGCACCCAAAGCAGGTCCAACTGGTGGTGATGGGTTAGCAGCACCTCCTTTAACCTGTAATTTTACTACTTTACTAATTTCTTTTGCCATCTTTAAATCTTAAATTATATATTATGCATAAATTGGAAGCCAATGCATAATATCTCCATTATTTCTGTAACAATTATGAAATTTTTTCAACTTGCATGTAACTTAATTCCAGTGGCGTTTTTCTGCCAAAAATCTTAACCATTACTTCAAGTTTACGTTTTTCTTCATTTATTTTTTCAATAGTGCCATCAAAACCATTAAATGGTCCGTCAATTACTTTTACTGTTTCTCCAACAATAAACGGAATTGCGACATTATCATTTTGAACTGATAACTCATCAACTTTACCCAGCATTCTGTTTATTTCCGATTTCCTCATAGGTACGGGATCTCCTCCTTTAACCTCTCCTAAAAATCCGATAACTCCGGGTATTGATTTGATGATGTGTGGAAGTTCACCACTTAAGTTTGCTTCAATCATTACATAACCTGGGAAATAAACGCGTTCTTTGTTTATTTTCTTTCCATTACGCACTTGAATCACTTTTTCTGAAGGTACAAGGACTCTATCAACATAATCAGTCATGCCTAAACGGGCAATTTCGTTCTCAATATAAGTTTTTACCTTATTTTCTTGACCGCCAATTGCTCTAACAACGTACCATTTTTTAACAGAATCTGTCATACTAAATTTTACTAATTAAAATAGTTTAAAATATTCAGTTAAAACTGTTTGAAAGGCTTTATCTACAGCAAATACCGCTATCGCAAATAAAACTGTAAATACAGCAACAACAACAGTCGATTTTTGAGCTTCTTCCCAAGAAATCCAGGAGACTTTATTGCGTAACTCTTCAAATGAGTCTTTTATGTAATTGATTAAATTCATCTTTTCAAATTTTGCACGGGTGGAGAGACTTCCTTCGACTATGCTCAGGATAAACTTCTCGCACCACTTTTTATTATTCGCACGGGTGGAGAGACTTCCTTCGACTACGCTCAGGATAAACTTCTCGCACCACTTTTTTTTATTCGCACGGGTGGAGAGACTCGAACTCCCGACACCTGGTTTTGGAGACCAGTGCTCTACCAACTGAGCTACACCCGTAAATACAAGGTGCCCCTCTTAAAAGAAGCACCTATAATTTATCTTGTATCAGGTGTATATTATTAATCTAATAATTCTGTAACCTGACCTGCACCAACTGTTCTACCGCCTTCACGGATTGCAAAACGTAAACCTACGTTTAATGCGATTGGTTGATGTAAATCTACTTTAATTGTTAAGTTATCCCCAGGCATAACCATTTCAACTCCTTCTGGTAAAGTAATTGTACCAGTTACATCCGTTGTTCTAACATAGAACTGTGGACGGTAGTTGTTATGGAATGGCGTGTGACGACCACCTTCTTCTTTTTTAAGAACGTAAACCTCAGCTTTGAATTTACCGTGTGGAGTTACAGAACCTTTTTTACAGATTACCATTCCTCTTTTGATATCTTCTTTTGCAATACCTCTTAATAAAAGACCAACGTTATCTCCAGCTTCACCTCTGTCTAATATTTTACGGAACATTTCAACTCCTGTAATGGTAGAAGTTAATTTTTCAGCTCCCATACCAATTATATCAATGATATCACCAGTGTTTGCAATTCCTGTTTCAATACGACCAGTTGCAACTGTTCCACGACCAGTAATTGAGAATACATCTTCAACTGGCATAAGGAATGGTTTATCAATATCACGAGTTGGCAATTCAATCCAAGTGTCAACTGCATCCATCAATTCCATAATTTTTTCCATCCATTTAGGCTCTTTGTTTAAAGCTCCTAAAGCAGATCCTTGAATAACTGGAGTGTTGTCACCGTCATAGTCATAGAAAGACAATAAATCTCTGATTTCCATTTCTACAAGTTCCAATAACTCTTCATCATCAACCATATCCACTTTATTCATGAATACAACCAATCTTGGAATACCAACCTGACGACCTAATAAGATATGCTCTCTAGTTTGAGGCATTGGTCCGTCTGTTGCAGCAACCACAATAATAGCACCGTCCATTTGGGCAGCACCAGTTACCATGTTTTTCACGTAATCCGCGTGACCTGGACAGTCAACGTGAGCGTAGTGACGATTTGATGTAGAATACTCTACGTGTGCGGTATTGATAGTGATACCTCTTTCTTTCTCCTCCGGAGCGTTATAAATTTGATCAAAGTTTTTTACTTCACAAAATCCTTTTTCTGCTAATACTACAGTAATAGCAGCTGTTAAAGTTGTTTTACCGTGATCAACGTGTCCAATAGTCCCAATGTTTAAATGTGGTTTTGAACGATCAAAGGTTGCTTTTGCCATGATTATTAAATTTTAATTTTTAAATCTTAGTTATATATAGTGTTAATTTCAATTCTTATTTTGAGCCAATGATGGGATTTGAACCCATGACCTCTTCCTTACCAAGGAAACACTCTACCCCTGAGCTACACCGGCAAAAAAAAGAGCGAGAGACCGGGCTCGAACCGGCGACAGTCAGCTTGGAAGGCTGAAGCTCTACCAACTGAGCTACTCTCGCAATATTTTTTTCAATTCCCTACTGCTTTATATTGCTATAAAACAATTGTGGTGAGAGAAGGATTCGAACCTTCGAAGCTTGCGCAGCAGATTTACAGTCTGCCCTCGTTGGCCACTTGAGTATCTCACCATTTTTCAAAGATCTGGCCGATAGATACTTTCTTCGACTGCGCTCGGTACAAGCTTTTAATTTTATACCTTCTAAATCACTTCCTTGTGAAGTAATTTTTCATCTGAGCATTATTTCAAATTTTTGAGCCGATAGAGGGACTCGAACCCACGACCTGCTGATTACAAATCAGCTGCTCTAGCCAGCTGAGCTACATCGGCTTTTACTCCATAAAAGAAGCCCGCTATTTCTAACGGACTGCAAATGTATTAAAGTTTTATTTTTTAAACAAAACTTTTATGATAATTTTTAATTTTTTATTTATCACGTATTTTTTCTTTCTCTTTGGCTAACTTTCTTTTTAAAGAATCTACAGCGACCATAGTGCCTTCCTCAAACGTTTTGCATTGTTTTTTAACTACAATGTCATTGCCCGGAATGTTAATTTTAATGTCAACTGTTTTATTTTCTTTTTCGCTCGTTTGTAACACCTTTAAATACACTTCAGAATCTACAATTTTATCATAATACTTTTCTAAACCAGCTACTTTTTTCTCAACAAAATCAATAAGACCCTTATCTGCATTAAAATTCACAGATTGTACAATTACTTTCATAATACATCAGTTTTTTGGCTCCTTGGGTGAGCCTGGTTATATACTTCCTTTAATTTACCCAAACTACTGTGGGTGTAAATTTGTGTTGACGCTAAACTAGAATGTCCAAGTAATTCTTTTACCGCGTTTAAATCAGCGCCTTCATTAAGCAGGTGTGTCGCAAAAGAGTGCCTGATCACATGGGGGCTTTTTTTAACTTTTGATGACACCGCACTAAAATAATTATTTATTACGCGATACACAAGCGTATCATATATTTTTTTGCCGTTTTTTGTTAAAAACAGATAAGGTTCTCCGCCTTCAATTTCATCCCTGATTTCACTATATTTATTTAACGATTCCCTCACTGATTTCAATAACGGAATATAACGCTCCTTATTCCGCTTTCCTAGCACTTTAACAGTTTCATTAACATAATCTATGTCGGTGATTTTAATGTTGATTAATTCGTTTCTTCGCATACCTGTGGAATAAAACAATTCAACCATTAATTTATTTCGAACCGATTCAAAATCACCATCATCACCCACTGTGTTTAACACGCTAAATATTTCCTTTTCTGAAAAAGGTACTTGAACTTGTTTCAACACTTTCAAAGCCTGATGTTTTACCAAAGGACTTGATTCTATCTGTTTTGTTTTTTGAAGAAATTTGTAAAATGATTTTAACGAGGAGACTTTTCTGTTAATGGAACGATTCGTGATTTTTGAATTCACCAAACTGACAATCCAGTTTCTTATTTGGGCATAATTAACGCTTGCAATGCTTTCATTTCCAAATTCCTGATTGCAAAATAATTGAAAGGTGTTTAAATCATTCTGATACGCCGTTATGGTGTGTCTGGAATATTTTTTTTCTAAGGCTAGGTAATTTAAAAATGAGGTTATGGGCATAAAAAAAACCGTTAGTACACAAATTTACGAATTGTTATTTGCATTAACTAACGGTTTATGGAAATGGTTAAAAAAATTAACCTTGCTCTTCGTTTGTTCTTAAATTTTGAACGTACTTGGCTTTTATGTGTTTAGCACGATTTGTTACTGAAGGTTTTGAAAATTGTTTACGTGCACGTAGATTTTTCATCGTTTTTGTACGATCAAATTTTCTTTTATAACGTTTTAACGCTCTATCAATATTTTCTCCGTCTTTTACTGGTATAATTAACATAGTTTAGCACCTCCTTTCAAACTGTTCTCTTTTAAATTTTGGATTGCAAATATACAGCTATTTATTTTATTCACTATAAATTTGATAAAAAATAGCTATGAGTAATTATTTCTCTGACTTATATTCCTTTTTATCGATGATCATTTTTGCGATAATTTCACGCAAAATTTCCGAAGTTCCGCCACCAATAGGCCCCAATCGACTGTCCCTTAACAATCTTGCCATCGGATAATCTTCCATATAACCATAGCCGCCTAAAAATTGCAGGCATTCATAAATCACTTTATCGGCGATTTTAGTGGAAACCAATTTAGACATACTCGCTTCTTTTACAATATATTGCCCTTCATTTAATCTTTTGGCTACGGAATAATTAAATTCTTTGCACATTTCAACTTCACTGGCCAAATCGGCGATTTTATGTCGCAAGGCCTGAAATTGATCGATTGTTTTTCCAAAAGCATGACGTTCAGACATATATTTTATGGCATAGTCCAAAGCATATTCTGATCTTGCGTGGGCATTGATTCCCATCACCAAACGCTCCAATGCAAAATGATTCATAATATATTGAAAACCTTTTCCTTCTTCACTCATTAAATTTCCGGCAGGAATCACAACATTATCAAAAGCAATTTCAGCTGTGTCTGAAGCTCTCCAGCCTAATTTATCCAATTTTGTGGATGAAATTCCTGGTGTATTTCTGTCTATTAAAAAAATACTGATGCCTTTGTTTCGGGCAGCCGGATTTGTTTTTGCCGTTACAATCAAATAATCTGAATAAACACCGTTGGTAATAAATGTTTTTGAGCCATTTATTACGTAAGTGTCGCCATTTTTAACCGCCGTTGTTCTCATTGCGGCAACATCAGATCCCCCAAATGGTTCGGTAATGCACAAGCATCCTATTTTTTCACCTTCAATACTCGCTGTTAAATAGTTGCTTTTTATGGCATCACTTCCTTCTTTTTCCAAATGGGTCATCGCCAAATACACATGCGCCCATATCGCGGCTGCAAAACCACCCGAATTCACTTTTTGAAGTTCTTCCAAAAATATTACTGTGTAAAAAATATCCAAGCCCAATCCGCCGTATTCTTCTGGAGCATTTAAGCCCAAATAACCCATATCGCCAAATTTCTTCCAGATAAACCTTTCAATAGTTCCTGTTTTTTCCCATTTATCAATATGGGGAACGACTTCCTTCTGTAAAAAATCCTGAAAACTTTTTCTGAACGCATTGTGCTCTTCCGTAAAATACATACTATTCATATAGGCTGGTAGCTTAAGATATTAGTTTTATTATTTAGCGTCCAAATATAGCGCTATTCTATTAAATTTTTCCAGCGGGAAACCATCAATTTTTTTCAAGTCTTCAATAGATTGTATTTCAGCTACTTGGTTTTTATAATTGAAGATTTTTTTGGTAAGTTCATAATCTAAATAAACGATGGAGAGCACTTCTTTAAAAGTGGCGGTGTTGATATTTATTTTTTTAATTGAAGGCGGTTTTACGACTTCAAAATACTGTAAAACTTTATCGGCAACTTCTTTGTCCAGCGCCCAAACCTCAAAAACCTGGTCATTAAAGGAGAATCCCTGCAATTTTGTTCTGTAGTCAATAATTCTTTTCGCCAGTTTTTCTCCAATGCCGTTAATCATTTTTAAATCTTCTGCGGAAGCTGCATTGAGGTCTTTTTTGACGATTGATTTGTCAATTTTACTGTTTGTATATTTTTTTCCTATATTTTTTCCTGAAGCAATCCAGTCTGAAAATTTGAAATACGGACTTATTGAAGCCAATAAACGGTCATTTACCTCGGTTATTTCTTGAAATTGTTTGGCTGAATTGATGAATTTTCCCTGCGCGCGAAACGCAAGCAATTTATCAATTTCATCGGTGCTCATTCCAAGCTGATGTCCTTTAAAATCGCTTATATAATTAGGGTTGAAGGGATAAATTTTCGGAGTGTTTTTTTCAGCCTCCACATTTTTCAATGAATCCATTTCCTGTTGAAAAGCCACAATTTCGGTTTGGGAAACTGCAGTATTTTCATCCGAAGAAAAATCGACAAAAAAGAAAATGGCTTGAAGAAAAACAATAAAAAGCAATAAAAAGAAAATCCCATTTCTTTGACTTTTATGGTACCTGAAATGGGATTTTAGTATGTTCATATTATTTATATGTTAGTCGTGTTGTCTCTCTTCCACATCATCATTTTCACTGTATGAATCCGGTTCTTCTTTAGGTGGTGTTGTTAAAACCCTATAAAAAAAATATAATGTTATGATTGTCACAATTCCCAGTGTCAATATCATTGTTATAAGTGCTGCTGTTTTCATATTGTTACCCTCCCTTCTTTACTTCGTTTTAAAAATGCAAAATATACCATAAAGCCTATGTAGGCAAATAGTGATATAAGTATAATTCTTGCTAAATTAGCATAAAATATTTTATCTTCTAGCTCTGCTATTAAATTAATGTCGGTAGTCATTGCTATTTTCTCTTTAATGCCCGCATGGGTAATTTGTTTAATAATGGAAGCATTGTCCAGATTCCAGCCATTTCCGCTAAATAAACTGCTGAAATTGCCTGTCCAATCATTTCCTTGTGGCGTAAATATTGATCCAAGAAATACAAATAACAACATTAATGGAGTAATATATTTAATTATAAATTTATAAATCGTAGGAATTTTAATATCTGCGCCTAAGTTAATTTCTCGCCAGCCTTTATCTATCCCAAATATCCATGAAAACATAATGGTTTCAAACAATGCAAAGGTAACTAAACCCACAGTGCCTCCCCAATAATCATATTCATCAAAAACACCTTGCTGATAAAATATCACCGTTGGCAAACCTACAATTAAGGTTATCAAACCAAATGACCAGGCGCTTTTATTATTTGACCAGCCAAATTCATCTTTCATAAAACTTACCCAAGGCGTTCCCATGGCCAAGGAGGAAGTTATTCCTGCAAAAAACAACAATCCAAACCAAAATAGCCCGGCAAATACCGCTAAAATGGTACCCCATTGTTGAAACAAATATGGCATTGTTTGAAAAGCCATTCCAAAACCAGCATTTTCAAGTACCCAATCTAAACCTAAGTAACCGGCTGCAAT
Organism: Flavobacteria bacterium RIFCSPLOWO2_12_FULL_35_11; assembly: GCA_001800975.1. Taxonomy (GTDB): domain Bacteria; phylum Bacteroidota; class Bacteroidia; order Flavobacteriales; family Flavobacteriaceae; genus Lutibacter. Next base: position 26,934 of record MGWK01000029.1, on the reverse strand, counting down.
TGGAATAACAATGGCGCCACCCAACACAACCTCAACAAACTCATTCATAAAGCCTGCTGACGCTGCGTTTAATGCGATATCATCTTTTGGTTTAATATAAGCAGCATAACAATGGATTGTCCCCATCCCTACCGATAAAGTAAAAAATATTTGACCTGCCGCTGCCAGCCAGACTTTCGGATTTGAAAGTGAATCAAATTGCGGGGTCCATAAAAAATTTAATCCGTCCCAAGCATTTGCGCTGGGAAACAGATCGGAAGCTCCAGAAGTACCTAAAGTCAATCCTCTGATTGCCAGTACAATTCCAAATAAAATAAGAAGTGGCATCCCAATTTTGGCAACTTTTTCAATTCCTCCCAAACCTTTTGATAAAATAAAGGTATTTAATACCAAAACAACGATATAAAATACAACAGATTCGTATGGAATTCCTGTTGAAGAAGATGCAACATCTACGTACGTATTAAAAAAACCTGCAACCTGACTTTGGCTCATTCCTTCAAATGTTCCTATTAAAGAGTGATAAACATAAGACATCGTCCAAGACTCAATGTAACAATAATAGGAAGCGACTGCAATGTTTGTAAAGATTCCAAATACGCCAATGTATTTCCAGGCTCTGCCTTTGGTCATTGAATCAAATATGTATGGCGTACTGTGATTTCCAAATTTACCGCCATATCTTCCTGTTGACCATTCAATAAACAGTAATGGAATTCCCATCAACAAAAAACTTATTAAATAAGGAATAATAAAGGCTCCTCCACCATTTTGTACTGCTTGTACAGGGAATCTTAAAAAATTACCCAAGCCTACTGCATTTCCTGCCATAGCTAAGATCAATCCCATACGAGTACCCCACGACTCTGCTTTTTGTGTCATATTATATTTAAAATTAAGTTGGTTGACTCACCATATTTTGGTGATTTAGATTGAGATTAATCTCATTTAACAAATAATCGATATTATTTGTTATCTTTTGAAAATAGGCTATTGAATGATTGCAATTTCTATTTCCGCTATATTTTTTTAATTTATGATGGCTGATGCGTCTCTCAGATTGATCCTTGAAAATGTTTGAGATGTAATTTGATTTTAATGAAATTTTTACCGAAATATCATTACGTTTTTCAATGTTGCTTTCTCCCTCAATTGGAATAAAAGATCCAATTGAAAACAATAAAGAGTGCAGTTTTTTATTCATATAGTTTGGTATAAGCATAAAACTGATTGCAATATGCTAAAAAAAATTAGTTTACCACAAATTTTTGCGCTTAAACTTATGTATTTTTTACTAAGTAGTTAATAATTAGCACTATAAAATTTCTCTTAATTTTTTAATTTGACTGGGTCTGCCAAGTACAATTAAATTAGAATCTGCGGTTAATATTGTTTCTGATTCCGGATTTACGATATAGTCATTCGTGGCCGTTTTAAAACCAATTACGGAACAGCCGGTTCGTCTGCGTAAATCCAAATCCCTGATGGTTTTGTTTAAAAATTCAGACGGCAAATCATTCACCAATATTTCCTCTAAATTTGTTGAACCTTCCTCAAGCATTGTTAACCTGTCAACAAATTCAACCAAATCTGGCGTAACTACCAATGATGCCATATGCATTCCCCCTATTTTGTCGGGCATAATAATATTATTTGCGCCTGCAATTTTTAATTTATTGATAGATGATTCGTTTGATGCCCTGCTAATAATAGTCATGTTTTTATTAAACTGCCTTGCAGAAAGCACCACAAACAAATTGTCGGCATCAGACGGTAAAGCCGTAATTAAACTATTGGCATTTTGAATTGCAGCTTTTTGTAATGACTCATCAACGGTTGCATCTCCTTCAATATATAAAATATTGTCATTCTCTAATTCCTCTAATAATTCTTTATCTTTTTCAACAACTACACAAGGCATGTTAAAACTCTTTAATTTTATAACAGCTTGTTTGCCATTGCGTCCATAACCACAAACAATGGTATGGTTTTTTAATTTTTTAATTTTTTGTTGCACTTTTCTAAGTTTTAAGAGTTGTAGCAAATTTCCATTGACTAAATATTCAGATAAAGCAGTCACAGAATAAGCGTAAACAACGATACTGATTAAAATTAAAAAAATAGTAAAAATCTTTTCATGCTCATTTAAAGGATGTATTTCACCAAAACCAACCGTTGTCATTGTAATAATGGTCATATACAATGAATCAATAAAATTAGTTTCGGAAAGAATCATATAACCGATTACACCTATTGAAACAACAGAGATAAAGAATATGATTGATACATATAATTTTGTTTTAAATACCATCAGCTTTTATAAATCAAAAACAGATCTTCGTTTTGTGTAAACAATATCTTTCAGGCGCAATAAAAAGGCAAGCGTTAAGTATATTCCAAATGAGAAACCCAAGGTTACAAATGAAATGTAAATAAAAAACAAACGCACATTTGACACGTCAATTCCCAATTTATCCGCAAATCTTGAGGAGACCGCAAATCCATGTTTTTCTAAATAATGACGCAAAGAAACTATCCAACCCACAAACTATAAATTTTAACGCAATATACTAATTTTCAAAATAAAGATGTGACTGTATGCCAAAATTGTAGCTACATTTTTTTAACTTTGCAACTTTCCGAAAATCCAATGACAAAACACACAGAATATATTGAAGTTTTGGGAGCGCGAGTTCACAATTTAAAAAATATTGATGTTCGTATTCCCAGAGAAAAATTGGTGGTAATTACCGGTTTAAGCGGCAGCGGCAAGTCGTCATTGGCATTTGACACGATTTATGCTGAAGGCCAACGCAGATATATTGAAACTTTTTCGGCCTATGCAAGGCAATTTTTAGGAGGATTGGAACGACCGGATGTTGATAAAATTGACGGCCTCTCCCCTGTTATTTCCATTGAACAAAAAACAACAAATAAAAGTCCGCGTTCCACCGTTGGAACCATTACTGAAATATACGATTTTTTGCGATTGCTATACGCGAGAGCCGCTGACGCATACTCCTATAACACCAATGAAAAAATGGTGAGTTATGCGGATGTGCAAATAAAAGAACTTATTTTAAAGGAATTTGATCAAAAAAAAATAGTGATTCTGGCGCCCATCGTTAAATCGAGAAAAGGGCATTACAGAGAACTTTTTGAACAGATTTCAAAACAAGGCTTTGTGCGTGTAAGGGTTGATGGAGAACTTCTGGAAATTACAAAAGGAATGCGCCTTGACCGTTACAAAACCCATGATATTGAGATTGTGATAGACCGTTTAACGGTAAATGAGGCTTCAGAAAAAAGAGTGGAAGAAAGCATTGCAACAGCCTTATATGCTGGTGACAATGTTGTGATGATTTTGGAGCATGAAACCAACAATCCGCGTTATTTCAGCAGCGATTTAATGTGTCCGACCACTGGAATATCCTACCCAAATCCCGAACCGAATTCGTTCTCTTTCAATTCTCCAAAAGGTGCTTGCGAAACTTGCAGCGGATTGGGAAAATTGGATAAAGTCAATATCAAAAAAATAATTCCGGACCAGAAAATCTCCATCAAAAATGGCGGCATTAAACCCATTGGCGAACAAAAAAACAGCTGGATTTTCAAACAGCTTCAGTTAATTGCCGACCGTTATCATTTTCAATTAAGTGATCCAATTTCAAAAATACCCAGCGAAGCTTTAGACATTATTTTAAATGGCGGAAGCGAGAAATTTGACATTATTTCAAAAACGGCAGGAATTACGCGAACTTACGAAATTGATTTTGAAGGAATTATTCATTTTATTGAAAATCAATATAATACAAGCGATTCAACTTCCATAAAACGTTGGGCGAATGAATTTATGGACGAGGTAAATTGCGAAACCTGCGATGGAAAACGGCTAAAAAAAGAAGCCTTGTACTTTAAGGTCAATGATAAAAATATATCGGAATTGGCGCAACTCGACATTACTGAACTTGCGAATTGGTTTGCCAATATTGAAGAAAAATTAACTGAAAAACAAATAAAAATTGCGACCGAAATACTGAAAGAAATCAGAACGAGAATTCAGTTTTTATTGGATGTTGGCTTGGATTATTTAACCCTCGACAGAAGCTCAAAATCATTGTCGGGCGGCGAAGCGCAACGCATTCGGTTGGCTACGCAAATTGGCTCGCAATTGGTTGGCGTGCTTTATATTTTGGATGAGCCGAGCATTGGCTTGCACCAACGCGACAACCAAAAATTAATAAATTCCCTGTTGAATTTACGCGACATCGGTAACTCCGTAATCGTTGTTGAACACGATAAAGAAATGATTCAGCATGCCGATTATGTGCTCGATATTGGTCCGGGCGCGGGCATTCACGGTGGGGAAATTGTGAGTGAAGGAACTTATGAAGAACTAAAACAACACCACACGTTAACAGCCGATTATTTAAACGGCACCAAATCCATTGAAGTTCCTAAAAAAAGAAGGGAGGGAAACGGACACAAAATAATTTTAAAAGGCGCTACCGGCAATAATTTAAAAAATATTACTGTTGAATTTCCTTTAGGAAAATTAATTTGTGTTACCGGCGTTTCGGGCAGCGGAAAATCGACCTTAATAAACGAAACTTTATACCCCATTTTAAACGAACATATTTACAACGGCGTTAAAAAACCGATGCCTTATAAATCCATTGAAGGGTTGGAGCATATAGACAAAGTAATTGCCATAGACCAATCCCCAATTGGCAGAACGCCACGTTCAAATCCGGCTACATATACCGGTGTTTTTAGTGAAATTAGGGATTTGTTCGCCAAAACAAGCGAAGCAGCCATAAGAGGTTATAAACCTGGCCGATTTTCATTTAACGTGAAAGACGGAAGATGTGAAACTTGTGAAGGCGGCGGCGTTCGCGTAATAGAAATGAACTTTCTGCCAGATGTTCATGTGGAATGTGAAACTTGCCAAGGAAAGCGCTTCAACAGAGAAACATTGGAAATTAGATACAAAGGAAAATCAATTTCCGATGTCTTAAATATGACCATTGAAGAAGCGACTTCATTTTTTGAACTCATTCCTAAAATTCATCGAAAACTTAAAACAATTCACGATGTCGGGTTAAGTTATATCAAACTGGGACAGCAATCCACAACCTTATCTGGAGGCGAAGCGCAACGAATAAAATTAGCTTCAGAATTGTCTAAAAAAGATACCGGAAACACTTTTTATATTTTAGATGAACCTACCACCGGACTTCATTTTGAAGACATTCGCGTGCTTATGGAAGTTTTAAATAAATTGGCAAATAAGGGAAATACCATCTTGGTTATTGAGCATAATTTAGATGTTGTAAAACTTGCCGACCACGTAATTGATATCGGAATGGAGGGCGGAAAAAAAGGCGGACAGTTAATTTGTTTTGGAACTCCTGAAGAAGTAAGCCAACATAAAAAAAGCTATACTGCCAAATTCTTAAAAAAAGAATTAAATTAGCCCGCAGATTTTTACTGAAAATCCTGAATTTTAGCAATTAATAAAAGAAATTACAGCGTAATTATGACAAATGACGACAAAAAAATAAGGGAAAAATTCAAGCAAAAAACGTGGAATGAAATTAAAACCAACGATTCCTGGGCCATATTTAAAATTATGGCAGAGTTTGTAGAAGGTTTTGAACGCCTCAGTAAAATTGGGCCTTGCGTGACTATTTTTGGTTCGGCACGCACAAAAACAGACCATGAATATTATAAACTGGCTGAAAATATCGCGTATAATTTAACGATACATGGGTACGGCATTGTTACTGGCGGTGGTCCAGGAATTATGGAAGCGGGAAATAAAGGAGCGCAACGCGGCAAAGGAACCTCTGTTGGCTTAAATATTGAGTTGCCGTTTGAACAAGTTGACAATCCTTATATCGACTCCGATAAAAGTTTGGATTTTGATTACTTTTTTGTTCGAAAAGTGATGTTCATTAAATATTCCCAAGGATTTGTGGTGATGCCGGGAGGATTTGGAACCATGGATGAACTTTTTGAGGCAATCACCTTAATTCAGACAAAAAAAATTGGTAAATTTCCTATTGTATTGGTTGGAAAAAAATATTGGTCGGGACTAGTTGACTGGATTAAAACTACGCTGATTGAAGAAGGAGCCGTAGGTTTGGACGACCTCAGTTTAATTTCAATTGTAGATACCGAAGATGAAGTTTTGGAAGTGATAAATACATTTTATAAAAAATACAGTTTAAGCCCTAATTTTTAAGTAAACCCTTGAAAAAATATATATTTTTAACGCTTTTTACTGGTATTTTTTGTTTGAATAACACGTATTCGCAAACAAACAGCACCACCATTATTGCTGTTTTAAATGCAGAGTCAAACGAGCTTAAAATCCAACAGGAAATTATTTTTTTTAACAAATCAGACAGTATTCTAAATACTGTTTATTTTCATAATTGGGCAAATGCCTATAAAGATAAAAATACTCCGCTGGCCAATCGTTTCATAGAAAACTATTCAAAAACATTTCATTTTACCAAAGAGAAACATAGAGGAAGCTCCAAAATTAACAGCATTTCGGTTAATTACGATTTAGTTTCCTGGGATATTACCGACAAAGATCCTGATATCTTAAAAATCAATCTAAAAGAAACCTTAAAACCGAAGGATTCCATAAAAATTATTGCGACTTATTCCGTAAAAATACCCAATGATAAGTTTACAAATTATGGTGTGAATAAAACCGGTTATAATTTGCGTTACTGGTACTTAATACCTGCCGTTTTCAATGAAAAGTGGCAGCTTCAAAATAATTTGGATATGGATGATTTGTATGTTGATTATACAAATTATTTCATAAATATAAAAGTTCCCAAAGCGTATTCAGTAAACAGTGATTTAACGGTTTATCTTGATTCACTGGCCAATTTTAACAGTTATCGCTTGATTGGGAAAAACAGACAGGATATTGCTATAAACATCACCAAAGAAAATGATTTTACGGAGTATAAATCAAGCCCTGTTACACTGGTGACCAATATGGATTCTAAAAAATTGGATCCCGCCATCAAAACCGAAATTATCAATAGGGAACTTTCTTTTATTCAATCTTATTTGGGGAAATATCCGCAAAAAAAGCTTTTCATAAATAAAATTGATTATGAGAAAAATCCGGTTTATGGCTTTAACCAATTGCCATCATTTTTAAAGCCTTTTACGGATACTTTTGAATGGGACATTCAACTTTTTAAAATTCTGAGCAGAAAATATATAGACAACGTTTTTTTGTTTAATCAAAGAGAAGATGCCTGGCTTGCCGATGGTTTACAAACCTATTTAATGATTAAATATGTTGAAGCATACTATCCGGAAGTTAGAGCTATTGGCGATATTTCAAAACTTTGGGGAATCAGGAACTTTAACTTGGCCAAAATTGATTTTAATGATAAATATGCCTTTGTTTATCAGTTCGCAGCTCGAAAAAATCTGGACCAGCCACTCACAACGCATGCCGATTCCCTGTCTAATTTCAACAGAAAAATTGTAAATAAATATAAGGCCGGTTTGGGAATTAGATATTTGGACAATTATTTGGGGGAAGAAACAATATCAAAATCGATAAAGGATTTTTCTGAAAAATATTCCGGAAAACAGGCCACTGGTGATAAGTTTTTAAATTTAATTGATACGCCTAAAAACATATCCTGGTTTAAAACAGATTATTTAAACACCAGCAAAAAAGTTGATTATACCATCAAAAAAATAGTCAAGAAAAACGACTCTCTTGAAATCACTATTTTAAATAAACGAAATTTTACTGCACCTGTTCAGTTATATGGCATTCAAAATAATGAAGTCAAATTTAAAAAATGGCTTGTTGGCATAGATTCATTAGAAAAAGTTACGATTCAAAGAAATGGTTTTGAACAACTTTCATTAAATCATGAATTCTATTTGCCGGAATATAATTTAAGAAACAATTGGAAAGACACTAACAAAAAATTATTTAACAGGCCGGTGCAGTTAAAGTTTATGAAAGATATAGAAAACCCTTATTACAATCAAATTTTCTATACGCCTGAAGCCCGATACAATTATTATGACGGATTGGTTTTAGGAATGGCAATTTCCAATAAAACATTATTGAACAAGAGTTTCCAATATAAAATGACGCCTTCCTATGGCACAAAAAGCAATTCCTTTTCCGGATCCTTTTCATTGCTTTATGAATACTTGCCGGAAAATAAAAACATCAATAGATTTTTGACCGGAATTTCGGGAAGCAGTTTTCATTATGCAGAAGACCTTTCTTATGCTACTTTTACGCCCTTTGCGCTTCTTGAATTTAAAAGAAAAAGCTTGAGAGACGTTACCAGCAGCACGCTACACACTTCCTATATTATGGTTGACCGGGAAAAGTCACCAACACAAACGCAACACATTGAAACCAACAAATACAATGTGTTCAATTTAAGTTATGGGTATGCAAAACCAAATATTATAGATGATTTTAGATTTTCTACAGGAATACAGATTGCCAATAAATTCAGCAAAGTTTCTGCCACGGGGCATTACCGGTTATTGACAGACACCAACAGACAATTTGATTTCAGAATTTTCGCAGGCGCATTTTTGTCCAATAAAACCGAAACGGATTTCTTTAGTTTTGCCTTAGACAGGCCATCCGATTATTTATTTCAGTACGATTATTTGGGAAGATCGGAAACTACGGGTATTTTAAGCCAACAAATCATCATTAATGAAGGCGGATTTAAATCGAAACTTCCCGTTGCTTATGCAAATCAATGGCTTTCAACCATAAACACAAGCGTTGGCTTGTGGCGTTGGTTTGAGGTGTATAATGATGTTGGTTTTGTAAAAAACAAGAATCAAAAGGTCTATTTTGCTTATGAAAATGGGGTCAGATTAAACTTCATACAAGATATTTTAGAAGTATATTTTCCTTTACATTCCAATTTGGGCTGGGAAATTTCCCAACCAAGTTACGCCTCTAAAATTAGGTTTGTGTTAATCATAAATCCTAAGAAAATTTATAATTTTGCAAAAAGGGGGTTCTATTAAGTTGTTAGTTATATGTTAAAAGTTATTAGTTTTTTTGGTTTCATGTATCGGGTTTTTGTTAATTGCGTGGTTAATTTTAATTGATTACTTTTTAATCCATTTTTTACTTTTAACTTTTAACCTTTAAACTGAACTTTTATTCAATTTTTGAACGTAATTTTAAATACCATTTAAATTTGTAACTTTACCCCTACTAAAAAAATCAAAAACATGCAGGTAAAATCTACATCCACCAACCAAGAACAATTATCTTTTAATCAATTTAAGAAAGAAGTCCTGCAAGATTACCAAATCGCTGTAATAAGCAGAGAATGCAGTTACTTGGGCCGTAGAGAAGTTTTAACCGGAAAGGCAAAATTTGGAATTTTTGGGGACGGCAAAGAAGTACCGCAATTGGCCATGGCTAAAGCCTTTAAAAAAGGCGATTTTAGATCGGGTTATTATCGCGACCAAACTTTTATGATGGCGATTGGCGAATTAACGCCCCAACAATTTTTTGCAGGTTTGTATGCGCATCCTGACATTAACGCCGATCCAATGTCGGGCGGCCGACAAATGGGAGGTCATTTTGCAACCCACAGCCTGGATGAAAACGGTCATTTTAAAAACCTGACCGAACAATACAATTCAACCGGCGATATTTCGCCAACAGCAAGCCAGATGCCCAGGATGCTTGGAATAGCAAAGGCCTCAAAAATGTTTCGTAATATTTCTGAGTTAAAAAAACCAAAATTTTCAAACAACGGAAATGAAATTTCCTGGGGAACTATAGGAAACGCAAGCACTTCAGAAGGCTTATTTTTTGAAACCATAAATGCTGCAGGAGTTTTGCAGGTTCCAATGATTATTAGTGTTTGGGATGATGATTATGGTATTTCAGTTCCGGCAAAATATCAAACCACCAAAGAAAGTATTTCAGAGATCTTAAAAGGTTTTCAACGTGATGAAACTGCGGAAGGATTCGAAATTTTCGTGGTAAAAGGATGGGATTATCCGCAATTGATTTCGGTTTATAATAAAGCGGCAAAAATTGCCCGTGAAGAACATGTGCCTGTTTTAATTCACGTTAAAGATTTAACACAACCGCAAGGCCATTCAACTTCCGGTTCACACGAACGCTATAAAACTAAAGAGCGCTTAATTTGGGAAAAACAAAACGACTGTCTCGCAAAAATGCGCGATTGGATTATTGAATTCGAATTAAAAGACAGCAACAATAACTTGCTTCGCTTTGTTGAAACCGAAGAAGAATTGATCATTATTGAAAAAGAAGCAAAAAAAGAAGTCAATCAAGCCAGAAGAGACGCTTGGAATGCATTTTTAAATCCGGTAAAAGAAGAAAAAGCCAAAGTGATGCAATTGCTGGAAAATCTGGCGAACAAAAGTCACAACAAATCTTTTATCCTTAAATTAAAAAATGATTTGACCGCTGTTTTGGACACCTCAAGAAAAGATCTTTTAGTTGCTGCCAGAAAAGCCATTGTTTATGTTAGAGAAGAAAAATCTGCAGAAAAAACACAACTTCAAAATTGGATTGTCAATTATTTAAAAAAAGAACAACAAAATTATAGCTCCTTTTTATACAGCCAAAGCGATAAAAAAGTAAGCCACGTAAAAGAAGTTTTACCAACTTATGATGCAAATGCCGAAATGGTTGATGGGCGAATTATTATAAAAGACAACTTTGATTTCTTATTTTCAAAATACAATGATTTGTTCATTTTTGGAGAAGATTCAGGAAATATAGGCGATGTAAATCAAGGTCTTGTCGGACTTCAGGAAAAATACGGGAAACTTCGTGTGGCCGATACCGGAATTAGGGAAGCTACCATCATTGGACAAGGAATAGGAATGGCGCTAAGAGGATTGCGTCCAATTGCCGAAATTCAATATTTAGATTATTTATTATACGCTATTCAAATATTGAGTGACGATTTGGCTACGCTGCATTACAGAACCGTTGGCAAACAAAAAGCACCGTTAATTGTAAGAACCCGTGGCCACCGTTTGGAAGGAATCTGGCATTCCGGATCTCCAATGGGCGCTATTGTGCATTTGTTAAGGGGAATGAATATTTTGGTTCCAAGAAACATGACAAAAGCCGCCGGATTTTACAATACTTTATTGGAATGTGATGAACCCGCTTTAATTGTGGAAAATTTAAACGGCTATCGACTTAAAGAAAAATTCCCCAACAATTTAGGCGAATTTAAAACACCCATCGGTGTTGTTGAAACCATTAAAACCGGAACTGACATTACCGTAGTTTCTTATGGTTCAACCTTAAAATTGGTGGAAGAAGTTGTAAATGGTTTAAAACAGGTTGATATTGATATTGAATTAATAGATGTTCAAAGTCTGTTGCCTTTTGATATCAATAAAGATGTGGTGAAAAGTATCCAAAAAACAAACAGGCTTATTATTATTGATGAAGATGTTCCCGGAGGGGCTTCCGCCTATCTATTGAATGAAATCCTGGAAAAACAAAATGCTTATGGCTATTTGGACAGCAAACCGGTGACATTAACGGCGAAACCGCACAGAGCAGCTTACGGAACGGATGGCGATTATTTTTCAAAACCAAATGAAGAAGATATTTTTGAAGCAATTTACAGCATCATGAATGAGGTAAATCCAACAAAATACAAACCATTATATTAATGTAACACAAATTACATTTTATAAATATTCAATAAAAACACCTATTCAGGTGTTTTTTTTATAGCCATATTCCTTAAAAAATCATAAAAGAATATGACAACTGTCACGTATTGACATTTGTCATTCTTTTTACAATAAATAACCCATATCTTTGAGAATAATAAAATTACAGTATAGTAATCATATATAAATTTATTGATATGGCAAAAGTAAAAGGAGCTATAGTTGTTGACACACAAACCTGCAAAGGCTGTGAAGTTTGTATTCCTGTTTGTCCGGATGACGTGATTGGCATGTCGGCAGACGTGAATAGAAAAGGCTATCACTATGCTTACATGAAAAACCCTGAAGCTTGCACAGGCTGCACAAACTGCGGTATTGTATGCCCAGACAGAGCAATCTCAGTTTACAGAGTAAAAGTTTCAGTATAACATTTAAAACATTGCGTAGAATGTCAGAATTAAAATTAATGAAAGGTAACGAAGCATTGGCTGAAGCTGCAATTAGGGCTGGAGTTGATGGTTATTTTGGTTACCCTATCACACCACAAACAGAAATTATTGAATATTTAATGGCCGAACGTCCTGAATTAAGAACAGGAATGGTTGTTTTACAGGCTGAAAGCGAAATAGCGGCCATAAACATGGTTTATGGCGCCGCAAGCACCGGCAAAAAAGCGATGACTTCCTCATCAAGTCCGGGAATTTCTTTAAAATTGGAAGGAATCTCCTATTTGGCAGGTGCAGAATTGCCTGCCGTAATTGTAAATGTTGTTCGTGGCGGACCAGGATTGGGAACGATCCAACCTTCACAAGCCGATTATTTTCAATCGGTAAAAGGTGGCGGACACGGAGATTACAAACTCTATGTTTTAGCACCGGCATCGGTTCAGGAAATGGCCGATTTTGTTGAAGACGCTTTCGACATCGCCTTTAAATATCGCGCTCCCGCATTAATTCTTTCTGATGGGTTAATTGGCCAAATGATGGAAAAGGTAGTTCTTAAACCACAAAAACCAAGAATGACCAATGAGGAATTGATTGAAAAAAGTGGCGATTGGGCGGTTACCGGCAAAAAAGGAAGAGAACGCAATATTATTACGTCGCTCGATTTACAATCTGAAAAAATGGAAGCCAGGGTTCGCAGGTTGATGAAAAAATACGAACAAATGGAAAAAGAGGACTTGCGTTTTGAAAAAATAAACTGCGACGACGCTGAATATTTAATCGTTGCTTACGGTTCAAGTGCACGAATTTCACAAAAAGCCGTTGAATTGGGAAGAGCAAAAGGAATAAAAGTAGGTTTATTAAGACCGATTACCTTATTTCCTTATCCAAAAAAAGCACTTTTCGATTTGGCCGACCAGGTAAAAGGAATTTTAAGCGTTGAATTAAATGCAGGCCAAATGGTAGAAGACGTGCGACTTTCTGTTGAATTCAAAGTACCCGTTGAACATTTTGGAAGAACTGGAGGAATTATCCACACGCCAGAAGAAATTTTAGAAGCTTTAGAACAAAAAATTATTAAAAATGGAAGTATCAGACATCATAAGACCAGAGAATCAAGTATTCTGTAAAACAAAATTAATGACCGACAATGCCCTGTCTTACTGTCCGGGATGTGGTCATGGCACTGCGCACAATTTAACTATGGAAGTCATTGATGAAATGGGGATTTCAGAAGACGTTATCGGTGTTGCACCGGTTGGCTGCTCTGTTTTAGCTTATGATTTTATGAATATAGATATGACACAAGCTGCCCACGGACGCGCACCGGCAGTAGCAACAGCCATTTCGAGACTTTGGCCTGAAAAATATGTGTTCACTTACCAAGGTGACGGTGATTTGGCCGCTATTGGAACTGCTGAAACCATTCACGCCTGCAACAGAGGCGAAAACATTGTGATCATTTTTGTGAATAATGGAATTTACGGAATGACCGGCGGACAAATGGCGCCAACAACCTTGGCTGGAATGAAATCTTCCACATCACCTTACGGAAGAGACATTGAAACGATGGGTTCTCCCTTGAAAATGACAGAATTAATTGCCAATCTTCCCGGTGTATATTACGTAACCCGTCACGCAGTCCATACGCACAAACACGCGCGTAAAGCTAAAAAAGCGATTCAAAAAGCGTTTGAAAACACACGATTGGGAAAAGGACTTTCATTTATTGAAATTGTGTCTAACTGCAACTCCGGTTGGAAAATGGCACCAAATGAGTCAAATATTTGGATGGAAGAAAATATGTTTCCATACTTTCCGCTTGGTGATATAAAAGTTGATGGTATCTTAAAAAAATAAAACAATGACAGAAGAAATTATTATCGCAGGTTTTGGTGGACAAGGAGTGCTATCAATGGGAAAAATATTGGCCTATTCTGGCATCATGCAAAATCAGGAAGTGAGCTGGATGCCTTCTTACGGACCTGAAATGCGCGGCGGAACAGCAAATGTTACCGTAATTTTAAGTGATGAAAGAATTAGTTCGCCTTACTTAAAAATTGTGGACACCGCCATTATTTTAAACCAGCAATCGATGGATAAATTTGAGGAATCCGTAAAACCGGGAGGCGTTTTAATTTACGATCCCAACGGAATTACCGCGCATCCATCTAGAACTGACATCAAAATTTACCAAATTGAAGGCACCAGATTCGCTTCAGAAATGGGAAATAAAAAAATTTTTAATATGATCATTTTAGGCGGCTATTTAAAAGTAAAACCAGTCGTAAAATTAGAAAATGTGATTGAAGGTTTGAAAAAATCAATCTCTGAACGCTACCATAATTTAATTCCTTTAAATGTGGAAGCCATTACCATTGGAATGAACAATATTGTTCCTTATAAAGTGGAAATACCCGTGTTTCAAAATTAGTTTTTAATTGTTCTTTATTTCAGAATTCGGTTATTTTGTGTAATATTATACAAAATAACCGAATTTTTTATGGCTTCAATTTTAGTGACCGGCGGGACCGGATTTATAGGAACTGCGCTTTGTGATTTATTAAGGGAAAAAGGCCACACCGTTTTAATTTTAAGCCGAATAAAAACCGACAATCCCAACACCTTTTATTGGAATTTGGAGGAGCATTATATTGATCCTGAAGCCATCATTAAAGCCGATTATATCATTCATTTGGCTGGCGAAGGCATCGCAGACAAGCGCTGGACCAAAGAAAGAAAACACCTTTTGATTAGGAGCCGGGTAGATTCGGCCAATCTTTTGTTTGAAAAAGTGAAAGAACTCCATCCAAATTTAAAAGGATTTATTTCAGCTTCAGGAATTGGCTATTACGGCTCCACAACTTCCGAAAAAATTTACAATGAAAATGATGTTGCAAACCGTGATTTTGTAAGTGCCATTTGCAAAGTTTGGGAAAAAGCCGCAAACCAATTTAATAAAATTAACATAAGAACCGTCATTTTAAGAACCGGCGTTGTGCTTTCCAGAGAAGGGGGCGCTTTAGAAAAATTTAGCCAGTCCATAAAATTGGGCGTTGGTGCTACTCTTGGAAGCGGCGAACAATATATTCCCTGGATTCACCTTGAAGATTTATGCAATATGTATCTTGAAGCAATTGAAAATGAAGAAATTCAAGGAATTTACAATGCCGTTGCCCCAGACCATCTTACCAATAAATCACTTACAAAAATCATTGCCAATAAACTTAAAAAGCCATTATGGCTGCCAAATATCCCCGCTTTTGTGATAAAATTGATCTTGGGAAAAATGGCCGCAATCATCTTGGAAGGAAGCCGTGTTTCTTCAGAAAAAATAATGGCGACAGGTTTTAAATTTAAATATCCGAATATTAGAGAAGCGCTTGATAATTAAAGCCTTCCTATATAAAAAAAACAACATAAATAAAGAAACATAAAAAAAGCCTCCAAAATTGGAGGCTTTTACATGTTATTTCAATAAAAATTATTCTTCTTTTACTTCTTCAAAGTCAACATCTTCCACATGGTCTTTTTCATTTTTTGCTTGTCCGTTTCCGGCATCGCCGGCTGGAGCGCCTTGTGTATCTTGTTCTGCTTTGTACATTTCTTCACTGGCTACTTTCCAAGCTTCATTTATTTTTTCCATTGCAGCGTCAATTTGTGCAATATCTTTTGTTTCATGAGCTTTCTTTAAATCAACAAGCGCAGCTTCAATTGGTCCTTTTTTATCAGCCGATAATTTTTCACCAAACTCTTTTAATTGTTTTTCTGTTTGGAAAATCATAGAATCTGCTGCATTTATTTTTTCGGCAGTTTCTTTGGCTTTTTTATCAGATTCAGCATTTGCTTCCGCATCAGCTTTCATTTTTTTGATTTCATCTTCAGTCAATCCAGAAGAAGCTTCAATTCTGATATCTCGTGTTTTACCTGTAGCTTTATCGCCGGCAGTTACGTGAATAATACCGTTGGCATCAATATCAAAAGTAACTTCAATTTGAGGTGTTCCTCTTTGTGCTGGCGGAATGCCATCCAAATGGAAACGTCCAATTGTTTTGTTATCGGCCGCCATAGCACGTTCGCCTTGCAACACGTGAATTTCTACGGATGGCTGATTGTCGGCTGCCGTTGAAAATACTTGCGATTTTTTGGTTGGAATGGTTGTATTGGCTTCAATTAACTTGGTCATTACATTTCCCATAGTTTCAATACCCAATGAAAGTGGTGTAACGTCTAACAACAATACATCTTTCACATCACCAGATAAAACACCACCTTGAATGGCTGCGCCAATGGCAACAACCTCATCAGGATTCACCCCTTTTGACGGTGTTTTTCCGAAGAATTTTTCTACAGCTTCCACAACCGCAGGAATACGGGTTGATCCACCAACCAAGATAATTTCGTTGATATCACCGGTTGTTAAACCTGCACCTTTAAGCGCTGTTTTACAAGGCTCAATAGTTCTTTTGATCAAATCGTCAATCAATTGCTCAAACTTTGCTCTGGTTAAACTGCGAACCAAATGTTTTGGGCCGCTTGCAGTGGCAGTTACATAAGGCAAGTTAATTTCAGTTGTTGCAGCTGATGACAATTCAATTTTGGCTTTTTCGGCAGCTTCTTTTAAACGTTGCAATGCCATTGGATCTTTACGCAAATCAATGCCTTCTTCAGCATTAAACTCTGCTGCCAACCAGTCTATAATTTTTTGATCAACATCATCTCCACCTAAATGCGTATCACCATCTGTTGACAATACTTCAAATACACCATCGCCCAATTCCAAGATGGAAACGTCATGCGTACCTCCACCAAAGTCAAAAACTACAATTTTTTGATCGATTCCTTTTTTATCCAAACCATAAGCCAATGCCGCAGCAGTAGGCTCGTTAATAATACGGCTCACTTTTAGTCCGGCAATTTCTCCGGCTTCTTTAGTGGCCTGACGTTGTGCGTCGTTAAAATAAGCAGGCACCGTTACAACGGCTTCCGTTACTTCTGTTCCTAAATAATCTTCAGCCGTTTTCTTCATTTTTTGAAGAATCATGGCTGATATTTCTTGTGGCGTGTACAATCTTCCGTCGATATCAACACGAGGTGTGTCATTATCTCCTTTTACAACTTTATAAGGAACACGCTCTGCTTCCATTTTAGATTCAGAATATTTGTTTCCCATAAAACGTTTAATCGAATAAACTGTTTTTAAAGGATTTGTAACAGCCTGACGTTTAGCGGGATCACCCACTTTTCTTTCTCCACCTTCAATAAATGCTACAATAGAAGGTGTTGTTCTTTTTCCTTCTGCATTAGGAATTACCACTGGCTCATTTCCTTCCATTACGGAAACACATGAATTGGTTGTTCCTAAATCTATTCCTATAATTTTTCCCATGACTCTATGCTATTTAATTTTTGTTTTTTAAACTCTGATTTACGGTATTCAATGATTATGCCATTGCAAAAATTATGTCAAGTTGTCATAATTAAAACAGAACACTCCGAATTTGTCACTGAAACCGCTTCAAATACCATAATTTTTATAAAAATGATTGGGATATTACGCAATGCTCTATCTTTGCATACTTGTTTAAAAAACGATAAAAATGGAATGTATTTCGATTTTTGATATGTTAAAGATAGGAATCGGTCCTTCCAGTTCACATACTTTAGGTCCGTGGCGCGCTGCGGAAAGGTGGATCAATCACCTTAAAAAAGAGGCTAATTTTACGAAAGTCACATCCATAAAGGTCGATTTATACGGTTCGCTTTCTTTAACCGGCAAAGGCCATGCTTCTGATTTGGCCATATTATTGGGATTGGCCGGGGAAGATCCGGAAACCATTCCTACGGAAGAAATAATTCCCATCACCAATGACATTCAAACCTATAAAAAAATAAATTTTGGCGGCAAAAATTTAATTGATTTCGACCCGGAAACAGACATTATATTTAACAGGGAATTTCTGCCATTTCACGCAAACGGCTTAAAATTTACCGCATTTCAAAATGAAACGGAAATTTCTTCAGATACCTATTATTCTATCGGTGGCGGATTTGTGGTTCGGGAAGAACTTATCCACGCCAAGGAAAATATTAAAATCCACAAAACATTTCCATATCCGATAAAAATTGCCAAAGAACTGGAACTTTATTGCGTAGAGCAACACTTAAAAATATCGGAAATTGTGCTGGAAAACGAAAGATCGCTGAGAAGCGACCAGGAAATTGACCACCAAATTAACCGTATTTGGGACACCATGCTCGAATGTATGTATATCGGTTGCCACACTCCGGGTACGCTTCCTGGCGGGTTGAATGTGAGGCGCCGCGCCTTTGACATTCATGAAAAATTACACGTTGATTTTGTCTATAATTCTCCGGCGGAATGGCTGCAAAGCATCCGGAAAACGGAAGTGAAATTTCGGGAAATACTGAAATGGGTGAGTTGTTTGGCCTTAAGCGTTAATGAAGTGAATGCCTCATTGGGAAGGGTTGTCACCGCGCCAACAAATGGCAGCGCCGGTGTAATTCCTGCCGTTTTAATGTATTATATGGTAATTGAAAACCACCAGGCAAATTTTGAACACGTGAAGCAATTTTTATTGGTGGCCGGAGAAATAGGAAGCATCTTTAAAAAAGGCGCCACCATTTCAGCAGCAATGGGCGGTTGCCAGGCAGAAATTGGCGTGTCATCGGCTATGGCCGCAGGCGCATTGACAGAATTGCTCGGCGGAAGTCCGGAACAAGTGCTCATGGCCAGTGAAATTGCCATGGAACATCATTTGGGATTAACCTGTGACCCAATTGGCGGTTTGGTTCAAATTCCTTGTATTGAACGAAATGCCATGGGCGCCATAAAAGCAATTCATGCCGCAGAGTTGGCATTGGAATCTGATGCCGCAAATGCAAAAGTGCCGCTGGACAAGGTGATTGAAACCATGTGGGAAACCGCAAAAGACATGAATTCAAAATATAAGGAAACTTCAGAAGGCGGTTTGGCCGTAAGTGTTAATATTTCAGATTGTTAACGAAAATTTATTTTTTATCAATAATATTTTTTAACTTTAAGTAAAGTATTCTATTTTTAATTAAAAAATTGTAATCATGAGTAAATTCGATGAAAAAATTACACTTTATCAAAGTGAAATGAAAAAATTGGGTCTTAAATTTGATGCCGATTTATTGACAAAAGTAACAAAAGGCTTGGGGCCTTCAATTTACAAACCAGATGCTGAAACTGTATCAGGTACCGATAAAAAGGAACTTGAAACTTTGAAAAAAAACTTTTTAATGAAAAAATTAGGATTGCCTGACAGTCCGAAATTAGACCACGCCGTTGAAAATGTCATTGAAAAGGTTGGTAAATCAAACAGAAATAAATACAGGGCTATTGTTTATTATGAATTGGTAAAAGAATTGGGACAAGAAGGTAAATACAATTAATGTTTAAAAAAGAAAACCCGCAAATTACGGGTTTTCTTTTTTATCATTTTCTGAATTTTTCAGCATTAAAGTATTTTCAATGAAATGGATTAATCTTCCTCCACTTCACTTTCTTCATCTGCTATATCTTCAATATCACTGTCAAATACATCATCAAAATTATCTTCATCTGCATCATAATCTTCCATGGTTTCTTCCAGTTTCAAACTGATTTTAACAAGATATATGGTATCTTCAAAAGTCACCTCAACCGCTCTAACGGTTTCACCCTTGGCATTTTTAAAGGTAATGATGTCTTTGTAGCCATATCCGTTAGGGAATTTCTCTACCAACAAGTTTAATATTTCACTTGTTAATTTACTGTAATCTACTATAACTCTTTTCATAAACTGCAATTACATATTTAACAAATACGCAAAAATTAACGGCACAACAATGGTTGCGTCAGATTCTATAATAAATTTCGGGGTATTGATGTCTAATTTTCCCCAAGTAATTTTCTCATTTGGAACCGCACCAGAATACGATCCATAACTGGTGGTAGAATCTGAAACCTGACAAAAATAGCTCCAAAATGGCGTGTCTGTACGTTCTAAATCTTGGTATAACATTGGTACCACACAAATAGGGAAATCACCTGCAATTCCACCTCCTATTTGGAAGAATCCAATACCGGTTTCTGAATTTGCAGTATACCAATCGGCTAAGAAAGTCATATATTCGATTCCCGATTTCACGGTGCTGGCTTTAAGCTCCCCTTTTAACACGTAAGAAGCGAAAATATTTCCCATTGTGCTGTCTTCCCAACCCGGAACAACCATAGGCAAATTGGCTTGTGCAGCAGCAATCATCCAGCTATTTTTTGGGTCAATTTCATAATATTGTTCCAACACGCCAGAAAGTACTAATTTATACATAAATTCATGCGGAAAAAATCGTTCTCCCTTGTCTTCTGCATCTTTCCAAATTTTAAAAATATGCTTCTGCAATCTTCTGAAAGCTTCTTCTTCCGGAATGCAAGTATCTGTAACCCTGTTCAATCCTTTTTCCATCAAATCCCATTCATCTTGAGGCGTTAAATCCCGATAATTCGGAACCCTTTTGTAATGGGAATGGGCAACCAAATTCATGACATCTTCTTCTAAATTTGCGCCGGTGCAAGAAATTATTTGAACTTTATCCTGTCTGATAATTTCAGCAAATACTTTGCCTATTTCAGCAGTGCTCATGGCACCGGCCATTGAGACTAACATTTTTGAGCCAGCTGCCAATTGGGCTTCATATGCTTTGGCGGCATCAACCAATGCTGCAGAATTAAAATGCAGGTAATAATTTTCAATAAATTGGGAAATTGCTCCTTTATTAGTCATAGTCTTCGTCTTCAAATTTTGAGGTTTTATTATTTGGTTCTTTAAAACCGGATTCGTTCTCGTAATCATCAATATCTAAGTTAGAGAACTTATAGCTTAACATTTTATAATACAATTTTGCGGCAAGAAAATCGGAAGATTTGTCTTTTTCGTTCGGACATAATTCAACAATATCAAATCCAACCACATTTTTTTGTTTGAATATTTTTTTCAGAAAATCCAAAGTTTCATACCAAAGCAATCCTCCCGGTTCCGGTGTTCCTGCTGATGGCAATAATGAAGGATCGAAAGCATCCAAATCAAATGTTATAAAAACATTTTTTCCCATTAAATCAATCGCATTTTCCATCCAATAATCATCTATTGCCATTTCATGGGCGAAAAATATTTTATCGGGATCCATCACACTTTTCTCCAAAATATCCATACTGCGAATACCTACCTGAATAAGATTGGTATTCTGACTTGCTTCATAAGCGGTACAGGCATGATTGCAGCTTGATCCGTTATATTCTTTTCTTAAATCGGCATGCGCATCGATTTGAACAACCGTTAAATCATTGAAACATTCATTAAAAGCTCTAATAGTTCCTATAGAAACCGAATGCTCACCACCAAAAATGGTAACAAATTTATTTTTTCTTATAAATGTTTTGGTCACTGCATGAACAGCTGCCACCATTTTTTCAGGAGAAGAATTCTCCGTAACGGCATCTGCCAAATAAATTCCGTTTTTATAAACTTCTGAATCAGTTTCAATATCGTAAAGTTCCATATTATCTGAAGCAGTCAAAAACGCTTCAGGTCCCTTGTCGGCGCCTTTTTGCCAAGTACTTGTTCCGTCATAAGGAACAGGAATCAAAACTATTTTTGAAGTTTCAATTTTGGCATATTGTTCAGATATCCCCGCGTAAGTTCTTTTATTCATAACCTAATATTTTTAAAAAATCGCTTGCTGTTTGTTTTTCTTTAAACACTTTAAATTCTAGTTTTCCTTCGTTATCTTTTGATATAATAATATGTTTTGGCTGTGGAATTAAGCAATGCTGCAATCCGCCATAACCTCCTATAGATTCCTGGTAAGCCCCTGTATTAAAAAATCCTAAATACAGCGGTTTTTCTTCTTTATAAACCGGCAAATAAATGGCGTTTATGTGTTGCTCTGAATTGTAATAATCGTCACTGTCGCAAGTTAAACCACCTAATAACACCCGTTCATAAACATCATTCCATCGGTTTAAAGGTAATAAAATAAATCGTTTATTTATGGCCCAACTGTCTGGCAAAGTCGTAATAAATGAAGAGTTTATCATATTCCATCTTTCTCTGTCGTTTTGCTTTTTTTGGTATAAAACCTTGTAAATCGCGCCTCCGCTCTCTCCTACCGTATAGCTTCCAAATTCAGTAAATATATGTGGAACCTGAACCTCTGCATCTTCGCAGGCTTCTTTTATTTGGCTGATAATTTCATCAACCATATATTCATAATCGTAATTAAAAGCCAACGAGTTTTTTATTGGAAATCCGCCACCGATGTTTAAGCTGTCCAAACTTGGGCAAATTCTTTTCAAACTGATGTAAACCTTCAAACATTTGCTTAACTCATTCCAATAATAGGCATTGTCTTTAATTCCCGTATTAATAAAGAAATGCAACATTTTTAGGTTCACCTTATGATTGTCCTTAACTTCTCGTCGGTAAAAATCGACAATATTTTTATAGCCAATTCCCAAACGTGAAGTATAAAACTCAAACTTCGGTTCTTCTTCAGAAGCAATCCTGATTCCTATATTTATTTTCTTTTTGGTACCTTCGGTAAGCAATCCAATTTCTTCATAATTGTCGATAATCGGGATGCAATTTTTATGTCCGTTATTGATCAATCGCTGAATATTTGTAATGTATTCGTCTCGCTTGAAGCCATTACAAAGAATGTAAGTTTTATCGGTTATTTTACCTTCTTTTTTTAAATTTTCAACAATATCAATATCAAAAGCTGAAGAAGTTTCAATATGAATGTCATTTTTTAAAGCTTCATCCAACACGTGTTTGAAATGGGAGCTTTTGGTACAATAACAATAGTGATATTTAGCTTTATACTTATGCTTATGCATTGCTTTGGCAAACATTGCTTTGGCTTTTTGGATATTTTCGCTAATTTTTGGCAGATAGGTAAATTTTAAAGGCGTGCCAAATTCTTCAACAAGTTTCATGGTGTCGATATCATGAAAATGTAGATTTTTATTGGAATCAACTTTAAACTCTTCTTGTGGAAAATCGAATGTTTGGCTTATTAAATCGATATATTTTGTATTCATTTAGTATTTTAATTTACAATTAATAAAGCAGTCTTTATAGACTCATATTAAGTTCAAAAAAGTTTTCTTATATCTATACTCTTAATACTAAATAATTATTTTTAAACCTAACAACTTTCAATGGGCTGTATAACTTTAAAATGTGGTTAAAAGAAGTCATTAAAATGCTTAATTCTTCGTTATATTTTTCAATAATTTTATGTTTTAAAGACCTGTAAACATATACGTTAGACCTTAAAAAACGTATTTCTATCATGGCTGCCAAAATCGTTGGCGCAAACTTATATAAAAAATCAATACAAATTAAAAAAAATCTATAATTATCGCGTAAAAACCAACTCGTTTTCTGACGATAAGTTTGCGTCGAAAGCATAACCTTCATAATTAAAATTTTTCAAATCTTCTATCGTTTCAATGTTGTGATCAATGATGAAACGAACCATTAAACCTCTTGCTTTTTTGGCAAAAAAAGCAATCACTTTTAATTTCCCATCTTTAAAATCCTTAAAAACCGGTATAATTACGGGAACTTTTAAAAAGGCTGGTTTTACAGCTTTAAAATACTCAGCGCTTGCCAAATTAATGAATAGTTCATCCTTAGCAATTTCTTCATTCAATTTAGAAGTAATTGTTTTACCCCAAAACTGGTATAAATTCTCTTTTTTCGCCACTTTTAACTTGGTGCCCATTTCTAAACGATAAGGCTGTATCAAATCCAATGGCTTCAACAAACCATATTGGCCGGACAAGATTCTTAATTTATTTTGAAGAATTTCCAATTTATCAAGCGGCAAGGAATAAGCATCCAGTCCAATATAAACTTCCCCTTTAAAAGCGAAAATTGCCTGACGGGAATTATCTAAAGAAAAAGGCAATTCCCATTCCTGGTTTCGCTGCCAATTTAATTCCCCTAAATTTGGGGAAACACTCATTAATGCCGAAAGTTGTTTTGGAGATTTCTTCCTTAAAACGGTATTTATTTTTGCGGCTTCTTCCAAAAAAATTCCTTGGGTAAATTGTTTCGTTGGAATTGGGGTCTCATAATCCAATGATTTAGCCGGGGATATTACTATTTTCATTTCTATTTTTTTGTCATTTTTTAGCGGAGATTCCTAACAACTATGCAATTTTGTGTTGTAAATTTTACAAACAATTTATTAAAATTAAAAATTAATAAATAAATATTTGCGTTTTTCTGAATTATTATTGAAATAATTCATTTTTATCAAAGCCTATCTATAAATTGCTGCATTTTTTTGTAAAGCAGTCCAACGTGATAACCATCCATCAAAGCATGGTGAACTTCCACCGAAAAGGGAATTTTTTGAATTTCGTTTTCTTTGAATATTTTGCCAAATACCACTTTCGGAATTCCCTGCAAGCCTTCATTTCCATTTCTTGCATGTTTAAATCCGGTAAAAGAAACCCAAGGAATTGTGGAGCAATGAATAATTCCTAATTGATCTTCCTGCGCATTAAATACGATTCCTATTTTATGATTTTCGAGCACTTTTTTACCGTTTGCATCGAATTCTTGCATCGTTTTATGAAACTCAAAATCGCAAAATGAAAAAGTGAAGTCATCATTTAAAACAGTGGAACCAATATTTACGAGGTCAAATAAGTAAACCTTATCGTTTTTAAATCGCAATTTAAATTCAGTAATTTCATTGGCGCATTTTAATGCAACATACATACAAGCCAAAGAAAACGACAACTGATTTTGTTTGCAGCACCTGTAAAGATTGCTGACTTCTAAATTGGCGGTAATATTAAAAAAAGGATCTTCATACGTTTTAAAAAAATTATATTGTGCAATTCTGTTCCAGTTTTCAACATCAAATTCCTTCATGTTAATCTTTTTGATTTATGGTATAGCTGCGCCATTTCTCCAGGCACAATTGCATGTCTTGTGGCATTTCAGAATTAAACTGTAAAAATTCTTTGGTGATTGGATGCTGAAAGCCCAATGTTTTTGCGTGAAGTGCCTGCCTTGGCAATGCTTTAAAACAATTTTCGACAAATTGTTTGTATTTGGTGAACGTTGTTCCTTTTAAGATAATGTCTCCGCCGTAGCGTTCATCGTTAAAAAGTGTGTGGCCAATGTGTTTCATATGCGCCCTAATTTGATGCGTTCTGCCAGTTTCCAACTTGCATTGAACCAAGGTAACATAACTAAAACGCTCAAGCACTTTATAATGTGTAATTGCAGGTTTACCAAATTCGCCGGTTGGAAAAACATCCATTTGCAAGCGATTTTTTAAACTTCTCCCAATATTTCCTTCAATAATTCCTTCTTCTTCGTCTATATTTCCCCAAACCAAAGCGTAATACAAACGTTCTGTGGTTCTGTCGAAAAATTGTTTGGACAAATGAGCCATTGCATATTCTGTTTTTGCCACCACCAGCAATCCGCTGGTATCTTTGTCAATTCTGTGCACCAAGCCCGGACGTTCATTGGAGTTTGTCGGTAAATTTTCAATATGGAAAATCAATCCGTTCACCAAAGTGCCGCTATAATTTCCGTGACCGGGATGCACTACCATTCCGGCAGGTTTATTTACCACAATAACTTCCTCATCTTCAAATAAAATATCCAAAGGAATGTTTTCTGCAACCAATAAATTTTCGTGCGGCGGATGCGCCAAAACAACGCGAACCACGTCTTTTGCCTTTACCTTGTAGTTTGATTTTACAGGAATGTCATTCACCAATATATTTCCTGCTTTTGCCGCCTGTTGAATTTTATTTCTTGTTGAATATTCTATGAAATTCATTAAATATTTATCCACGCGCAATGGCTCCTGACCTACGCTGGCGACATACCTGTAATGTTCGTAAAATTCTTCTTTTTCTAATTCGTCTATGTCGTCTATTTTCATTCTATAATCAGTTCTTCAGCAGTTTCTAAACTATCCATTTGCATACCACCTTCATTTCCATCGCCCAATTTTAAGATGATTTCAGAATTTTGCGGAATTTTATCACCGTTTTTTAAATCTTTCCCATTGTATATTAAACCTCTCACTACATCTTTCGCAATATCTTTCACATAAATTTCGGTTATACTTATTCTAAATCCAATTGCAGTTAATTGTGAAACGGCCTGTCTTTTTGTTTTTCCATAAAAATCGGGTATTTCAACATCTGAATAACCTGATGGATTCAAGGTCAAATAAATTTTTCTGTTTTCTTTCACAAAATCTCCTGCTTCCGGACTTTGCTCAATGACAGATTTGCTAGGAAAAGCTGCATCAAAACTTGCAGAATCTATTACCTCCCAGCTTAAATCTAAGTCGTCCAGCGTTTCTTCGACTTCCTCCAAACTCATTTTAGACAAATTTGGAACTTCAATTTTCTGATTGTGGTTGGTTGAAAAATTTAACCAAAACACACTAAGAACAATCAATACCAATAAGCCAACAAAAGCCATCAGCAACTGCTTTAAAAACACTTTAGATTTAATAAATTGAAATAAACTCATATTCCCGTTTTTTGATTTTGTGCAAAGATACTTTTTTTATCGTTGATTTGTTGAATCGTTGATATGTTGATTTGTTGATTTTTTTAATTTCCATATTCACCTTCCCTGATTAATGCTAATCGTTTTCTATGATCTTTTTCAACTTCCGT
>MGWK01000028.1 GCA_001800975.1 Flavobacteria bacterium RIFCSPLOWO2_12_FULL_35_11 | reverse complement strand
ATAAATTTCTCCACCAATTACATGAGTAGCATAAGCAGACGTGCTAAATAACAATATATACAACTGAATAAAGCAAAATAACTTACCGGTATATCTAATAACTACACTTTTAATTCCCCTATACCAAGAGGGGTATGGGGTGTGTTTAAAAATTTCGTAGTTATTACAAATGTCCTTACAAATTCTATACATTTTAGGGTTTTTATATCTTAATTGCTAAACCTCCCTGAATTAATGATTTAGTTAAACCAAATTCAGTAAATAAACCTATGTTAGGAGTAAAGAAAACTCTAAGTCCCATACTAAATTCGCAACCAATTGGTAATATAGTTTTGTCATAATATTCGTCAAAATACGGATCATTTGAATAATATTCGGTTTTCCCACTTCTATAACCAATACCAAAGCCTAAATAAGGATCTAAATTTTTTGTAGTAAGAAAATGAAAATTCATTCTACCTAAAACACTAAGAGAATTAAAATATTTGCCCTGTGTGTAGCCGGTTTCAAAATATTGACCGCTGTAAGTACTATAATGATTAGTCCATTCTGCTCTTGCATTAACGTAATTAACACTTAAGCCTAGACTAATAATTTCAGAAAGAGCATATTCTGCTTTAAAATGTAATGGACCTAATCCACTTGCCTTGTAATTATCATAATCACTATAACCATAATAATAATCATAAGTATAGTCATCATTAGCCCAAGAGTATTTCCAAAAATTAAAAGCACCATAACCAACAGAAATAATTGTGTTACCAGGCTTATATGCTTTATGCCCTCTATTACTTCTTCCTCTACTATATAAATTGCTTAGACCAGAATGGTTTTGAAGACCCATTTCACTATTTGCCAATAAAAAATTAGAACTAAATTCTGCTTTAGTAGAAGTAGAAAATAAGATTAAAAGAAATAGAGATAGAATTTTCGAGTTCATTTTTGAAATAGTTTTTAGTTACAAAAAAATTGAATATAAATTATAAACAAAAGATAATGGGCGCAAAGTATCAAACATTGTGCCATATATACAAGCAAGGGGGCAATCTTTGTCACCATCATTATCTATGTCTATAAATGTAGGTTTAGCCGCTGATAAAAATGCGCTAATGGAAGAAATATTGGTATCCTTCGCTAAAAAAATGCATTGAGAAAAACTAGCATAATTTAAGAAAGTAATGAGTAAAATGAATAAACACATAAATATTTGTTTCATTTTTTTGTTAGTATTAGTGTTATTATTATTTCGTTTGAGATAAGCAATGGATAAAATTATAATCTAAGTTAGATTGATACCGCTTAAGATACAATATCAAAAAAATGTGATTCTATAAAACAGGGATTTAGTCTTCAGCAATACAGATGATCCCAGTGTAATGCATAAATGTCTTCCACGTAAATAAGATTTTATATTCAAGTATTAGGAACATCTCTATAATCATAATTTGAAAAGATGTTATGTTTCCTGATAGACCTCTTGTGTTAGTAAAAGATTGCTTTGCTATCGCTCCACAATGACGACCTTGAAGCACCCGTCATTACGATGGCGCTTTTTGCGCCAGAAGCAATCTCATCATTAATATGACTTACGCAAGAGGTCTAATAATATTTTTTACAATAGCCTTATGTGAGATCAATTATTTTTTACAATCATTTACTGAATAAATAATTGTAGCCACACTTATCGTAACACCAGCAACCACAATACAGGTTCCACAAGGAAGTGTACTTGCTAAAGTTCCACCTTTAATTGTTTTACTTTCTTTGTTACTAATGCCAGTAATAAAGCTATCTACATTTAAATCAGCTAATATTAATTTCTTTTTCATAATAATGTGTTTTAGTTTAGAAGGGATCTAAAAATTACTTTTTTTATTCTGATTAGAAAAAATCGCAGAACCCGTTAAACGACTTTATCACTGTCGCCCTAACGTTTTAAATTAAAATTCTTTGAAATTATTGATAGATAATGGTTGTAGCGTTTTTGAAGGCTTAAACGATTTGAATTAATTTTCAAATTTCTTGTTATAATTTTGGCCTTAAAAGCCAATGAATTCTGGAAAATATGTTTTTTCTCAAATAACTTCGTTCCTATCAGCAAACGATTTTAATAAATATGTTGAAAAATACAATGGTAATTATAAAGTTCTTCATTTCACATGTTGGAATCAGTTAATGTGTATGATGTTCGGACAGCTCTCAAATTGTGATAGCTTAACTGATTTAGCAGTAGGGCTTACAGCCCAAAGAAATAAATGGTATCATTTGGGAATGGGCACAGGATTATCGAAATCGAATTTAGCATACGCAAATGAAAATCGCGATTGGAGAATATTTGCAGGCTTTGCAAATACACTAATTGCATGTGATCGGAAAATAACAATGTACTGAAATCGGCAATTAGGAATGTACCATTTTCGGAAAGTACGAATGTACTATTTTCAGAAAATAAGGATGCATGATTAGTAGTGTAAAAGTTTAAAATTTAGTTTATATCGGTTTAAAATTTAAAACCTAACCGATATGACAAAAAAAGACTTAAATAACTGGATCATGTATTACGAAATTCACAAGCTAAAAAGGCTCGGTTTTAGAGTCGCAAAAATTGCCCGTTACCTAGTATTGGACAGACGAACAGTTAGAAAGTACCTGCAAATGACAGAGCAGGATTACGAAAGTTATTTACTACTCTTTGGAGAAAGAAATAAAGTTTTATCTCCGTACGAAATATTTGTTAAAGACAAATTAATCCAATTTCAGGATACCTCCACAGCACAAATTTATGATTGGCTGTTGTAACACCATCCAGCTTTTCCTAAGGTCAGTTCAAGAACGGTATACAACTTTGTAATGTTCGTAAGGCAGAAATATAACATCCCTTTTGTTAGTTCCACTAGAGAATACTTTCCGGTTGAAGAATCACCTTATGGAGAACAAGCTCAGGTTGATTTTGGAGAATACAATATGCTTATTGCAAATGGCAAGAGAAAAAAAGTAAAGTTCTTTATTATGGTTTTATCTCGAAGCAGAATGAAATATATCTGGTTTTTAGATAAACCATTTACTGCCCAAACTGTTTCTATGGCTCATGAAAATGCCTTTGCTTTTTTTGAAGGTATTCCCAAAACAATTGTTTATGATCAGGATAGAACCATGATAGTGGATGAAAATATAGGCGAAATTATTCTTACCTCAGTATTCAAACAATACATTAAATCAAGAAATTTTAAACTTCATTTTTGTCGCAAAGCCGACCCTGAAAGTAAGGGAAAAGTAGAAAATGCGGTTGGTTATGTAAAGAAGAATTTTTTGTATAATAGAACCTACTTCGACCTGGCAACTCTCAATACAGAAGGTATAGCTTGGCTGGGGAGAACCGCTAATTTCCACATGCACAATTTTACAAAAAAATCACCCCAGGCAGAGCACCTGATTGAAAAAAAATATCTTAAAGCGTACATCCCATTAGTCATAGAAAATAAAGAAACAAAAATGTATCACGTTAGAAAAACAAATACCATTGCCTATAAGAGTAATTTTTATACCCTTCCTATGGGAACCTATCAAGCAGACGGCATACAAGTAATTGTCAAAGAAAAAGGAAACATGCTGGAAATTTACAATCTCAAAGAAGAATTCATTTGTAGTCATGCGCTTTGTTTTGAGAAGGGACAAACCATAGCCAATACCAACCACAGAAGAGATACTTCTAAAAGCTTGGATGAAATGATGAACCAAATTGTTCTTTTTTTTTCTTCCGAAAATATATTCTGCGTATGGCAATACAATCCCATACCATGTAACAAACATGGTTATTTGTATGCAGGATAAAAAGAAACTAAATCAAAGCCGGGTCTGCTAAAGGTCAAAAAATTTCTTCCGCGTGCTTTAATGCAACAATATTGGGTGCTTATATGCAGACCGCTACCAGTTTCAATTTCGGGAACTTATCACCAGTAAAAATCGGTCATGTGGCTTTGACATAGTTTTCTATTTTTATGCCTCTATTGCTTCTATAGGTTGTAAGGCTACTTCATACCCCAATTTAATTAGTTTCTTTTTATAGTGTGCTAATATTTTATCTTCGTTTCCTTTGGTAAAATAATCTCCGCCAAGTTCTTTGTATGCGATTTTATACTTTAATATGTGATAACAACTGATGAGTATTTTGTGTGCTACGGCACAGAGAGCTTGCTTCTTTCCCATTCTGGAAGACAGTTTGTAATATTTAGCCCTAAAGTAGGTGTCTTTTGTTTTGGAAGAAGCCCATGCACATTCTATTAGAATAGATCTTAAATGATTGTTGCCATGTTTGAGTCTGGAACTTTTTTTTACCTGCACTTTCGTTATTGCCTGGGCATAAACCAGCCCAAGAGGATAGATGTTTCTCATCTGGAAAAACATCCATATTCACAGATAATTCAGCAATGATATGATTGGCCGCCTTTTCTTTTATACCAGGTATGGTTTGTAGTAATTGATGCTCTTGTTGATAGGGTTGCAATAATTGTCGTACTTCTATCTCTAAGTCATCTATTTGCCTTTGATAAAAAGCAATGGTATCTAACATTACTTTGATCATTACCTGATGATGTCTACTAAACTTACCTTGCAGGCAAGCAATGGCTTGTTCTTTTTTGGGCAACAATCGCTTGTTGGTTCCCATATGGGAACCAAGCTTTTTTGCATCCGTTATTCCTTTTGATAAATCCGTTAATATCTTCATGCCAGTTACTCCAAACATATCACTCAATACCTGTGTCAGTTTGATATTAGATTCCTGCAAAAGTTTGTGTACTCTGTTCTTCTCGTTTTGTATTTGATGTTGCAAGGTCTTTTGATGGCGAGTAAAGGTTCTTAAGATGCGAATATCCTCTGGTGGAATAAAACTACCTTTAAGTAAGCCTGCTCGCAATAGTTTACATATCCATTCGCAATCTTGTACATCTGTTTTCCTGCCGGGTACATTTTTTATGTGGCGTGCATTTACAAGTAATAATTCCCAGTTGGTATCTTCTAAAATATTAAATACCGGTCGCCAATAAATACCTGTACTTTCCATGGCTATATGGTCAATGTCATTGTCTTTTAACCATTGCTTTAAAGAGATTAATTCTTGGGTAGTTGTACCAAAAGTTTTAATCTGTTTTTCTATTCCCTGACGCTGGATGCAGGCTACTACGCTAGCTTGGTGTACATCTAAGCCACAAGCTTTCATTATTATTGTTTCCATAAGTTTGTTTTTATTACAAAAGTATAAAGTTCCCACATTTTCATTCTATAGGGTGAAAGC
Organism: Flavobacteria bacterium RIFCSPLOWO2_12_FULL_35_11; assembly: GCA_001800975.1. Taxonomy (GTDB): domain Bacteria; phylum Bacteroidota; class Bacteroidia; order Flavobacteriales; family Flavobacteriaceae; genus Lutibacter. The sequence goes on along the minus strand of MGWK01000028.1, from coordinate 1,130 downwards.
GCGCTTTCATGGAAGTTTCAATTGAAAATGTTGTCAAAAATTATCTCAAAAAAATTAAAGAGCAGTTTCCCAGATATATCAGAGATCATTTGCAGGTAATCTTAAAAACACTCCATGATACCCCACAAGAAGTAGCAGATAAAACATTAAATTTTTGTTTGAACAACCACCTTTTTAACGCATACGAATTTGAACAGGTGCTTCATGTTTTTCTTTTAGAAACAATAGCACCTTCAAAAAACAAAGTCCAATTAAATTATTAAATGAAACTTCTTTAGAAAAAGCCAATCAATGCCCACAAACAAGCAACATAGAAGATTATGAAAATATTATTAACCAATAAATATCCACACTATGACAAAAACAGAAACAATTAAAAATCATTGTAAAACTTTACATTTAACGGCTCTGCCCGATTATCTTGACCATGCAATTGGGGAAGCCGAAAAAAAGCAGATAAGCTATTTAGAACTTCTTAAAATTCTTATGGAAAAAGAAATTAACCATAGAAAAGAAAAAGATCAAGAAAGAAGAACCAAGCAAGCTCGTTTGCCCCTTTGTTACAATTTAGAGTTATATGATTTTACTTTTTCAGCAGGCCTCGAAAAAAAGCAATTCAATCAACTAAGAGAACTCAAATGGCTTGAACAAAATTTTAATGTTATTCTTATGGGCCCAAGTGGAACCGGAAAAACTTATTTAGCTGCCGGACTTTGTTTTGATGCAGTACATCAAGGTTACAGGGCTTACTTTAAAACCATGGAAGATCTTATCAAAATATTAAAAATGAAAGATATCACTCGTAATGCAGCAGCAGAATATAAACAAATAATCAGCGCTCACTTGCTTGTTATTGATGACATCATGATGTTTCCTGTAAGTGGTCAGGATGCTGTTGCTTTTTTTAATCTTATTAACGAATTGCATGATAAAACATCTCTAATAATAACAACCAATAAATCTCCCAAAGAATGGGCAGATGTACTTAAAGACACCGTTTTAACAACAGCCCTTTTAGATAGAATCCTTTATCGTTGTGAAATAATTAAATTAACCGGTAAAAGTTACCGTATGGAAAATAGAAAAACAATTTTTGATAACAATAAAATTTTAACCTAATTTTGACACTA
>MGWK01000027.1 GCA_001800975.1 Flavobacteria bacterium RIFCSPLOWO2_12_FULL_35_11 | reverse complement strand
GCATTGTAAGAAATAAGCTCTGAAAGTGTTCCCTGAATCATTGTCATATTGGATACAAAAATATAATCGTAATATTCTTTCTTAAATTGCACTACAAATCGTGAAGCACTTTCTATATCAAAAATCGGGGAGTCGCAAGTGACCCTTATCACTGCATCAGCATTTTCCCTTTCGCAGAGTTTGATATGGCGGTCAACGATGTCCTGTTCTGCACCGGCATACCAACCGATGCCAAATCTCTCCGCTTCTTCAATAAGCTCCTTGTTTTTATGATCAATGGATGTTGCTAAAAAGACACCATCGAGTCCTCTCACATTTTTCATGCGTTCTGCATGGTGCGCGAAAACTGACTTACCTGCCATCCTCTGTAAAACCTTACCAGACAGACGTGTTGAAGCCATCCTTGCAGTAATAACGCCTATTACTTTGCTCATTCAATCCGCTCCCAAACATTTGTATAGCATGATTTATTAGCCGCCAGTGCTAGTTTTAAGACTGATAAGGATTGTTTAACAGAATTAAACGTTTCTTTACGAGAAGAAATACAATCAAAAAAATAGCTTACCTCATTAACGTACATCTGATTATAACTAATTCCGAGTTCCATGTCTTTCCAAAACCATTCTCTCTCCGAGGTTGTAATAACACCTATATTTCCCTGAACAAAATCCCACACTATCGTACCTTCTTCACAAACGACCTTACATCGCCTTGAATATCCATGCTGAAGATAGTCCATATGGATAGTACACATGGTTCCCGATTCAAATTTTACTATCATTTCAACATGATCCTCAGTATCAATCTTAAGAGATGATAAAATGCTTTTATTGCAAACTACTTCTACAGGTTTCCCAAAAAACCAAATGGCACAATCAAGCTCGTGAATCCCATCGAATATTAGATTGCCGCCCATACTTTTCTTTGCTTTATATGTATTCTGGTAATCTTTTTTATCAAAAGGGAGATAAAAGCCAAATTCAAAGTTTCCCCATAATTTTTTAGAAAAAAAAGGATTTTTAGTCAAAGTATCATGCACATACGATATTGCCGGATGGAACCTCATGTTACAACCAACCATTGATAGTAAATTTTTCTTCTCAATTATTTCTATTAATTCATCAGCTCCATCCAGACTGAGCGATAAAGGTTTTTCAATAAACAAATGACATCCAGCATTTGCACATTTTAGGGCAGGGGTAATATGGTCATTGCTATATGTACAAATAAATGCAACGTCGGGCTTAATCTTTAAAGCTTCATCGAGAAAATCGAATGTTCCCTTTGCAATAGATGCGGCCATTTTCAATTTTTCTCTATTTACATCAACCACATGAACCTCATGTCCGTGTTCGACAAGATTGTTCATGTGTCGGGTACCTATGGAGCCAACTCCAACGACTAAAATTCTCACTCTTTTCTCCCTGCCAACTCGGGCCTGGATAACGGGTATGACCCGCCTTTTTCTAAATCCTGTCTCCTTTTGTAAAAATTAGTTAAAAATTTCTTATACAGATCTTTATCAAATGGAACTTTGTAAAACATCCATCTATTCCTTAATCTTGCGAGAAAGACAAAAATAGTATTTTTTATTTTATCAATTTTATTGTTTATTTGATGATTTCCTAATCTTACAGACGACTCCATATTCAGATAATATGCAGCACTTTCTGAATATCTGCCTATCACCTGCCACGGCCGTATATATTCAGCAGATGTATACATATCAATTATCTCTTTGTTAGTCCATTCGACAAAATTTTCAGGTTCGGTTAAATAACCTTCCTTTAAGAGCTTCTCTGTTAGTTCACATTTTGGGTAGGGTCGAAAAGTTCCAACACCACAAGTAAAGTAGGGATATTTTCTCAATTTATTAATAAAAGATATTGTCTGATTGATATCACCCTTGCTTTCCCCCGGAATTTCTAATATGAAAGATGATCTTGCTATAATTTTATGTTCATTACACCTTTTCACAGCAAGCTCTGCCTGATCCGGTGTTATACCTTTCTTCATCAACTGTAGGGTATGAGGAGAACCTGATTCTATGCCAAGGGTGAGCTGGACAAGACCAGACCTTTTTACAAGTTTCAATGTTTCATCATTTAACATACGGTCATTAAAATAATCACATCGGCATTCTCCATCCCATGTGATGTTTAAATCTTTTTTAATTATACCTTCGCATATTTCTCTTACACGCTTAATATCAACAAAAAAGTTGTCGTCAATAATTTTTAAATGTGTAAGGTTATATTTTTTTACGATATGCTCAATTTCAGAAACAACCTTCTCTGCGCTCTTTTTTCTGTAACGGGTATTATCTGCAACAACGTTAATACAAAAAGTACAGTGAGAAGGACATCCTCTACTGCTCTCATAAGGGAGCCATCTCATCGGCTGCCTTACATATTCTGACAACTTATCTGTAAGATAATTGCTAATAAATCTTTCTATATTTTTATCTATACCGTAGTCAGGTAAAGGCAGTGTCTCAAGATTCAGCATCTTCTTACCAAAGATCTTGCCATCGTTTTTTTTACCATTTTTTATAGTTTCTGCGACTTCAACAATATTGTCCTCCCCTTCACCTGCAATTACATAATCTACATACTCGCAATTTGCCATTTGCTCAGGAAACAAAGTACAATGCCATCCTCCTACAGCAGTCGGAATATTTGAACTTTGCTTTATATACTTAATTATTTGGTACGTATCTGGCGACTCAGAAGTAAGCAAAGAAATGCCCGCAAATAATACATCCCTCAGTTTATTGTTAATAGTTTCTAAGGGATTTTTTTCAAATGCGCAATTTATGATTTCAACTTTGTATCCAGCGGATTTGAGCTTAGAACCAATGGATATAAGATTTAATGGAGGATAGTTATTATAATTGTATACATTCTGAGGCCTGATCAATAAAACCTTATCAAACATTCAAACAGCCTTTTACTGAATTAATAACTTTTGTAACCTCCACATCGGTCATTTTAGGATACAGAGGGATGGAAAGAGCCTTGCCGTAATACTGTTCGACAACAGCACATCTTTGTTTATTATAATTTCTTTCGTTTCCATAGTAAGGTTGCATATATACAGGAATATAATGAACCTGTGTTCCTATTCCTACTTCCATCAGTTCTGTCATTACTCTAACACGACTTTTGCCAATTTTTTCGAAATCAATTTGCAATACGTACAAATGATATGCTGATTTTTTTGTCTCCGGTTCTATAGGCGTTTTGACATATTCAATTTTTTTAAAAGCCTCAGAATACATAGACGCAATAGTTCGTCTCCTCGCTACGAATTTATCAAGTTTATTGAGTTGCGATAAACCCAGAGCACACTGTATATCCGTAAGCCTATAATTGAAACCCAACGCATGCATTTCGTAATACCAGGGGTTAGCCCGTAATGGTCCGAAATCATTCGAAAATGCCATATTTTTGTTTACAAATTTTTGAGCGTTTTTTGTAATTCCATGAGTCCTTAATAATAGTAGTTTTTCGTATAATTGTTGATTGTTAGTCAATATTGCTCCACCTTCACCGGTAGTAATGTGTTTTACAGGATGAAAACTGAAGACTGTCATATCAGAATGCCTACAACTTCCTATTTTAACCCATTCCCCATTTGCCTGGTATTCTGCCCCTAACGCGTGGCAGGCATCTTCAATGATTATTAGGTCATGTTTTTTTGCAATTTCTTTAATTTCCTCCATATCACATGGAATGCCTGCAAAATGTACTGGAATTATCGCCTGTGTCTTTGGGGTTATTTTGCTTTTAATTTCAGCCGGGTCAATATTATAAGTCACCATATCAATATCAGCAAATACAGGACTACCTCCACAGTAAACTATACAATTTGCACTTGCAACAAAGGTTATCGGGGTTGTTACTACCTCATCTTTTTCTTTAATTCCGGCTGCAAGACAGGCGAGGTGAAGTGCGGCAGTTCCATTCGAAATAGCTACTGCATATTTTGCGCCGCAGTATTCAGCCAATGCCTTTTCAAATTCATCAATTTTTGGCCCCTGAGTAAGCCAATCTGATTTCAATACTTCAACAACAGCTTTAATATCATCGTCATCTATCCAGTGTCTACCGTATGGTATCATTATAGTGACCTTAAATATCTTTGATTATCTCTTTCAATTCTTCAGTAGCAAGCCATCGATCATTAGTATTACTGGCATACCTGAAACCCTCTTTCACAGGTTTCCCGCCATTTGCTATATGGCTCTCGTTTGACCACCAATGAAACTCTGGTTCGACAATATAATACTTATCAAATTCCAAAGTATGCCTGCTATCGTCTTCTAATATCATTACTTCATGTAATTTTTCACCAGGACGTATTCCTACGATATCATACTTACATTCCGGAGCAATGGCTTTCGCTAAATCCATAATATTCATACTTGGAATCTTGGGAACAAATAGCTCTCCACCGCTCGTCATTTCTAAACACTTTATGACAAAGTTTACTCCTTGTTCGAGAGTGATCCAGAAACGGGTCATTCTTGGATCTGTAATGGGAAGGATTCCTGTAGATTTCATTTTTTTAAAGAAAGGGATAACACTCCCTCTGCTGCCAACAACATTTCCATACCTAACAACAGAAAATCGTGTCTTATGATAGCCTGAATATATATTGCTGGATATAAATAGCTTATCAGAGCAGAGTTTTGTTGCGCCATACAGATTGATAGGGGCAGCAGCTTTATCTGTGCTCAGTGTTATCACCCTTTTTACATTATTATCAATAGCTGCATTTATAACATTTTCTGCACCTATTATATTTGTCTTCACTGCTTCAAAAGGGTTGTATTCTGCGGTGGGCACCTGCTTTAATGCTGCGGCATGAATTATATAATCAACTCCATAAAAGGCCCGGTATAAACGCTCTTTATCTCTCACATCTCCAATAAAGTAGCGCATACATGGATATTTTTCAGGAGAGTAAATTTGTGCCATCTCAAATTGTTTGAGTTCGTCACGACTAAAAATAATCAGCTTTTGAGGTTTATATCTCTTTAAAATTATCTCGGTAGCCTTTTTCCCAAAAGAGCCTGTACCACCTGTAATTAAAATTACTTTATCATTTAACATATTCTTTTTACAGATTTCTTTTTTTAAAGAATTTCCAAGACCTTCATTATCCTATCGTTCCTTAGTTATACGTCTTTTCTCGTTCTAGAACCACTTGAATTAATTTCAAAACAACCTCATTCCTGTCTTTATACATTTTTATAGCCTGCCAGCGAAAGTTGAGATACCGGTGTGCCAGACGATTCCTCTGGATAGCTAATCCAGACAATTTTTTTGTTCACATTCCTTTATATTTTTCTCTGCAACCTCCAATTGCCACCCAATACCAAAAATACTAAAGTCTTCCATCAGAGAAGACAACAGCAATATCCACATCTGAAGATTTTTTCGGATACCCCCTTGCCCACGACCCGTAGAGAAAGTCCGTTTCAATTCCATAAACGTCTGCTATGTCCTTAAAATAGACTTCCAAAATGTTTTTTATTTCATCCTGGGTATGCATTACTACCACAATTTTTTCCTAAATTCTACAATAGGACGCAGATGAACACCAACTATCTGGAAATAAAACACAGGAAAGTGCGTAGTTTAATTATAAGGATCAAAGGGGCCGTTCCCTTTTACTTCAGATGCTTGACAGCCTTTTTTACTATCTGTAACGCCCTCTTTGCATCCTTCTATGCCGGTGCACTAAGTGGCAGAAGCCCCTTCTTCGCCCGAATATCTGCCCTTGTAAATACTGTCTATGAAGTCCATTTCCTCGTCTTGCAACGGTACATGTATTTCAAATTTTTCGGCAATTACTACGAGTCTCCTGATGCTGTGTATCTTTTCCAATTCCCAACCCTTTTTCAAGAGAATCCACTTAATAAATTTTTTAATCGCCTGTTGGCAACTAAAGCAAGCTCCTCTATAAAAACCCCCTTCACAGAGATATTCAGCCTGCCGGAAGTCTTCCAACCCTGAATCATACCAATCCTTCAATGAATTATGCATGTAGAGCAACCTCCCTTCCTTCTGAATAAGACGTAAGAACGGACTCTCCCGATAATACATCTCCTTAAGCGTCTTTTTTGAAACGAAAAAAGTGTCCAATGAATACTTTTGAAAGAAAGGATAGAGAGACCTTGCAATCTTTTTTTCTTCGCGCTTGTTTCCAATAATTAACAGGTCTATATCTTTCCCCATTGCCTCCTTTGCGATTGAACCGAAAAGGATGACAGCGTCAGGATTGCCGACTTTTTTTATGATATTAACTACCTCTTTTGCATCATCCAGGACAGGCACAACAATCTACCTCGTATGCTTTAATATAACTTTTCTGATTTCGTAAAGCAACTCTTTGTAGTGCACAAGTACTCCTTGCGGCAACAGGGAAAAACTGCTTTTTGTTCATCTAACCTGAATATCCTTTATTCTTTTCCACATACCATTGAATAGTCCTTTTTAGCCCTTCTTCAAGGTTTATCTTGGCTTTAAATCCAAATTCCTTTTCCGCTCTGGATGTATCTA
>MGWK01000026.1 GCA_001800975.1 Flavobacteria bacterium RIFCSPLOWO2_12_FULL_35_11 | reverse complement strand
CTTTAACATTGGTTCAATATATCAATAAATTTATATTTGACAGACCAATAAATAATATTAAAATTCAAATAATTTAATTACACCCAACGGGTTATATTATTATTTCTTTAAATATTAATGTATAAAAAAAATTAATCCAAATACAATCTGATAATCTGCTTCATAAAACAAAATTAATTTACCAATATACCTTTTTAAATTTTTGTAAAGAATTATTAATTATTTACAGCCACATATAAAATAATAATGATCCTTAAATTGGTGTACCAAATAAATTTAACAAAATACTGTATGATTCTTTTAAATGATTTTTCTAATTGCAAAACTAGGATGCTCTCTGTAGTCAAATGTTAAATAGATTAACTCCCAATTATTTTTAATACAGAATTCATAAACTGCCTCAATAACTCCATATTTTACAAGTCCTTTCCAATTTCCAATTATAAAATCGTGGCCAGCCAAAAAACCTCCAGGTTTAATTTTTACACTATACATTTCTAATTCCTGTAATGTGTTCTTATAGCAATGGGTAGTATCTATGTATACCCAGTCAAAATATCCATCTGGAAAATCTTGTACAACTTCAGTTGAAAACCCTAAATTTAACACAACTTTTTCTTTCTCAATTTCATTTTTAAATGTAATTTCAACCTGTTCTCTTTTACCTTGATGGTATCTGTCCGTATTCCAAACATCTATCAAATGAAGCTTATTTGGTGAGTTAAATTCTAATATTTCTTTTGTAAAATGACCTTCATCAACACCTATTTCTGCAACAATACCATTTTTTGGTAATAGCTTTAATAACTCTTTTCTATTAACTATTCCTTTTAAATTTTTTAAATGCTTAGCTTCTAAATTATATTTTGGAATTATAATTTCAAAGTACTCAGTTTCTTTTATATGTTTTTTCTTGAAAATTAAGTCGTAATGGTTTAAAAGCTTTCTTTTAATGCTCTTCGGAATAATTTTTTTTAAAATATTTTTCATGAATTTATCTTCATTATTAATTAATTAATTATTTAAAATACTTGCTACTATCAAATCAATTTACAAAATATCTATAAACTTTAACATATGTAAATTTTTCCTTAATTGAACCTTCCGGGAAAAATAGAAAAACTACCAGATCTATTTACTTTTCCTGTATTCCAAAAATCACCTGGCAACACATGTAATTTTGAGACATCCTCAATAGTATCTATATAATCTTCTATTTTTGTAGAATGACCTAATTGCACATTTATTGAATAAATTGAAGCTCTTAAAAATAAATTTGGTATTTGTAAAACCACAAAGTTTCTATTTTCAAAAAACTTAAAATCTAAATTCATTTCATCACTAAGAAATGATACTAATTTCTGTTCTTGCGGGTCTAAGATTGCCACCCCTAGAAAGATTTTATTTAAGTCTAGTTTTTCAAAAATCTCAAAACTGAGCTTAATATTAATAGGCTCTCCTGAAATAACCTCATTTACAATCTTCCCTTTTTTATTTAATATTTCAATTTGAGAAAGCTTCCATTCTCCACTTCCTAACCTATCTTCTCGCTTTAATAGATTGAAGGTTTTTCTTTGATCCTTATTTTTATTAGATAGATAAAATTCTACACTTTCGTCTTGGGAACCTTCATACACAATCCCACCATTTTCCAGTACAATCCCTCTGGTGCACAAACTCTTTACCGCCGCCATATTGTGGCTCACAAACAACACGGTACGCCCGCCGCCTTTAGAAATTTCCTGCATTTTGCCAATCGCTTTCTTTTGGAATTCGGCATCGCCTACTGCCAATACCTCGTCAATAATAAGGATATCGGGTTCCAAAAATGCGGCTACGGCAAACGCCAGGCGTCCGGTCATCCCGCTGCTGTAGCGTTTTACGGGGGTATCTATATAGCGTTCGCAGCCGGAGAATTCAATAATTTCATCCAGTTTTGCATTAATTTCTTTTTTGGTCATCCCCAAAATAGCGCCGTTGAGATAGATGTTTTCCCTGCCGGTCATTTCCCCGTGAAAGCCGGTGCCCACTTCCAACAAGGAAGCCACACGCCCTTTAGATTTGATGCTTCCCGTGGTTGGGCTGGTGATTTTAGAGAGAATTTTTAGCAAGGTAGATTTGCCTGCGCCGTTTTTGCCAATGATGCCCAGAACTTCGCCCTGTTGCACTTCAAAATTGATGTCTTTTAGGGCCCAAATGTAGTTGGAGGTGCCTCTGGTGGCGCGGTTGTTGATGTCGCCTATTTTTAGAAATGGGTCTTCTTTGCCGCGGATGTTGGCCCACCAGCGTTTGAGGTCGTCACCCATAGTGCCGGTGCCTACGAGGCCGAGGCGGTATTGTTTGCTTAAATTTTCTATTTTTAGAATGATGTTGCTCATTGTTTTTTTGTTGGTCTTGCAGTCTTGCAGTCGTGCGGTCGTGCGGTCTTGCAGTCGTGCGGTCGTGCGGTCGTGCGGTCTTGCGGTCAAATTTAATTCAAAATTTTGGCTTTAGACTTTATACATTTAACTTTTTTAAGTATTTGGTTTTAGGTTATTAGTAGTCGGTTGTCAAAACCATATTATTTACCCGAAACAGTTTCTGTCTTTTTCATCTTAATTACTATGATTTTTTTCTCTCCCTTTAGGGTTGGGGTAAAAGAAAAAAATTAGCAATTAATTTTATTTTTACATTTAAATTACAATTTCTTTAATTAATTAGTAATTCTAATGGATGTTTTTTACTTTTTTGCATCGCCCAAAAAAGAAATCGACTTTAGGAGATTCACGAACTCAAAAAAACAATAAAAATAGTGAGCTAAACAAAAAAGTCTAGTCTGATGATTTTTTTCTGTAAAATTAATCTTCCCTTACGACTCCCGCGCGCCGGCTGGCTCGATCGCTAAAAACAGCTACCAGCTGTTTTCTTAACGTTCCGCCCTAGACCGCCTTTGCCCCGCTTCGCCTGCCGCGAGGCTCTTTGGGTTGCTCCGTCAGCCAACGCTAAAAAATTAATATTTTACGACGAAAAAACTCATATGACGGTTTCTTTTTGATTTGGGTTCAAATAATATATGAACTTATTTTTTACTTTGAGCTTTGAACTTTAAACTTTAAACTTTTTTGGTCTTGCGGTCTTGCGGTCGTGCGGTCGTGCGGTCAAATTTAATTCAAAATTTTGGCTTTAGACTTTATACATTTAACTTTTTTAAGTATTTGGTATTAGGTTATTGGTAGTCGGTTGTTGGTCTTGCTGTCAAGGGAATTTTGAATGTTAAATTTTGAATGTTGAATTGTCTTGTGGTCAAATTTAATTCAAAATTTAGACATATAATAATATAACTATTTTAAATTACCTGATTGGTATTGACCGAATATGATAGATCATTATTTGAAATCAATTTTCTCCCCAGCCGGTAGGCAGGCATGCTTTAGGGTCGGGGGAAAAAAATTGATTTTTGTAAATTCCTATTTTGGCTTTTCAAATGTAAAATATTTATTACAAATTGCCTTTTTAAATTATAATTGCCCTGCGCGCCGGCTGGCCCTATCGCTAAAAATGTATACTATACATTTTCTTTACGCTCTGTCCTCCCCTTAGGGGGTTAGGGAGCCTTCGGTGCCTACGAGGCCGAGGCGGTATTGTTTGCTTAAGTTTTCTATTTTAAGAATGATGTTGCTCATTGTTTTTTTTTGGTCTTGCAGTCTTGCAGTCGTGCGGTCGTGCGGTCTTGCGGTCGTGCGGTCGTGCGGTCGTGCGGTCAAATTTAATTCAAAATTTTGGCTTTTTAGTATTTAGTTTTATAAAAACATTCCAGCTTTACACACCCCTAACCCCTCTTAAGAGGGGAGTTAATCGTGGTGAACTTTAGTCTTTATACTTTACCCTTTAGCCTTTACCCTTTACCCTTTACCCTTTACCCTTTACCCTTTACCCTTTACCCTTTACCCTTTACCCTTTACCCTTTAGCCTTTACCCTTTCCTCAGAATTTCCTCAAAATAAGCGATTGTTTTGCCAAGGCCTTCTTCCAGCTGGATTTTAGGTTCCCAGCCGTTTAGCTTTTCTTTGGCGAGTTCAATGTTTGGCTGGCGTTGTTTGGGATCGTCTTTTGGCAAGGGCATAAATACAATGTTGGATTTAGAGCCAATTAAATTGATGATGGTTTTTGCCAATTGCAACATCGTAAACTCGTTGGGATTCCCCAAATTTACCGGGCCCGTAAAATTGGCGTCGGCATTCATCATGCGCAGCATTCCCTCCACCAAATCATCCACATACTGAAACGAACGTGTTTGCGTGCCGTCGCCGTAAATGGTGATGTTTTCGCCCTTTAAAGCCTGCACTATAAAATTGGAAACCACCCTGCCGTCGTTCACATTCATATTGGGGCCATAGGTATTGAAAATACGGATGATTTTGATGGCTACGTTGTTTTGGCGGTGGTAATCCATAAACAAGGTCTCCGCGCATCTTTTGCCTTCGTCGTAACAGGACCTGATGCCTATAGGATTCACATTGCCCCAATAGGCTTCCTTTTGCGGATGCACGATGGGGTCGCCATAGACCTCGCTGGTGCTTGCCTGCAATATTTTTGCATTGAGCCGTTTTGCCAGACCCAACATATTGATGGCGCCCATGATGGAGGTTTGAATTGTTTTAATGGGATCGTACTGGTAGTAAATAGGGCTCGCCGGACAGGCCAGGTTGTAAATTTCATCCACTTCCGCAAAGTAGGGTTGGATAATGTCATGCCGCACCAATTCAAAAAAAGGATTTGACGTTAACCCTATGATGTTGCTTTTGTGGCTTGAAAAATAATTGTCGAGACAAATGACTTCGTTGCCTTCGTTCAATAATCTTTCACACAAATGTGATCCGATGAAGCCGGCACCTCCGGTTACTAGTATTTTTTTCATTAATTAATTTTTTATATCAGGTAGCTGGTATTTCAATCTATGTTTTTTTGTTCTTTTACTTTTTTTCATTGATAAAAAAAGTAACAAAAAAATCTAGTCTGATGATCTTTTTCTGTAAAATTAGCCTATTTTTTGCCTTGCGCCAGCTGGCTCTATCGCTAAAAACAGCTACCAGCTGTTTTCTTTACGCTCCGTCCTATCACCCAGACCGCCTTTGCCCCGCTTCTCCTGCCGCGAGGCTCTTTGGGTTGCTCCGTCAGCCAACGCTAAAAATTTCAATATTTTACGACGAAAAAAATCATAGGACAATTCTTTTTTGATTTGGATTCTAATTGTGAAATGAACTTATTTTTTACTTTGAGCTTTAAACTTTAAACTTTAGCCTTTAGCCTTTAGCCTTTAAACTTTTTAAATCGTATCAATAAAATTCTTCTCTGCTTTGTTGAAAATGACGATCCCCAAAAACAACACGATGATGGTGGTGATTAAGGTGTATATAAACATGCCAATATCAAAAACACCGGTATTCAAGAGCATATAGCGCACAGTTTCTATGACAAATGATAGGGGATTGTACTCTACCACCCAGGCATATTTAGGCAGTTTTTCCACAAAATACGCCACGGGATACATCACTGCCGAGATGTACATCAAGAGCTGCATGCCGAATCCGACCAATATTTTTAAATCCCTGTATTTGGTGACCATCGAAGAAATAATCATTCCCAGGCCCAGGCCTAACATGCCCATGATGAGGACCATCACCGGAAACAGTACCAGGTATTTATTGAAACCGATATCGGCCCCCTGACTGTAGTAATAAACAAAAAATACCATAAAAATAAACAACTGGATTCCGAAGCGCACCAGATTGGAAATCACCACCGACAAGGGCATAATCAACCTGGGAAAATAGACTTTTCCAAAGATGCCCGCATTGGCGGAAAAGGTGCTTGAGGTACCTGAAAAACAGGCCGTGAAATAATTCCAGATGGTGATTCCTGCCAAATTGAATAAAAATGGCGGAACGCTGCCCGTTGAAATATTGGCCACATTGTTAAATATCAGCGTAAATATGACCGAAGTGAACAAGGGCTGAATTAAATACCACAGGGGTCCGAGGATGGTTTGTTTGTAGGCCGTTACCACGTCGCGCTTTACAAAAAGCATCAGCAAATCACGGTATTGCCAGACTTCTTTTAGATTTAAACTGAAAAGTTTGTTTTTTGGGGTTATTTCAAACAACCAATCGCCATTATTTTCCGTGTTGTTTTGCATCATATGAATTAATAATCAACGCTTTAGCGATTGTGGTTATATTTGGTTTTCTTATTAGGTTTTTGTTAAGCAATTTTATGTTGGTAAATATATAGAATTGCAGGGGAATTTGGAAATTGTTTATTTTATTTTTTGTGGAGTCGTGCGGTCGTGCGGTCGTGCGGTCAAAAAAAATTTGAATGTTGAATTGTAAATTTTGGATTGTTAATTATCTTACAGTATTAGTGGTCAAGATAATTTTGAATTTTGAATGCTAAATTTTGAATTTTATTTTTTTTTGTAAATTGAGAACTATCAATTTCTGTAATGGCGTTAAGAATATCCTATAACCAGACTTTTATCTCAATATCCATAAACAAGTTGTTTTTTTTGATTAACCGCCTTTCTGAAATAAGGATTTTTTATGGCTTGTTCTTCAAGTAAATCAATGGGTCTTTTAAGAATATCTTGCAACGAAAACTTGAAATCGAAATAATTATCCGCATAATCTTCAACTTCCATATTTACAAAATCTACGATTAAATCAATATCACTTTCATCATTAAATTCATCGGTCAAAACAGAGCCAAAAGTATACAAACTTTTTACTTTGTGGCCTTTACAAAGTTTAATTATTTCAGGTGTGAATGCTTGTGATTGGTTCATCTTTCAAAATTTTAATTATTCAAATTTACACAAAAAGCTATTGATTGAATGTTTTTTCCATATTTCTATGAATAAAATCGTGTATATTGTAAAGTTCATTTTCAATTTGCACTAAAAATAAGTAACTTATTGACTATTTGTAAATTAATATACTTTTAAATCGGTGGTGAGTTTTAAGTTCAAGTTTATTTTTCTAAAACTCGGAATTTAAACTTGTTGTGCTGTCTTTCGATCTTTTTTGAAGATCTTTGGTAATTTAACATTCATCCATTATAATTACGTTTATAACTTTTACATATTATCGTAATTGTTATAAATATGATTATAACTTTTATCAAATACAGTAATTGAACTCATCTTGACTTTTTTGATTGAAGCGAAAAATAGGGATTTTTGTCCCAGATGTAGCTTTTTTTGCGCTGCATAGCCTTAGCTACGGAGTAAGAAAAAGGTGAAATATGGGGTAAAAAGACCATTTTACAGCCAATTAGAAAAAGTCAAGATGAGTTCATTATTATAATCATAATTTTTTGTGTTTTTTTTAACCAGGATTTAGTGTTTATGCTTTATGAATTTTTAATTATCTGCGCTCATGCTGGCTGTATTCTTTTATTATAGGTGTCTCGACTGCTCTCGATGTGACTTTTTATTGGTTGTTGGTTGTGTTTTTGATTTACGATTTTGAATTTGTGATTTACAATTTTTTTTGTGAATGCAATTTAGCAGGTATCTTCACCTTTTTTAACGAACGAACAGGGCGCAACATTTCCCTACTTTAATAGTTAACTTTTAACTTTTAACATTTAACTTTTTAAACTAACTTTACGCTTCATTTAAAAATAAGCATTATGACAAAAATAACACTAAAAGGCAATCCGATTAATACCATTGGAAAATTACCGAAAGTTGGAAAAAAAGCACCAAAATTTACCTTAATAAAAACCGATTTATCAAAAGTAAAATTAGCCGATTTTAAAGGTTCAAAACTAATTTTAAATATTTCGCCTAGTTTAGATACTGGTACTTGCGCCACTTCCATAAGAAAATTCAACAAAGAAGCAACCAAACTTGAAAATACCAAAGTACTTTATATTTCAAGAGATTTGCCTTTTGCGCAGGCACGTTTTTGTGGTGCTGAAGGTATAGAAAACGTGATTACATTGTCCGATTTTGCCAAAGGAAAATTTGGTAAAAAATATGGTTTAACAATCGCAGACGGACCTATGGCTGATTTACATTCTAGAGCCATCATAATTATTAATGAAGAAGGTATTGTTACTTATACGCAACAAGTTCCTGAAATTGTTGATGAACCTGATTACGAAGCTGCTTTAAAAGCACTTTAAATATGCAGAATAAAGGTAATTTTTTTCTAAACCGAATTAAAGCAATTAAATACGCGGCTAAAGGTTTTTGGATTTTAATTACTACTGAACACAGTATCATTGCCCAAGCCTCAATTGCCATTATTATGACAGTTGTTGGGTTTTTAATGCAAATTTCTGCTACTGAATGGCTATTCCAAATTATGGCAATCGGACTCATTTTGGTAGCAGAATCATTAAATACCGCCATTGAAAAAATGGCGGATTTCATTCATCCTGAATATCATAAACAAATTGGCCGTATTAAAGATATTTCAGCCGGAGCTGCTTTTTTTGCGGCAATAATTGCCGTAATTATTGGTTTAATTATTTATGTACCCAAATTTATAGTGTAACTTAACCACAATCACTTTAATTTTATATTTTTGTGAGATAATTAATTGAATGGCCAAAACTACTAAATCAACCGTTAAAACACCCAGAAAGCCTCGTTTTCAAGGAATAAAATCATTTTTTGAAAATCGGCTGACACAAACAATTTTAGGGTTGTTTTTGATGCTTTTTGCACTTTTTTTGGTGGCTTCTTTTAGCTCCTATTTATTTACCGGGGAAGAAGATCAAAGCCAGCTCTCGAATTTTTCAGACAAACAAGTTCCCGTAAAAAATCTTTTGGGAAAAATTGGCGCAAGCATGAGCCACTTTTTAATTAATGACGGATTTGGCGTTGCCGCAGTTTATTTGCCCTTACTTTTATTTTTTACCGGCTTATTAATCTTTTTTAAAGGCGGTTTAAAACGCATCAGAAAATATTGGTTTTGGGGACTATTGGGAATGCTTTGGCTTTCCATAACATTGGGTTTTTTCATGCCCTATAATCCGCTTTTTGGAGGCGTTGTGGGTTTTGAATTGAACAATTACCTTCAACAATTTTTGGGCAAAACCGGTTTGTTTTTGTCGCTGTTGTTTTTATTGGTTTCCTATATGGTCATCCGATTTAAACTCACGCCTGAACTGGTTAAAAGTAACCTGGTCAAAAATAAAGACGAAGCGCAAATTGATGTTGAACCAATCGCAGCACCAGACCTGACTAATATTAATGTTGAAGATAAAAAAGAGAATGAATTCAAATCACCTCTTGAATTATCGCTCGAAAATTTAACGCCAATTTCAACCGTTCCGGATAATTATTTAGAAGATGAATATGATCTTGAAGATGATTCAGATTTTGTTCCGGAACTTAAACCAGAAGCAGAGGTTGCAATCGCTGTTGAAAAAATTGTTGAAGAAAACCGTGTTGATGAAAACCTTTCAAACCAATTGGTGAAAGATTTCGGCGAATTTGATCCAACCTTGGAATTGGGCAATTATAAATTCCCAACCTTAAATTTGCTGAGAGATTATAATGAGAGTATCTCCGTTGACCAAGAAGAATTAGAAGCCAACAAAAACAGGATTGTTGAAACGTTAAACAACTATAAAATTGGCATTGATCGCATAAAAGCGACAGTTGGCCCAACGGTTACTTTATATGAAATTGTGCCGGAAGCCGGTATTCGAATTTCAAAAATTAAAAATTTAGAAGATGATATCGCCTTATCGCTGTCCGCTTTAGGAATCCGTATTATCGCGCCAATACCGGGAAAAGGTACTATAGGAATTGAAGTTCCCAACAAAAAACCGACCATGGTTTCTATGAAATCGGTAATTTCTTCAATAAAATTCCAAAATTCAGAAATGGAATTGCCCATAGCGCTGGGGAAAACAATTTCAAATGAAACATTTGTGGTTGACCTTGCGAAAATGCCGCATTTATTAATGGCAGGTGCTACCGGCCAGGGTAAATCGGTTGGTTTAAATGCAGTTTTAACTTCGTTGTTGTACAAAAAACATCCTGCCGAAGTAAAATTTGTGTTGGTCGATCCTAAAAAAGTGGAACTCACCCTATTTAATAAAATTGAGCGACACTATCTGGCAAAATTGCCCGATACCGATGATGCCATCATCACCGATACCACCAAAGTAATTAATACGCTGAATTCTTTGTGCATTGAAATGGATATGCGCTATGATTTATTGAAACTGGCGATGGTTCGTAACATAAAAGAATACAATGCGAAATTTAAATTGCGAAAGTTAAATCCGAATGACGGACATAAATATTTACCTTATATTGTATTAATTATCGATGAATTTGCCGATTTAATTATGACTGCCGGCAAAGAAATTGAAACCCCAATAGCGCGTTTGGCGCAATTGGCCAGAGCCATTGGAATTCATTTAATTGTTGCCACGCAACGCCCTTCCGTAAATGTAATCACCGGTATCATTAAAGCGAATTTCCCTGCAAGATCGGCTTTTAGAGTGACTTCAAAAATAGATTCCAGAACGATTTTGGACAGTTCAGGCGCCGATCAGTTAATTGGTAAAGGAGATATGCTTTACGCAGACGGCAATAATTTGATACGATTGCAATGTGCATTTGTTGATACGCCTGAAGTTGAAAAGATAACTGAATTTATTGGTTCACAACGCGCCTATGCGAATGCCTATATGTTACCTGAATACAGCGGGGACGAAATTGGCACAAACCTTGATATAGACATCAGCGAAAGAGACAATTTATTTAGGGACGCCGCTTTAGTCATTGTTCATGCACAACAAGGTTCGGCATCGTTATTGCAAAGGAAACTAAAATTGGGATACAATAGAGCGGGCCGATTAATAGATCAGCTGGAAGCCGCCGGAATTGTTGGTCCGTTCGAAGGCAGTAAAGCAAGACAAGTTTTGGTTCCTGATGAAATGGCACTGAACAAATTGTTGGATTACGAATCAAATAATTAATCATTATAATTGTCATAAGCACAATATAATAACATGAAAAAAATAGCATTTTTAACAGCATTTTTACTAATTACTATCACCTCTTTTGGCCAGGAATCAGCTAAAGCAAAAGCTTTATTGGATGAAGTTGCCCAAAAAATTGGAGGTTATAAAAATATTTACATTGAATTTAATCATAGTTTAGACAATAAGGAAGCCAATGTTCACCAAGAAACAAGAGGCACTGTTACTTTAAAAGGCAATTTGTACAATCTTAATTATATGGGAACTGAACAAATTTTTGACGGAAAAAAAGTGTATTTGATTATTCATGAAGATGAAGAAGTCATTATTCAAAATCCATCGAAGAAAAAGGAAGAAACCCTTACGCCTTCTAAAATGTTTTCCTTTTACAAAACCGGATATACCTTTAAAATGGATGCTTTAAAAACAGTTAAAGGCGTTAAAATACAATATGTGAAATTAACGCCAATTGACAGCAATTCTGAAATAAAAAGCATTTTGGTTGGGATTGACGCAAACACAAAACATATCTACAACATCATTGAAACTGGCGAAAACGGGACAACAACCACATTAAATATAAGAACTTTCAAAACAAATCAACCTATATCAGAAAACCTTTTTATCTTTGACAGAGCAAAATACAGAGATCAAAAGAAATATACCATCTCTGAACCAAAATAATAGCGTTGAAAATATTTGACAAATACATTTTAAAAAGTTTTTTACAACCTTTTTTAGCCACATTTTTTGTGGTGCTATTTGTCCTTGTTATGCAAGCCTTGTGGCTGGCATTTGATGAAATTGCGGGAAAAGGCATCGATATATTTTTCATTCTGAAATTTTTGGGATATTTAGCGCTTATCCTTACTCCCACTGCATTGCCAATCGGTATTTTATTGTCATCAATCATGGCTTTGGGCACTTTGGCCGAAAATTATGAATTTGCGGCAATCAAATCCGCAGGTATTTCTTTAAAAAGAGTTATTCGCCCCTTGGTAATTTTAGTCATTTTATTAAGTGGCCTTAACTTCGTATTCCTAAACAATATTTATCCTTGGGCAACCTTAAAGCAAAAGAATTTGTATTTGAACATGAAAAAGAAAAAACCGGCTTTGGCGCTGGTTCCTGGGGCATTTAATACTGAAATTCCTGGGTTTAGCATAAAATTTGACGAAAAATACGGTGAAGAAGAAAACTTATTAAAAAATGTTCAAATAGCCGATTTAAATGCCGGTAAAGGAAAAATAAAAGTGATTACTGCCGAAAAAGGGACTATTTCTACCGAAGAAGGAAGTAAATATATGACCCTTACCCTTGAAAATGGGAATTACTATGAAGAGCATGTTATTAATGGGATGATGCCAAATGACAGGGCTAAAATGCCGGCTTCCAAAGCAGCATTTAAAACCTATACCATAAATATTGACATTTCTTCTTTTAGTGATGACAATTCCATGGACGACGAAGTGGTTAAAGAACATCATGGGATGTTAAGTATTGTTCAGTTGGATTCTATTTCGAAAAAGAATAAAATTGAATACGATACCTATACCCAAACCCGGGCAAATATCTTTTACGATGCCGTTAATGCCAAAAAATTACACAAATACCCTGATTCCATAGTTAACAGAAAATTAAAACCTGAAATACTCGAAAATTTCAATTTGAGAAACAAAAGTACGGTCCTAAATGAATCCATTCAACTGCTAAACAGAACAATTGACAGAAATAAATATCAGATTAAATCGTTTAAGGACCAAAGAAAGATCCTGAACCTTTATGATTTTGAATTTAGTTACAGAATCTCATTTTCTCTGGCTTGTTTGGTCTTGTTTTTTATAGGTGCGCCTTTAGGGTCCATCATTAGAAAAGGAGGATTTGGATTGCCGATGATTATGGCAATCACCATTTTTGTAATCTACTTTTTCATATCACAACTGGGCAGAAACTTATCCGAAGAAAGTGCCATTTCAGCACTCTTGGGAAGTTGGCTTTCAACATTAATACTCTTGCCTTTTGGCATTTTACTTACCCGAAGGGCAACAAAGGGAATGGGTATTTTTAATATTGATGCGATTTTTAACAAAGCTCAAAAAATATTCAACAAACTCACAAATCAAAGAAAAAACACCAATTAAACAATAATGAAAACTTCAACAAGTACCATTAAACTTAACACCATACAAGAAGCCATAGAAGATATCAAAAACGGTAAAATTATTATTGTTGTTGATGATCAGGACAGAGAAAATGAAGGAGATTTTATTGCCGCTGCGGAATGTGTCACGCCAGAAATGGTTAATTTTATGGCCCAGCACGGAAGAGGTTTAATTTGTGCGCCCATAACCGAAAGACGGGCCGAAGAGCTTGGATTGCCGCTTATGGTAAACAAAAATACGGTGTTACACAATACCCAATTCACGGTTTCTATTGATTTACTTGGAAGCGGATGCTCAACCGGAATTTCTGTGCACGACAGGGCAAAAACAATCAAAGCATTGACCTCAAATGATTCAAAACCTGAAGATTTTGGAAGGCCTGGACATATATTCCCATTAAGAGCTAAAGAAGGCGGCGTTTTGCGCAGAACAGGGCATACAGAAGCTTCCATCGATTTAGCGCGCTTGGCAGGATTTCAGCCAGCAGGAATCTTGGTGGAGATTTTAAATGAAGATGGAACAATGGCACGTTTGCCGCAATTAATGGAAGTTGCCAAAAAATTCAAATTAAAAATTATTTCAATTGAAGATTTGGTGGCTTACCGCATGAAATATGATTCATTAATCTATAAAATTGAAAATTTCACACTGCAAACACGTTTCGGAGAATTTCAATTGAAAGCTTATAAACAAACCACAAACAATCAAGTTCATATTGCTTTGACCAAAGGAACTTGGGAAGCAGATGAACCCATATTGGTGCGCGTAAATTCCTCCTTAATCAATAATGACATTCTTCGATTGTTAACTGCAAAACCCGACGATAAATTTTCTAAAATCTTTAAAATGATTAATGATGAAGGAAAAGGCGCTGCGGTATTTATCAGTCAGGAAAATCAGTCGTTCGACCTTATAAACCGTTTGGCTTTATTACGGGAAGCCCAAAAAAATACAGAGCATAAAGTGCCTCAAATTCAACCTGACGATAAAGATTTTGGCATAGGAGCCCAAATTTTGCACGATTTAAAAATTAGCAAATTGCGTGTTTTATCAAATGCACCGGCTGTTAAAAAACGGATTGGAATGACAGGTTACGGACTCGAGATTGTTGCGTATGTGAATTATTAAATTTTAAACTTTAATTGCATTGAAAAAGATACTCGTAGTGTGCTTATACAGTCTTATCATTTTTAGTTGCAACAATCCTTCAAGTCAGTTAAAAACAGAAAATGATTCAAAAAGCAAGGGATTTGTTTTAAATGGATCCTTAAAAACGGCGATATCGGACAAGGTTTATTTGAGTAAAATAATCAAAAATGAACTGCAACCGACCGATTCGGTTAAAATTGAAAATAACCACTTTGTTTTTACCGGCGATGTTGACTATCCAGAACGTTTTGCCTTAACTTTTGAAAATTCATCTGCAGCAGTCATCTTTATTATTGAAAATACAAATTTTCAAATCTTTATTGACCCAGATAAACTTAATGAGACCGTTATTAAAGGTTCTGAATTAAATGCAAAATTGGACGAATACAAATTAGCCTCAAAAAATATATTTAAAAAAATAGATTATTTATTTCCTAAATTTCAAAAAGCACGTCTAGAAAATGATGTCAAAAAACTGGACGAAATAGGAAATGAGTTAAAAATAATTGAAAAAGAATTCACCGATTTCAGTTTTAATTTTGTTAAAACCAACAGCGATTCCTATGTTTCCGCAATGGTTTTAAGCGACCAATTAAAGTCAACAACCGTTGATACTGCTAGAATAAGCAATGCATACAAACAACTTTCCAAAGAAGTGAAAAAATCGCCTGATGCTCAACTGATTGCTGATGCTTTAAACTTACGTTAAAAAACTTAAATCGGTTTCTGGCGGCAATTCAAGTGCCATTTTATGTTGCTGAAACAAACGCGCATTTAAAGGTCCTTTCAAAATTATGCGGCCTTCTTTTACGAGAAGCCAACTTCCTTCCCTAAGTCCCAAGACCGAAATTTTGTTTAAGGTATGATATTCATTGATACGGGTTTCCCTTGTTTCGCCCATATGAGTGGAATTTGGATCCGGATCTAAATAATGACAATTTAAATTGAAATTAACGAACCCAAACGTATCAAAACTCGGCGGATAAATGATGGGCATATCGTTGGTGTTTTGCATCGTTAATCCGCTAATAACACTTCCTGCACTGGTTCCAAAATAGGGAGTTCCATTTTCAACAACATTTTTAATTGTTGAAATCAGCTTTAAATCGTACAATTGCTTCACCAATAAAAAAGTGTTTCCGCCGCCTATAAAAATACCTTTAGCCTGATTAACGGCATCAATCGGATTGTTAAATTCGTGAATTCCCTTTATGCGAATATTAATGATGTCAAAGCCTTTTTTTACCGTTTCGGTATAGGCTTCGTGGGTAATTCCTCCTGGCCTGGCATAAGGAATAAACAAAATTTCACTAACGCCATTAAAAAACTCCCCCAATTCGGGTAAAATATATTCCAGATATCCTTTCCCGTGAACCGACGAACTGCTTGCGATCAATAATTTTTTCATCTGTTTAAATTTTATTTTTTAGCGGTAACAGCTGCTGCCTGGCCGGCAAGGCAGGTTCGCCATTAATCATTCCTTTTTATGTCAAAATTTGTAATGCTCGTTTCATTTCAACAAAGTTTCACCAAATGTACAAATTTTCAATCTTAACAAAAGTTTATTATAGTTCGCAATTTTTATAAATTTTCTTTGCCGAACTTTGACTTAATGAAAAGAAAACTAACCTGCTTCTTAATGCTTGTTTTTTTTGCTATGAACTGCTTTTCACAGGAGAAATATGCGCTCATTTCAGGAAAAATAATCAGTTCCAACAATTCAGTTGGCAATGTGCATATCGTTAACCTAAATACCAAATTGGGAACCGTGAGCAATGATAGCGGTGAATTTGAAATGATGGTTTCCTTAAATGATACCTTGCTTTTTTCCTCTATTGAATACGAAAGAAAAAAAATTAAAATGACCGGAAACTTCCTAAAATATAAAAGAATTTTGGTTGAATTAATTCCAACGGTAAATGAATTGGCTGAAATTTTCATAGAAGGTTTAACCGGAAATTTAAATTACGACATCAAAAAAGTGCCAAAAGACACGGTGAGAAAACATACATTTTTTTTAAAGCCGGGCGATTTAAAAAAGATTTTGCCGCCCGATTTACATGGTTCAAAAAAAGCGCCCTATGTTGGTTTTTTTCCTCCTGCATCAGGAGGTGTGCCAATCCCTGATGCACGTTATGAAGCGGAACAAAGATTAAAAAGGGAAATTTCCCGTAAAAAACAATTCCCTTCAAATATCAGGAAGCAATTGGGATTGGCTTATTTTACAGACAAACTGCATATTCCAGAAGAAAAAATCGATCACTTTTTGGCCTATTGTGAAGACAGGGATATTATTGCAGCATTTTATAAGAACAATTTATTGGAGGTCATTCAAATTCTGCGGGAAGAAAGCACAGCATACAACGCCCTTAAAAATTAATATATTTATGTAACCATAATCACTCTTTTTTGGAATACTTTTTGTTTATTAGCCATAATATTTAACCCTTTATGCAATTAAAAAAAATTATTGTCATTTTATTGGTACTTCCCTTGTTTGCTTTTACAATGCACAAGTATTATGTGAGTTTATGCGAAATTGAATACCTAAAAGAAAAGCAATCAATCCAAATTACTTTAGGTGTTTTTATTGAGGATCTTGAATTTACACTCAATAAAAATAGCGGAAAACGATTAAATTTGGGAAGCAAAACAGAAGTTGGAAATATAGATGACCACTATAAAAAATACCTGAATGAACACTTAGTAATCTCGGTTAATGGCAAAAATCAGCCTTATAAATTTATTGGTAAAGAATATGACGGCGATATTGTAAGATTTTACTTAGAAATAAACAATATCAAAGAGCTTAAATCTATTGAAGTCACCAATAACATTTTGATAAATGAGTTTGACAATCAGAAAAATATTGTTAAAATAAAAGTGAAAGATTTCAATAAAACTTTTTACCTAAACAAATCAAATGATAAAAGTTTATTAAAATTTTAATGGTAATTGCAAAGTATTATTAAAAAATAATTAAATTGTACCAACTAAAAAACCAAAATCTTTAAAATGAAAAAATTATTAGTTGCAGCCATTTTGGCTATTTTCTCCACGGCATTTTTCGCCCAAGAAGTTGAGGAAAAAACAGCGCCTCAAAAAGCACATTACAATACCAGCAAATTCAAGCAATTGAATGAAGAATTGCCTACGCCTAACAACGAGCACAAAGCTTCGGGCGCATCGGGCCACGAATACACGCAACAGCAAGTTGATTATAAAATGAACATTGTTTTAGACGATGAGAATCAAAAAATATTTGGCGAAGAAACGGTGACTTATCATAACAATTCCAAAGATAATTTAGAGTATTTATGGCTACAATTAGATCAAAATATGCGTGCTCCGGATTCTAACACCCCTGAAATTAGTGGTGGCGGACCTGATGTGATGTATTCACCTTCCAAATTTGCAAAAACCTTTATGGGAAAACCTTTTCAAGGCGGATTTAACATTGAATTTATAAAAGATGTTAACGGAAAAGAGGTGAGCTATATGATTAACAAAACAATGATGCGTATCAATTTACCAAAACCATTGGCTTCTGGTGAAAAATATGTCTTTAAAATAAAATGGTGGTACAACGTTAACGATTATATCGCTGATCGTGGCCGTTCCGGCTATGAACCTTTCCCCGACGGAAATAATTTATATGTGATTGCGCAATTTTTTCCGCGTTTGGCCGTGTACAATAATGTAGAAGGATGGCAAAACTTGCAGTTTTTGGGACGAAGCGAGTTTGCTTTGGAATTTGGAAATTATGATGTTACCATAACCACGCCAAAAGATCATATTTTAAATGCAACAGGCGTGCTCCAAAATCCCAAAGATGTTTTTACTTCGGCCCAAAATAAAAGATATGAAGATTCAAAAAATGCCTTTGAAAATCCGGTTTTTATCGTAACTCCCGAAGAAGCTTTAGCAGCTGAAAAAGGCAGATCCAAAGAAACAAAAAACTGGCATTTTTATGCAGAAAACGTACGGGATTTTGCGTTTGCTTCTTCAAGAAAATTAATATGGGATGCCATGGCCGTGAATCTTAACGGAAAAACCGTGATGGCCTATTCTTTATATCCAAATGAAGGAAATCCGCTTTGGGAAGAGCATTCAACAAGAGCCGTTGCAAACACCTTAAAAGTATATTCCGAATTCACTTTTGATTATCCTTATCCGCACGCAACCTCTATCAATGCTGAACGCCAGGGAATGGAATACCCAATGATTTGCTGGAACGGCGGAAGACCAGATAAAGACGGAAAATATACCGACAGAACAAAAAAGGGAATGATTGGCGTTATCACACACGAAGTTGGCCATAATTTTTTCCCTATGATTGTGAATTCTGATGAGCGTATGTGGACTTGGATGGATGAAGGCATCAATTCATTTGTGGAGATTTATGCAGAATATAAATACGACCCTATACTTTTTCCTTTAACGGACCATCCGAAAAATATCGTAAGATATATGTCTGGTGACCAAAGCGGCTTAGAGCCAATTATGTCGCAAGGAGAAGATTTGACCGACTTTGGGTCTAATGCCTATGGAAAACCTGCCGCCGGTTTATTTATTTTGAGAGAAACCGTTATGGGGCACGAATTATTTAACCATGCTTTTAAAACTTATGCCGAACGCTGGAAATTTAAGCACCCAACGCCCGCCGATTTTTTCAGGACGATGGAAGATGCTTCAGCAGTGGATTTAGACTGGTTTTGGAGAGGCTGGTTCTATACAACCGGCGCCAATGATATTGGCATCAAAGAAATTAAAAAATATTATGTGACAGACAAGCCAACCGAACGTGCCGAAAATATGGCAAAACGTTATGGTATCACCATTGATAAATTGCCGCCTGCGCTTTATTTGGTTTCTGAAGACAGCCCCGAATTTAAAAATGATTTAAAATCGAAAAAACCGGAAGATTATAATTTGTTAAGTGATTATATCAATACGAATTTTTCTGCCGAAGAAAAAGCGGCATTAAAAGCTCCTAAATATTTTTATGAATTGGTTTTTGAAAAACCGGGAGATTTGGTAATGCCAATTATTGTTGAATTTGAATTCGAAGACGGAACAAAAGAACGCAAACTATATCCGGCCGAAATTTGGAGAAATAATGACAATGAAGTCACCAAAGTTTTTCCATCTAGCAAGGCAATCACAAAAATCACTGTTGACCCTGATGAGCAAACTGCTGATGTGAATTTAAACAACAATAGCTGGCCTAAAAAAACAGAAAATAAATTCGAAAAATTTAAAAAAGATCAAATTAAAGCTTAGTGAAATAAGCCGCTCACTTGGGCGGCTTTTTAATTAGACACTTCTAAAAACAATTAATTTCATGAAAAAATTACTCCTTATTTCCTTCCTTTTGCTGACAGTGATTTTGCCTGTTACCGGCCAAACAGCACCTCAAAAAGCACACTACAACAACAGTAAATTTAAACAATTACACGAAGAGCTTCCTACGCCAAACAATGAGCACAAAGCTTCGGGTGCGCCTGGACATGAATATTCACAGCAACAGGTAGATTATAAAATGGATATTCTTTTAGATGAGGAAAAGAACCGAATTTACGGAGAAGAAACGATTACCTATCACAACAATTCCAAAGATAATTTGGAATATTTATGGTTGCAGTTAGATCAAAATATGCGTGCTGCAGATTCTAAAACTCCTGATATTCAAGTAAATGACACTGACGCTTTGTATACACCTTCTCAATTTTCAAAAAACTTTATAGAAGATCCTTTTGATGGCGGTTTCAAAATTGAGTATGTGAAAAATATGGACGGCAGTGATGCTTCTTACTTCATTAACCAAACCATGATGCGCTTAAATTTGGACAAACCACTTTTAAGTGGTGAAACTTTTTCATTTAAAATAAAATGGTGGTATAATATAAATAATCACATAGAACAAGGAGGTCGTTCAGGTTTTGAACATTTTCCGGCTGATGGGAATAACAGTTATGTAATTGCGCAATTTTTCCCAAGATTATGTGTTTATAATAATGTAGAAGGCTGGCAAAACCTTCAATTTTGGGGAAGAAGCGAATTCGCTTTAGAATTTGGAAACTATGAAGTGAATATTACCACACCAGAAGATCACATGTTAGGTGCAACTGGCGTTCTTCAAAATGAATCTGAAGTATTTACCAAAACGCAACAAAAAAGATTGGCTGAAGCCAGAAAATCTTTCCAAACCCCAGTTGTTATTCTCAATCAAGATGAAGCTATTCAAGCTGAAAAAAATAAATCCAAAAAAACGAAGACTTGGAAATTTATTGCTGAAAATGTGAGAGATTACGCTTTTGCTACTTCCAGAAAATTTATATGGGATGGGATGGCAGTTGATATTAACGGAAGAACTGTTATGGCTTATTCTTATTATTCAAAAGAAGCAAATCCATTATATGGAGATCATTCAACCAGAGCTGTAGCGCAAACTTTAATAACCTATTCAAAACATACAATTGACTATCCATATCACAAGGCAATCTCGGTTGATGGACAAATGGGGATGGAGTATCCTCAAATTTGTTTTAACCCAGGAAGACCAAATCCTGATGGAACCTACAGCGATCAAACAAAATATCGAATGATTGGTGTGACCATTCATGAAGTTGGCCATAACTTTTTCCCTATGATTATCAATTCTGATGAGCGAGAATGGACTTGGATGGATGAAGGTTTAAATTCTTTTGTGCAAATGCTGGCGCAAATGGATTATGAAAAAGACTATCCGCTAAGCAGAGGCTTGCCTAAAAATATTGTGGGTTATATGAAAGGAGACCAGTCGAAATTGACACCAATTATGACCCAGGGAGATCACCTTTTTGAATTTTCTAACAATGCCTATGCAAAACCTGCAGCAGGTTTGTGGATGTTACGAAATACAATAATGGGACCTGAATTGTTTGACCATGCTTTTAAAACCTACGCAAAACGTTGGGCTTTTAAACACCCAACACCTGCCGATTTTTTCAGGACGATGGAAGATGCTTCAGCAATGGATTTAGACTGGTTTTGGAGAGGTTGGTTTTATTCAACCGGCGCCAACGATATTGGCATCAAAGAAGTGAAAAAATATTATGTGACAGACAAGCCAACCGAACGTGCCGAAAATATGGCAAAACGCAGGGGAATTACCCTTGATAAATTGCCGCCTGCATTGTATTTAATTTCTGAAGACAGCCCTGAATTTAAAAGTGATTTAAAATCGAAAAAACCGGAAGATTATAATTTGTTGAGCGATTATATCAATACGAATTTTTCTTTGGAAGAAAAAGCGGCATTGAAAGCGCCTAAATATTTTTACGAATTGGTTTTTGAAAAACCGGGAGATTTGGTGATGCCAATTGTAGTTGAATTTGAATACGAAGACGGCTCAAAAGAACGCAAACAATATCCGGCAGAAATATGGAGAAATAGTGATGCTGAAGTCACCAAAGTTTTTCCGTCAAGCAAAGCAATCTCAAAAATCACGATTGATCCCGATGAACAAACTGCCGACGTGAATTTAAGCAACAACAGCTGGCCAAAAAAAACAGAAAATAAATTTGAGCAATTCAAAAAAGAACAAATAAAAGGATAGCCAACTGGCTTGTTTAAGAAAAAAGAGGGCTAAAAATAATTATTTTTTAGCCCTCTTTTTTTATTTAAAAATTTCTGTATTTCTTGGTTATTTCAAAAATGTGGGCTAAAATTCGCTGTTCCTTTTCATCAAAATCAACTTCTCTCCTTTTCATCACCAACACAGCAGTTTCATTCACTTTATCTAGCTGATACGTTGAAAAACCTGCGGCTCCGCCCCAACTAAAAGAAGGGATGAAATTTCTGGGAAAATTACTTCCGTAAATATTTGCGCTCACGCCTATAACTGTTCCTGTATTAAACATCGTATTAATGGCACATTTAGAATGGTCACCCATGATTAAACCACAAAACTGCAATCCGGTTTTTGCGAAATTTTCGGTTTCATAATTCCACAAGCGAACTTCGCTATAATTATTTTTTAAGTTTGAATTGTTTGTGTCCGCACCAATATTACACCATTCACCCAATACTGAGTTGCCTAGAAATCCGTCGTGCCCTTTATTTGAATAACCTGATAAAATAGCATTGTTTACTTCGCCTCCAACGGTACAATACGGTCCAATGGTGGTGGCTCCATAAATTTTGGCACCCATTTTAACCACAGAGTTTTCTCCCAAGGCAAAAGGCCCTCTAATTAAGCTTCCTTCCATTACCAAGGCATCTTTCCCAATATAAATAGGTCCGCTATCTGCATTTAATACTGAGAATAAGATTTTAGCGCCTTCCTCAATAAAAATATTTTCCTTATTCAAAAATCGAACGCCTTCAGGAATGGGTTGTGATTTTCTGCCTTCAGTAATTAATTCAAAATCGGCTATTAAAGCGCTTTCATTCAAAGAAAATAAATCCCAAGTATTTTTAATTTGG
This sequence comes from Flavobacteria bacterium RIFCSPLOWO2_12_FULL_35_11, assembly GCA_001800975.1. Lineage (GTDB taxonomy): Bacteria > Bacteroidota > Bacteroidia > Flavobacteriales > Flavobacteriaceae > Lutibacter. Next base: position 118,942 of record MGWK01000026.1, on the reverse strand, counting down.
GTCACTTCTGAATCAAATTCAATTTGCTCGTAGTGTTCAAAATCGATAGTTTCTTGTGAATCGGTGGTATAAAAAGCAATCACTTCTTCCTCTTTGAAAATTGCCTGATTTTCTTTTAACTCCATGATCATTTCCGCTAAGGAAAGTGTTGGCAAAAAGGAAGCATTAATCATTACATTTTGCTCCATTTCAACCATGGGGAATTTCTCTTCTAAATAGTCTTCGGTAAGTGTGGTTGTGGTAAAACCCAAATATGTTTCCCATTTTTCACGAATGGTAAGTATCCCTATTCGCAAATCGGCAACGGGTTTTGTGAAAGTTAATGGCAATAGCGAATTACGAACTGTGCCATCAAATAAAATATAATTCATTGCATAATTATTTTACACAAATGTACAGTAAGTTTTTTGCTTTCTCAAACGAAAAAAAGTGCCGTGTTTTATACGATCTTGTTTTTTCTTAAATAAGTATCAATGCTGTCTGCCGTATCAAAACAAGAACTTACCGTATTAATATCTGAGCAATAACGCGAATCTATTGCATGATTTTTACATCCGATTGTACTTAAATCTATGGTGGTGAAATTTTTATCGATGCTTAAACATTTATCGTACAAGGAAGCGATTGTTTCGTTTGGCTGTAATTCGATATTATTTTTTGTTAAAAACCCTTTTAAAAAGTTTTCAATGGCAAACTGTGCGTTTTTACATACTGAATAACTAACAATATCTTCGGCTGGTTTAAACAATTCTTCTTTTGCCGATTTTAATTTTTTTGTTGCTTCGTTAAAAAAAGCTTCTGATCTTGATTTCATTTTTTAATTTTTTAATTTTAGTAACTTAAGAAAATAAAAATACATTGATTCTTGTAACCTCCTCAATTTTTATAAAATTAATCATTTACAATAGCAAATAAAGATATAAAAAAAGTGTCAGGTATGTTGTACCTGACACTTTAAAATTAATTAAAATTATAAATTTTTATAAAGTTCCAATCTTTCCCATTGAACTTCAACTTGTTCTTGTGCTTTGTCCAATAGTTCTTTCGCAAATACAGGATTTTCGTTTACAACTCTTGTAAAACGAGTTTCTAAGTACATAAATTCACTTAATGGAGCAGAAGGCGCTTTAGAATCCAATTTAAATTTCTTTCCTTTTTCTGCTAAAGGATTAAATCTAAACAATGGCCAGTAACCTGTTTCTACTGCTTTTTCTTGATGTTTCGCACCATCTTTCAAATCGTAACCGTGCTCACCACAATGAGAATAAGCAATAATTAATGATGGTCCCGGATAAGCTGCCGCTTCTTCAATTGCTTTCAGCGTTTGATTGTCTTTAGCCCCAATTGCAATTTGGGCAACATAAACATTTCCATAAGAAACTGCCTGTAGGGCCAAACTTTTCTTAGAAGATACTTTCCCTGAAATTGCAAATTTGGCACTTGCACCCATCGGTGTAGATTTAGATGCTTGTCCTCCAGTATTTGAATAAACTTCCGTATCCAATACTAAAATATTCACATTTTCTCCTGATGAAAATATATGGTCTAAACCACCATATCCAATATCATAAGCCCAACCGTCACCACCAAATATCCAAACTGCTTTTTTACGCAAGTATTCAGAAAGGTTTCTTAGTTTTTTGGCTTCATAGGTATCAATGGTTTCCAAAACTTCATTTAGCTCCTCAATTTGATTTATTTTTTGCTCTTTTAGCGTTTCATTTTCTTCAGCATTGTTTAGTATGTTATTTACTATGGTACTGCCTATTTTACTTTCCAAAGATTTTAATAAATCAACTGCTATTTCTTGCTTTTTGGTTAATGCCAATTGCATACCTAAACCAAACTCGGCATTGTCTTCAAACAAAGAGTTGGCCCAAGCCGGTCCGCGTCCTGCTTTGTTTGTTTTGTAAGGCGTTGTTGGTAAATTGGCCCCATATATAGAAGAACAACCGGTTGCATTTGCAATCAATATACTGTCTCCATATAATTGTGTAATTAACTTAATATATGGTGTTTCACCACAACCTGAACAAGCTCCGGAGAATTCAAATAACGGTTCTAAGAACTGAGATCCTTTAACAGTAGAAGTAACCAATTCTTTTCTGTCGTAATCAGGTAAATCAATAAAGTAATTCCAATTTACATTTTCTGCTTCTTGCACTTTACGGTAATCTGTTAAGTTAATTGCAAAAGTATTTGGTACTTCTTTACTTTCAGCCGGACAAACAGCTACACATAAATCGCAACCGGTACAATCTTGAGGTGAAACCTGCAAGATGTAACTTTCTTTTTCACTGTTAAAAGGCCTTCCTTTTGCAGGTACGCTTTTTAGTGATTCAGGAGCATTTATTAATAAATCATTAGAGACAACTTTAGCTCTAATTGCAGCGTGAGGACAAATGCTCACACATTTATTACACTGGGTGCAAAGATCTGCATCATCCCAAACCGGCACAAAATCGGCAATTCCGCGTTTTTCATATTGCGTGGTTCCTGTTGGAAATGTTCCATCTACAGAAAATGCGCTCACAGGCAATGAATCTCCTCTTCCGGCTAAAATAGTTCCTAAAATTTCTCTAACAAAATCATCGGCATTTTCAGTCATCATAGGCACTAAACCATCTGTATTGGTGGTATGACGAGGATATTCAACTTTTTGAAGATTTTCTAAAGACTTGTCAACTGCATTAAAATTCATTTGCACAACGGCATCGCCTTTATGTGAATATGATTTTACAATCGCATTTTTAATTTTCTTGATGGCTTCGTCTTTAGGAAGTACACCTGATATTGCAAAGAAACATGTTTGTAAAATAGTATTTGTACGTTTACCCAAATCTGCTTCTTGAGCTACTTTTGTAGCATCAATTACGTAAAATTCGATATCATTATCAATAATTCTGCGTTGCATGATACTTGGCAACTCTGTCCAAACTTTATATTTTGAATGAGGTGTGTTCAATAAAAATGTTCCGCCTTTTTTAATGTGTTCTAAAACATCATATTTATAGATAAAGCTTGTTTGATGACAAGCGATAAAATTTGCTTTGTTGATTAAATAGGTAGAATAAATTGGTTCTGGGCCAAAACGCAAATGCGAAACTGTTTGGGCACCGGCCTTTTTAGAGTCGTACACAAAATATCCTTGCACATAATTATCGGTAGTTTCACCAATAATTTTAATTGAGTTTTTATTAGCACCAACCGTACCATCTGATCCCAAACCATAAAACATACAGTTAAACGTATCTTTTTTAGTTTTGAAATTTGGATCATATGTTAAACTTGTATTGGTTACATCATCATTGATACCGATAGTAAAGTGATTTTTTGGTGAATTTTCGTCTAATTCATCATAAATTCCTTTAACCATTGCAGGCGTAAACTCTTTTGAAGAAAGTCCGTAACGTCCACCAATAATTGTAGGCATATAGTCTCCCATTTCAACAAATGCGGTTACTACATCTAAATATAAAGGTTCCCCAATGCTTCCTGGTTCTTTTGTTCTGTCTAAAACCGCAATTTTTTTAGCTGTTTTAGGAATATTTTCAATAAAATCATATACGGAGAACGGACGGTATAAACGAACGATTAAAGCACCCACTTTTTCACCTTTTTCAACCAAAGTGTCAATGGTTTCTCTAATTGGTCCATCACCTGAACCCATAACGATAATTACTTTTTCAGCTTCTGGATGACCAATATAATAGAACAAGCTGTATCTTCTGCCAGTATGTTTGTAGAATTCGTCCATAGTTTTTTGAACGATTCCAGGAACATTTTGGTAGAAAGTATTGGCAGCTTCACGCGCCTGAAAGAAAACATCAGGATTTTGTGCTGTTCCTCTGATTACCGGATTGTCTGGATCTAACGAACTTTTTCTGTGCTTCATCACTTCCTCTTCCGGCATCATTGCTTTGATGACATCATCTGGAATTCCATTAATTTTGGCAATTTCGTGAGAAGTTCTAAATCCATCAAAAATATTTAAAAACGGAACCCTGCTTTTTAATGCAGAAACTTGTGATATTAATGCAAAATCGTGTGCTTCTTGAACTGAACCTGCAAATAACATGGAGAATCCGGTTGCACGTGTAGCCATGACATCTGAGTGATCCCCAAAAATAGATAAGGCATGAGTTGCAAGCGTTCTTGCAGCCACATGAATTACCGCCGGCAATAATTCACCGGCAATTTTATACATATTAGGTATCATTAACAACAAACCTTGAGATGCTGTAAATGTGGTTGTTAAGGCGCCTCCCTGAAGAGAACCGTGAACTGCTCCTGCAGCACCGCCTTCACTTTGCATTTCAACAATTCGAGGAATATTGCCCCAAATATTCTTTTTGCCTTTTGAACTGTACACTTCCGCATGTTCACCCATTGGTGATGATGGTGTGATCGGATAAATTGCACAAACCTCGTTCGTTTTGTGTGCAATAATAGCTACAGCTTCATTGGCATCACAAATTAGTTTTACACTTTCTTGTTTCATCTTACGTTATATTTACTCTGAAAAATTTACGAAATAAAGTTTTTTCTATTCCTTTATTTTATAAATAATATAATTAACTGTTCAAATTTATTATGTAAAAATATAGCAATAAAGTAGTATTTATAATGACATATGTCAGCTAATTTTGCGATAAAATTATTTAGAATTAATATGAATTGGTATTTTAAGTAATTGTTTTTAAAGGCCTTAAAAATAATTTTTATCGTCAAAAATTGAAGTGTGCAATGTTTGTAACGTTTTAAAATGAAAAATTTCTTCCGATTCGGAGCGCATAAATCGGAAAATTTATAGAATTGACTATTTTAGCGCTCTTTTATAAGGAAATGAAAAAAATTGGACTGCAAAATTAATTAAAACGTAATTAGTCCTGATTTTAGGCTTATAAAATTAATTTTCAGTCTTCAAAAAATACCTAAAATAAGTTGGAAAAAGAAATCGCAATATTATGAAAAGAAGCTGCTTTTTACCGCATTTAAATAGCGTTCTCGGGCAAATTTATGTTCCACTATTTCCGGAATTGCAATTTGATTAAAATCGGGAATCCACTTTTTGATGTATTTAAAATCTGGATCAAATTTTTGTTGTTGCGTTGTCGGATTAAAAACCCTGAAATAAGGAGCCGAATCACAACCAGTTCCTGCAACCCATTGCCAATTGCCGTTATTGGAAGACAACTCAAAATCGAGCAATTTTTCAGCGAAATAGGCTTCACCCCAACGCCAGTCAATCAACAGATGTTTGCATAAAAAACTTGCAGTGATCATTCGTACGCGATTGTGCATATAACCGGTTTTATTTAATTGCCGCATTCCTGCATCAACTATTGCATAACCAGTTTTGCCTTCGCACCACAATTTAAATTCGGCTTCGTTATTTCTCCAGGGAATAAAATTGTATTTCGATTTAAAATTTTCATTTACCACTTTTGGATAATGAAAAAGAATCTGCATAAAAAATTCACGCCAAATCAATTCACTCAAGTAAATATGATTGGTTTTATTGGCATAATCAACCAATTTTCGGACACTTATTGTTCCAAAACGCAAATATACCGAAGCGTTAGAAGTTTCTTTGGAAGGAATATCTCTAATATCCTGATAATTTTTTATGCATTCAGCATTTGACGGCAATACTTTGATGGCACTTTCTATAAAACCGATAGTTTCCAAAGATGGAAATGTAAAACCAGATTTTAAAAAATGATCCTTAAAGCTTTCTGATTTGTACTGATTGGTTGGATTGGAATTGTATTTCTCCAGCCATTTATTTTTATACGGCGTATAAACGTTATAGGGCAATCCGTCATCTTTTACAATTTCAGTTTCTTCAAAAATCACCTGATCTTTATAATTAAAGCAGTATATGTTTTTTTGCTTGCAAATCACCTTTAATTTTTCATCCCTGTCTTTTGCATAAGGCTCATAATCTTTATTGAAAAAAACATTTTTCACCTTAAATTCTTCAAAAATAGTGTCCCAAATATCAGCCGGATTTCCTTTTTTGATATATAATGAAGCATTGAATTTCGCCAATTCGTTATTGATGTTTTTTAAAGTGTCGTAAATAAAATTCACCCGAGGATCATTTTTTGGAAGTTCATTTAAAATAGCCTCATCGAAAATGAATATTGGAAGCACCTTATAATTTGAATTTAACGCATGAAATAAGGCGCAGTTGTCTTTCAATCTTAAATCGCGTCGAAACCAAAAAACAGAAATTTCTTCTTTATTCATCTTAAAACTTTGGTTCTTTGTTGAATTTCTTTTTAAAAAACTCGATTAAAAGCAAACTGGGATACAACATATTAAACGCATAAACAGCATCTTCAACAGGAATTGTGAACAATCGGATGTTTAAATTTTCAGCATTATTATACCAAACAACTTCATTTTCAATAAAACTGCCGGTTAAAATGCCGTTGACAATAAAAAATGGAATTAATATAATTAGAAAAGTAATAAAAAATTGAGATAAAATTGAGTTCTTTTTCAATAAAGAATATAACATCAATAAAATAAAAATGCTGAAGGTTACTGTTGCATATTTTTTTGGAAATGCGTAAAACAAGACAAAAATTGCAATAAATATCAAACCAATACTGATGAATTTGGTTAATTTATCAGACAATCTTGTGTTTTCAAAAAAATAAAGAAAAGCATAATGGGTAAAAATACTTGCATAGGGAATGCATATAAAAAACAATATTTCCTCTATGGGCAAACCCGCCAAATTTAAACCAATATGATAATCCGGATTAAATCCCCAAACGCCTTGACGGGTAAAAAAAATGTCCCAAACTATAAAAAAGATACCTACGATAAAAATGGAAAGAAAAACAGATTTCCACCATTGTATGAAGCGCATTTTTTTCTCAAAACTATACGCAAACGGGACAATAAATGAGGCTATATTTAAAATTAAATAAAGACTCATTAGACGCGAAAATACTTAAATGGCACAAATAACATCCCAAAACACTCACCTTCTTCTTTGCCCAAATGTTTATGATGAACTTTGTGGGCTTTTCTCAAACCTATTAAATACTTGTTATTTGTTTTGTTAAACCACTTAAAACGCTTGTGAATTAACACATCGTGAACCAAAAAATAAGCCATTCCGTATAACATAATTCCCAAACCAATAAAAAAGAGATAGTTTAAACCGCCTTCCAAACCAAGATAAAACAGCACAATGCTTGGTATCGCGAAAATGATAAAAAAGACATCATTCCTTTCAAACCAATTTTGATATCTGGGTTGGTGATGATCTTCGTGGAAATACCACATAAACCCGTGCATCACAAATTTATGCGTTAACCAGGTTACGCATTCCATCAATAAAAAAGTAAAAATTGTAATGAGTAAAAACATTATATTTTGTTTAATAATAATTTAATTTGCGTTGATTGATCTGAAGTTATACTCTTAACCAACAACATATTTTTTAATATTTTCTGCTTAAATTGTTTGTTTAAATCGCTTTTCTCTATTCCTTTGGCGATAACCGAATAATCTTCCTGAATATTGCTGTTATAATTCAAAAAATTTGGCAACTCGTTTTGAAATACATAACGCAATTACCTAATTTCTACATTTGCCGAATTTTCTTTTACCAATTGATCTAAAGCAGTTTTTCCCTTTTTGAAATTATTGTATTTTGAAAGTGGAAATTTCACATATTTGGCTTTCATAAAAAACATGGACGCATAATATGCTTTTGCTTCTGTTCCCTTTTCTTTTTCCAGTAATTTCATATGAAATTCGGCTTCATCCAATGAATTAATTTTGGGTAACTGATTTCTTACAATGTCTAAAACCGAAGCAGAAAATGAATTAAACATTAAAAAGAGAACAACTAACTTCATTTAATAAAATTACATCAAATTTAACTTAAAAACCACAAAAGACCTTGCCAGCAAACTGATTTTAACAGGATTGGAAATTCTGATTCTTGTATTCATTATTTTTTCTGAAGGAGTGCTTTTTAATTTTTTCAACAAACCTTTGTAATAAATATAGGCGGTATAAACGCCAAACTTCGCTTCAATAGGCAATAATTTTATTCCTTTATAAGCTTCTTCAAAGTCATGCTCTATTTCTTCAATGATTTTGTTTTTTGAAGTAAAATCTAAGGACATCAAATTTATTCCCGGAAAATAAGAACGATTCAAAACTTCATAATCATCTTTTAAATCTCTCAGGAAATTCACTTTTTGAAAAGCAGAACCCAAACTCATGGCATAATTTTTAAGCTTTTCATACTTTTCATTATCGCCATCAACAAAAACTTTCAAACACATTAAGCCAACTACATCAGCCGATCCGTAAATATATTCATTGTATTCGGCTTCAGTATTGTATTGTTCTTTATTTAAATCCTGTTTCATGCTTTTTAAAAAAGCCTGAATTAAATCATCGTCAATATTATACTTTTTTATCGTTAACTGAAAACAGTTTAAAATCGGATTTAAGCTGATTCCTGCATGATAGGCCTTATAATAATCGCGCTCAAATTCGTTTATGAGTTCATTTTTCTCAAAATCGTGAAAAGAATCCACAATTTCATCAGCAAATCTTACAAAAGCATAAATGCCAAAAATGCCTTCCCTAATTTTTGGCGCCAGCATTTTTACGGCCAATGAAAAGGATGTGCTATATTTTTTTGTAACTATTTTGCTACATAAAAATGAAGTATCATCAAAAATTTGTTTCATTAAAATTATTTTTTAGTTAGTAATGATTTTTAAAGTCAATATTTTAAATGCTGTTTTTCATAATTAATTCTGAGACAATTTTTCCCGATATAATTGCTGGAGGAACTCCTGGACCGGGAACTGTTAACTGCCCGGTAAAAAACAAATTCTTTATCTTTTTACTTTGAATTTTAGGCCTCAAAAAAGCAGTTTGCATTAATGTATTCGCCAATCCATAAGCATTTCCTTTATACGAATTGTAATCTTTTTCAAAATCGTTTACACAATAAGATTCTTTAAAAATGATGTAATCTCTCACATTTTGATCGGTCAATTTTTCAAGCCGTTCAATTATTTTTAAAAAATATGCCTCGCGTATTTCATTATTATCCTGAATTCCAGGCGCAATCGGAATTAGAAAAGTAGCTGCTTCATAACCATTTGGGGCGAAACTGTCATCGGTGATGCTTGGAAAACTTCCGTAAAAAAGCGGATCTTTTGGCCATTGCGGATTGTCGTAAATTTCAATTGCATGCTTGTCGAAATTTGAATCGAAAAATAAAGTATGGTGAGAAACGTTTTTCAATTTTTTGCTGAAGCCAACGTAGAACAACAAAGCTGATGGCGCAAATGTTTTTTTATTCCAATACTTTTCGGAATACATTCTGTATTTATCCTCCAATAATGTTTCTGAATGGTGATAATCTGCACCGCTGACAACTATATATGCTTCCATAAATTGCTGATTCACCTTAACACCTTTAACGATGGAATTTTCAACAACAATTTTTTCAACATTTTGGTTGGTTACAATTTTAACGCCCAATTGTTCAGCCAGGGTCACAAAACCTTTAACAACTTCGAACATTCCTCCTTTTGGATGCCAAGTGCCCAAACCAAAATCGGCATAATTCATAAAACTGTAAAAACTCGGGGTATTCGAGGGTTTTGCCCCCAAAAACAACACAGGAAACTCTAAAATCTGTATTAATTTTTTACTTTTAATATGACTTCTTACTTCGGTACTTATGCTTTTAAAAAACTGATTTACATTGGCAATTGTTTGAAAAGTCACCAATTCGGTAATGGAATTTCCGGGTTTGTAAACCAAATTATTTACGGCAACTTCATAATTGAATTTTGCAGCTTTTAAAAATTTCTTAAGATAAACGGAACTTCCCTTCTCTTCATTTTCGAAAACCTCATAGATTTCTTCAATTTTATCTGAAATGAGTAAAGAATCAAGTTGGTCAAAATAGACCTGATAGGCAGGTCCCAGTTTTTCTAAATCGTAAAAGTCTGATGGTTTTTTATTGAAATCGGTAAAGAATTTTTCAAAAACATCGGGCATCCAATACCAGGTTGGACCAATGTCAAATTTAAATCCGTCTTTATTTAGCAGTCGTGCTCTCCCGCCAACGCTGCTGTTTTTCTCAAGTATTGTAACCTCATGACCTGCTTTCGCCAAGTAGCAAGAAGCGGATAATGAGGAGAACCCTGAACCTATTATGATAATTTTTTTCTTCATTTTGTTTAACAAAAATACAAATTAGTTAAACAAAAACAAATTATTTAAAAAAAATTACAAAATATTTAACAAGTCAATCGCAGATTTAAAGATTTTAATTTTATCATTTTTAAATGAATCCGAATCAAATTGGGCAAGTTTTGAGCCTAAAACCCACAAGGTATCGTTGGTATTCTGAAGCACCTCACTATTAACAGTCTGTAAATAATCTTCAATAGATTCTTTTGAAGGTTCAACAGTCAAATAAGTAACAAAGCAAACGTCACTAAATATTTTTTGTAGATCGTTCAAATTTTCAACCGGAACGCTTTGCCCCAGATAAATTGAATGGTACCCATGAAATAACAACTCAAAATGCAAATAGAGCAAACCAAGTTCGTGAATTTCATTCATTGGCAAATACAGCACAAACTTTCTGGATGATTTATTTGGTTGAAGAAACTGTAGTTTCTCTAAATTTATAAGGATTTTTTGCTTGATTAAATTGGTGATAAAATGTTCATGAGCAGGAGTTATAGAATGAACTTGCCACAAAATGCCAATTTCATTCAAAAATGGAATGAAAATTTCAGTAAAAATAGTCCGGAAAGATGTTTGCGAAATAAGGCTATTATAGGTTTGATTAAACAATGCTTCATCAAAATTTAGCATGGCCAATTTAAATGAATTCAATGCATTGCTTTCAAAACCCTCTTTAAATACAAGCTCTTTTACGCTTAATTCCATTTTAGCTTCTGAAAGGATTGCTATTTTGGATATTTTTACGCCGTTATTATAAAGCAATGATACGTTTAACAGCTTCAGCAAGCTATTCATATCATAATATCGAATATTTGAATCCGTTCTTTTTGGTTGAAATAAATTATACCTTTTTTCCCAAATCCGAATGGTATGCGCTTTGATTCCTGAAAAATTTTCGAGATCCTTTATAGTGAACTCCGTTTTAATATTGTTCAAAGTAAATTAAGTTTAGTTGAACAAATATATATAATAAATTAATATGCGACAATTTTTGCATAAAAAAGAGCTCTGAGAGCTCTTTTTAGATTTTTTAACCAATTTTATTTGTTTAAATACATTTTTCTTCTTGAATACAATTCGTAAAACTGGTCATCTTTTAAACTGTCGATAAACAAAATACTTTCTCCGGTCGATTTCATTTCCGGACCTAATTTTTTATCCACATTGGGGAATTTATTGAAAGAAAATACTGGTTGTTTAATGGCATAACCTTCTAATTTTGGATTAAATGTAAAATCTTTTACCTTATTTGCTCCCAACATTATTTTTGTTGCGTAGTTTACATAAGGTTCTTTATATGCTTTAGAAATAAATGGCACCGTACGTGAAGCTCTCGGATTGGCTTCAATGATATAAACAATATCGTCTTTAATGGCAAACTGAATATTTATCAACCCTACAGTTCTTAAAGCCAAAGCAATTTTCAGCGTATGGTCTTTAATTTGCTGCATAACGAATTCACCCAAATTAAATGGCGGCAAGGTAGCGTTTGAATCACCAGAGTGTACACCACAAGGCTCGATATGCTCCATAATGCCAATAATATACACTTCTTCCCCGTCGCAAATTGCATCCGCTTCCGCTTCAATAGCACCATCTAAATAATGGTCTAACAACAACACATTGTTTGGAATTTTGCGCAGTAAATCAACCACGTGTTTTTCCAATTCTTCCTTATTGATCACAATTTTCATTCCTTGTCCGCCCAAAACATAAGAAGGACGAACCAATATTGGGAAATCCAAACTATCGGCAATCGCAGACGCTTCATCAGCAGTGGTTGCAGTTCCATATTGCGGAAAAGGAATGTCCAAATCAATCAATAATTCAGAAAAACGTTTTCTGTCTTCCGCCAAATCTAGCGCGTCAAAACTGGTTCCTATAATTTTAATTCCGTACTTGTCTAATTTCTCAGCCAGTTTTAAAGCGGTTTGCCCGCCCAGCTGAACAATAACGCCTTCCGGTTTCTCATGTCTAATAATGTCATAAATATGCTCCCAAAACACCGGTTCAAAATACAATTTGTCGGCTGTGTCAAAATCGGTTGAAACCGTTTCCGGGTTGCAGTTAATCATGATGGTTTCGTAACCTAATTCTTTGGCGGCCAAAACGCCGTGCACACAACAATAATCAAACTCAATTCCCTGTCCGATTCTGTTAGGTCCTGAGCCCAAAACCACAATTTTTTTCTTGTCGGTAACCACACTTTCATTGTCCGAAAAACTTCCGTTTTCGGTAATCATTTTATTTTCGAAAGTAGAATAATAATAAGGTGTTTGCGCATTAAATTCGGCTGCGCAAGTATCCACTAATTTGTAAACTCTATTGATATTTAATTCCTGCCTTTTACTGTGCACTTCACTTTCCCAACAGCCTAACATATGCGCTATTTGTCGGTCTGCAAATCCTTTTTGTTTTGCTTCCAACAACAAATCATAGGTTAAAGTTTCCAGTTTATGCGTAGAAATTTCCCTGTCCAATGCCAATAATTGTTCGTATTGCTTTAAAAACCAAATATCTATTTTGGTAATTTCGTGGATTCTGCTTAATGGTATTCCAATTTGAAGTGCATCATATATAATAAAAACCCGATCCCAACTTGGGTAGGTTAATTTCTCGATAATGGTGTCGTAATCCTTCTCTCCTTTTCCGTCAGCGCCCAATCCGTTGCGTTTAATTTCTAAAGATTGCGTTGCTTTATGCAGTGCTTCCTGAAATGAACGCCCAATTCCCATCACTTCTCCAACCGATTTCATTTGCAATCCCAAAGTTCTGTCTGCACCTTCAAATTTGTCGAAATTCCATCGTGGTATTTTTACGATTACATAATCTAAAGTTGGCTCAAATAAAGCCGAAGTTGTTTTGGTAATTTGGTTATTCAGTTCATCTAAATGATAACCAATGGCCAATTTTGCGGCAATTTTCGCAATCGGATATCCGGTTGCTTTTGAAGCCAATGCTGATGACCGCGAAACCCGCGGATTAATTTCAATAGCTATAATATCTTCTTTTTCATCCGGACTTACGGCAAACTGCACATTACAGCCGCCGGCAAAATCGCCGATAGAACGCATCATCAAAATGGCCATATCACGCATTTTTTGAAAAGTGGTATCGCTTAAAGTCATTGCAGGCGCCACTGTGATAGAATCTCCGGTATGAATTCCCATCGGATCCATATTTTCAATGGTGCAAATAATCACCACATTGTCATTTCTGTCACGCAACAACTCCAGTTCATATTCCTTCCAACCTAACAATGCCTTGTCAATAATTACTTCGTGAATTGGCGAAGCTTCTAAACCGCGACTTAGCAAATCATCAAAATCTTCCTTTTTATAAACAATGGAAGCCCCAAAACCACCTAAGGTAAAGGATGGACGAATAACCAACGGAAATCCGTATTCCTGTGCAATTTCCTTTCCTTTTAAATATGAATTCGCGATGGTTGACGGCGCTTGACCGATACCAATTTTTTCCATCAACTTTCTAAATTGTTCGCGATCTTCAGTAATGTGAATGGCAGCAATGTCAACCCCAATTATATCTATGTTGAAATCTTTCCAAATCCCTTTATCATCAGCTTCAATGCATAAATTCAACGCTGTTTGTCCGCCCATTGTTGGCAAAACCGCATCAATATTTGGGTGCATTTCTAAAATTTGAATGATCGATTTTGTGGTTAACGGCAACAAATACACATTATCTGCCAAAGATGGATCCGTCATAATTGTAGCCGGATTTGAATTGATGAGTGTCACTTCAATTCCTTCTTCTTTTAAAGATCTGATTGCTTGTGAGCCGGCATAATCAAATTCACAAGCCTGGCCAATAATAATTGGTCCTGATCCAATTATTAAAATTGATTTAATATTATTGTTTTTTGGCATTTTTTAAATATAAAATAGTATGGTACAAATATCTATAAAATTCGTTTTCTGGGGTGAAATAGTTTTCAAAACTTATTAAAAGTTCAAAAAAAAGGTGTTACTAAAAAGTAACACCCTATATACAAAACTATTGTTTCATTATTTTTTTGGTCTCGGATCTGAAGATACACTTATTCTTTTTCTACCTTTAGCTCTTCTTCTTGCCAACACTTTTCTACCTGTTGCACTAGCCATACGTTCTCTAAAACCGTGCTTATTTCTTCTTTTTCTTTTTGATGGCTGATATGTTCTTTTACTCATTACAAATATCTTTAAAATAGTGTTTCTTCTGTTGTTGCTTTCTTTGGAATTCCTCTCCTCAAAAGCGTTGGCAAATATACAATTACTTTTGTTTTTGGCAAATAGAATTTAAAAAAAAATATTATTTTTATTTTTTAGCCCTAAATTAAAAAAAAACATACTTTTATACAAATCAAAAATATCATAAATATGTATACTGAACCAATGCTTAAAGAAGGAAGTTTAAAAGATCAAGTCATTGTTGTAACAGGTGGCGGAAGCGGTTTAGGAAAGGCGATGTCCACTTATTTTTTAGAACTTGGCGCTCATGTGGTCATCACTTCAAGAAATATTGAAAAATTAGAAAAAGCAAAACAAGAGTTAGAAGAAAAAACTGGAGGAACCGTTTTGGCAGTTCAATGTGATGTTAGAAATTACACTGAAGTCGAAGCTGTTTTACAGGCAACTTTAGATAAATTTGGGAAAGTTGATGGACTTTTGAACAACGCCGCAGGAAATTTTATCAGTCCAACCGAACGTTTGTCGGCCAACGCTTTCGACACTGTTATTGACATTGTTTTAAAAGGAAGCAAAAATTGCACGCTGGCATTTGGAAAACATTGGATAGACATCAAACAGCCAAAATCAACCATTTTAAATATTGTGACCACTTACGCGTGGACAGGTTCGGCTTATGTTGTTCCATCCGCAACCGCAAAAGCCGGTGTTTTGGCCATGACCCGTTCTTTAGCTGTTGAATGGGCAAAATACGGCATTCGTTCCAACGCCATCGCTCCTGGCCCGTTTCCTACTGAAGGCGCTTGGGACAGATTGTTGCCTGGAAATTTAAAAGATAAATTTGATATGAAAAAGAAAGTTCCGGTTGGCCGAGTTGGCGAACATCAGGAATTGGCGAATTTGGCCGCTTATTTAATGAGCGATTTTTCGGCATATATAAATGGTGAAGTCATTACAATTGATGGCGGAGAATGGTTAAAAGGTGCAGGAGAATTTAATATGCTCGAAGATATTCCCAAAGAAATGTGGGATATGCTTGAAATGATGATCAGAAGCAAAAAGAAATAAATATTCTTTAAAATTCAATTAAAAAACAAACCTTCAATTTTTTCCAAAAATTGAAGGTTTGTTTTTGTAGACTAAAACATTAAATGTAATTTTGCCAAAACCTACGAATAATGAAAAACACCAAATATGTTTTTGTAACCGGAGGCGTTACTTCTTCTCTTGGAAAAGGAATTATCGCAGCTTCTTTAGCAAAATTATTACAAGAAAGAGGCTACTCTGTCACCATACAAAAACTAGATCCTTATATAAACATTGATCCGGGAACTTTAAATCCTTACGAACATGGCGAATGTTATGTAACGGAAGATGGTGCAGAAACCGATTTGGATTTGGGTCATTATGAGCGTTTTCTCAATATTCCAACTTCACAGGCAAACAACGTAACTACGGGAAGAATTTACCAATCTGTCATCGAAAAAGAGCGCCGAGGCGAATTTTTAGGCAAAACAGTACAGGTTATTCCTCACATTACAGATGAAATTAAAGACCGAATTAAAATTTTAGGAAATACAGGCGAATTTGACATTGTAATCACTGAAATTGGCGGAACTGTTGGCGATATTGAATCATTGCCATATGTAGAATCTGTTCGTCAACTGCTTTGGGAATTAGGCCATGAAAATGCCATCGTCATTCATTTAACTTTAGTTCCATATTTGGCCGCTGCCGGGGAATTAAAAACAAAACCAACCCAACACTCCGTTAAAATGCTGATGCAAAGCGGGGTAAGTCCAGATATTTTGGTTTGCAGAACAGAACATGAAATTTCAGATTCCATAAAAAACAAGCTGGCGCTTTTTTGTAATGTCAGAAAAGAAGATGTGATCCAATCCATAGACGCAGAAACTATTTACGATGTGCCTAATTTTATGCTTGAGGAAGGTTTAGATGATGTAGTGCTTAAAAAATTGCAATTGCCTCATGACAAACAACCCGATTTAAAATCGTGGAACGATTTCTTAAAACGTTTTAAAAATCCGAAAAATACGGTTGAAATCGGGCTTATAGGAAAATATGTTGAATTGCACGATGCTTACAAATCTATTTCAGAAGCATTTATTCATGCCGGTGCCCAAAACGAAGTTAAAGTCATTATAAATTGGATTCATTCCGAAGAATTAACCATTGAAAATGTTCCAATACTATTGAAAAATTTAAATGGAATTTTGGTTGCTCCAGGTTTTGGCGAGCGCGGCATTGAAGGGAAAATTGAAGCCGTAAGGTATGCGCGTGAAAACAACATTCCTTTTTTCGGTATTTGCTTGGGAATGCAAATGGCCGTGATCGAATTTTCAAGAAACGTTTTAGGGCTAAAAGGCGCCAATTCAACCGAAATGAACAGCAATACCTTATACCCTGTTATTGATTTAATGGAAGAGCAAAAAAATATCACCAATTATGGTGGCACCATGCGTTTGGGCGCCTGGGATTGTATCCTAAAAGATGACAGTAAGGTCAGAAATATTTACCGTAAAGAACATATTAGCGAACGACACAGACATCGTTATGAATTTAACAACGATTTTTTAGAACAAGTTGAAAAAGCCGGAATGATCGCTACCGGAAAAAATCCGAAAACCAATTTGGTTGAAGTTATTGAAATTCCAAAACACCCTTGGTTTGTTGGCGTTCAATACCATCCGGAATATAAAAGTACGGTTTTAAACCCGCATCCTTTATTTGTGGATTTTGTGAAAGCCGCTTTAAACCACTCATTAAGCCAGCCAACTAATCATTAATAAAAAACCAAAATTAATTTACATTTAGTACATTTGTCGGGCTTTTTAATTACGATAAAAAGGTAATGGACAAATTGACATTTAATTATACCCATGGAAGAAAAGAAATTTGATATTAATTCACTGATAGGTTTTGTTTTATTAGGAGCTATCGTTTTATGGTGGATGTACAGCAATCAGCCAACTCCGGAAGAAAAATTGGAAGCTGAGAAAAACAAGATAGAAAACGTAGAAAAAGCTACCGTTACTTCAACCCTTACTGATTCCACCAAAAAATCCGAAATAATTACCCAGGCAACAGATTCACTTTCTTTGGTTAAAGCGAAAGGCCAGTTGGGTGTTTTTGCTTATTCCGCAACACTTCCTTCCGCTAAAAAAGACGGAGAAACGGTATTGGAAAATGACCTGCTTAAATTGGTTATTTCAAATAAGGGCGGACAAATTAAGGAAGCATTGTTAAAAAATTATGTGACTTATGATTCTTTGCCATTGTATATGATAAAGGACAACAACGCCACTTTTAACATCAACTTTGGAACTTCCGACAACCGAACATTAAACACAAAAGACTTATTTTTTGAGCCAAAACTATCAAAAGTTGGCGAAAATCAAGTGCTTTCCATGAAATTAAAAGTTTCTGAAGGCAACTATTTAGAATATCGATATGTGATGAAACCATCTGAATATATGGTTGATTTCACGGTGCGCTCACAAGGATTAAGCGCTTCACTAGACACAAGCAAACCGGTGACTTTAGATTATAGTTTAGAAGCTTTCAGAAAAGAGAAAAGCATCAGCTATGAGAACCAACAAACCGAAATGTATTATGAAAAAGAGGATGAAAGCATCGATTACTTATCAATTGGCGGCGAAGATGATGCGGAAGAAACTGATGTAAATTGGGTTGCTTACAAACAACATTTTTTCTCTTCCATTTTAATTTCTGAACAGGCTTTTTCATCAGCCAAATTAGAATCTAAAACATTGTCACTTGATGAAGATGTTGATACCACATTCACAAAAGGATTTTACTTAAAAGCACCACTGGCACTAAAAGGAGGTGAATTAAATTACAATATGAATTGGTATATCGGACCAAATGATTATCAAATTCTAAAAAAATACGACCGCAATATTAAAGAAATTGTAAATCTTGGTTGGGGAATTTTCGGTTATTTAAACCGATGGATTTTCATTCCGGTGTTCAACTTTTTACAATTATTTATTGGAAATTACGGTTTAATCATTATTTTGTTAACGATTGTAGTCAGAATAATCATGTCTCCTTTGGTTTATAAATCTTATGTTTCCAGCGCGAAAATGAAGGTTTTAAAACCTGAGATGGAAGACATCAACAAACGTTTACCAGGAAAAGAAAATGCCATGAAACGTCAACAAGAAACTATGGCGCTTCAAAGTAAAGCTGGTGTAAGCCCGCTTGCCGGATGTATTCCTGCATTGTTGCAAATGCCTGTTTTCTTTGCCTTGTTCCGCTTTTTTCCATCGAACATAGATTTACGTCAACAAAGTTTTTTATGGGCTGATGACTTATCGGCATACGACTCCATATATGAACTTCCGTTTAGAATTCCGATGTATGGATCTCACATAAGTTTATTCCCAATTTTAGCGTCACTTGCCATTTTCTTTTATATGAAAATGAGCCAAGACCAGCAAATGGGGATGCAACAACCAGCGCAAGAAGGAATGCCTGATATGCAAAAAATGATGAAAATGATGATGTATCTTTCACCAATTATGATGTTAATTTTCTTTAATATGTATGCCAGCAGTTTAAGTTTGTACTATTTTGTTTCTAACTTATTGACTGTTGCCATTATGTTTGTAATTAAAAATTACATTATTGATGAAGATAAAATTCATGCTCAAATTCAGGTAAACAAAACGAAACCTAAAAAAGAGGGTAAATTTCGTCAACGCTTAAATCAGGCGATGTCTCAAGCGCAAGAACAACAGGCACAACAAAAGAAAAAGAAATAAGAAAAAGAAATAAAAAATAGTATTAAATAAAAGTCCTAAAATAAAGTTATTTATTTGGGACTTTTATTATATGCGAATCCTATTTAATAAAATTAACCCCTAACCCCAATGTCATCACTAAATAGCAATTATATTATTTTAAAGAAACAAAATCTTATTATTGAATGCCATTCGGGCAATTTAGATTTGGAATCCTATATAAATTTTGTGACTAGTACCACACTTGACCCCTTGTTTTCTGCCAATATGAATTATTTTATAGATTTAAGCAACGTTGTTGTTACTGCTTCAATAGATGATATCAGAAAATACAATAATTTTACGGAAGAAAACTTTATATCTGAAAGAAAAAGAAAGGTTGTATTGGTAACCAATTCTCCAAACCAAATGGTTTTCGCAACCTTATTTAAAAATAGCAATACACAAAAGTTAAAAGAAATTGAGGTTTTTTCTACAACCACAGCGGCAATAAACTGGCTAAATAGCAGCCTTATTAAATACGAAATTCTTGATGTTTTAATGGCCTTAAAAAATCCTGCTAAATATCAACCGCAAAAAAAACAGTAAAAAAAAGTCCCAATGTATATTTAATTGGGACTTTTTTTTATTTTTATACAAAATTGATAAATGTCAGGTTTAATAAGTAATTATAAAATTTTAAAGGAACACAACCTTATAGTTGAATACCATACAGGTATTTTAGATGCTGATTCATTTATAGAATTTAAGAAAAGCATCACTTTAGATCCCTTATTTTTACCAAGTTTAAATTACTTCGTACATTTAAAAAAGGTTACTTTCAACACAAATCCGGAAGATATTGACAAATACGTTAGGTTTTTAGATGCCAATTCCAAGGTTTACGGGAACAGGCGTGTTGCGCTTATTACGAACACGCCCAATCAAGTGGTTTCTACCACGATGTTTAAAATGATGCAACAAAATAAATCCCAGTCGGTTGAAATATTTTCAACAAACGAAAACGCGTTGGAATGGCTTAACAGCAACCTAAATAAAGACGAAATACTTGATGTTTTAGTATCTTTAATACCTGCCTAAACCTTATCTATTATTTAAAAAAAACAGTACGTTTTTTTCAATTCTGTCTAATATATTGCTCACATCCGATTTTACGAATTTTTCACCGGTGATTTTTTCATACAATTCAATATATCTGTCTGAAATTTCATTTATTTTTTCTACGGTCATTTCCGGAATTTGTTGATCTTTTAATCCCTGAAAACCATTTTCAATTAACCATTGGCGCACAAATTCTTTAGACAATTGTTTTTGGGCTTCCCCTTTATTTTGTCTTTCTTGATAACCTTCAGCATAAAAATAACGAGAAGAATCGGGTGTGTGAATTTCATCAATTAGCACAATTTTACCATCTTTGGTTTTACCGAATTCATATTTGGTGTCCACCAAAATTAAACCTCGTTTTGCCGCAATTTCGGTTCCGCGTTGAAATAAAGCTTTGGTGTATTTTTCCAACACTTCATAATCTTCTTTTGAAACAATTCCTTGGCTTAATATTTCCTCTCTTGAAATATCCTCATCATGCTCGCCTCCTTCAGCTTTTGTTGAAGGCGTAATGATTGGTTCAGGAAACTTGTCATTTTCTTTCATTCCCTCGGGCATTGCAACACCGCATAAAAATCGTTTTCCCAATTTGTATTCACGATCCGCATGACCAGATAAGTAGCCGCGAATAACCATTTCAACTTTAAAAGGATCACACAAATGACCCACAGCAACATTTGGATCTGGAATGGCAATAATCCAATTTGGCACAATATCTTTGGTGGCATCCATCATTTTAGCCGCAATCTGGTTTAAAATTTGCCCTTTAAACGGAATTTGTTTTGGCATCACTACGTCAAAAGCAGAAAGCCTGTCGGAGGCAATCATCACCAAAATTTCATCATTAATATTGTAAACCTCTCTAACCTTACCTCTGTAAAGCGATTTTTGATTTGGGAAGTTAAATGCAGTGTTGTTAATTGTGTTGCTCATTTTTTAGGCGTTTAGTTGTTTAAGTTTTGAATCGTTTAGTCGTTTAACTGTATATTAGTTTATCTGTTTAATTTTTTAATTATCAATTGCTGATTATCAATTGTCAATTGTTTAATTACTCACCTACTTCAAGGTTTGTATAAGCCAAAATGATATCTTTTACCAATCGGTGTCTAATAATATCTTTATCGTCAAAATGCACAAATGCGATTCCATTAATATCTTTAAGCGTAAGCATTGCTTCTTTTAAACCCGATATTTGTCTTCTTGGCAAATCTACTTGTCCGGGATCTCCGTTAATAATAAATTTTGCATTTTTACCCATCCGCGTTAAAAACATTTTCATTTGGTTATGGGTTGTGTTTTGCGCTTCGTCCAAAATCACAAACGCATTGTCTAAAGTCCGTCCCCGCATAAATGCCAAAGGCGCAATTTGTATTATTTCCTTTTCCAAATAGGAATCCAGCCTTTCGTATGGAATCATATCACGCAATGCATCATATAATGGTTGCATATATGGGTCTAATTTTTCTTTTAAATCTCCGGGCAAAAATCCTAAATTTTCACCAGATTCCACTGCAGGCCGCGTTAAAATAATTCTTCTTACTTCTTTTTCCTTTAATGCTTTAACAGCCAAAGCAACCGCTGTATACGTTTTTCCGGTACCGGCAGGTCCAACTGCAAAAAGCATATCATTTTTACCCATTTTCTCAACCATTATGCGTTGGTTTGGCGTTTGGGCTTTAATAAGTCTCCCGCTCACGCCATGAACTAAAACGCCATCAGCTTCAAGTGAACTTTTATGCTCGCTGCCGTTTGTGGTCAAAAGACGCTCAATACTATTTTCGTCAAGTTTATTGTATCTTCCAAAATAAGAAATAATCATTTCTAACCGTTTCTCAAATTCATCTAAAATTTCTGGTTCACCATAGACTTTAAGTTCTGTTCCTCTGGCAACAATCTTAAGTTTCGGAAAATATTTTTGTAAAAGTTCTATATTGGAATTTTTATTGCCAAATAAGTCGTTTGGATGAATTTCGGTTAATACAATAATACGTTCGTTCAAATGATAAAAGTGTTAAGTCTTATTAAAAAAATAGTCTTTCAATCACCAAATAATTGATTAGATTTGCATGTCAAATGTAGTAAATATCAAATAACAAAAATTGAATTATTACAAATAAGTTGTAAACATTTTATTAAAAATTTGCTTTAATTTTCATCAAAAATTTCGTCTGAATATTATATGTCCATAATAACTTTAACCACCGATTTTGGAATCAAAGACCACTTTGTTGGGGCGGTAAAAGGCACTATTTACAGCGAATTGCCAGATGCGCGAATTGTGGATATTTCTCATCAAATTTCACCATTTAACATTACAGAAACCGCTTATATTTTAAGGAACTCCTATAAAAAATTTCCTGATGGAAGCATTCATATTATTGGTGTTGATGCGGAATTAAATGATGAAAACAGACACATTGCAATAAAACTGGACAACCATTATTTTATTTGTCCGGATAACGGCGTTATTTCCCTTTTGGCGTCAGAAATCACCCCTGAAAAAATTGTTGAAATAAACATTCATGAATATATAGAAAGCAGTTTTCCTGTTTTAGACGTTTTTGTAAAAGTAGCCTGTCATATTGCCCGTGGCGGAAAATTGGAAATCATCGGAAAAACGATTCCCGAATTCAAAAAAATTAGCGAACTCCAGCCGACAATTTCAGGCGACAATAATACAATTTTCGGCAATATTATCTATGTTGACAATTATGGAAATTCCATAAGTAACATCAGTGAAAAACTATTTAGCCAAGTTGGAAAAGGACGCGATTTTGAAGTTATTGCTAATAGATACACATTCACCAAGATTCATGAAAAATACAGCGATATTGTCGATTTTTCATTACCAAAAGAGCAACGTCAAAAAGATGGAACCAGATTGGCGTTATTCAATTCGGCCAACTTTTTAGAAATTGCCATGTACCGCAGCAATACAAGCACTGTGGGCGGCGCTGTTTCGCTTCTGGGATTAAATTACAGGGCTGTAATAACCGTCAAGTTCAATTAAATAATTAATAAAAACCCCAAGAATAATATGTTTGTGCGAATTGTAAAAATGAATTTTAAAGAATCAAACATAGCCTTGTTCCTTGAAAATTTTAATGAGAATAAAGAAAAAATAAGAAATTTTAAAGGATGTAATTTATTGGAATTGTACAGAGACAAAAACGATTCCAATACCTTTTTTACCTATAGTTACTGGGAAACTGAAGCTGATTTGGAAGCCTACAGAAATTCTGAACTTTTTAAAGTGGTTTGGGGAAAAGCAAAAGCATTGTTCAACAACAAACCAGAAGCCTGGAGCGTTGATAAAGTTCAATCATTGACATGATTATTGAAAAATTAAAATAAACAAATACACAATTTTCACCCTGAGCTGAGTCGAAGGGAAACAAATACACGATTAAACAGTTAAACATTTTTAATGAAATCTATTTTAATAAAAGAACTAAATTCCTTTTTCTCATCGCCAATTGGCTATTTGGTTATTGGGGTGTATTTGGTGATTAACGGATTGTTTTTATGGGTTTTTAATGGGGAATTTAACATATTGCACGCAGGTTTCGCAGACTTAAACAGTTACTTTTTTTTAGCGCCGTGGATTTTTATCTTTTTGATTCCGGCCATTACAATGCGCAGTTTTTCTGAAGAAATAAACACCGGAACCATCGAAATTATAAAAACCAAACCCCTTACAAACTGGGAAATTATATTGGGAAAATATTTTGGGGCCTTAATTTTGGTTGTATTGGCAATAATCCCAACATTAATCTACGTTTACAGCATTTTTCAATTGGGAAATCCGGTTGGAAATATTGAATTTGGAACCACTTTTGGATCTTTTATCGGATTGCTGTTTTTGGCAAGCTCTTATACTGCCATTGGTGTTTTTTCCTCCACAATTTCAAAAAATCAAATCGTTTCATTTATCATCGCGGTCTTTATTTCCTTCTTTTTATTTTACGGATTTGAAGCTTTGGCAAGTTACAATCTGCTGGGGAATTTAGATTACGCCATTCAAAATTTTGGGATGAGCGAACACTTTAACAGCATCAGCAAAGGCGTTATTGATACAAGAGATTTGATTTACTTTTTGTCCGTCACCTTTATCTTTTTGGCATTCACCCATTTTAGAATTCAACATGAAAAATAAGTATTCTAAAATAATATTATTGCTGATAGGCCTTGTTTTGCTGAACATTATTGGTTCAAAAATTTACAAACGCTTCGATTTAACCGAAGACAATCGTTACACATTGTCTAAAGCAACTGAAAAAATAGTTGAAAACGTCAAAGATATCACCACAATAACGGTTTATTTAAAAGGTGAATTTCCCGCGGAATTTAAACGGCTTCAGACAGAAACCAAGTTGCATTTGGAAGAGCTGAAGGCCCGCAATAAAAATATTCAGTTCCGTTTTGTAAATCCTACAGAAATTGCCCAAAAATTAATTGAAAGCGGACTTGAACCAAGTCGCTTACAAATTCAGGAAAACGGAAAATTATCTGAAATTATCATGTTTCCATGGGCGGTTGTTTCCTATAAAGACAAGACCGAAAATGTGTCGCTGTTAAAAGATGTATTTTCAAATTCTCAGGATCAGCAATTGGAAAGTTCCATACAAAATTTAGAATTTGCCTTTGCCAACGCCATTCATAAAGTAACTTCAGAAAAATCAAAAAAAATCGCTGTTTTAAGAGGAAACGGAGAACTTAACGACATTTACATCGCAGATTTTTTACGAAAATTAGGCGAATATTACTTTTTGGCGCCTTTTACCTTAGACAGTGTTGCTTTCCAACCACAAAAAACTTTTGAGCAAATTTTAGAATTTGACCTCACAATCATAGCCAAACCGACCGAAAAATTTACCGAAGCAGAAAAATTTACGCTGGATCAATTTGTAATGAATGGCGGAAAAACACTTTGGTTAATTGACAATGTGCAGGCAGAACTGGACAGTTTAATGCAAACCGGTGAAACGTTGGCTTATCCGAGAGATTTAGGATTGACCGATTTGTTTTTTAATTACGGCATTAGAATTAATAGCGATTTAATTACGGATTTATACAGTTCCGAAATTCCTTTGGCAACAGGAAATATTGGAAACCAAACGCAATTTAATCAGTTTTTATGGGAATATTTTCCTTTGGTGAATTCCATAAACAACCATCCGATAAACAACAATATTGAAGCCGTAAGCACGAAATTCGCCAATAGTATTGACCTGCTGGACAACAACATTCAAAAAATAATATTGCTTCAAAGTTCACCGCTTTCAAAATCGGTTGGAACGCCTTCCATCATTTCCTTGAGAACAATCACCCAAAAACGTAATGAGGCCGAATACAATAAAGGAAACAAACCAATTTCAGTATTGTTGGAAGGGAAATTTAAATCGGCTTATTTTGAAAGAATAAATCCTTTTAAAATTGCGGCATCAAAAGAAAACGGCGTAGAAAATAAAATGTTGGTTATTGCTGACGGAGATGTTATTGCCAACGAAATTTCTAAGGGACAACCGCTGGAATTGGGACTTAACAAATGGACCAATCAGCGCTATGGAAACAAAGAATTTTTGCTGAATGCCGTAAATTATTTATTGGATGACACCGGTTTAATCAACATCCGTTCGAAAAAAGTTAAACTCGACTTTTTAAATAAAGAAAAAGCGTTTGAAGAAGCAACCAAATGGCAATTGATAAATATTCTCTTTCCCTTATTGATACTCGCATTTTTTGGA
Source organism: Flavobacteria bacterium RIFCSPLOWO2_12_FULL_35_11 (assembly GCA_001800975.1). Lineage (GTDB taxonomy): Bacteria > Bacteroidota > Bacteroidia > Flavobacteriales > Flavobacteriaceae > Lutibacter. The sequence continues at coordinate 92,854 of MGWK01000026.1, read as the reverse complement.
TTTATCTTCAACTATTTCAGAAAGAAAAAATACCAATAAACACACGATTTCTACCTCTTAAAATATTGTTAAAATTAAAAATAATCCGTTTTTTGGGCTTTATTATATGCTATATTTGATAATAACTTAAACTAAAACTAAGATGATTAAAAATTTATTTATGCTAATGGCAGTTGTTGGAATAGCTTCAACAATTAACGCTCAAATTAAAACACCACAACCAAGTCCGGCCGCAAAAATGGAGCAAGTTGTTGGTTTGACCGATGTTACGGTGGAATATTCAAGACCTGGAATGAAAGGCAGAACTATTTTTGGAGATTTGGTTCCTTACGGGGAAGTTTGGAGAACCGGCGCAAATGCAAACACAAAAATTACTTTCGGCGATGATGTTACCATTGGCGGAAAAGAATTAAAAAAAGGAACTTACGCCATTTACACCATTCCAAATGCAACTTCTTGGGACGTTATTTTTTACAGTGATGCCACCAATTGGGGGAATCCGGCAAAATGGGATGAAAGCAAAGTCGCTTTAAAAACTGCTGTTGAAGTTCATTTATTGCCCAATAAAATTGAATCTTTTACAATGACATTCGATGATGTAAACAACGATTCTGCAGTATTAGGCATACTTTGGGAAAATACCTATGTAGGCGTAAAATTTGAAGTGCCTACTGATAAAACAACCATGAAAAGTATAGAAACAGCCTTGGCTGGACCAACAAAAAATGATTATTTTCAGGCAGCTACCTATTATCATACTTCTGGAAAAGATTTAAAACAGGCATTGGAATGGATGAAAAAAGCAACAGCTGGCGATGATCCTGCTTTCTGGTATTTGCGCAGAATGAGTTTGATTCAGGCAGATTTAGGAGACAAAGCCGGCGCAATAGCCACTGCAAAAAAATCATTGGCAGGAGCTGAAAAAGCAGGAAATGCAGATTATATAAAAATGAATAAAGAATCTATTGAAGAATGGACAAAAAAATAATGATGAAAAAACTAAAATTCACATTCATATTATTAATGATTGCAACTTTGACTTTCGCGCAAGAAAGTCCGAGAAAACAAGCAACAGGCAAAATAGGTACGGCAAATGCAATTGTTGATTATGGTTCACCTAGTGTTAAAGGAAGAACAATTTGGGGAGAACTTGTGCCTTACGGAAAAGTTTGGAGAGCCGGAGCCAATGAAAACACCACTTTTTCATTTGATAAAGACGTTAAAATTGGAGATATCAAAGTTAAAGCAGGTAAATATGGTTTTTTTATTATTCCAAGTGAAAACAAGGAATGGGTCGTAATCCTGAATAGCAAAAATGACGCTTGGGGTTCCAATGCGTACAAACAGGAAGAAGATATTTTAAGAATGAATGTGAAACCTGATTATACCGATAATAACCAAGAAGCATTAGATTATGCTATTGGTGAAAAAGAAATCATCATAAAATGGGCAAAAGTTAAAATCGTCATTCCGGTTCAATAAAACCTTACATTAAACAATTAAAAAGGCTGTCTGAAAATATTTAGGCAGCCTTTTTTTTATTATTTTACCGGAAGTTCAAGTTAGCTTACTTGAGACTTTTAGACTTTGCAAGTCGTTAGTTAAATTATTCTTTTCTTCTTTTATTTTCCAAAAGTGTCCTCGCAGAGATAGCCGTAACTACTTTTTTGCCGGTTTTATCTTCCAATTCTGTTAAGGCAACTTTGGCTACATTACCGCCTTGTTGCGCTACTTTTTGACTTTCTTTAAAATTCTTTGGATTTATCGCTTGCGAAATATCTTTAGTGGAAGCTTCTGCCAACATATTCAAAATTAATTCTGTATTCGTCATATTGTCCCGAAGATTTTCTTTTTTCAACCCTTTCAAAATTTTATATTCTTTGGTCGTTTTTTCAGACCATGCTTTTGTGATTATATCTGTTAAAATGGCAAATTGAGTACCTTTTTTTAATCCTTTACTTTTCCATTCATCGGTAAGTTCTTTGCGAATTTCAATACTTTTTAAACGTTGGTTAATCCAGTTTTCAGAATAGCCCAATTGTAAATAATGTTCCAAAGCCCTGTCAATAGATAATTCCGGATCCTGCATTTCGTCAATCCGTTCACTCCCTACTTGGGCTAACCATCGTTTAAAAGGTTCTGCCTTTGGTGACGGAATAGATTGGATTAATCGAAATAACTGCGTTGTGTTTAAACAATCTGTTGCATATTTTTTCCCATCAGCAGCAACAAATTTAAGTTGTACGATGTTTTCGTACAACTGGCTTCCTTCTTTTGTCAGTTTCTTTTTTAAGTCCGACCAATATCTCTTTGGAATAGAACTTTCTGTTAAAATTTCAATGACATCAATAATTGAAAAATACCATTGTTCCTCGTTTTCGTTCCAATAGGAACGCACTTGCTTTTGTTCAAACATCTGTAATGCGGTTTCTTTTGTCATAAATTACTCAACTTTTTTTTAAAGATACTATAATTTTAAAATTAAAAGAAATATCGGGGGGGGGAACCAAAAAATTAATCTTTAACCGCTGAAGGTGAAAATTGAAGCAGAATCGCAATACCCATTACCAACATACAGCCAAATAAATTCAACCATAAATAAGGCATCCAATCATAAATATAGCCAACAATTACAATAATTTGTGTGATTAATGCCGCCACAAAAACCGCATTGCTTCTTACGTATTTCACAAAAAATGCCAGTAAAAATATACCCAAAATATTTCCATAAAAAATAGAACCGATGATATTGACCAACTGAATTAAATTGTCGAATAAATTGGCAAAACAGGCGAATGTGATCGCCAATATTCCCCAAAGCAGCGTAAACCATTTGGAAGCTTTCACATAATGCCGGTCATTTTTTACCGTCTTTTCGTTTCTTTTATACAAATCGATAACTGTAGTGCTCGCCAAAGCATTGAGTTCGGAAGCTGTGCTGGACATAGCCGCAGAAAGAATTACCGCCAGCAACAATCCTATCAATCCACGTGGAAGATTGTTCAAAATAAAATGAATAAAAACGTAATCTTTATCGTTGGTTTCAACCAAATCATCTGCTTTTTTAATGATTTCTTTGGCTTGTTCCCTGTTTTCCAATTCCAACAAATTCAAGGCTTGTATTTCTTGTACCGATTTTTCAAGCTGAGCTGAATTATTTTCATTATCCAAGGAAATTCCGTAGTTCAAATTCGCAACAGATTTGCTTTTTTCAATTTCTAAATGTTTATTTTCCAATGCTTTATATTCTTCGGAATAAATCGAATTTTTTACGGCGCTATCGGCAGCCGGATTGAAATTTAAGGGTGAAGCGTTGAATTGGTAAAAAACAAAAACCATCACGCCCACCAATAAAATAAAAAATTGCATCGGCACTTTTAACAATCCGTTAAAAATAAGTCCGAGTTGCATTTCTTTCAATGATTTCCCCGACAAATAGCGTTGCACCTGACTTTGGTCTGTTCCAAAATAGGACAGCGCCAAAAAGCTTCCGCCTATAATGCCACTCCAAAAAGTATAGCGATTTTCAAAATTAAAAGAGAAATCCAGCACCTCCATTTTACCGCTGGCACCGGCAATTTTCAGGGCTTTGGAAAATGATATGTCTGCAGGCAAATAACTCACAATTAAATAAAATGCCACAAACATTCCGAAAAAAATGACCGCCATTTGCTGTTTTTGCGTAACGTTCACTGCTTTTGTTCCACCAGTGACCGTATAAATGATCACCAGCACGCCAATAATGATATTCAAAGTATTTAAGTCCCAGCCCAAAACAGCCGATAAAATAATGGCTGGCGCAAAAATGGTGATTCCGGCTGCCAATCCGCGTTGAATCAGAAATAAAACTGCGGCAATGGTTCGGGTTTTTAAATCGAATCGGGTTTCCAAATATTCATAGGCGGTAAAAACCTTTAATCGGTGGTAAATTGGAATGAAAACCAAACAAATAATAACCATCGCTATTGGCAATCCGAAATAAAATTGCACAAAACCCATGCCGCTGTGAAATGCCTGGCCCGGCGTTGATAAAAAGGTAATGGCACTGGCTTGGGTTGCCATTACTGATAAAGCTATCGCCCACCCTTTCGCTTCATTTCCTCCTTTAATATAGTCGGTCACGTTTTTGCTTCCCTGTGTTTTCCATGCGCCATAAATCACTATAAATCCCAAGGTACCGATAAGCACCAGCCAGTCCAACCACTGCATATCAGGAAAAGTTTTTCATAATGACATAGAACAGCACGATATAAACTGCATTGGCGAGTAAAACTAAAGTATATTCCTTTTTCCAGACGTATTTTTGCTTTTCCATCTTAGTTTTTTAAAGGTTTTTCCGTCTTATTTTTTCCTATAGACAGCATATTTGCGAACAATTTATAGGCTCCTGAAACGCCTTCCGGCAGTTCCCTGAAAAAACTCAATCCGGTGTAAATAAAATTCCCCTTGCCGTATTTGGCAACCAGCAAACTTCCTTTGCTTTCAGCTTCATTTTTATCGTTCATACCTAAAATTGCTTCAAATTTTGGATCCCATTCGCTTGGAAAATACAAACCACGTTCCTGAACCCAGCCTTCAAAATCTTTATCCGAAATTTTATTGGGGAAATTCAACAGTTCATGGGCAGGATTAATCATCCGAACTTTGGCATCTTCTTCTGTAACCCTGTTGTTCGATAATTTTAAAGGAAATGGCGCCGGAGCATCAACTTTAAGTCGGGAATTGGTGTTGTACTGCACAATTAAAGTACCGCCATTTTCCGCATAACTGTGCAAGAATTTTTGATAAAATTTCGTCCGGTCATTGGTGTTATAAGCCCTAATTCCCAATACTATGGCATCAAAATTTGTCAATTTTTCAGGAGTGATGTCATCATCATTTAATTCAACAACCGTATAGCCCATTTGACGCAAAGCAGTTGGAACAGCATCGCCGGCACCTTGAATATAGCCAATTATTTGCCCTTTTTTCTCAATGGTTAACCGAACCAATTTTGCTTCTGAAGGCATCACAACCGATTGAAACGGAATGTGATCATAATTAATTTCAACCAATTCGTTGGTGTATTTGCTGTTTCCAATTTGCACCACCGGATTGATAAATACTTCGGATGCTTTGGAAGGTGGCCTTACCACAAATTCAAAATTTTGCTCCTCGCCTTTTTCCTTTAAACTGAATGAAAAACTTTTTGGGGAAACAGTCCAAAATTCGGGGATCTCCAAGGATAAATTTCCGCTTAAATTTTCTTTGATTGCTTTTACTTTAACGCTAATTTTTTGCGCATCATCATTGGCAAAAATATAGGCCTTTTCGTTAAACGTAGCTGAAACTTCGGGCAAAATTTCAAAAGGTTTATAGACTTCTCCTTTTACGGGATCGTTGTATTTATAAACCACATTTTTGGCAAAAGGAATTGTAAACCCGTTAAAATTAACCTTAAAATTCGCTACGATAATTCTTGGAGTTTCAGGCAAACCAATCAAATTTTGATCGGAAACCTGGTACATTCCGATACTTCCTTTTTCCCGAAGCCAATATGGCGAAGTTTGCTTAATTTCCGACGGAATTTCAACAGCTAAAGAAAGTGAATTGGCAATATTTTGTTTTAAGACAATAACGGAATCAAGTCGCGCCTTTAATGGTGAAATTTCAACCGATTCCAGCGTAATATTGGCATTGCTCCTATTTACCGCTTCAATTTTTAAACTATTTTTTGAATTGGCGGTTGTTGATGCATTATTGGCAACAACTTCCAAATACAAACCGGCACAAGCTGCAATAATTTCTTTTATTTCTTCGGATTTCAGTTGTTTCCAATGGTCGTCTTTCAACTGCTGAATTAATTTATAGGCTTCAATTAAACCAGGAATGCTCGCTGCCGGATTTCTAAAATTGTAATCGGTTTCTGTTTTTTGTAAAATTTTCCCGATTTCCTTTCCGCCTTCAACGCGATTCCAGGAAGTGTCTATGCCATCAAAAACATTTCTGCTTGCCGGAAATTCTCCTTTCAAAAACTCTAAATATTCCTTTTCCGTGCCTCTTGAACCCGTGCTTCCAAAACCTTGGGATTCGTGTCGGCTCCTGCTCAAAGAAGCTATTTCGCTGTTAGAAAGGCCTTTGCTTACATAATAAGTGCCAATTTCCAAGGTCAGTAAATTGGTTTTATCAGCCTTATTAAAATTTTCTTCGCTTCCGTAAAACCACCAGGATGTGTTAAAAAACAATCGTTTTGGCTGCCAAACGGCATCGTTTTCCAAATGTGTTTTGTAGGTTTTGTCTGAAGCCAAATCAAATGCCTCAACGCCTAACATTGCAGAAGAAGTATGATGTCCGTGCGTGGTTCCGGGAGTTTTGTGATTGAATCTGTTGATGATCACATCGGGTTTTAATTTTCTGATGGTTGCCACCACATCATTTAACACGGCTTCTTTATTCCACATAATTAGCGTTTCATCGGGATGTTTTGAATAACCAAAATCGTTGGCGCGCGTAAAAAATTGTTCGCCGCCGTCTATACGTCGTGCCGCCAATAATTCCTGGGTTCTGATAACTCCGAGCAATTCCCCAAGTTCAGGTCCGATTAAATTTTGGCCGCCGTCGCCTCTTGTAATGCTTAAATAAGCGGTACGCGCTTTTACATCGTTTGAAAAATAAGAAATAAGTCGGGTATTTTCATCATCGGGATGTGCTGCGATGTACAAAACCGTCCCTAAAAAGTTAAGTTTTTGAATGGATTCGTAGATTTCTCCTGAAGTTGGTTTTTTGGGCGCTTGCGCAAAAGTTATGGTGATGCAAAAGAGTGAAAGGAATAAAAGGGAAACTATTTTTTTCATCTGTTTAAATTTTATTTTTTAGTGGTAACAGATGCTGTTCGCCATTAATCATTCCATTGTGTGTCAAAATTTGATAGGCTCGTTTCATTTAATTTTGATTTTTTAGCAGAAATCAAATATAAAATTAAATTTTAGACTTCACTTTTTTTTATGAAGGTATTAACATATTTGTAAAAGTTGGAATGCTAAATGTTATTTGTAATACGTTATTCATTATTAATTGAAGTCGCGTTAGGGATTGAGTGGTTTGTTTGAGCTCTTTTTTTGTTGCTTTTCGCAACAAAAAAAGCGAGTAGCGAAAGCCTGCCCGCTTTTTCAGCGGGAACGCCCAAAAATATCTTTTTAGGATTAAAATCTACTAAAATTTAACGCATATTTTATATTGATAACGTGTTGATAAAAAATCTTTTTATAACAACATATTTAGAATATATTTGTAACTTATTCCATTAAAAAAATCATAAATGAAATTCATAGTATCAAGCGGTCAATTATTAAAACAACTCCAAGTTTTGGGAGGCGTTATCAATAGCAATAATACATTGCCAATTTTAGATAATTTCTTATTCGAATTAAAAGAAAACGAATTAAAAATATCGGCTTCGGATTTGGAAACAATCATGAGCACCGTTATTGAAGTTGAATCTGAATCTCAAGGATCTGTGGCAATTTCAGCACGATTATTATTGGATACTTTAAAAACATTTCCAAACCAGCCTTTAACTTTCAAAACCGAAGAAAACAGCACCATAGAAATTAGCTCGAGCCACGGGAAATATGATATGGCGTATTTTGACGGCAACGAATTCCCGAAAGCGGTGACGCTTGAGTCGCCAAGCAGCACCACAATTCCGGGAGAAGTGTTGGCCACTGCGATTTCAAAAACAATATTTGCAGCTGGAAACGATGATTTAAGACCTGTGATGAGCGGTGTGTTTTTTCAATTTAATGCAAGTAACCTTACTTTTGTGGCGACAGATGCCCATAAATTGGTGAAGTATACAAGAACTGATGTTACCGCAAACCAGCCTGCGGAATTCATTATGCCAAAAAAACCGCTAAACTTATTAAAAGGAATTTTAGCCGGATCAAACAGTGATGTTACCATAGAATATAACGATTCCAACGCCAAATTTATATTTGACAATGTGGTGTTGGTTTGCCGATTGATAGACGGAAAATACCCAAATTACGAGGCTGTTATTCCTAAGGAAAATCCGAATAAACTGACAGTTGACAGAGGCACATTTTTAAACTCGGTGAAACGTGTATCGATTTTCTCAAGCAAAACAACGCACCAAATTCGTTTGAAAATGGCTGGAACCGAATTAAATATTTCTGCGGAAGACATTGATTATTCAAACAAAGCGGAAGAACGTTTGGCCTGCGATTACCAAGGCGACGATATGCAAATTGGATTTAACTCCCGTTTTTTAACCGAAATGTTGAGCAATTTAAATTCAAATGAAGTGTTGATTGAAATGTCGATGCCAAACAGGGCCGGAATTTTGACGCCGGTTGACGGTATTGAGGCCGGTGAATTTATCACGATGTTGGTGATGCCGGTGATGTTGAATAATTAAGCACAATTCTGTCTGTATAAAATTGAAAAGCCACAACAAATATGTTATGGCTTTTTTATAGTAGAAGCTTAAGAATTAATAAAATAAAATTAATAATCGAAACCTGATTTATTAGAAAACACCAGATTCCTTGATAATAATCATATTCATTCCATATATATCTATATCTTAGCTGTTATATTTATATAAAATATTGAAAATCAATTGCTTATGACACCTAATCTTATTCTATTACAAATTGACGCAACAAATTTCTGGATTGTTAACTGGTACTATATAATGGCTGTATTAATTGGGCTTATATCACTTACCTTTGCTATCAAAAACTATTATAAAAAGAATAAAGAAGCTACAAGTAATAATCCTATAAATTCAATTATTCAACCAAAAACAAGCCAAAAAAATATAATTAATATTGAAGTAAATTCTAATTCCTCTTCAAAAACAGACAAGTCTGATAATGGTGATTTGGCTGATTTAAGGACGCTTAAGATTGACTCTATTAAACATAAGGTTCACATTTTGTTCATTGATGATGATACTAAATTTAGTGTCGTCAAGGCGCTAAAAAATAGTGGATGGAAAAAGACGTCATCCGTTATTGATATTAAAAGTATTGACATCCCTATTATTAAAGAAACGGACATTTTCTTTGTGGATATTAATGGTGTTGGAAAACTTTTAAATTGCCAATATGAAGGATTAGATATTGCTTTAATGCTTAAACAAAAGTATCCAAATAAAAAAGTAATAATTTATTCTGCAAATAACACCTCTTATTCTTTCCATAAAGCTTGGGATATCTGTGATTATAAATTAGAAAAAAATGCAATTTTTTATCAATTTCAATCACTTGTAGAAAAATATGGTTTAGAGTTATACTCATAATTAATATGGGCACTTATAAACAAATAATTGATAATCAAGGGAAGATTATATTTGGTGATTTCCCACAAGAATTAAAGACCTTAACTTCAAAGATAACTGAAAAATCTATAAAAATGAAAGTTTCTATAGATCAAAGAGATGTCGACTCAAGATGTGGATTCGAAGAGAATTCAAATGGAATAATTTACGTTCTGACTACTGAATCAAAATATATAAATAGTTCAAAATTATTTAAAGAATTAATACAAATGAGTATTATTATATTAGATTCTATTGTGGATTTCAAAAAGAATTTGTCATTAAATCAAAATGAATATGTTCAAGATTTAATTCATAATTTGACTTCCCTAAATACTTATAACATTCTCGATTTGCAAAATTTGATTCCTCAAAATGTACTAAGTCAAAATATCAATAGACAAAAAGACACCGTAAAAGAAATAATCTCAACCAAACCTAATATTTCAGCAGAAACAATACTAAAACTAATAAAATACAATTTTGCAATGAAAGTTGAGTTTTCTGTATTTGAAAAAACAGTATTACTCAATCCAAGTGTTCAAAAAATTGAATATTCTATTAAAGAGGCCATTCTTTCAATCCTTCAAATTTTTATTGATGATTTTGAAAAAAAGAAAATTCAAGTATTTGTTGATTCAAACTCAAAGAGATTATACTTTGACTATGATATTTTGTTTGTTTCTTTATTTTATATTTTTGAAAATTCTGTAAAATATTGTTGTGAGAATTCTGATTTTAAAGTAATATTTAAAGAAGTTTCTGATAATTTATTTTTGGTGAAATTTGAAATGTTATCACTTAGGATAGAAGATTATGAAGTAAATAAAATATGTCAAAAAAAATTTAGAGCTAAGAGTGCTCTTATTTTAACTGATAAAGGGAAAGGTCTTGGAATGCACAGAGTTATGAAAACTCTTAAATTAAATAATATTGAATTAGAAATTATTCCGAGAGTTTCACCTAAATCAAAAACAAATAAGGAATCAACTTATGAGTTAAATCAGTTCATCCTAAAATTTGATCCAACGAGAATAATTTAACCACAATTGACGTGATTGATGGCATTTAATTTATTACCATGTTGGTGATGCCGGTGATGTTGAATAACTAAGCACATTTCTAAATAGAAAACATTAAAAATCCGCTATTAGCGGATTTTTTTGTATTATTGTTATAAATCCCAATTATGAATTTCCTGGCGCATTTATACCTTTCAAAAAATAACAAAAACATCTTAATCGGCAATTTTATTGCTGATGCTGTGAAAGGGAGTGACTTTAAAAAATTTCCTGAAGAGATTCAGGCAGGCATTTTATTGCATCGGGAAATTGACAATTATACCGACACGCATTTAATTGTTAAAACAAGCAAACGCCGTTTAAATTTGCAATACAGGCATTACAAAGGCGTAATTATCGACATATTTTACGATCATTTTTTGGCAAAAAACTGGCAACAGTATTCTGATACCCCTTTAGCGGTTTATGCAGAAAACGTTTATGGATTCTTGCAGGAAAACAAGGAGATTTTTCCGGAAAGAATCCAGAAATTTCTTCCTTATATGATTGAATATAATTGGCTGGTAAGCAACGCTTCCATTCCCGGAATTGAAAAAATTTTAGCGGGAATGAACAGGCGATCCAAAGGAATTTCAAAAATGGATTTGGCCACGGAAGATTTGATAAAACACTACGAGGATTTTGAATCGGATTTCACGGAATTTTTTGAGGAATTGATGCAATTTTCAGAAGAAAAAACAATAAATTTATTACTGAAATGAAGAAAATTTTAACACTTTTTGCAATCGCTTTTCTATTTACACAGTGTAAAGTAAATCCTGTAGAAAATGCCCAAAATAAGAAAATTACCGGTTTTATTGCCGATAGCGCTATGGTTGTGAGCGCACGGGAAGAAGCCTCAAAAATTGGCGTAGCCATATTAAAGAAAGGCGGAAATGCTTTTGACGCCATGATTGCGACAGAACTGGCTTTGGCGGTTGCCTATCCTTTTGCCGGAAATATTGGCGGCGGCGGATTTATGGTTTACAGAACCAACGACGGCAAAACCGGGGCCTTGGATTACAGGGAAAAAGCGCCGCAGGCTGCTTCAAAAAATATGTATTTGGATGAAAATGGCAATATTATTCAAGGAAAAAGCACTTTGGGCGCAATGGCTGTTGGCGTTCCGGGAACGGTGGACGGATTGTTTAAAGTTCACGAAAAATTTGGGAGTTTGCCATTTTCGGAATTGATTCAGCCAGCCATTGATTTGGCGAATAAAGGTGTAGTTGTTACGAAAAAACAAGCGGAAAGACTGGCGGAATACCGACATTTTTTTTCGGAAGTAAATGATACCAAAATTATATTAGACAATGATTGGAAAGAAGGCGACACCATTAAATATGTGAAGCTGGCCAAAACGCTGGAAAGAATCAGGGATTTTGGCAGGGATGAATTTTACAAAGGAGAAACTGCAGATATGCTGGTGAATTATGTTCAGAAATTGGGTGGAATTATCACCAAAACGGATTTGGAAAACTACGAAGCAAAATGGAGAACTCCTATAGAGTTTAATTACAAAGACCTGAAAATCATTTCAATGTCGCCCCCATCAAGCGGCGGAATTTGCAACGCGCAAATTTTTAAGGCGATTGAACCGTTTGACATTGCTTCATACGGACATAATTCCTTAAAATCTGTTCAATTGCTTACCGAAGCTGAAAGAAGGGCCTATGCAGACCGTTCCTTTTATTTAGGCGATCCCGATTTCGTGAAAATTCCTATCGACACATTAATTTCTTCAAAATACGTTCAAAAAAGAATGGCCAATTTTTCATGGGACAAAGCCACACCTTCTTCGACTTTAAAACACGGAAAAATTACCGGCTATGAAAGTGACGAAACCACACATTATTCCATTGTTGACAAATATGGAAATTCAATTTCTGCAACCACCACTTTAAATGGTGCTTATGGTTCAAAAGTGTTTGTTTCTGAAGGCGGTTTCTTTTTAAACAATGAAATGGACGATTTCAGTTCGAAACCGGGAACGCCCAATATGTTCGGATTGGTTGGCGCCGAGGCGAATTCAATTGAACCCGGAAAACGCATGCTCAGTTCTATGACGCCCACAATTGTTGAAAAAAACAATCAGTTTTATATGTCGGTTGGCTCACCGGGAGGTTCAACTATTATCACTTCTGTATTGCAAACTATTTTAAATGTTTATGAATTTAAAATGGGCATGCAAGATGCCGTTAACGCACCAAGATTTCACCACCAATGGCTACCGGATGTTGTAACTTTTGAACCGAAAGGTTTCGACAGTTTGCTGCTAAATCAATTACAGGAAAAAGGCTATCAAATTAAACAGGAAAATAGCGTAATTTTGGGTAAAGTTGATGCAATTTTGCGATTGCCAAACGGAAAATTAGAGGGCGGCGCAGATTATAGAGGCGATGATAAAGCGGTTGGATTTTAGGCCCCCTAACCCACGAAGGGGGAAAGAACGCTAAAAAAATGTTCAGTAAACAATTTTAGTGAAAGTGCCAGCTGACACGTTGGGCTTTAAAAAAGTTAAAAGTTTTTCCTAATTTTAATTAACTGTTAAACGATTAAACATTTAAAAATATGAATTCCAACACAATAACCAACGGAATTTTAAAAGCAATTGGAGTTATTGCAGGCGTTTTTTTGCTGCTGTATTTTTTGTACGAAATACAATCCGTTATTGCGTATATCGCAATTTCAGTTGTTATTGCGTTGATTGGAAGTCCGATTATTCATTTTTTAAAAAGAAGGCTTAAATTTCCGAACGCTGTGGCCGTTTTGACTACCATGTTGTTGTTTTTAGGGATCTTGGCCGGAGTAATTAGTATGTTTATTCCGCTTATCATTAAACAGGGCGAAAATTTATCCTTGTTAAATATTGAGCAACTTCAAATGAATATTGAACAACTATTAAATCAGATTAACGATTACTTTTTTTTATATAATATTGATATTTTAAATGAATTAAAAAATGCCGATTTGTTTAAAAATCTTAAAGCTATTCCAGATTTATTAAATGCGATTATCGGAACAATTGGAAGCTTCAGTGTTGGATTATTTTCAGTTATTTTCATCACTTTCTTTTTAATGAAAGACTCTCACATCATGGAAAATTCCCTGTATGCCTTAGTCAATGACAAAAGCGAGCCAAAACTTAGAAATGCTTTAGCCTCCATCAACTATTTATTGTCGAGATATTTTATTGGTTTGGTGCTTCAAATTTTAATCCTGTTCATCATGTATTTAATTATTTTAGCAATTTTTGGGATAGAAAATGCCATAGTAATCGCGTTTTTATGTGCACTGCTAAACTTAATTCCATACATAGGTCCGTTATTTGGCGGCGTTCTCCTGCTGATTTTAACCATGAGCAACAATTTAGGACAAGATTTTCAAACAGAAATATTGCCAACCACCATTTATGTGATGATTGGTTATATGGTGGCCCAATTTATTGACAATAATGTGAGTGTGCCTTTTATATTTTCAAAAAGTGTAAAATCGCATCCATTGGAAATATTTTTAGTGATTATTATTGGCGGAATTTTATTTGGCATTACAGGAATGATCGTGGCGGTGCCAATGTATACCGCCGTAAAAGTCATTTTAAAAGCATTTTTACCGGCTAATAAAATTGTGAAATTGATGACTAAGGATCTCTAATTTTGCTTAAACACTAAGATTATTTATGTTTAGGCGTTCCCTCCTATTCGGCGGGCGGGTTTTTCGCTTCAATCTGTTCTTGCTTCGTGCCTCGCAAAAACAGGATTTCCGCTTCACCCCCTAACGCAAATTGATTTTAAGAATTCCAATTTCAACTTAAAAGAATGTTTTTAAAACTGTATTTCAGCAATATATTTTAACACCAAATTTATGTTTTAAATTTTTAAACCTTAGATTTACAATAAAAATATTGCGCTATGAAAAATGAAATCACCATTCCTGATGAAATAATTACCAATAAAATATATTTAATCAGGGAACAAAAAGTAATGCTAGATGAAGATTTAGCTGAACTCTATAAAGTGGAAACCAAACAGTTAAAAAGGCAGGTTCGCAGAAATATAGAACGCTTTCCCGAAGATTTTATGTTTGAACTCTCCAAAAATGAATTCGAAAACTTGAGGAGCCAATTTGGCACCTCAAAATGGGGTGGAACTCGTTATGCTCCTTACGCTTTTACTGAACAAGGCATCGCCATGTTATCTAGCGTTTTGAACAGCCAAACCGCCATAAAAGTAAATATTCAAATTATAAGGGTATTTACTAAATTAAGGCAACTATTCACCGATAATTTAAGCTTAAAACTTGAAATTGAGGAAATAAAGAAAAAACTATCGCATCAAAATAAAAATATAGAATTGGTTTTCAGTTATTTGGATGAATTGTTAGAAAAGAAAGAAAATAAAATTCCAAGAAAAAAAATTGGCTACAAAAAAGATTAAATAGATATGGCGACCAATACTTTCATAGCGTTTATAAGAGGCATCAACGTTTCTGGTTGCAATAAAATAAAAATGACCGAGCTACAGCAGCTTTTTATTGAATTGGATTTTAAGAATGTAACAACTTATATACAAAGCGGCAATGTGGTTTTTCGAACAAATTTAGAGGAACTTGATAAAATTGAGCAACAAATTATAAATGGCATAAAGCAAACTTTTGGTTACTTGGTTCAAGTGATCGTTTTAACCAAAAAATCGTTGGAAACCATTTATGTTTCGAATCCGTTTTTACAAGATCCAAACATCGACATCACGAAACTTCATGTGACGCTTTTGAGCAACAAACCAAATGAAAACGATATTATTCCACTTAATACTTTAAGTAAAAATGAAGATACTTTCATAATTATTGATAAAACAATTTACCTTTATTGCCCAAATGGTTACGGAAAAACGCCCTTAAACAACAATTTATTTGAAAGAAAATTGAAAATATCCGCAACAACAAGAAATTGGAACACCATTTCAAAACTAGTGGAAATTAGCAATTTATAAAACGCCAATTCATTGAATCACCATATATTAAATAAAGAAGTTCAATACTTTATCAACGCTCATTTAAAATCGGATATCACTAAACTGATTTTAAAGGGAAGTCCGTTTGAATCCGTTTCCATCCAGGAAATTGCGGAACAGATATTGGCCAAAAACAGCTGTGAAAAAAAATTGCCAAGC
Organism: Flavobacteria bacterium RIFCSPLOWO2_12_FULL_35_11; assembly: GCA_001800975.1. GTDB lineage: Bacteria > Bacteroidota > Bacteroidia > Flavobacteriales > Flavobacteriaceae > Lutibacter. The sequence goes on along the minus strand of MGWK01000026.1, from coordinate 77,300 downwards.
TGGTTCAATGCTGAAAATATTTACTATCCCAACAAATTGAACATTGAGCAAACCTCTTCCGAAATTACCTCCAAATATAAATCCGATTTGGTTTCAGGAGAAACATTAATCGACATTACCGGCGGATTTGGCGTTGATGCTTACTTTTTTTCACAAAAAGTTACAAATATATCACATTGTGAAATTAATGAGGAATTGTCTGCAATGGTGTCTCATAATTTCAAACAGTTAAAGGTAAAAAATATCACCACCTATCTCGGTGACGGAATTGAATTTCTGGAAAAATCCAAAGAAAAATTTGATTGGATTTACGCCGATCCTTCACGCAGAAATGACGCCAAGGAAAAAGTTTTTTTGTTGGAAGACTGCTTGCCGAATATTCCGAAAAACCTGGATTTATTGTTTCAAAAAACCAATCATATTTTGCTGAAGGCCTCCCCTATTTTAGACCTCAAAAGCGCCATCAATGAGTTAAATAACGTGAAAGAAATTCATGTGGTTGCCGTTGAAAATGAAGTGAAAGAATTGCTGTTTTTATTGGAGAAAAATTACACAAAATCCATCAAAGTTAAAACCATTAACATCGCGAAAACAAATACCCAAAAATTCGACTTTAATTTAGGCGAAAACACAAATGTCACTTTTTCTGAACCTAAAAAATATGTGTATGAACCAAATGCCGCCATCTTAAAAGCAGGCGCATTTTTACAGGTTTCAGAAAAATTAAATATTGCTAAATTGCATCAGCATTCGCATTTATACACTTCAGATAAATTGATCGATTTTCCCGGAAGGAAATTTGAAATAAAACAATGTATTTCTTACGACAAAAAGCAATTACTGCAACTAATTCCTACAAAAAAAGCCAATATTGCCATTCGAAATTTCCCCGAAACCGTTGCCCAGATTCGGAAAAGAACAGGGTTAAAAGATGGCGGAAATCAGTACCTATTTTTTACAACCGATTTTAACAACAAGCATTTGGTGCTCATTTGTGAGAAAGTGTAAAAGTTGTTTTAGCAAAAATCATTAAAATTTAGTATTTTTAGCCGTTTATACTCAATAAAATGGCAAATAAAAATATACGCTCGTTATCGTCAAGAAAGGAATTGGATGATAATTTGTTCGAAAATATCGCAGATTTATCGCATAAAAACGCTCCAAAGTCTGATTTTCAGGAACTGGCAAAACGATTTATGATTGATGATTCCGTTATTGCAGGCACCGCATCTTTTTATGATTTCACCAGAGAAAGCAATCGGAACAAAAAAATTCATGTGTGCAGCGGAACGGCTTGCATGGTGGCCAATACACAAAATAAATTGCAACAGCAAATAGAAAATCATTTTGACAAAGTCGAAATCGGTCACGCTGCCTGCGTGGGCCGTTGCCACACCAACAATGCGTTTATGTACAATGAGAACACCTATTCTTCTTCAAATGAAAAGGAACTTGAAAGTATCATTGAAAACAAAAATTACCAAGAAAATAAGTACAACATAAGCTGCAACACCACTCCAATTTTAACTTCAAAAATTGGAGGTATTGAAGCCTTTTATCAATTGGCGGAAGTTTATAAAAACAATCCGCAACAAATAATTCATGAATTAAAAATATCGAATTTACGCGGTCGCGGCGGTGCCGGATTCCCGTTTTGGTTTAAACTGGATGCCGTTATAAAGGAAACAAATGCCCAAAAATACATTGTTTGCAATGCCGATGAAGGTGATCCAGGAGCTTATTCTGATATGTATTTGATGGAACATCAGACGCATAAAGTACTTTTCGGAATGTTTATGGCAGGATTGACCGTTGGAGCAAATACTGGCGTTTTATACATCAGGGGAGAATATCCGGATTCGATTCGCATTGTTGGTGAAGCGATTGAATTTTTAAAAGAAAAAAACCTGATTGGCGATTTTAAATTCAAGATTATTCGCGGACAAGGTTCCTATGTTTGCGGCGAGGAAACCGCTTTATTGAGTTCTATTGAAGGATTGCGCCCGGAAGTCCGAGTTCGTCCGCCTTATCCCGCACAATACGGTTTGTTTGGAAAACCAACTGTTTTAAGCAATGTGGAAACATTTGCGAACATTCATTGGATTTTAGAAAATGGCGGAGAAGCTTATTCAAAATTGGGAACAAAACAATCAACAGGAACAAAATTGGTTTCGTTGGACAGTTTTTTCAACACACCGGGAATGTATGAAATTGAAATGGGAACGCCCTTAAAAACTGTTTTTGATGAATTTGGACACGGATTAAAATCGGAAATAAAAGCATTTCAAATTGGCGGACCGTTGGGTGGCATTGTTCCTTTTGATAAAATTAACGAGTTAACATTGGATTTTGAATCGTTAAACAGCAACGGATTTTTATTGGGACACGCAAGTGTTGTTTCCATTCCAAAGGATTTTCCGATGATTCAATTTTTGGAACATTTAATGGAATTCACTGCGGATGAATCCTGCGGAAAATGTTATCCGTGCAGAATCGGTTCTTTTAGAGGCATGGAGATGCTTCAAAAAGCGCAACGTGAAAATTATAAAATTGACCGCCAGTTATTTGATGATTTATTGGAAACCCTTGAAATTGGTTCGCTTTGTGCTTTGGGCGGCGGAATTCCGTTGCCTGTAAAAAATGCATTGCAATATTTTGAGGCCGAGTTAAAACAGTATTTCACTACAAACTAAACGACCATGAAAGCATTTATAAACAACATCGCGCACGAATTTTTGCAAGGGGAAACCATGTTGGAATTTGTAAGAAGAATTGAAGAAAATAAAAATGCCATTCCGACGATGTGTCAGGATGACCGACTGGAAAATTTCGGTTCATGCAGGGTTTGTTCGGTTGAAGTGGCGCGTGAAAAAGATGGGTCAACAAAAACCATGGCTTCTTGCCACACCCCTATTTCTGAAGGATTGTATATTTATCCCAACACAGAAAAAATAAAACGCCTTCGCAAAAATATTGTCGAATTGGTCCTAACAGATTATCCTTCTGATAAAGTTTTTCCTTCCGCAGGAAAAAAAGCAACGCCATTTCAAGAAACTATTGCGCAAATCGGAATTCCGAATATTCGCTATCCACAAGGAAAAAATCATTTAGATATTCAGCCAGATCGCGCGCATCCTTATATAAAATCGGATTTATCGCAGTGCATCAATTGTTTTAGATGCGTGAGAGCCTGTGAAGAAATACAGGGAGAAATGATTTTGGGAATGTCGGGTCGCGGATTCGCAACCAACATTATCAAAGGTTTCGACACCACTTTTAACGAATCGGCCTGCGTTTCTTGTGGCGCCTGCGTGCAAACTTGTCCAACCGAAGCGTTGACCGATAAATATGAAACCAAAACATTAATTCCGGATAAAACTGTGCGAACCACCTGCACGTATTGCGGTGTTGGCTGTCAGTTAGAAGTTTCGGTTATTGACGGAAAAATCAGGGGAATTCAAGCTCCGGAAACTGCTGAGGTAAATCAGGGACATACTTGTTTAAAAGGTCGTTTTGCTTTTCAGTTTTACAACCATCCCGACAGGTTGCGAGAGCCTATGATCAAAAAGAACGGCAAATTTGAAGTGGTTACTTGGGATGAAGCCTATGATTTTATCGCTTCAAAATTAACCGAAATCAAAAATAAATACGGCGCGGATGCTATTGGCGGAATTTCTTCCTCAAGAGCAACAAACGAAGAGAATTATTTAATGCAAAAAATGATTCGTGTAGCCGTTGGCACCAATAATATTGATGGCTGCGCTCGTGTTTGCCACGCTCCTACTGCCTTCGGAATGCAAAAAGCTTTCGGAACCGGCGCTGCAACAAATTCCATAGAAGATTTAAAACTAACTGATGCTATTTTTCTTTTTGGGGCAAATCCGATTAAAGGGCATCCGGTCACAGGCGCTAAAATTAAGCAGGCGTTTATGAAAGGTGTGACTTCCATCGTTGTTGATCCGATTAGAACGAGTTTGGCCGATTTGGCGACTTATTTTCTTCAAATCAGGCCGGGAACGAATGTGGCCGTTCTTAATATGATGTCCTATTACATCATTAAAGAAGGATTGGTGAATCAGCATTTTATAGATTCTTATACGGAGAAATATGCCGAATTTAAAAACCATGTGGAACATCTAAATATGAATGAATTGGAAACACTTACGGGCGTTTCTAAAGAATTGGTTAGAAATGCCGCGATTGCCTATGCTTCCGCAGAGAGAGCGATGGAATTTCATGGTTTAGGGGTAACGGAGCATTTTCAGGGAAGTAAAACCGTCATGTTATTGTCTAATTTAGCAATGATGACAGGAAATGTTGGGCGAAATGGCGTTGGATTGAATCCGTTGCGCGGACAAAATAATGTGCAGGGTTCTGCGGATATGGGCGTGCAACCGCATCAGGGAGCAGGCTATATGGATGTCAGCAAACCCGATATTCAACAATATTATGCACAAAAATACGGAATTGAAAAAATGCCTGAAAGTACAGGATTAAAAATTCCTCAAATGCTTGATGCAGCCATAAACGGTAAAATTAAAGCATTGTACATTATGGGTGAAGATACGATTATGACCGACCCTAACTCCTATCACAGCATAAAAGCATTTGAAAAATTAGAATTGATTGTGGTGCAGGAATTATTTATGACTGCAACTTCAGAAATGGCCGATGTGGTGCTGCCTGCTTCCTCTTATTTCGAAAAAAATGGCACTTTCACCAATGGAGAACGCCGTGTGCAACGCGTTAATAAAGTGATTGAACCTATTGGAAACACAAAACCCGACGGACAAATAATTATCGATGTAATGCATAGATTGGGTTACGACCAGCCAACCGGATTGATTTATGATGCCGCAAAAGTTATTGAAGAAATTGCAGGTGTCATTCCTTTTATGAAAGGGCTGACTTGGGAAAGATTGGGTGATAACGGACTGCAATGGCCGATTAAAGAAGATGGAACCGATACAAAAATGCTTCATATTGGTGGCAATTTCAAAAAAGGAATAGGTACATTTCACCATTTCGATTTTGAAGAATCTCCAGAAATTGTTTCTCACGGAAAATTTTATCCGTTTATTTTAACCACTGGAAGAGAATTGGAACATTACAATTCGGGCACTATGACGCGCAGAACGGACAATCAACTTATTCTGGGAAAAGACATTTTAGAAGTGCATCCGAAAGACGCTTTGGCCAAAGGAATAAAAGATGGTGACATTGTTAACCTGTTTTCGGACAGGGGAAGCGTTAACATTCCAATAAAGTACGCCAAAACAGTTAAAAGAGGCGTTTTAAGAACAACTTTCCACCAGCCTGAAGTATTTATCAATTTAATCACAGGAAGCGTTGGAGACAAAGAAACCATGACGCCAGAATACAAAGTGGTTGCCGTTGATTTTGAAAAGGTTTAAAATTATGGATGAGCCAATAGTCGGAAGTCGGAAGACGGAAGAAATTCCGAACATCTAATATAAAAAATCCCTAAACCCTTTTTGAACTTCGGTCTTCGGACTTCCGACTTCCGACTTTCCAACTTTACAACCATTAAAAAATGCAGACATTAAATTACGAAGGTTTACAACTTACAAATGGCGTTCCGCAAAAAGTAACAGATGCTTTGGTGGTTGAGGCTGCTTTGCAAATAAATATAAACGCCGAACCTTATACAGTGGTTATGCGAACGCCAGGAGACGATTTTGAATTGATTAGAGGTTTGCTTTATGCGGAAGATATTTATAAAGGAAATGAAAATTTAGCCATTGAAGTCGTTGAAAAACGCGAAAACGGATTTTCCATTCTGAATGCTTCCATTGCAAAAAAACAACTTGGTAAAGGATATTTAAACAAACGCACTTTGCTTTCTGTATCCTCATGTGGCATTTGCGGCAAACAAAAATTGGAAGACATTAACTATAGTGGCGTTAAATTAGCAAACAACGCTATTTTCGACAGCACAAGATTGTCAGCAATGTTTAATGAAATGAAACTGAAACAAGAAACATTTGAAATTTCTGGAGGTTCTCACGCAGCTGCCATTTTCAATAAAAAGTATGAAATTATTTCTTTAAAAGAAGACATCGGAAGGCATAATGCCGTAGATAAAGTTGTTGGTGAATTGTTAAATACAGAACAATTAAAGGAATCTTTTGTTATGCTTGTAAGCGGAAGGGTTTCGTATGAAATTATCTCAAAAGCATTTATTGCTAAAATCCCAATTGTGGTCGCTGTGTCTGCCTGTTCTACTCTAGCGGTAGATTTTGCCAAAGAATTTGGTATTTGTCTGATTGGCTTCTCACGCGGGAACAAAGCAACCATTTACTCCGAAAAATAAACAAAATACACGTTTTAACACATAAAATACATATTTTATATAATATTTCGCATAATTTCTTGCGTATATAAAATTTATATTTTACATTTGGCCCATAAGAGCGTCCCTAAGATTGCAAATTTTTACGGAGAGGGTTTGCAATTAGTTGATTTGTACGATAAAAATACCCGTTTTTATCCCTTAAAAATCAATTTTAGCTTTTAAAATCTCCAAAATAGAAGTTTTATTTAGTAAAATTTAAAAGTATTTTAACTTTTTTATTTAAGGCTCAAGCCCTGTAAAATAAGAGAAAAATAGCTTTTCAAACCCCTTTTTTCTAAAATTCTTTAGAAAAAATCGGGATTTTTTTGTCTTTATGTGAGATTTATACTATATTTGATGTTCTTACTAATCATTTAATTCTTACTAAAAATGAAAAAATTAAAATTAATTTTCGGGTTGCTACTTGTAGCAGGTTTTATAGCTATAACAGTTTTAAGCTACGCATCAAAGGATAGCCAAGCTATTTTAAAATCAGACATGGTTATTCCTAGACAAGGATAACAATCGCATAGAACAAACATTTATTTTAATAATGTAAACCACAATATAATTTTATTGTGGTTTTTGTCCTGGAATAAAGTTGTTAATTCCAATTTATTATATTATATTTGAAATCTATAACCCCAATTTCATAATGAAAGACAACAAAAAAACATCCTTATTCATTGGCAGTTTAATGGTGATATTCATCATTTCAACCCCTTATTTGCTATATTTTTACCAAAATATTCCTGATGATTTAAAAACTATGGATACTATTTTTGGCACTGTAAAAAATGGCTATTATGCAACAGTACAAATATATATTTACACCTTATTTTCAAAATTTGTACCATTAATGTTATTATTTATTTGGTTTATTACCAATAAAAATTGGTGGGTGCATGCACTGATTATACCTATTTCAGTTTATTTATTTCAACTTATAGCAGTTATTAATGACAGTGAATTGTATATGGATGAAGTGGAGTTTATCTATACCGTTCCTTTTCTGGTGGTAATTCTTGTAATTCTTTATTTTATTAGAAGTAAAATATCCATTTACATACAGGCAGTTGATTTAAAAAAGGAAATGGACGAAAATATGAGAACACCCAAAAAATTTGGATAACCCCCAGCCATAAATACCCCAAAATAACCCCATAATTTTTATCATTTAATTAATTATTATTTGTTGCCCCACAAATTTTGGCGTTTTTAAAATTGGGAAAATGGAAAAAGATTTAGACTATATTGCTTTTCAATTGGAGCAATACGAAAAAAAAATAGCTTCAATCGATGAAAAATTGGCGTTTTTAAATAAATTATTGATAGCTGTGAGTTTGGTTATGCTACTTATCTGCATCTATAAATAATTTAGCACAGTAAGCCTATTTTTTATAATTATCACCAACGTCATTTCAATGCTAAACTAGGTTTGAGGCTATCTAAAGCCTAATTTTTCGGATTGGTATAATTTGTCAAATAATGCTAATTTTCCTATAAGCTTAAAACCCAAATCTCTTTTATTAGTTATGCATTTTTATTTTCTTTAAGTCCAAATCATCTAATTTTGGTTAAATTTGCAAATTGTAAGACAGATGTCAATCATCCACTTATTTATTAAATCATGGAATACAGGATTCCCTGAACAGATTTTATGAACTTAAGTTCGCTAATTTAATTTTTTAATATGACCTATAAAAAGATAAATCTCTCCAAATTTGCAACCCGTATCAGTTTATCGCTAATTCTATTGTGTAACCACACATATGGTGCATCGAGAGAAGTAAAGAGTTTACCTGAAAGCAGTGAAACTATTGTCAGTAATATAGAGATAAATAATCCTTCATTAGAAGACAGCATTGTAAGCTTTGGAATGAAATTATTGGGCACACCTTATGTTGGAGGAGGAAGCAGTAAAGTTGGGTTTGACTGTTCGGGATTTGTTTACTATGTTTTTAAACATTTTAAAATTCAGGTTCCGCGAAGTTCTTCACAATTTAAAAATTTCGGAAAAGAAATACCGATTGAAAGCGTAAGAAAAGGAGATATTCTGGTGTTTTTGAGTCCGACAAGAAATGTTATTGGCCATGTGGGCATCGTTACAGATCCGAAAGGAAAGGAAAGTGATTTTATACACGCATCCTCAGGCGGTGAAAAGAAAGTGATTGTTACCAGTCTGAAAAAAGCGGGTTATACGCGCCGATTTGTAAAAGCAGTGCGTGTCTTATGAATTTTTTAATATAAAGATTCCTGCTTCCACTATAATAAAAATACAAAGCGCCCGAAATTATTGGGCGCTTTGTATTTTTATTATAGAGTAAGGCAGTTAGGCCGCTTTTTTCGACATTCTGTAAAGGAAAGAGTTATACAATTTTCTTTTGGCAAAATTAGATCGCTGACCGCTATTCACGAATTTGGTGAATAGGTTTTGGTTCACACCAAAATATTCGTAAGTGGTTCCGCAAGCAAAGGTAATTTCCAAAAGCATGCTTTTATGTTGGAAGTTTTCAATTTTTGATTCAGAAGTCAGGCTGGCGTATTCTTTTAGATTAGACTCCTTCGTTTCGGGAGCTATGCTTACTAAAAAATGATAGCCATCAATAATTTTTGTGCTTACGATTCCTGCCTCATGTTTTTTCGCTTCGTCCTGAAATTTATCTGGATGCCATTCCTTTACCAGGTCTCTGTAAGTAGTTTTAAGCTCTTTCAGATTAATTTCTCCTTCTACCTTAAATATTTTTTTATATTCATTGATACGCTTCATAAATTGTATTTTCAAATTTCGTGCAAATGTATTCATATTATTTGAATTGAGCCTTTCATTTTTAAAATTGAGTATAAATTGTCAGCAAAAAGCGGACTGATATTAACAATTACTTAAAGCGTGTTTTCAAAATCATAAATTTGATATTGGTTTTTCTTTTTTTATTTTGCTAAAATCCTAAGCTATGAGCAATGGGGTATTTTCCTAATTTTGTAACATTAAATACTCTAAATATATTGGATTGAGGACGAAAGAGCAGGGTAGATTGAATTTATCTACGATGCAATTTCAAAGACTTATGAATATTATTCATCTTGAAGGAGTGCTATTTGGTTTGAATAAAGCCAAGGAAACTAATAAAGACATGCAAGCCTATCATAAATATGATATTTTGATTTATTGAAATTTTAATATGCTGGTTTTGATGCGATTTCCAGTAAATTTTAAAATTCTATACGTTAATTTTTTTTCTGAAGTTTAAAGAAAAATTGTGATAAAGGAATAAATAGCAACCCTGCAACTACAAAAATATAAAAGGCATTTTTTAAACCAAATGCATGGGCCACATAACCTACTAATGGCGGGCCAACAAGCATTCCTACCGTGGCGTAGGTTGATATAATTGAAATCGCCATTCCTGGTGAATATTTTTTTGATGTCCCCGCAAGCATAAATGTCATTGGAAAAATAGCGGCTGTTCCAAGACCTACCAAACTAAAGCCGATTAATGCCGGATAGAAATAAGGAAATGTTATAGCCAATAAAATACCAACAGCAATTAATAGAGAACTAAAAATATATATTTTTTCCAATCCAATTACCTCTACCAATCTATCTGAATAAAACCTGGAAAAAGCCATAGCTGCCGTAAATAATAAATATCCATAAGTAAAAATAGGTTCATTTATTACCTCTTTGAAATAAACACCACTCCAGTCGAACATTCCTCCTTCGCAAATTGCAGCAAAAAAGACCAGTAAGCCTAAATAAAAAATAAAAGAATCTGGTTTTCCAAAAATTAACTTGTTACCAAAAGTTGATTTATCATTCGTGAGTGTATAGGAAAATATCAATAAGGAAATGATTGCTATAAATACGGCTATTGTTGCTAAATGTATATGTAAAGGTATGTTGTATTTTACCATAATGGTTGACAAAACAACCCCTAATAAACCTCCAGTACTCCAAAGACCATGAAAAGAACCAACAATTTTTTTTGTATATTTTTTTTGAATGGTAATGGATTGGGTATTCATTGAAATATATAAAATACGCGAACTAAAAGAATACAAACTAAGCGCAGCTACCAATAAAAATGGGGTATCGGCAAAACCGATAAACGTTAGAGCCATTGCTAAAAACATTATCGCCACAATCAATGGGAAACGACTGTCAAATTTTGAAACAAGCCAACCTGAAATTGGCAATCCAATAAGTGAGCTAATAGGCATTGACAGTAACACGGTGCCTAATTGCGCTTCATTGAAATTGAAAAAATCTTTTATTGTTGGAATTCGAGAAGCCCAAGTAGCAAAACATAAACCCGATAAAAAGAAATAGGTACTTAAGGCAGCGCGTTGTTTTGCTTTTAAAGGCATTTTAAAATAAATCTTCTGCAAAAATAACAAAGTTAACGCTATGAAGCTTTTAATTTAAGTTTATTAATTCACTATTTAAATATTGGCCATTTTTTAATCCATTTCCTCATTTTTACGGATTCTTCAAACAATTAATTCTCGCCTCCAAATTTTATGGCAGTTTTTATAATTGTATTTTAAGGTTATTCATCTAATTCCTTTTGTTTTTTTGCTTTTTCATCGAAACCAATCAAGTTTAACATCTACTCACCCCCTTTTTTATTTGTTTTGATGATTGTGAAGTGCTTCGCCTTGTCTTGACACAAAAACCCTTCGACTAAACTCAGGATACCTTTTGAGTATTGTTTCAGTGATCACAGTAGGATTAAATTTCCTATAACGCTCCACTTTGAAAATAAACAAATAGCACTAAACGAGGATGTGTCACCGCAGTAGTGCTATTTGTGGTATATGCAAGGGTTGGTTACCGGGATTTGGGTTTTATAATTAACTATCGATACAAGTTTATATTTTCTTTTACATTTAATGCCCTTGCAGATATATTTTATGAAACAAAATGAAGCGGATTTCGAACACCTTATTACCTGCTAAACATTCTGTTTTGTTGGGGCTATTCTAATGGAAACGGATTAAAGCTTAGGTTAATTTTAAAATGATGACCCCTTTCCATTGCAAAAGAGATCTTGACAGTGAAATAATAAAATATAGTTTAACTGCTAATTTTGAAATAAAATAATCTTTTCTTTTGTCAATAGTTAATTTGATAACAATCATATCGTAACATATAGTAATTTGATAACAATCATATAGCAATTTGATAAAGATCATTTTGGAGAAGGTATTGATGACGTAATTTTGGCTTATTAATTTAGTTCATTGATTTAGCATATAAAATATAAAACTTCATTACTGAAAAGTATTGAGAAAATATGAAGGGTTATAGACATTTGCTAATTTAAACTTTCTTTGGTGTTATTTTAGAAATGAAGTGATGCTAAGGATTTGTTAAAAGTTACCAGATATACTAAATTCTTCAGGAAACAGGAAGTTTCGGCTTCCTGTTTTTCAAAAAAAACAGATCTTCATTACTGAAAAGTATTGAGGATTTATGAAGGGTTATAGACATTTGCTAATTTAAACTTTCTTTGGTATTATTTTAGAAATGGAGTGATGCTAAGGATTCGTTAAAAGTTACCAGATATACTAAATTCTTCAGGAAACAGGAAGCTTTGGCTTCCTGTTTTTTTTTAAACATAATATTAAACTTTCTTGGATCCCAAAAATTTACCATGGCTGAATTTGATTAAAAAATGTGATGAATGGATATTTAACAACCGATTTATTTGCATAATATTTTAGGATTATGCTATTGTGAGATATAAAAGAGGAAAAAGCGAAAGAATTATTTAAAAAAATAATAATTTATTCTTTTACATCAGCAGGGATTTAAAGCACAAAGGCAAAGAATAAAGGCTTACTCCCTTCGACTCCGCTCCTTTAGATTTGTATTAAGGAAGCTTTTATTGGCAGCCGTATGCAGTTAATTTTATTTTAATTGATAAGATCCTGAAACAAGTTCAGGAGGAATGAAATACTGCTGGAGATGTATGATTTTTTTTCAAAATTTTCCTTTTATTGCTAAATTGCATATTATTTAGTTTCAAAGTGTTTTTAATTTATATTTAAAAAAATCTTTTATATTAGCGAAATATTGAAAAAAATAGCTGTTTTTTCAATATTTGGATTTTATGAGGTTAAATGATATCGAAATACTAGAAAAATTAAAAATTGGGGATCAATCCGGTTATAAAGATTTATTTGACCTATATTATATTCCATTGAGTGTTTATTCGTTAAAATATTGCGATTCCTTTGATCAGGCAGAGGATATTGTTCAGGAAATATTTGTAAAATTTTGGGATGACAAGTTATACCTTAAACTTAAAAATTCAATTGGTCCATACCTTTTTAAAGCAGTAAAAAATAATACACTGTCCTACATAAGGAAAAATGCAAAGTATCGCTTTGAAGAAATTGAGAGCCAGGTCAACAGACTAATAGAGGATGAGGTTGTAGACATCGAAAATATTGAAGAAGAAAAAAGGAAATTATACAAAGAAATTGAAGCTTTGCCTGAGAAAAGCAGGAAGGTCTTTAAAGCCATTGTACTGGACAATCTTAAGTATAAAGAGGCTGCCGAACAACTTGGCGTTTCGGTAAACACCATTAAAACGCATTATTCCAATGCGTTAAAACAACTTAGAAAATCATTGGATATTATCATTGTTTTACTATTAGTTTAAAAAAAGTAAAATATTGTTCACCCATTTTGAACATTTTGTCATATTATAAATATACATGACATAGAAATGTTTGCAATGAAAAAAAATGACACTTATATTTTAAAACTTATACTTGCTTATATCTCCCAGGATTTAAGTGAGAAGGAATTTAACGAACTAAAGGATTGGTTAAATGATGATCCCGAAAATACGAAGCTATTTTCAGAGTACCTATACTTTTATAAGAAATCAAGAAGAATTGGATTTACAGAAAATGTAGACAGTAATCATGCTTGGAATAACATTAATACAAAACTTCATCAGGAGCCGAATATAGTTCCAATCCTTGAAAAGCCAATTTCTAAATTAAGATTTTTAAGACAAGGCATAAGGTTTATAAAATATGCTGCAGTTTTTATTGGAGTTATTGGCATTGGCTATTATTTTATGAATCAGCACAAGACAACAGCGGTGTCTGGAAATCAATTACAAATTGCTGATGATAAAATTACGCTTGAATTAGAAAATGGAAATGTGAAAGTTATACAAACCGGTGGAAAGCAACAGCGCATAAACATATCAGGAAAGGTAGTCGCTGAACAAATAGGAAATATATTGAATTATGAAAAAGAAAATAGCGCAGAAGAATTGGCCTACAATATATTAACTATTCCCAATGGGAAAAAATTTCAAGTTGTTTTATCAGATGGAACAGAGGTTCATTTGAATTCCGGTAGTGTTTTAAAATACCCCGTAAAATTTATTACGGGAATAAATAGGCAAGTTTATTTATTAGAAGGCGAAGCATATTTCGACGTTGCTAAAGACCCGAAACATCCCTTTATTGTAAACGCCGATGACATTAATATAAGAGTGTTAGGCACAGAATTTAACGTATCCACTTACCCTGAAGATTCATCAATAAATACGGTACTCGTAGAGGGAGCAGTAAGTATCTTTGGAAAAGATAAAACATATGATAAGGCAACTTCACTAGAACTGAAACCGGGATATATGGCATCTTGGGATAAGACTAAAAACAATGCTACTATAGATGAGGTCGATACAAATATTTACACTGGGTGGAAAAACGGGAAACTTATTTTTAAAAATATACAGTTTAAAAACATCATTAAAAAACTTGAAAGACATTATAATGTTACCATCATAAATAACAACTCCAAATTAGATGAAAAAAATTATGATGCAACATTTGATGTAGAAACAATAGAAGAAGTATTAAACTCTTTTAACAAAAATTATGAAATTGAGTACACAATAGAGAACAATAAAATAATTATTAACTAACCTAAATTATAAAAATATATGAATTGAAACTTAACCAATAACTCAATTCACTTTATAAAATAAAAAACCGGAAGATGCTAGAACAACTTCCGATTATAATAAAGTGAATTAACCATTATTAATTAATCACTAATCAAACACAAAAGTATGAAAAATCTTATTAAGAATAGGATTATGTCCTTATTCTGCTTAAATTTTAATTTAAAAATGAAATTAACCACATTTTTACTTATTGTTTCCATATTCAAAATCGAAGCAAGCAATTATGCCCAAAACACAAAAATAACATTGGATCTTAACAATGTCACCATTGAAAAGGTGCTAAAGGAAATTGAAATGAAAACAGAGTTTAAATTTCTTTTTAGTAGAGATGATATCAATGTAAATAAACTTGTTTCAGTTAAGGCGAAAAATGAAAAAGTTAAAAATATTTTGAATAAAATATTTTTAGACATGTCTGTTTCATTTGAGTTATTGAATAAACAAATTATCATTAAAAATACTCCAAAAGATAAAGAAGAAAATCCTATTAATTTATTAATTGATCAACAATTAGAAATTAAAGGAACAGTGACCGACAGTAATGGAACGCCGCTTCCGGGAGTAAGCATACTAATTGTTGGAACTGTTAAAGGAACAGAGACCGATTTTAATGGAAACTATAGTATTGAATCTAAGGAAGGAGATATTATTGAATTTTCTTTCATTGGAATGAAAACAGAAAGAATAATAGTTGGATTGGAAACAATTATAAATGTTCAGCTTGATGAGGATTTGGCTTCACTTGATGAAATTGTTGTTGTTGGATATGGTAAGATGAAAAGAAGTGATTTAACCGGCTCCATTTCGTCAGTTTCTGCAAAAGAACTCAAAAAAGGGGTTGTTTTTTCCACAGAGCAATTATTGCAAGGTAAAGTAGCTGGACTATCGGTTATTCAGTCATCAGGTGATCCTACAAGTACAGCATCATTGCGTTTAAGAGGAGGTACCTCACTTTCTGCCGGCAATGGACCATTGGTTGTGGTTGATGGAATTTCTGGAGTTGATTTTAATACAATTCAGCCTTCCGAAATAGTATCAATCGATGTTTTAAAAGACGCCTCAGCCACCGCCATATATGGATCAAGAGGTGCCAATGGGGTAATTATAGTAACAACAAATAGCACCCGAAAAGGAAAAACAATGAAATATGATGGATACTACGCCACAGGTAAGGTTGCAAAAAATATTGATTTGTTATCTGCCAGCCAATGGAGAAAATATGTTAGTGAAAAAAATCCTGTAGGGGCTATTGACTATGGCGGAGATACCGATTGGCAAAAAGCAATACAACAAACATCAATTGTTAGTTCACATACCATATCATTTGTTAATAATAGCGAAGATGGGGGAAATCGCGTTTCTTTGAACTACCTGAGCAATAAGGGTGTAATTATAAAAAGTGATTTAGAAAGGTTTGGCGCCAGTTTGGCCGGACATCAATATGCCTTTGATAAAAAATTAAGGTTAGAAGCTGGAATTCACAGCACTTTCGATAAATCAAGCCAAATAGATTATAGGGTATTTCAGCGTTCTTACAATATTAATCCAACTATTCCAATAAGGGATGCAGATGGAAATTACACTAATTATGCGGGGGTATTTTATGAGAATCCGGTAGAAATCAGTAACAATAGAACATCTGACAATGCACAACAACGAATTTTTGGGTATGGGAAAGTTGAATTGGAAATTATTAAAGGATTAAGGGGAGTTACAACTGTTTCCTATGAATATAATTCGGTAAAAAACAGTCTCTATATTCCAACTTATGCATTATTGGATGGTCAGTCGGAAAATGGCAGGGCAGAACGATCTTTGGCTGATTTTTCAAATAAACAATTAGAATCATATCTTACCTATGATTTAGAATTTAACAATGATCATAAATTGAACTTATTAGCTGGTTATTCTTATCTTGAACATGGATATGAAGGTTTTGGAGCGCAAAGAAGAGGTTTTGACACAGACTCGTTTTTGTACAATAACCTTGGCGCTGGACAAGATGTTAGGGCCACTGATGTAAGTTCTTACAAAGGAGAATCTAAACTCATTTCATTTTATGGCCGTGCAAATTATAACTTCCTAAATAAATATTTATTTACTGCCAGTGTGCGTAAAGATGGTTCTTCACGTTTCGGAGCAAACAATAAATGGGGGCTTTTTCCATCGGCTTCTTTTGCATGGCGAGTTTCGGAAGAATCATTTATGAAAAGTTCTGCGGGGTGGTTGGAAAATCTAAAATTACGAATTGGGTATGGAATTACCGGAAACCAAGACGGTATAGGCGAATACAAATCTCTGTCACTTATTAGCGCGGGAGGTGCTCCATATTATGATTCGGAAACGGGTACTTGGAAACAATCGTATGGTATCATACAGAACGTTAATCCTAATTTGAAATGGGAATCAACAGCACAATTTAACATTGGGGTGGATTTTTCACTATTCAAATTTATAAATGGATCATTAGAGATTTATGATAAAAAAACAAGTGACCTTCTTTATACCTATGAAGTTCCGCAACCACCTTATCTTTTTGGAACTATTCTTGCTAACGTTGGGGATTTGAGCAATAAAGGGGTTGAGCTGACCCTTAATGCCAATTTGGCTAAAAAAACAGATTTGAATTGGAATACAACGCTGACTCTTTCTCATAATACTCAAAAGATTGAAAAATTATCTAATGAAACATATCAAACAGACGCTATTGTAACTGGCTCATTACATGGCCTTCCAGGAATGTCGGGCCAGTATGCCCAAGTTATCAAAGAAGGATATGCTGTTGGAACATTTTGGGGGCCAAAAAGCACAGGAATAGATGCAAATGGACAAATAACTTATGAAAACGATGGAGAAACGCAATAT
Organism: Flavobacteria bacterium RIFCSPLOWO2_12_FULL_35_11; assembly: GCA_001800975.1. GTDB lineage: Bacteria > Bacteroidota > Bacteroidia > Flavobacteriales > Flavobacteriaceae > Lutibacter. Next base: position 60,080 of record MGWK01000026.1, on the reverse strand, counting down.
TTAGGAAATGCACAGCCAAAGTATAATTTTGGATTAAGTACGGATTTGACCTATAAGAAATTTGATTTTCAGGTGGCAACCTATGGTATGTTTGGACAAAAAGTGCTTAATGCCACAAACATGGTGTTAAGTGATCCTAATCGTTTGCCTATTAACAATGCCACAAATAGTTCATTAACAAACGGCATTACTTCAAATGCGGCCTACTCAAGTCATTGGATTGAAGACGCATCATTTTTGCGACTTCAAAATGTTACAATTGGGTATAATTTTGATACCAAAAACATTGGTGTTGAAAAATGCAGACTTTCTCTTACAGGTGAAAACTTATTTGTATTGACAGGGTATAATGGGATTGACCCCGAAGTCAACATTGATGGCCTAGATCATCCGGGAATGGATGTGTATAATTACTATCCTAAAACTCGTTCAGTTTCTTTAGGCCTTAATTTTTCTTTTTAACCAGTTTTAAAAATATCAAGATGAAAAAAATAATTTATATATCCATGGTTCTACTGCTAACCTTAAGCTGTACGGATCTTGACGAAAAGCTGTATGATAAAGTAGCGTCAGCTGAATATGGGAAAACCGAAGATGAAATCAAAACAATCGTTGGTAATGCCTATGCTTCATTACGTGGTTTTAATGATGGGATTACAATTTCGTATCCAACCTGCGAGTATGTTTTCTTTTTAAATGAAATTGCTTCGGAAGAAGCATGCATTGCGACTAAAATTGGCGGTGGCTGGTATGATGGCGGTGTTTATTTGGAAGCTCAAAAACACACATGGACACCTGCAAATAGAATGATTTTAGCTTCTTGGAGATACTGCTTTCAGGGTATTTCAAAAGTAAATTCAGTTATTTTTCAGGTAAATGAATCCAATCTTACAGATGAACAAAAAAATGCAGTTAATATAGAATTACGTGGGATAAGAGCCTATTATTACTATATATTGTTAGATATGTTCGGAAATGTACCTATTGTAACCAATTATGAAGTTGCTGAATTGCCTGCAAATTCAAGCAGAAAACAAGTTTTTGAATTTATTGAATCGGAATTAAAAGACATCGTGACAGAACTTCCAAGTGCGCCAATTTATGGAAAATTCACCCAAAATGTTGCAAATGCACTTTTAGGCAGATTGTATTTAAACGCAGAAGTTTTTACGGGAACTCCTAGATGGCAAGATTGTATCAATGCTTGTGATAAAGTAACTGATTACATTCTTGAGCCGGACTATTTTACAAATTTTTTAATTCAAAATGAGGTATCCAAGGAAATTATTTTTGCAATTCCTTATGACAGTAAATCTGGAACCAGAGGTAATTATCTACAGTCAATGACAGTCCATGATTATCAAAAATTTGCCATTTCACGAACTGGCAATTACCCAGGAAGTCCAAATGGTTTGCTTAGCCAGCCAGGTCTTTATTCTTCTTTTGACGATAACGATTTACGAAAAAAATCATTGCTTGAAGGGACTCAAATTAACATAGGCACTGGAAATGTAATATTACTTGATGATGGCAGCCCGCTTAATTATACTGAGGAAATTTCAGATTTGAATGCCGCTAAACCAAATGAAGGAGTGCGTATGTATAAATACGAAACAAAAGATGGTGAAGGCTGGGAACGTGACCATGACTGGGTAGTAATGCGTTATTCCGAAATACTGATGATGAAAGCGGAATCTTATGTGAGGATGGGGAATATAGGAATGGCTACTCCACTGGTTCAACAGATTCGCTCCAGAGCAGGATTGCCTGCACCTGGAACCATTGATCTTAATTTCATCAATAATGAACTGAAATTTGAATTTGTGTATGAGGGACATAGGCGAACCGACAATATTCGTTTTGGCGATTTCTTTCAACCTTGGTGGAACAAAGGTGCAACACCGGCTTATAGAGGTATTTTCCCTATACCGCAAACAGAACTTGAGAAAAACAAAAACTTGGTTCAAAACCCCGGTTATTAGTAATTTATTGGACTCCTCAATAAAGGGGAGTCCAATAATTATCGGATTTCAAAAAATCCATTTCTCTGATTAAATAAACAAAATAATAATCTAAGGTCTAACAGTAAATCAATTACTTTTTTAAGTAGTTGTGCATTGTTATTGCCTAAATGTTTTTCAAACAATATAAATTGAGATATAGCGGTATTCATTAACGTCTCCACGCTATTTTATCCAAATAAAAACAAAATCACATGATAAAACACTTATTTTTTTCGTTATTCTTTCTATTGGCCGCCGGCAATTTATATTCCAGTGGCAAGGTCAAATATATTAAATCACCTGATGGCCAGATTATGGTTGAATTTAATGTAGACAATGAAGGCAGGCCATTTTATAATGTTTCTTATGGAGATAAGAAATTAATAGAAAATTCTTTCATTTCATTTAAATTTAAAGACGCAAAAGAGTTAAATAAAAATTTAGCCATTATTGATTTTAAAACGGATGCCGTTAATGAAACTTGGGAAAGAATTTGGGGCCCAACACCTAAAGTCCGGAACAATTACAATATGCTTAAAATTCAGCTTAAGGAAACGTCAAAACTGAAAAGAACATTTAATGTAATTTTCAAAGTTTATGATGATGGAGTGGCATTTCGTTATGAGTTTCCCGAACAGGAAAACATGGGAAAAGTGCTTATTACAGACGAAAAAACCGAATTTCAATTGAGTGATGACTACACTTGTTGGTGGAATCCAGGTGATTGGGATAGTGATGAACACCTCTTTTCCAAAACAAAATTCAGCGAAATTGATGGGACTTCATATTTAAAAAATCAATTAACGCATTCTTTTATTCCAGACGTCAAGGCAGTAAACACGCCAATAACTATGAAAACAAAAGAGGGAATGTACCTCAGTTTTCATGAAGCCAATTTAACAAATTACGCAAGTATGACTTTGAAATGTGACACCAAAAACTTAAAAATGACAAGCGCGCTTGTTGCATGGGAAGATGGCACTAAAGTAAAAACGCAAACTCCTTTTGAAACTCCTTGGAGAACCATTCAGATTTCAAAAACTGCAGGAGGTTTAATTGAGTCGAATTTAATTGAGAACTTAAACGAAAAATGTGAAATTGCGGAGACTGATTGGATTCATCCACAAAAATATATTGGACTTTGGTGGGCAATGCACGTAAATAAATATGATTGGGAAATGGATAAGAACAATCATGGGACAACCACAGAAATATCTAAAAGCTATATTGATTTCGCAGCTAAACACCATATTGAGTCTGTTTTGATTGAAGGATGGAATGAATGTAATCCTAAGCAGATGGTAGGTGAAAGAAAATGTCAATTTGATTGGGTAACTTCTTATTCAGATTTTGATTTTCCTGAAGTAATGCGTTATGCAAAAGAAAAAGGAGTGAAAATAATTGGGCAGCACGAAACAAATGGTTTGGCGGGGAAGTATACCAATGAAATGAATGGTGCTTATGATTATTTAAATGAACTAGGTATTAATACAGTAAAATCGGGATATGTAGGTGCAAAAGTTCCTGCCAATAATTATCAACAGGGTCAATATATGGTTGAACATTATAGATTAGCTGTAGAGAAAGCAGCAGAGCATAAAATCCAGCTATTTGTGCATGAAGCTGTAAAACCAACTGGAATTAGTCGAACATATCCTAATTTATTGTCACAGGAAGGAGCAAGAGGCCAAGAATTTAACGCTTGGGGAAAACCGGGGAATAATCCTTCACATACTTTGATATTGCCATTTACTAGAATGTTGGCAGGAGCAATGGATTTTACCCCTGGAATTTTCGACATTAAACTTAAAAAATATCGTGAAAACAATCAGATCCCAACAACATTAGCAAAGCAATTGGCATTGTTTGTGGTTTTTTACAGTCCCGTTCAGATGGCGGCAGATTTACCTGAAAATTACGAAAATAACCCTGCTTTTCAATTTATAAGAGACGTCCCTGTTGAATGGGATGATTCAAAAATTATTAATGCAGAAATTGGGGAGTATTTAACTGTTGTAAGAAAGGAAAAAAATGCAAAAAATTGGGCATTGGGCAGCATCACAAATGAAGACTCAAGAGATTTTGATATTCCGCTTGCATTTTTGGATGAGGGAGTGAAATACCGTGCATTTATTTATGCGGATGGTGAAAAGGCCCATTGGGATGAAAATCCACTTGATTATTGTATTTCTAATGAAGAGGTTTCAAACAAAACCATCCTTAAAATTAAACTTGCTAAAGGCGGCGGACAAGCAATATATTTTAAGGCCATTGATTAATTTAAATGGTTTAATTGTATAAAAAAAATACAAAACCAATTTCCTCTACAGGGGGCAATGTGTTTTAAGGGGGGAATTGCTTTGTGTTTATAAATCAATCTATCAATAGGTTTTTAGACAGCAAACGTGATTATTTATTAGAAAACATAAATAAAAATAAATGAAGAATAATTTAAAATTGAGTTTAATACTCATAAGTATCTTGTTGTTTTCCTGTTCAAAAAAGAGTGAATGGCAAACAGTCGTTGTTTCTCCGGACGAAAATGTTAAAGTCGAATTTGAGCTGACAGATAAAGGAGAGCCAACCTATTTGGTGACTTTCAAAAATAAAGAAGTCATAAAAACATCTGCAATGGGTTTCGATTTAAAAGAAATGGCATCTTTAAAAGACAACTTTGAAATTGTAAATGCAACAACAAGTGGCTTCAATGAAGTTTGGGAAATGCCTTGGGGCGAACAAACCAAAGTTGAAAATAATTACAATGAATTAAAAATTGAGCTTCAGGAAAAAGCGGATTTAAAAAGAAAACTAACCATCGTTTTCAGGGTTTATAATGACGGATTGGGATTTAGGTATGAATTTCCTGAGCAGGAAAATCTTTCCAAAGTGATCATTACCGATGAAAATACGCAGTTTAATTTAACGGGCAACCATATGGTTTGGTGGGCTCCTGGCGATTGGGATATTTATGAGCATTTATACAACACCACAAAGTTCATGGAAATTGATGCGCTTTCAAAGGCAAACCATCCAAATTTAGCGCAAACGTACATTCCTGAAAATGCGGTAAATACGCCCGTTACCATGAAAACTGATGAGGGTTTGTATTTGAGTTTTCATGAAGCAAGTTTGGTGGATTATTCGGATATGACCTTAAAAATCGACAAGGAAAATTTAGCGATGAACAGCGAATTGGTGGGTTCTGAACGCACAGGCTATAAAGTAAAAAGAGCCGTTCCGTTTCATACCCCTTGGAGAACCCTTCAAATTGGGGAGAAAGCGGGTGATTTAATTGAATCTCGATTGATTGTAAATTTAAACGAACCTAATAAAATTGGCGATGTTTCCTGGTTTAAACCCACAAAATATACTGGAATTTGGTGGGAAATGCATTTGGGGAAATCCACTTGGGATATGAGTGCGCAACAAGATATGAGTTCACATACCACAATGGCCAAACCACATGGCAAACATGGAGCCACTACAGAAAACGCAAAAGCATTTATAGATTTTTCAGCAAAAAACAATATCGGGGCTGTTTTGGTTGAAGGATGGAATACCGGTTGGGAACATTGGATTGGTTTTGAAGACCGCGAAGGCGTATTCGATTTTGTGACGCCCTATCCTGATTACGATATAAAAGAAGTGGTGCGCTACGGAAAAGAAAAAGGGGTGGAAATTATTATGCACCACGAAACTTCTGCAGCTACAGAAACCTATGAAAAACAACAAGACACCGCTTATGCATTGATGCAAAGTTTGGGAATTCATGCAGTAAAAACTGGTTATGTCGGTAAAATTTTACCAAAAGGAGAATACCATCACGGACAATATATGGTGAACCAATACAACAATGCGGTGATTAAAGCGGCAAAATATCAAGTGGCCATCAACGCGCATGAACCCATTAAAGATACAGGTTTGCGCAGAACCTATCCAAACACCATTTCTCGTGAAGGATTGCGCGGACAAGAATTTAACGCGTGGGCTTCTGACGGCGGAAATCCGCCGGAACATTTGTCCATTGTGGCCTTTACCAGAATGTTGGCCGGACCAATTGATTTCACCCCAGGAATTTTCGACATTAAATTTGACAAGTGGAAAAAAGACAATCGGGTCAATACAACTATTGCGCAACAATTGGCATTATATGTCGTGATTTATAGCCCTATTCAAATGGCGGCTGATTTAATAGAAAATTACGAAGGAAATCCAGCCTTTCAGTTTATAAAAGATGTTGGGGTCGATTGGCAAACAACAAAAGTGTTGAATGGTGAAATTGGAGATTTTGTGTCCATTGCCAGAAAAGAACGAAATACCGACAATTGGTTTGTTGGCGGAATTACCGATGAAAATGCAAGAGAAATGGACATCAAATTTGATTTTTTGAGCCCAAACATAAATTATGAAGCCACTATTTATGAAGATGCGGAAGATGCAGATTGGAATAAAAACCCAACCGCCATCAACATCAGAAAAATTGAAATCACAAATCAATCTATTTTGAAATTAAAATTGGCTCCGGGAGGCGGATTTGCCATCAGTATTCTCAAGATTAATGGAATTTAAAGGCAAGAAGTACTATTAGTATAATTTTCTTAAATGCTTTTTCGTTGTGAGGTATTTTCGATTTTAAAAAATATTAATTGTTTGAATTGGAAAGGGAGTTGGTGAAAATCAACTCTTTTTTTTAAATAAATATTTTTAAAGTAACTGTCATGTCCATTGAATACAAAACACAATTAAACAAAGGGAAAAAATGAACTAAAATTAACTTTAGAAAACTGGAATATCAATATGAATGTGGAAATAAACACAGCAATGTTAGATTTTCTAAAAGTGCATGAAATAACCAACCGAAGTGAAGGCATTTAATATTAAATTGTTAAGGAAGCAGGAATTATTGTTAAGTTTATTTAAATTTCTTTAACTTTTTTCAGAGCAAGGGCAAAAAATATAGGCTGATCCCTAGACCCCAATGTCATTAAGTTAAGACTTTGACGCTCTTTTTTTTGTCCTTCCGAGGTACGAGGAATCTCATAATGGTTAGCTAGTTTGTTGTGATTCCTCCTTTTTCGGAATGACAAATATCCTTAACTTAATGACATTGCCCAGACCCTTTGACTGTGCTCTGTAGTCTAGCCCAGGACATGACATTAGGAAGCTTTTATTGCAGAATCGGAGGCCGTATTTGGTGAAATTGTATTATAATTGATTAGGTTCTGAAACAATCCAAGCAGTTTCTGAAGGAATGTGAAACTATTTGAAATATGGGGAATATTTGTTTTATTATTCTTTTTAGAAGTATCGATTTATCCAATTTTTGGAAGAAACCTCGCTTGAAAACGACATTAATAGCAAAAAAAATATTAAACTTAAGCGTATTAATAGAACAAAAATACTATGTTTACAAGGTTTACCAGTTTGAAAATATATAAAGAAATGGAAGGTGCCTACTTAATAAAGAATTTAAAAATATTGCTATGTTTTTATTTCTTGACGACTACTGTTCTAATTGGCCAAGAAAAGAAGGATCTTAATAAACTAAATGCAATTATTGAATCTTATTCAAGTTATGATCAAAAGAAGGAAGTTCAAATTGATAGCTTAAGGACCATTTTGAAAAATACGAAAAGTAATGACTTGATAACTCAATATAATTTAAATCAACAATTGTTCAATGAGTATAAAGTTTTTAAGCGAGACTCGGCTTTCCATTATGGGTTAGTTGCCAAACAGCTTGCATTTAAAATTCAAGATACCTTGCTTATTGTTGATGCAAATATTAGGCTGGCTGATATTTGTGTATCAGTTGGTATGTACAAAGAAGCTTTGGATTTTTTAGAGTTCATAGGAAATAGTGAAATACCTGAAGACAGCCGTTCACTATATTACGGTTTGTTAGGCCGTTGTTATAGTGATATGGCAGAATACAGCAACATACCGTATTTCTATTCAACCTATAACAAATTGGCAAGAACCTATAGAGAAAAAGCATTGTCCTTGACGGAAGAAGGCACTTTCTTTAATTCATTTTTAAAAGCGTTCAATAAGTCAAAAAACAATCAATTGGATGAAGCCCTCACCGATTTTAAAGTGCTGTTACAAAGAGATCTTGATATGCGTGAGAAAGCCTTGGTTAATTATATGCTAGGAGATATTAACTTGCAATTAAATAATGATGACAAGGCCATCCCTTATTTTACTGATGCCGTTATAGCTGATATTAAAACCTCAACCAAAGAATCGCTTGCCATTATAAGACTTTCCGAAATACTTTTTAAAAAGGGCGATATCAAAAATGCATCCATCCTCATTCACAAAGCAAATGAAGACGCGCTCTTTTATGGTGCCCAACAGCGAAAAATACAAGTAGGCGCAATTTTACCGCTTATTGAACAAGAGATTGTTCAAATTGTTGAAAGAGAAAAAAAAAGACTTTATTGGCAGTATCTCTTGGTAAGTATTTTTCTAATTTTTGTCATTTGTTTCACATTTATTATTTATCTGCAGTTTCGAAAATTGAAAAAAGCCAAGAAAATTATAGCAGAGGCGCATAAAAATTTAAAAAAGACAAACAAACAACTTATAAATGTTAATGATCAAATTAATGCACGTAACAGAGAAATAGAACGGGTGAATATCCAACTTTTTGAATCTAATAAAATTAAAGAAGAATATCTTGGATTCTTCTTTACGCAATATGATGATATTTTTGAAAAGTTCAATTTTTTCAAAACTAACATTGAAAAAAATATTGATGAAGGTAAATATGAAAAAGTAAAATACCAGTGCATCAATTACAATTTAAAACGGGAAAAGGAAAAACTATTGCAAAATTTTGATTCGGCTTTTATAAAACTTTTCCCAAATTTCATCAAGGAATTTAATTCTTTAATGAAAGATGAACATAAAATTGAACTTGAAAGCGAACAATTGCTCACCAAAGAATTGCGAATTTATGCACTTATTAGATTGGGTATTAAGCACAGTGAAATTATTGCCCAAATTTTGGGTTATTCTGTAAACTCTATTTATGCCTATAAAACCAAAATTCGCAATAAATCGTTAATTGGCAAAGATGATTTTGATCAAAAACTATTGGAAATCACTACAATAAAGCCTTAAGTTAATATTTTTATTTATTTTATTCTATATAAATCATTTATTAATAAAATATATAAAATACTGATTTATAGTGTTTTATATATTTTTTACTTTTAAATTAGCCTACTTTTATCTATACTGTTTTTTTAACAGGTAATAGCATTTATTATTTATTGCAAATTTGCTTAGATCGTATACATTTTATGATGTATGCAGGCTAATTTAACTTTAACTCAATAATTAATTTGTATGAACAATAAGTTTAAATTCATTTCATTTAGTAGGGGAAAATTTACCCTAATGCTCTTAATTTTTCTTATCGCGCCACTCTTTTTATTGGCACAGGATAATAAAATAAAATTGACAGGAAAAGTAGTTGACGAAACTGAAAATCCATTGCCGGGAGCTTCTGTTTTGGAACAGGGAACCAATAATGGGACAACAACAGATTTTAACGGAAATTTTGAAATTTTTGTAAAGAACTCAAAATCGGTGCTTGTTATTAATTACCTGGGATACCTTACAAAAAGCGTTTCTGCAGAGACTCAAACTATTTTTGTGAAGTTAATGCCCAATCTCACATCTTTAGAAGAGGTTGTGGTAATTGGGTATGGACAGGTAAAAGCCAAGGATTTAACCGGCTCAATATCTTCTGTTAATGTGGAAAAATTGACTGGGCAGCCAGTAGCAAATGTCGGGGATGCCATTCAAGGGCGTGCAGCGGGCGTACAGGTAGTAACATCGGGCAAGCCCGGTGATAATCCGTCTTTTAGAATTAGGGGAACTGGCACCATTGGAAATAATGAGCCCTTAATTGTTGTGGATGGAATGCCTTTAAATGGTCCATTAAATCAAGTAAACATGAACGATATAGCATCACTACAAGTGCTTAAAGATGCATCATCAACAGCCATTTACGGTTCTCGAGGCGCCAATGGAGTCATTATCATTTCAACAAAAAAAGGGAAAGACGGTAAAGCAACTATAACATACGACACTTATACCGGGTTTAGTGAGGCCACAAATATGTTAAAAGTATTAAATGCTTCCGAATTTGCGCAATTACACAATGAAATGTTGAGTAATGGTGGCATGACGCCAAATCCGGATTTTTCAAACCCTGAAACCTTAGGAAAAGGAACAGATTGGTTAAATCCTTTTTTTAATTCAGCTATGACAAATAGCCATACGCTATCTTATTCTAATGGCAGTGAAAAATCTACGGTATATACTTCCTTAAATCTTTTTGATCAAGAAGGAATTGTTTTAAACACTGATTATAAAAGATATATATTTCAATTCAATAGCGATACAAAAATTTCAGATAAAATAAAGTTTGGCAATAATTTAAAATTAAACCATGATATAAAATCCCAAGGTGACTATAATATTCAGAGCGCCATTTTTTCTTTGCCAACGCAACCCATTTATAGGGAGAATGGCAATTATTCAGGGCCTATTGGACAACCTATTTTCTCTGGGGATGTTGTGAATCCTATAGGTAAAGCAACCATTGTTGACAACGAGACTAAAGGATATAATATACAGGGAACTGTTTTTGGAGAATTGTCCTTATTAAAAAACTTTACATTCAAAACTGTTTTTGGTATAGAAGCAAATTTTTGGAAAAATAGAACTTGGGTCCCATCCTATAAATGGGATGCCCATTTTCAACAGAATGCGTTTTTGAGCGAATCTGCCAACCAAAGTATTACCACACTATGGGACAATACATTAACCTATAAAAAGGCTTTTGAAAATGGAATTAATTTTAACGCACTTATTGGAACAAGTGCCCAAGAACATAATTTTGAGTACATCAGAGGATCCATTCAAAATTTCCCAAGTGAACAAACACAAACATTAAACAACGGTTTGGATCAAGTTACCTTAGATGGAAGTGGCTTAGAATGGGCCTTATTCTCTTATTTTGCAAGGGCAAATTTTGATTATAAAAGCAAATACTACATAACTGCCACTGTAAGACGAGATGGTTCATCAAGATTTGGTAAAAACAACAGGTTTGGCACTTTTCCTTCGGGATCATTAGCTTGGCGAATATCGGACGAGGAATTTTTCAAATTAAAATTTATTAATGATCTAAAACTTAGGGCAGGTTTCGGTGTTACCGGAAACCAAGAAATTGGCAATTATTCATTCGCATCATCTTACAATACCAATGCTTACAACTTTAATGGAAATTTTGTGAGTGCCGCAGTACCAACAGTATTGCCAAATTCAAATGTTAAATGGGAGTCTCAAGAGCAATTTAATATTGGTTTTGATGCCAGCCTGATAAACGACAGAATCAAGTTAGTTGTTGACGCCTATATCAAGAACACAAAGGATATGCTTGTTCCACAATCTGTACCGGTAACTTCGGGATATTCTGATATTTACGTTCCATATATAAATGCAGGCGAGATTCAAAACAAAGGAATTGAGATTATGGTCAGTTCTAAAAACTTTGTGAAAGAAAATTTTTCTTGGGATACGGATTTTGTTTTTTCATATAATAAAAATGAGGTCATTGACATAAACGGAGACACACCATTAATTAGAGGCGGTATAGGGTTGAATTATAATTTAGCCAGAATTCAAAAGGGATATCCGACTGATGTTTTTTATGGATTTGTACAAGATGGCATCTTTCAAACACAAGCTGAAGTAGACAATCATGCGGTACAGGTTCCAGGCACTTCACCTAGTAATAGCACATCGCCCGGCGACATTCGTTATAAGGACTTAAATAGCGACGGTTTAATTACAGATGCTGACAGAACCTTTATTGGAGACCCAAATCCTGATTTTACATTTTCCTTAAATAATACATTAGTGTTAGGTGATTTCAGTCTAAATATTTACTTACAAGGAGTATATGGCAATGAAATTTTTAATGCCAACAGAATATTTACCGAAGGAATGTCCATAACCACAAACCAGATAGATGCTGCTTTAGAAAGATGGACAGGTCCCGGAACAAGTAACTATGTGCCTCGAGCGGTATTTGGTGACCCAAATAATAATAGCCGAGCCTCCAGCAGATATATTGAGGACGGATCTTATTTGAGAGTGAAAAATGTAACATTAACTTATAACATTCCAAAAGAATTTTTCGCTGCGAAATTATTTGATTATTCCCGAATATACGTTTCCGGACAAAATTTATTGACCCTTACAAACTACACAGGTTTAGATCCTGAAGTTTCCATTGGCGGTATAGACAACAATCTTTACCCTTCAACTAAAACTATTTCTATTGGACTAAACCTTGGATTTTAAATAATAAGAAAATGAAAAAAATTAAAATTATGCTTGTATTATTCATTGTAATTTCAATGACTAATTGTTCTGAGGATTTTTTGGAAAAAATGCCTTTAGACACTATAAATACTGAAAATTACCCAGCTACCGCGGAAGAGTTGGTGACTTTAGTGAATGGGGCTTACCAACCTCTTCAATGGCCAAAACTTTACAATTTAAGAATGTGGACTTCAGATATTATGGCGGGGAACAGTATTGTTGGCGCTGGAGGAGGTTCAGATGGCATTGAAACCCAAGATATGGCTAATTTCGTCACAAGTACTGATAATGCAGGAGTTTTAGATCTTTGGAGAGGACCTTGGCCTGGGATATTGATGGCAAATATTATTTTGGACGTGGCTCCAAGTTTGGAAATTGAGGAATCCATAAAAAATCGATCTATGGGGGAAGCTTATTTTTTAAGAGCACATTATTATTTTATTTTGACAAGGTATTTTGGAGATGTTCCATTAATCATTAAACCCCAGTCTTCAGATGATAACTTATTTCCTGAAAGGGTCTCTAAGGATTTGGTATATGACCAAATTATAAGTGACCTTGAGAAAGCAATTGGTTTATTGCCGGTGAAAGGAGCATACGCAGGGTTTGATATTGGCCGGGCCAGTAAAGGTGCAGCAATGGGAATTTTGGCAAAAGTGCATCTCACTTTAGGAAATTTAAATGAAGTGGTGCTTCTAACTTCACAAATTGAGGGATTGGGTTATAGTTTAAACCAAAATTATTCAGATAATTTTAATCCTTTGACAGAGAATTCAAATGAGTCTCTTTTCGAAGTACAATATGCAAGCGATGGCGGTTATAGCTTTTGGAGCAACGAAAATCAAGCATCCTGGTTGAGCCCATTTATGGGACCACGAGGTTCCGGATTTGTTGGCGGAGCTTATGGATGGAACCAACCAACTCAAGAGTTTGTAAATTCTTATGAGCCGAATGATTTAAGAAAAGATGCAACCATTTTATATGCAGGCGGCCCCGATTTTGATGGCAAAACCTATAAAGCTTCTTATTCGTTAACGGGATATAATGTAAAAAAATTCTTGATTCCCTTAAGTATGTCTTCTTCTTATGATAACAGCCCATTAAATTTCCCTGTTTTGCGCTTTGCAGATGTTTTATTGATGAAAGCAGAAGCTTTAAATGAAATAGGACAAGGATCACAAGCTGAAATTCCTCTAAATCAAGTAAGAAACAGGGCAGGTTTGCCAAATATTGCATCAGGTAAGGATCAAGCCTCTTTAAGAGCCGCTATATTACATGAACGCAGAATTGAACTTGCTTTTGAAGGTCAACGTTGGTTTGATCTAATTAGAGTCAATAACGGTCAATATGGCCTTGATTTTATCCATTCCATCGGAAAGACAAATGCGTCACAAAAACATTTGTTGTTTCCCGTACCTCAAATAGAAAGAGACAGAAATCCAAAATTAACCCAAAATCCGGGATATTAATAAAACTTAAGATCATGAAAAAAATAAATATAAAATATTACGCAAAAATTTTATTTTCTCTCACGCTTGCCTTGTTTCTGTTTTCATGTGATGAGGAACTGACAGATGATTCGTTTGCGACAGATGATGTGCTTACTGTGACTGTATCAAGTCCCGAGGTGATTCTGGAGGAACGATTTACGGAAAATAAAGTGACAATTAATTGGACTACGGGAAGCAATAAAGACACCGGCTCTTCTATTTCCTACCTGCTTGAAATTGACAAGGCTGGAAATAATTTTTCATTGCCTTTGACTTATGATATGGGGAAAAATCAGTTTTTATTCTCATTTAATTATAAAACGTTGAATCAGATTTTGTTAAATACGTTTAATGCAGAACCCAATACCCCCATTGAACTTGAAGCTCGGGTAACAGCAACATTTGCAGACGGCACGGTTTCTCCCCAAACGGCCACAACCACATTTATGGTTACATCCTATCAGCCAGTTTCAAGTCAGTTATTTATAGTTGGAAGCGCTACGCCTATAGGGTGGAATATTTCAAATGCCATCGAATTAAGTCCTTCATCCACTAAAACAGGCGTATTTACCTATGAAGGATTGTTGTCTCCGGGAAGTTTCAAGTTCGCAGTAAGTAATGAAGGATGCTGGTGCCAAGATTTTTACACACAAGATCCTGCAAATGCGATGGCTATTGTTCATAATATTGGAGGCAGCGGCGATGACATTCAATGGGAAATTACGACTGGAGGAAAATATAAAATAGAGGTCAACTTAGTGGAACTAACCATTAAAATTGAAGAAAGTGAGGACCCTTTATTTTCACAAATTTGGATTGTTGGAGATGCGAGCCCGAGCGGATGGGATATAAATACGCCAGATGAATTTACTAGGAGCAGCAATCCATTTATATTTACTTATGAGGGCGTTTTTGTGCCCGGTGATTTTAAGATTTTTGCAGGTCCATTGGGAGATTGGTGCGGGCAATGGTACAGGCCTTTAGTAAACGGGCAGGATCTAAGTTCTTCTGACGTGGCACAAAACTCAGGTTGCGACACCGATAATAAATGGACTATAACAGCCGCAAACCAGGGAAGGTATAAAATTACTTTAGACATTCTTAATAACACAGTCAAAATTGAAAAAGTAAATCTTTATTTAATAGGCGATGGAGGTCCAAACGGCTGGAATATAGCTACACCTACTCCTTTTACCTATGAAAATGGCATATACACATTTACGGGCGAATTAGGGACAGGCAATGCAACAGGTGAATTTAAAATTGCAAAATTTAAAGGAGATTGGTGTGACGGCGAATGGATAAATTCTGCAACAGCTTCACAATCTGTTTACAATACTAACTTTATTTTTACGCAAGGTTGTGATGGCCCAGATAACAAATGGAAGTTAAAGGAAGGAGAATCAGGAAACTACAAAATAACAATAAATTTAGAGCAAGATGTCATGGAAATCATCAAGCAATAATATTTAAGTGATTTTAATTAAGTTTTGAATGCAATAAAACGGGGTTATGCTTAATTCATAGCCCCCTTTATTTGCATTGCCAAAAAGAATTACTGACAGGCTAATCAAATTTAAAGTATGAAAAACCATAAGTTTTTTCAGGTTAAAAAAATATAATTAAATGAAGTATTTTAATTTCAAGATAATAATTTACCTTTTAGCGGCAACACTAACGATAGGCTGTAATAAAAGTGATTCTGAAAACTTCGATTATACACCTGAGGAAGAACCCGTTAAAATTGTTCAAATTGAATTAAAAACAGATAAAGCAGCCTATGTTCCAGGGGAACAAGTGGTGTTTTCGGCCGCACAATTTTCAGGCAGTGTCAGCGTAAAATATAAGTACCTCAATACTGTTATTGCACAACAGCCTTTATCTGGAAGTTCATGGGAATGGTCCTCCCCTTCCGATGATTTTAAAGGATATATGGTTGAATTATATCAAATGGTTGATGGAAAAGAAGTTGTTGTGGGTTCTGTGGCTGTGGATGTATCATCGGATTGGACGAAATTTCCAAGATATGGTTTTCTCTCAAAATTTGACGCAATTTCAGACAGTCAAATTAACCAAGTCGTGGATAATTTAAAAGATTATCATATTAACGGCCTGCAATATTATGATTGGCACAATAAACATCATTTTCCGTTGAAAATGAATGGCGACTCACCTGCATCCAACTGGTTAGACATTGCAAAACGTGAGACGTCTTTTAGCACCGTTGAAAAATACATAACGGCATCAAAAGGTAAAAATATTGCTTCTATGAGCTATAACCTTTTGTATGGCGCTTGGGAGGATTTTGCTTCCGACGGGGTTTCAAGAGAATGGATGCTTTTTAATGATTCCAATCATCAAAACATCAATAAACATGATTTGGATGCTAATTGGGCTTTAAGCGATATTTTAGTTTTAAATCCGGCCAATACTTTATGGCAAGATTATATTTTTAAAAAAACACAATCTATTTATGATCATCTGGATTTTGATGGTTGGCATTTGGATCAATTAGGAAATCGAGGAACTGTTTATGATTATGATGGAAAAATTGTCGCCCTTGATAATGCTTTTGGTCCCTTTTTGGGAAATTTAAAGCAGGCATTCCCAAATAAAAAAATGGTTCTAAACGCTGTAAACCAATATGGGCAATCGCAAATTTTAAATGAAGCGGTAGATTTTGCCTATACGGAGGTTTGGCAGGGCAATGAAGGATTTGACGATCTTGCCACCATTATAAAGCGCAATAATACCCTCTCAAATAATTCCAAGAATACTGTATTGGCGGCCTATATGAATTATGACTTGGCGAACAATACCGGAGTTTTTAATACGCCGGGTGTTTTGTTGACAGACGCAGTCATCTTTGCTTTTGGTGGTGCCCATTTAGAATTGGGAGAGCATATGCTAGGCAAAGAATATTTTCCAAACAATAATTTGGCAATTAACAATGAATTAAAAAATAGCTTTAGCTCCTATTATAACTTTTTAGTGGCTTACCAAAACTTATTGAGAGATGGCGGAACATTTAACAATCCAATGTTGATTTCTGGAGATGGCAAAGTAAATTTGAATAATTGGCCGCCAATTTCTTCAAAGGTATCAGTAATAGGCAAAGAATTTTCTGATAAGCAAGTTATTCATTTAATAAATTTTTCAGAAGCAAATAACCTAAATTGGAGAGATCTTAACGGAGAACAGCAAACACCCAAAATCAAAAAAGATTTTATTTTGAATTTGTCCAGCAGTAAAAACGTAACCAAGGTATGGTACGCCTCACCCGATTTGAATCTTGGAAGTTCGGTGGAATTGGATTTTTCCCAAAACGGAAACAATCTTATTTTTAAAATTCCTTCTCTTCAATATTGGGGAATGATTGTGGTTGAGTACAGTTAAATATAATAATCGATTGAAATTAGCGAAGAAAGCATAACTCTAAAAATTAATCAAATGAATAAAAATAAAAATCCATATGTCTTATTAATTTTACTGTTCATAGGAATGCAAACCCATTCCCAAGTAAATCAGGTTTCAGTCTGCGATTCTTATAGCATTGTTAAGAATAAAGTTGTTTTCAATTGTAATGACAATGCTAAAATCTCCCTTGAATTTCTTGATTCCAAAAACATAAAATTCTGGTTTTCGCCAAAAGGGGATTTTAAACGAAACAATGAATCATTTGCTGTTGTTAATGAAATTTTTGACAATTCAATGGCGATAACAGTTCAGGATTCTAATGCCGCTTTTGAAATATTCACAGGGGATTTACGAGTTCGTGTTTCAAAATCGCCCTTTAATATTTCGATTTTTGATAAATATCAAAAGTTAATTATGGGTGATTTTAACCAGGAAACTTACTCTTATCAGGATTCCAATGCAATAACCAAAAAGTCATTAAGGCCAGACGAACATTTTTTTGGATTGGGTGAAAAAACAGGGACATTGGACAGAAGAGGAAAAACCTATGTCATGTGGAACAGTGACAAGCCATGTTATTCTGAAACTGAGGATCCGCTTTATAAAAGCATTCCCTTTTTTATGAGCAGTTACAACTATGGAATTTTCTTTGACAACACCTATAAAACAACATTTGATTTTGGCAATAAATCACAGGATTATATCTCATTTTCAACACCAAATGGACCATTCATATACTACTTCATGTTTGGCAATGATTATAAAGAAATCATAGGCAGTTACACAAAACTTACCGGAAAACCTATCATGCCGCCGAAATGGGCATTAGGTTGGTCGCAAAGTCGGGGTCTTTTGACAAACGAAAAGCTAACTATGGAAATTGCAACCGCATATCGCGAGAGAAATATTCCAATTGATATTATTTATCAAGACATCGGCTGGACTCAGCAACTTCAGGATTTCAATTGGAATTCAAGGGCATACGAAAATCCAAAGTCAATGTTAGCCAATCTGGCGACTTTGGGTTTCAAAATAATTGTTTCCCAGGATCCTGTTGTATCGAAAGGCAATTCAGTCGACTGGCATACCAAAAATCTTCTAAATCAATTTACCCAGTGGAAGGAGGCTGATTCATTGGGATATTTTACGAAAGATATTCGTACAGGGAAAACCTATGACATGCCATGGCCATGGGGAGGAAACTGTGGCGTGGTCGATTTTACCAATCCGGATGTTGCAGATTGGTGGGGAGCGCTTCAGCAAAAATCTATTGATGACGGCGTAAAAGGTTTCTGGACAGACATGGGGGAACCTGCCTGGAGCAACGAAGAAAGCACTGACCGTTTACATATGAAACATCACTTGGGAATGCATGATGAAATACATAATGTTTATGGACTCACTTGGGATAAAGTTGTTACGGAACAGTTTGAAAAACACAATCCAAACCAACGCGTTTTCCAAATGACACGTGCTGCTTATGCAGGAATGCAACGTTATACTTTTGGGTGGTCTGGAGATAGCGGGAACGGACGTGATGTTCTTGATGGCTGGGATAATTTAGCGAATCAAATACCATTGGGACTTTCAGCAGGAATGGGTCTAATCCCCTTTTGGACAACCGATATTTCTGGATATTGCGGGGATATAACAGATTATGCGGAATTTTCTGAACTCTATGTGAGATGGCTTCAGTTCGGGGTTTTCAATCCGTTAAGCCGTGTACATCATGAGGGAAATAACGCTGTAGAACCCTGGCTATTTGGTGAAGAGGCGGAAAAAATAGCTAAAAAATCAATTGAATTTAAATACCAATTACAACCCTATATTTATACTTATGCACGACAGGCCTATGATACGGGGATTCCTATTATGAGGGCTATGGTATTAGAATATCCCAATGATAAAGAAGCGCATTCTTTAGATCATCAATTTATGTTTGGAGCGGAATTGCTGGTGGCTCCTGTTGTAAAAAAGGGAAATGCCACCAAAAAAGTTTATTTGCCGGAAGGAAATTGGGTAGATTATCGTCATCCGCAACAAGTGTTTACCGGAAAACAATATATTGATTATAACGCACCTTTAGAGGTGACCCCAATTTTCGTAAAAGAAGGCGCTATACTGCCATTGATGCCTGTTATGCCTTATATAGGCGCTATGAAAAATACGCCAATGATTCTTGAGTTTTTCCCTTCTCTGAATAAACCTTCCTCATTCGAATTGTATGAAGATGACGGGGTAACCAACAATTATAAGGAAGGTAAGTTCGTTAAGACCAACATTGAAAGTAAAACAACTTCATCCGAAATAAGAATTTCAATTCATAAACCTGAAAATTTCAATTTTGATGATTTGGAAAAACGGAACTATTGGCTAAAGGTCCATTTGGTCAATAAGCCCAAAAAAGTGCTTCTGAACGATAAAAATCTGAAAAAATACAGTCAACCAAAGTTAGCGGAAAATTTGAATACCACTTTTAATGCGTTAGGTTATTACCACGACAAGAATTTAAATCTTCTTTATATAAGATTTGAGGACGATAAAAGGGAGAAAATTATATTGATAAATAAATAAGAATATATGGTAAGCTTTAAAAATAATTTTTGGATCATTGTTTTGCTTGTCGCAGTAACAGGATGCGTTACTAAGTCAGAGAAAAGTAATAAAAATATACTTTACAAATCGGGTGCTTTCACTGTTTATACTGACAGTGTGGTACAAGGCGAAAATAAGGCAGTTGTAATTTCCAATAAAAAAATAACCTCCAATTACAAAAGCACATCAACAAAAAATTATTCCAATTTGGTTAGTTTTAAATTTACAATTAACGAAAAGGACATTGAGTTGCCATCTGGGAATGATCATCATGTTCTAATAGAAAATGGCGTAAATGAGTCTCCAATTATTGTTTTTGGTGAAGCTGATAAAAATTTGCCAATTGATAAAGGAGAAAAATTGAATCCAAATTACCAATATACTTTTAAAGTAGATATGTCTCCCGTTTTGGATGCATTTGAAAAAAAAGGGTATTATGAAGCCTACGACAAAAGCCGAATTGCAAAGCAGGATTTTAAAGGCTTTTATATTGCTGGAGGATCCAAACCGCTTACTTGGGATTTTTCTAACTTAGAAGAAAATAATTTGGAACTTTTTGATAAAGATGGCGATGGTATTTATGAAATTATCTTGCTATTAAACCCGTATGATTCTACTAAAAAAGAATCGAAAACCTGGGAATTGTCGCAAGATATTTCCAAAAAACCTTCTTATTCATCAGATCAACCCATTGTAGATGTACTTTATAACCTTTCTTCAGAAGAAGCATTATTGGCAATTGAACCCGACAGCACTTTTAGAACCGGCGCTAAATGGGCCGGCGTTTGGACCAGAGACATCAGTTACAGCATTGTGTTGGCTTTTGCTTATTTAGAGCCCGAAGTTGCCAAAATAAGCTTAATGAAAAAAGTAAAGAGAAACAGAATTATTCAAGATACCGGATCGGGTGGCGCGTGGCCGGTTTCATCGGACAGAACAACTTGGGCATTGGCAGCTTGGGAAGTTTATAAAACTACAGGCGATAAAAATTGGCTTAAAAAATCTTATGAAATCATCAAAAATAGCGTAGATGATGATTATAAGGTAATCCGTTCAAAAGAAACCGGTATGTATTCCGGTGAGTCCTCTTTTCTGGATTGGAGAGAACAAACCTACCCAAAATGGATGTCGAATATGGATATTTATGTATCCCAAAATTTAGGAACCAATGTTGTTCATTACCAAACCCATATTATTTTATCTAAAATGGCGAAGTTGCTAGGAGAACCGGAAGAAAAATATGAAGCAATTGCGGCCATCATTAAAAAAGGGATAAATGAACAATTATGGATGGAAGATAAAGGGTATTATGCACAATATTTATATGGAAGACATCATTTAATTGCTTCAAAAAAATATGAAGCACTGGGAGAAGCATTGGCAGTTATATTTGATGTTGCCAATGAAACACAGAGCCAATCAATTATTGAAAAATCGCCATTAACTGAATTTGGGGCTACTTGTATTTATCCTCAAATTCCAAATATTCCGCCTTATCACAATGATGGAATATGGCCTTTTGTACAATCTTACTGGAATATTGCCGCCGCAAAAGTCGGAAATGAAAAGGTTTTGAATCACGGGTTGGCCTCCATTTACAGAGCTGCCGGTTTATATTTGAGCAATTATGAAAATATGGTGGCAAATACGGGAGATTTTGAAGGAACAGAAATAAATTCACATCGCATGTTGTGGAGTATGGCCGGTAATTTGGCCATGGTCTATCGGGTGTTTTTAGGTATGGAGTTTAAAGAGGATGGAATTCTATTTAATCCTGCAATACCTAAAGGCTATGGCGGAAATAAAAGTTTGAAAAATTTTAAATACCGGAAGGCCATTTTAAACATTGAAGTTGAAGGATTTGGCAATAAAATCGCTTCCATATATTTAGATGGCACTAATTTGGTAAATGCCAAAATACCAAGCACGATTGAAGGTGAGCATCAAATTAAAATTAAAATGATGAACAATGATTTTTCATCAGGCGAAATTAATTTGGTTAAAAACAAGTATTCACTCGGTAATCCTATCGTAAAATTACTTGACAACACTTTATCTTGGAATCCAATCAAAGGAGCGGCTTCTTATAATATTTATGAGAATGGCAAAGTCATTAAAACAATAAAATCAACATCATATCCAATTGGCAATAATCTGTCAAATGAATATATGGTAAGTGCCGTTGATTCAGATAAATTTGAATCATTTGTTAGTGAGCCTATCCTTATTTCAGAAAAAACTGCGATAAATTTCGAACTAGAAAATTTTATGCCAAAGGCCAATTTGGGTTATGTAAATTATAGCGGTAAAGGATATGTGGAATTATCGAATATCACCGACAATAAAATAACATTCTTGATTGATATTCCCGAAACAGGGGAATATTATTTAGATTTTAGATATTCAAATGGAAGTGGGCCTTGGAATACCGATAATAAATGCGCTTTAAGGTCATTGTACTTAAATAAGGATTATGTTGGTACCATTGTACTTCCTCAAAGAGGATTAAATGAATGGTCGGATTGGGGTTATACCAATTCGCATAAGGTACATTTGAACAAGGGAAAAAATGAACTGAAATTAACTTTAGAAAATTGGAATATCAATATGAATGTGGAAATAAACACCGCGATGTTAGATTTTTTAAGAGTACAAAAAATAACCAACCGAAGCGAAGGCATTTAATATTAAATTGTTGATAAGGCTTTTATTGTGCGGAATTGGAAACTGTATGCAGTTAATTTATTTTAATTCATAAGGTACTGAAACAAGTTCAGGATAAATGGAATACTGCTTGAGATGAGGGTGTTTTTACATTTATTAGAAAGAAAGATTTCTTTTTACTAAATATAATTTGGTCAATATATTCTACTATATTTGAAAACGAAGGTTTTCATAGATCTAGCAATTTTTCCCACCTTAAAAGTTTCATAGCAAGCAGGGTGGGTTTTTCATTATATTTATTTTGCTAAAAACGTAAGCAATCAGCAATGGGGTATTTTCCTAATTTTGTATTATGAAATACACGAAATATTTTGGATTGATGACCAAAGAGCAGGGCAGGTTGAATTTGTCTACGATGCAATTTCAACGGCTGATGAATATTGTTCATTTGGAAGGTGTGCTGTTTGGTTTGCATAAAGCCAAAGAAGCCAATAAAGACAAGCAAGAATATCATAAATATGATATTTTAATTTTTAAAGAGGAACTAAAACTTGCTGAATTAACAGGAGATCTTACCCCCGATTTGTTGCTGAAGGAAATGGCGCAATGCTCGGACTGAGCACCTTAATTTAAGTGGGTATTTTAAATTTTGAGTTCTTAGTATTTATAAGGTTCTGATACCTCTTCAACATTCCCGATATATTCTTTTCCCCTTAATCGTCAGACCGTATAGGCATCAAGTTCTTCATCCGGATATTCCCTTATTAATTCCTGAATGGATTTAACATCCAGTTCGTCTTCTATTGGATTGAGCCATTGGTCTTCCAGTTCCTGCGGCAAGATCACCGGCATTCGCGGCCCATCCAGTTTTGGGTTGTTATGGATTTTGGCCAGCATTTTATTTCCTTTGGTGGTCACTATGGAAAAAGTATTGAGGGTCTCCCCTGTTGCTTCATCGGTCCATTCGCTCCAAAGTCTGGCCAATGGCAAAGGCTTTTCGTTTTTTTGATGGATGTAGAACGGAAATGTTTTATCCTCAAAATGGTGGTGTTCATAAAATCCGTTGACATAAATAATGCAGCGGTTGTGTTTGGCCGATTCCCGGAAGGAAGGTTTTTCAAAAATGGTTTCTCCCCTGGCATTCAAAGTTTTATTCCATAATTCCTTTAGCTGTTCTTTGTCCTTTACCCAATGCGGCACCAAACCCCAGGTTGAAACTTCTGGAATCCAGGGAGAACGATCGGTATAAATCAGCAATTTTGGATGGTTGAAACCCGTGGTGTGGTAAATGGGCAAGTCGGTTAAAGGAACCAATTATTCCTTAATTTCTTCAATTGCCTGCAAATCGCCTTTCCTGTTGGCGCGGCTTAATTGCGCTTCCAAATTTGTTTTGATATCGTAGCACATGATGAAAATGTTAATGCTATTAAATATAACAAATTATCAGTAATTATTTTATGATAAAATCGCTTTTTGAATGATAGCAATACACTTGCCCAATTCCTTTTCAACTTCGGCACTCCAAAAGCGAATGACTTTCCAGCCTTGTGATTTTAGGTAATTGTTAACTTCAATATCACGCTGCCTATTTCGCTCTATTTTCTTTTGCCAAAATTCCTGATTACTTTTAATTTGAAGTTTTTGAGTTTCCCAATCTTTGCCGTGAAAAAATTCACTGTCCACAAAAATGGCTATTTTAAGTTTTTTGAAAGTAATGTCGGGTGTTCCGTATACGGTTCTGTTATTTTTTCTGTAACGATAGCCCAAATGCCACAACGCTTTCGCCAGACGAATTTCGTCTTTGGTTCCGGTGCTTTTTATAGCCTGCATATTTTTTGAGCGTTGCTCAGGCGTAATGCGATCCATTTTAAGACATTATTTAAATCGAATTTGCAGATTTATTTTGAAATATAATTTATCGTTTTCTTCATATAACCATCCGTAATAATATTTTTTTGTTCCCTTTGTTGTTCTTTTATGCCCTGGATTAACTCCATCTTCACCAGTTGATGGTTGCTCAAACATTGTGTTATTTATCAAATATTCTCTAAATAGGTTAAAGTCGTAAATATGAAAACATACAATATCCCCATCTTCTTTTGCAATTATCACGCCGCCAGTAGCATCATAAATTCCGTGCCACGGAGTTTCTGATGTCATTCCCATAGCACATTCAGCTAAAAATCGTTTTAGTTTGTACTCATAAAGTTTTTGGCTAGATTTTTCGCCATTATAAAAATTAAGCGGGTCTTTTTCCTCTAATATTTTAGAAATTTTTAATAAAGAAGTATCTCTTTCTAGCCATCTATATAATAAAGAATACGCAAGCAATTCAGGTAAATCGCCGTCAATCATTTTCAAATTTCTCCAAAGCTGATTTGATTGTACTTCTTTAAATTTAATTTTTAAACCAAGCTCGCTGTTAATTTTTTGAAGACGTGCAGTGATTTTTGATATTTTACCCGATGGTTTATAAGTTTCCTTATTAAATTCATCTATAGAAATTTTTAAATTATTCTCAATTTCAAAAATAAAATTATTTCCTGAGCCTGTTTTAAGGAATCTAAAAACCTTTAGGTTTAAAATTATTGTCTTAGAATTCAAAACGACTTTCTTTGCTTGCAAAGATTGTAAAATTAAATTAACATTTGAAGATTTCGAAACATTAGTCATCGGTTAATGATTATTCTACCAAATTTGTTGATTATTCAAATCATAGTTTTGCAAATACTTATCAAGTTCTTCCTCATCTTCAAAACTAATTTCGGGTTCAAATTTATCGTCAAAAAAATTTATAACTTCCATAATATTGTTAAAAACACGAAAATGCCATCCTTCGTAATTATAGACGTAAACGATTCTTTTTTTACTTGAACTTTCCAATAAAATAGTTTCAATGGTTCTTGAAGACCGTAAATAAAAAACTTCGATTTGAGAAAATTTATTCATAGCTTAAAAACATTTTGATGATGATATTCTAAAAATTCTTTTGATGGAAGAAATTTATCTGGTAAAATGATTGGTTGGTTTTCATAATTCAAAAAGAAATCAGTTACGGCATCTTCTTTTTTATATTCATTTAAATATTTGGAAACTTTAATTTTATAATCAGGGGTAATTGTTATAAAACCTTTGTCAAATGCCTTGTCATGAATTGAATTTAAACACAGACCATTATGAGGATTCAACCTAATTTTATCATCTTTTGCCCACGGAATAATATGGCTTGCTACTAAAAAATCAGGAATGGATAAACCCGTTATGCAACACTTTAGATTATAAGATGATAATATTGTTGAACGAAAAAAACTTTGATTAACTCTTGCTTTTATTATTGTTTCTCTTTCTCTTCCCAATGGCAAATCATCAATATTTATTTTGGATGTTTTCTCTATTGGTTCATTAGCAAAATAAGAAATTAACACTTCACTTTCATAAGCGAGGTTTTCCCAATTATTGTTGAATTCATTCCATACAATTTCATCTAATTTACTTGCATTTGCCAATCCTACAATTCCTCTCTTCTTTAATTCTGGGTCGAAACTTCCAAAATTTCCTATTTTCATTTTTACAGAATTTGGGCTTCTCCCAATAATTTTTGCAGTTCTAATAATATCTGGATGATTTGAACTAACTCTATTAAATGGAATTTTGCAATAAAGATTTAATGCTACTATGGTTTGTTCTCTTGTCCAATTTTCTCTAGCCATTTTGTTTTTATATTAATTAAAAATTTTTATGAAATTACCATTTATTTTCTCGTTTCTTAACAAATTTAAATATTTATATAAAGGATTATACAAATCTATTTGAATGTTGCTTTTGACGCAACGGCATATGAGTCACTGTTCATTATTATTAATAAGTTAATTCAATAAAAGAAATGCCACTCTTGCGAATGGCATTTCCTTTATTTTTAAAAATGTTCTAAAAAATTGTAAGCTATTTTGAAAGCTTGATTAAGAGCGTGTTTTTATAAGATTTGTGCGACTTAAAAATCGGAGATTTTTCCGCCGAAGCAATATTATTATTGAATGTTTGTCGGTTTGTACTAGTTACAATTTGAGCATAAATTATATACGGTGTTGTAAGCAGTTTTTACAACTTAATTCTTTGAGCAATTCTTCTAGTTCTTCCAAGTAATTGTTCTGGAGAGAATTCTGAATTCTCTTTAGATTCTTCATCTTTAATCATTTTTCTGATTATAAATAAATGTTTTATATTCATTTTTCTCCATTTAATTAGGTCTTTTTTGAATTCGGGATTTACTTCAAAATTTTCAGAATCTCCAATAAGAATATCATTTCTGAATAAACTATCCATTGCTTGTTCCCATCCTTGAGCTAAATAATTTCTTTTAGATTGTTTTTCTAAATCATTAATGTTCGTTGCATTACTGGCTAAAACTGAATCAATAATTAAAAAATAGGCAGGAAAGTTTCTATACTCAATTAATTTATCTTTTAGATTAATATCTATTTTAAATTCAGATATAAATTCTCTAATATTTTCGTCAGTAGAATCTTTAAGTTGGTCTTTAATTTTCTTAATTTCCTCCTCTAATTTTGGGTTACCTATATTAAGTTCTCCTAATTGTTTCTCAATTGTTTCGTTTATTCTTTTCTCTAAATCTCCTATTTTTTCTAATATTCCATCCATGTCTTTTTCTTCAGAATTTATTTTTCCATATAGGGATTGGACAAATGTTTTATCATCTTTAAAATCACTTGGGGAATACATAACTTTCGTGTTGTAATTTAATGTTAGGAAAAAAAGAATTACTAACACAGTAGGAAATCCCATTACAAACCAAATAAAAATACTATGTAAGCTTGGGTCTACAAGACCAATTGCAATTGTAGCATTTACCTCTGCCAAAGCAGCAAAAATTGCTATTATTGTCAAAGGATTATTTATTCTTTAATTTTTTCTGTCATAGTTTCTCAAATTGCTTACAACTCGTTATATCATTACTTTTTTACCATTACCCCAAAAAAATATGCTTGCATAAAAGTTTATTGAATAAACTTATCCATTTTATAAAATTTAAGTACTGGGAATATTTAGCAATTTTTCACAAGTATTATGCTCAAATATAGTTTTTTTTTAGGATTAAAAAACACAGAAAAGTTTATTTATACTAATTTCAAGAGGAAAAGCCTGTTTCATCCCTATTTTAACATTTCAGGCTGTCTGTAGTGGTATTTTTGTGTTCTTTTAGTGGAGTTACTTTTAATCACAAACATCCTAAAAACTGCCTTGAAGGGTTAAATTCAAAAGGAATTTAAAAGGTGTAGGTATTTTTAAATAAATTAATTTTCAGCATGATTTCTTGGACAGTTTTTTTTACCAATTATTCTTTTTATCTTTGAAGAATGAATTGCTAATGTCTCAAAAATTTAACAGAATTGCATTTTTTTTAGTGTTAAAATAGTTAAAGGCATTAACAATTTATATTTTATATTGATAACGTGTTAATAAGTAAATTATAGAGCAGTTTATTAAACACTTATCTTTGTAAGACAAAAAAAAGTCCTAAAGCGACAACTTTAAGACTTTTAAATGTGGTAACGCTAAAAGAAGCGTCAGATTTTTATCATAATGCAAATCTACACTACTTCTTTTAGCCTACCTAAAATTTTAACAAAAAAATTTAGCACCTCCTAAATGAGGTGCACGGTAAGCTATGAAGACCTGATAAAACCTGCAAACACCCATACTTTTTTTTAATAAATTGGTATGCGAATCAATCAAATCGCGGTTGTTTCGTTTATACGTTAAAGGTGTATTCAAAAGCGAGTCGACGAAAAGGCAACTATATGCCTTTCAAAATTCTTAAATTTTAATACAAATACATCAAATGATTAAATATTCATTGAAAGAGCGTATCAATCCAACGGATTTGACTGCGCCAAATAAATTATATCCCGTTAAACAGTCTCAGGAAGAATTGAACCTGAGAGATTTTGCAAAACGCATCAGTCGCGAAAGTACCGTAAGTATGATGGACACGATGGCAGTGCTTGAAGGATTGCTGCAAATTATTCCCGACGAAATCGTGAATGGTAAAATAATTAAACTGGGCGATTTCGGCACTTTCAGAACTACCCTGTCTGGTGATGGCGTAGCGACAGAAGAAGAGTTTAATACAAAAAAAATTAAAAAGTTAAACATAAGGTTCAGGCCTGCCCGTGAATTTAGAAATTTACTGGCCTCTGTAAAGTTCGAAAAAGTGCAGTAATTCATTTTTTTAAATGCAAAAGAAGGTAAGTTCGCTTACCTTCTTTTTTTTTGTGCCTTGTTTTTTAGGCAAAAATTGCCCAACTTAAAAAATAAGTTGCCCAACTTTTAAAATAAGTTGCCCGACTTTTGAAATAAGTTGCCCAACTTTTTAAATTAGTTGCCCAACTTTTTTAAAATTTAACAACAATCTCCCTATTGGTTCCAAATCCTTAGCTCCTGGCCTGCCCTCAGCTTAAAAACCTTCGCCACACAGGAATCAGCAATAAACTGCCTCCGCTTCTTTATCACCGGCTTATCCTTAAGGTTTTAAAAATAATATCGTTGGCACTGCCACAATTAAAATGAGCCCATAAATTGATAAGATCACAATGGTCACTATGGCCATAAACTTAAACAGGGATTTAAGATTTTGAAAACCGGCAGTGATGGTGGTGATATCATTTGATTTCAGCCCTTTTTTAATCTGCACGGAATACATATACAAATAAGTAACCGGGAAATAATACAGCGCAGCCATAAGGATATAAATGAATCCAATAGCACCCATAGGAAATTCTGTACCTGTAAGTTCACTCATACCTGACAATCCAATCATCATAAAAATTGCTATCAGGAAAAGTATTCCGATGCTGACATAGCCGGCAATGGCTAAAAATTTTCCCCATTTTGAGGTTTCCATTAAATAATTGGTGATTTCGGTGCTGTTAATAAATGTGTGCTCACCTTGCACGTTGTTGTCAAAATTCTCCATATTTTTTTTTTTATTAATACCTACTCGTACAGCTTTTCGGTTTCCGCTTTGTTTTTGATGCTGATTTTAAGTTCCCTGTGCTAGTTTCAGGTTGCTGTAAATTGTTAAAATTGATGTTGCTTATTGTTTCATTTAACCGGATTTTTTTATGGGGTCGCAAGGTTTTTTTTTACTTGTCCATAATGGTGTTATCTTATAAATTGTGCTATATCAACATCGGTGATTTTCCGCCGTTGACATATTTTTATTGAATGATTGTCGGTTTGCACTAAATCCGATTTGGGCATAAATTTTATATTGTGTTGGCAAACATTTTTTCTTTTATAAAATCATCTATCTGCTGTAATTTCATTTCAATTCTTTCCTTAAATTTCTCTCCTTTATATCCCCACGAACAATAAACAACTGCATATGTTCTGCCGTTTAATTCGATAATGTCAAATTTTTGCTTGAGCTTGGTCTTTATTCCAGTATCAATATTAGTCAAATCAACTTTAGCAATAATAAATTCAGCGACTCCTCTTCCGTTATTTTCTAATTTATAATCTAAAATTATTTTTCTGCCTTTTATAATCAGTTCTGTTTCTCCGTTTAAATTTATTTTTCCATTAAATATTTCTTTCGCATCTGTAAAAATTGAAGACTTACTGATTGATGCAAAATAAATTAGGAAAGCCTTTACAGAACCGATTAATAAACCGATACTCATAAAAACTGCAAAAACTCCATTTTGATTTGTTTCTAAGATGTTTTTAAAAAAAAATCCAAAAGGTATTGATATTGCGATCCAAACAAGTATGACTTTAATGTATCTCATTATTTATGATGTTATTCCGTTCTTGTTTTCTAATGTTTGCCACCTTGTTATGTCCAATTAAATTTAACTTTTTTTGGGTATAGCATTTTTAACTTTGTGTTATATTATTTGATTTTAAAATCTCATTAAAAGTATCTTCTTTGCCTAGTTTTTTCATTTCAGAATAAATTAGGTTAATGACTTTTTCTGCATCAGTTCTATAGGGTGATTTTTGTTTGATATACATATTGTATGCTTTACACATATTATCAAGTCCTTTTTCGTAATCATTTAAATATAAAGAATATATCTGGCCTATTCCATAGTAAATTTCGGGGTTGTTAATATCTATTTCAGCTAATTTCTTATAAGTTTCAATAGCTTTCTGATATTCTTTTTTATATTGATAAACAACTGCAATATTTTGTAATGGCGTAATTCCTTTTGGATCAATTTCTAAAGATTTCTCGTATGATTCTAATGCTTTATCATAATTATTTAATTCTCTATAACTTACGCCTAAATTATCCCAGGCAAATGCAAATTCAGGATCTATCTTTAAGGCTTTTTCAAAATATTCAATGGCTTTTTTAAAATTCTCTTTTTTTGATTCATCAATTCCTTGTGAATATAAGTCAATTGCTTTTTGATTTTTAGAAAATGATTTATTGCTTTGCTCTTCGTTATTTTTTATTTTTTCATTTAGAAAAATACAGTTTTCCATCAAAAATGCCTCCATCTCATAATAATACTTTTTATATTCCTCTGATTTTTCATTCGTATTTATTGAAATATTAACCTGTTTTTTTCCATCTTTTATTTCAGCGGACGCTTTCGCAGAATCAATTTTCATTAATTTAGAACCCAGTTGATAGGTAACAGTTTGTTCATTTATACACTTATTAATTTCTTTTGAAACTTGTATTTTGGATTTATTATATACTTGTATGGAGTCGATACATTTACATCCATTTTCAGCCAATTCTTTTAAAAGTATTTTTGTGTTTGGTTTTTCAATTTCTTGAGATATCCCAGTGTAATATAGACAGATAGTAATTATAATTAATAATATTTTTTTCATTTTCTCAATTTTTATTGTTGAATTCTTAAAGTTGTATATTGCGGTTTTGCATATGATATTTGGGGTGTGCAAGTCGTTTGTTAAATGCTTTTAGGTATTAACTAAATCCGATTTGAGCATAAATGATATGCGGTGCTGGTTTTATTTGCTAAATTATTTACTTTCTTTTAAAACCATATCAATTGTTATTGCACTTGATAGAATTGTCATTTTATTGGATACATCTGTATAATTAGAATTTAAATCCACATTGTATTTGTCTGCTGAGGTAAAAATTTCTTTCATTGCCCCATTCCATTTTTTACTTATTGTTCCAATTTGTCTATCATAAGAATCCTTTATTTGAAAGTCCCAAGCTTTCCAGTCTCCAGTAATAACAGCAACAAGTTGCCCGGATTTATTATAAATATTAAAAGTTGGCTTAAATAATTTAAATTTTTGTTTTATGGAACCAATATTATTGCCTTTGGAATCATCAATTATAATTGTTGACATAAAAAAAGTCCAGCCTCTGGATAT
Organism: Flavobacteria bacterium RIFCSPLOWO2_12_FULL_35_11; assembly: GCA_001800975.1. Lineage (GTDB taxonomy): Bacteria > Bacteroidota > Bacteroidia > Flavobacteriales > Flavobacteriaceae > Lutibacter. The sequence continues at coordinate 28,111 of MGWK01000026.1, read as the reverse complement.
TGATGTTTGTAAAATTCCTTTTGAATCTTTTATCTCAAGTTGAAAAGGCAACATGTTTTTGTTCAATAGCAATCTGAGTAGCTTTTGTCCTATGGAGATTTTTTGGTTTATGGAACCAATCTCATTTCCTTTATCATTAAATACTTTGTAACAATTCTCAAATTTAAAAAAATTAACTTTCTCATCAATAAAGTAATTGTTTGAGTCAAAAAAATTTGAATTCATCTTTTTAATAGCTTTTATTTAGTGCCGAATTCTTTGGTTTTTCGGTTTCGCCCCGTTTTTAATTTGGTATCTGGACTCCAATTTAATTTTATATATCTTTTATTATCTTTAATGTTTCCAAATTCAAAATCATTTTTTATGAAATATAGTTCTGAGTATTATTGGTTTTGTATCATGATTTGTGCGTCTTAAAAAATCGGAGATTTTTCCGCCGTAGCAAAATTATTATTGAATGTTTGTCGGTTTGTACTAAATCCGATTTGAGCAAAAATTTTATAGCGTGTTATTGACATTATTTCCAAAAGTTATCCAGTAAATCAAGAGGAGATTCCTTTTCGTTTAAAATATAAAAATTATCCCATTTTATTTTTCCATCTACTTTGATAAACACTCTGTAATGTCCCGTTTCAAAATCTTCCAGATTTATATAAATATTATAATTTTCTAAATCTGATTTTCTTTTTAAGGCTTTATTATTCAACTCATTTTCAGTATATAGATCAGAAGACAGCACTTTATCAAAGTCTATGTCTTGAAACAATTTTTTAGGGTACCCTTTTAAAATCCAAAAATCAGTAATTTTAACCCCTTCTAAACTCATAATGCCAATAATTCCTTTTATGGGGTTTGGATAAATTAGCAGACCATTGCTTAGCACATTTGGGTTGCCGATACGGTATTCTTTCACACCATAAATATTTGTCATTTCTATTCCAGTTATCAAATCAATATCGGTACTTGAAATAACATCGACTTCATTCTCCTTTTGACAATTTATGAATGTTAGCATGAGTAAGGTGAATATAATTTTTTTCATAAGCTCTAGCATAGCTATTTTTTATTTCTGATGACAAACTGTTATTTATTCAATTCTTATATATTCAAGATAAATTCTTTCAATTTTTACTCCTTGATAATACTGAGTTTCGTCATAACTAATTCGAATTGTATTGATGTCTTGAAAAATAATTGCATCGGGTTCAAGAACAGTTGTTTGTATCTGATTGTTAATTTTAGTCTTCGTCGTAATTCTATATTTCATGTCTCTTAATTTTTCCCATTGCGCTTCAATAATTTGAGAATGGTCAGAAGTTTCAACGCAGTTACCATTGGTGTCTTGATCGTAGGTTGTAGATTCAAAATTTCCATTTCCTTTGAAATTAAGCGTATTTGTTTTAACACAATCATTGAAATCTTGCGAAATTTGTGTTCCGTCAGGCATAAAATAGATTTCTACACTAGGTTTCCATATTCCAACGATCATATCATTTGATATAATTTCACTTTCCTTGTCATTGCTGCAAGAATAAATTCCTAAAATTAAAATTGTTGTCAGAAATAATAATTTGTTTTTCTTCATTTTTTTATAACATTTTATAATAAAACCACCAGCAAAATATCCCAATATAATAACCTCTAAATGGAAGTTAAATTCCATTCATCGGTTTAAATTTTTTAATAATTGAAAATTTCCAGCAATTTTTCTCAAGTTTACAGTCAAATATAATGTATTATTTTCTTTAAAAATTGATTGACGGTTATTTATAGTAATTCCTGATAATTAAAAAATATTGGTTGATAAACAGAAAAATTGATTTTTGTTAAAATGAACTAAATCGCTCTTCGTTTAAAGAAAACAATTCTTTTCCAAAGTTGCTGTAAATTTCCTTCAATATTGGCGCCATTGGTTTGAATGAACTCCGCCATTTCCAAATAATTTCCAAGATTGCCACGTATCCTGCTATTCGTTATTTACTTTGAGAATTGGCTAAGACTTTTACTTTCCTATTCGAATTTCTCGGGGACTTACGTTCGGTCTTTGCTTGTTTGTAAGCACTATGCCTTATCTGTTCGTAACTCGTTTTCCTAAGTACTATGACTTCTGCTGACTTCTTGGTGCAGTTGACCCGTAACAAATGCTAGGGTCGTTAGTCCACACATAAAGGTCTCTCACCTTCTGGAAAAATAATCACACTAATTTTACTTTTTTCTATTCATATTTGCATTTTTGGATTTTTTCATTTAGCTTCACTAAGTGTGAGCACTGCTCATGCCGGGCACAAACAATCACCATATTAATTGCGCTCACCTCTTCTGAAAATTCCTTCGAAATTTTCAGAAGAGGTGTACCTGCCGACAGTCAGGCAGGATTGCAAAGTTAAGTGCTAACCCACGCGACTACGAATAATAGAAACGGCTGGCAGTAATTAAAAAATGAAATACTAACTTTAAAAACGACAATAATGAAACAAAAAATTCTTTTCGTCTTATGCCTACTTTTTGGATTGATGTTCATTAACGCAGGGCTGAACAAATTTTTTAACTACATGCCTGTTCCAGAAGACATGCCGGAGGACTCCATGCAAATGTTTACGGCCATGATGCAGATTGGATGGCTGATGCCACTTATTGCTATTGCTGAAATCATAGGCGGTATCTTATTTATCTTTACAAAAGTGAGGGCATTGGGAGCCGTAATTCTTGCCCCTATAATGACAGGCATCATGCTCACTCATTTTACCATAGCACCAGAAGGACTAACGATTGTCATTCCATTGCTTGCTATATATTTATGGGTGATTTATGAAAACAGAAATAAATATCTTCCGATGATTAATTGACTAGAACTTTTTCATCAACAATAAGAATATAAACAAAATAGGGAACACAACCAAAGGAAAACTATGCAGGGGTTTACATCCGAACCGACAGCATTGAGAGTTTGTATCAATCATTATTGGACAATAAAATAAGCATACACCCAAATGGTGAATTACAGACAAAAGCCTGGGGACAGAAGGAATTTTCCTAGCTTGACCCGGATAACAATCTACTGACTTTCGGACAGCGTATCTAACAAGGTCCTGAACTTTGCAAATGTTGGATTTATCTTCATTGCCTGCAATCTCAATCGAATATTCAATTTGATGGGTAAAAATAGGTTGAGGGAATTCCATAATTTTTTCCTTCTTTGTTAAGGGCCTTAATTCAGCCCTGAAAAATACATTTTAAAATCCTTTAACCCATATAATGCCGGGAACAGCTTTTTTGCAACAATCTTAAACTTCGCAAAAAAATACTTATTTTAGTCCAAAATTGGCAGATGAACTTAGGTTCTTAGACAGACAAGCCGTTGGCGGTCATTGTACAGAATGCGGCATTTAAAAAAAAACAAGCAATGGACAGATACAAAGAAACATTTGAAACTTGGAACAAGGTTGCAGCAATATATCAGGATAAGTTTATGGATTTAGATTTATATAATAATACCTATGATTTTATTTGTAATTCAATTACCAAAGACAAAGCAAAATTATTAGAAATTGGCTGTGGGCCAGGTAATATTACAAAGTTTCTTTTATCAGCAGGACCAGATTTTGACATTTTCGGAATTGACATTGCACAAAATATGATAGAACTTGCAAAAAAAAATAATCCGAAGGCTCGTTTTGCCATCATGGACAGTAGAAATATTGACGACATCAAAACAAAATTCGACGGAATAGTTTGTGGCTTTTGTTTACCGTATCTATCACATACGGACAGCATAAAACTTATTTCCGACTGTTACAAATTACTAAATAAAAATGGACTGATATATATAAGTTTTGTAGAAGGTGATCCGATTAAATCTGGGTTTCAAATTGGCAGCAGTGGTGACAGAATTTATTTCTATTACCATAATTTAGATGACTTGAAAACACAACTAGTTGAGAATAAATTTAACGAACTTAAAGTGTTCAGAGTTGATTATAAAAAATCAGAAACCGAAAAAGACATTCACACAGTATTAATAGCAAAGAAAAATTTATAGCATAGAAATAGCATAGAATAACCAAACCGAAAATCGTAAAACTCACATTAGACAAGCAATGGCTTAACTTAAAAAAATAAATGGCTGAAGTAAAATCAAAATTAATGGAAGCAGAAAATATTGCACAGCAATTATTCAACAGGTATTTCAGCTTTCTCAACATTTAACATTCCATAAATATCAAGGGATTTATTGTTAAAATTGAACTCAGAAGGACTTTCGGGTTTAGATTTTGAAAAATTCCATTCCTGTGGTGAAATCCAAATTCCTACATTGGTTTTTGAACTCTTTATAAGAAAAGTTTATTTACACTAATTCCTGATAATCCTTAAAGTTGGCGCGTTAAATAAAATATTGACAGGATTTCTTTTAACGTGTTGCAAAGAAATAATATTAATTGCGTTTTTTAAAAGAAATAGGGTATATTTGAATTATCGTGTTGTCGCTAGGCAACTTATCTTTCTAAACTGTCTGCCATTTTATTTTAATTGGCGCAGTTTAAATAAGTTTTTAGAAATTATTATTCATAGGATAATTTGCAGAAGCTTATTTATAGCAATTTTTTCCCACCTCGTTTACGCAATTTTCGAGGTGGGTTTTTTACTTTCACTTATCAACAGAAGTTTGATCAAAGCTTATAAGGTTAAATAGTTACGCACCCATTTTTTATTGGATGAAAAACACAGCCTCAAATACAGCTTAAAAGAACGAAAAAAAGCAAACTGATAACCCATAAATACTTTTACAAATATTATAGGCCATTCTGAATTAAAAAAAACAAATTTACGGTTAGTTTAGTGTTAAGAATTTTAGTTGTATAACTACAACAGGATTTATTTAATAACCTGTATCGTTATTTTAGGACGAGAGAGTATCCCCACCTATAAAATTTAATACTTCTTCCTCTGAAATTATTGGGTTCGCACCTTCACTTTGGGCAACTATTGCACCAACTGCGCAAGCAAAATTAATGGCCATTTGAGCATCTTTATCTGTAAATAATTTATAAATTAAAGTGGCTAAAAATGAATCTCCAGAACCTACTGTGTCAATCACTTTTACTTTAAATCCGCAATTATGATAAAATTTATTTTCCCAATATAATATGGCTCCATGAGATCCTAGTGTAACACAAATAGCATCTGTATTTGTTTCCTTTGCAATAAATTTTATATTTTGCTCCAGCGATTTGTGAGTTGACTTAAGATAGCCGGCAATTTCAAATAACTCATCATCATTAAATTTTATGAAATTAGCGGCATTCATTAAATCTATTAAAGTTTTTTGAGTATAGTGGGGAACTCTTAAATTAACATCAAAAATTTTGTAGTTAGAAACCTCCAATAATTGTTTTAATGTATTTCGTGAAACAGCATCTCTTGATGCCAAACTGCCATAAACCAAAAAATCAGCTTCTTCCACTATTGAAGTATTTGATACAGATGGCTCAATTTTATCCCAGGCTGAAGGATAATGAATATCATAGGATGCATTTCCCTTTTCATTTAAAATCACATTTACCAAGCCCGTAGGATAATCATTTTTGACTTGAATGGTTTTTATATTGATTCCTAAATTTTTAATATATTCTATCAATTCTCTCCCGTTGCTATTGCTGCCAACAGCACTAATAATGGAAATAGAACCACCTAAAGATTTAATCCTTGAAGCCACATTTAAAGGAGCTCCGCCAATTTTTTTATGTTCAAGAAAAACATCAAACAGAATTTCTCCAAAACAAACTCCTTTAATTTTTCTATCAGTCATTATAAATTTCTCAAATTTTTATATTCACTTTCATTTAATTGAGCAATACGAAATTGTGTTGGTTTTAAAATCATATTCAACAAAAAACCAATAAATAATATTGCTGCGAATAATGTTGCTAACATAAAACCATACTTTGCATTTGATCCAAACATATCACTAACTACACCCATTAATAAAGGTCCAATTGCGGCTCCTGCAGCTGTAAAAAACAAAATGATTCCGGCTACAGAACCGTGACTGGTTTTTGGAAAACAGCTAATTCCTTTTGAATTGATTGTTGGGTAAATAACAGACATAAACAAACCTGAAAGCGGCAATAATACAACCGTTGCTGATTCGTTTAAAAAGCTAAATCCATAACACAATAATATGGTAAAACTTGAAATTGCCATGACAACAGTCCAATCAAAACGTTCTAACATCCATGCTACTAAAAAGCGTCCACCTGCACGTAAAACAAAGAATATTGGCAAAGCATATAGCGCAATAAAAACAAAACTACCATCGTAATCAGCTATTAAAGTAGGCATCCAAACATAAATTGCAGCTTCAACAGCTACATATAAAAAAGCCGCCATAGAGAAACCAAATGCATATTTATCTTTAACCATATTCAAAGTTCGTTTTATATTTATCGGCTCTTCAGTAGATTTTTTAGTGTCAGGATATTTTGCAAAAAAGGCAATAATAATTAAGATAACGCATAAAGTAGCAGCCACCACATATAACCATTTCCAATCTACATTTCTTGTAAGAAAATAACTTACTAAAAATGGGCCAATAATAGCGCCTATTCCAAAAAAGCCTTCAACTACATTCATGGTAGATGTATGATCATTGATTGATTTTGACATATCCCCAATAAGTGCCAATGCGCCTGTTTTAAACACACCAATGGCAGCACCTGAAATTATCAATAGTACTAAGAAAAAACCAAAAGTATTTCCCAACAAAAATAAATAAGAATTTACTGCAAATAATGCCAAACCTACAATAATGGTTTTTTTACGACCAATTTTATCAGCTAAAAAACCAAGAAAAATACCTGCCAAAGCAATGGCAGTCATAGGACCGTAATGTAAAAGGCCTGCTGCTGTCATTGATAAATTAAATTCTTTCATTACTTCCGGAATAATAACACCAACCGCATCGGTTGTCATGGCAAACATCATAAACATAAGGTAGGTGAGCCATTTAATGTTTTTTTGATTGTAATCGGCTATTTGTACTTGCTGATTTTTCATGGTATTAATTTGTATAAAATTAAATAATATTACTGTTATAGGACGCTAAACTTAAATTTATGATGAAAAATTGGTTTGCATTTTCATTGTAGTTAAATCAATAAAAAGTTCAGCCGAATGGTTATTATTTGTCCATTTTATGTTTAACACATTATTTGAAGTTTCAATTAAATTAAAATCTCCATTAAAAGCTTGATGATTGTTTCTTAAAAGCATCAATTCCTTTAAATCATTAATCAAAGGTCTTTTTAAATGTTCATTAATTTCATTTTTAGTGAAATAATGACGATTGATATCTCTTCCAACATTTGTTTTATCCAACAATTCCATATCATTTTCACCAGCAAATAAACCTACATAATATATTTGAGGAATTCCAGGTACAAAAAACTGAATGGCTCTTGCTATTAAATAAGCGTTTTCATCTCTTCCTAAAGCATCAAAATAGGTGCAATTCACTTGATATAAATCTAAGTTTGAAGCTGCTGCTCCGGTTGCTTTTAAACTATTTCCTTTGCTATTGCTATGCATTTGATCTACAATTTTTGATAAAACTGAACTTTCAATCAATCCTAGTTTGTCAGCATCAGCCGCTACATCAACAATACCAATTCCATCGTGCGTATCCAATACTGTAATTGCATTTCTTGGACTTATTTCTAACCATTTTTTTAAGCTTGAAGCATTTTTATTGAATAATGCATCTAACACCAATACTGGCAATGCAAAATCATAAACGTAATCTACTCTTTTTGCAATTTCAATTTGTGTTTTGTAGTAGGAATGAATTTCAACCAATACTTCAATACTTTTTGCTTTTGCTTTTTCGGTTAATTTATCAATAAATTCATAAGTTTCATCAATCATAAAACAAGAAGTTCCTTGTTGTTTTATGGCAAAGCCTGCGGCATCTAAACGAATCATTTTTACACCTCCTTTTTGAAAAGTATCTAAAATTCCTTCCAAATAATTGATACCAATTTCACTTTTTACATCAATGTCAATTTGATTACTGGTAAAGGTTGTCCAAATTAATTTGGTTGATCCGTCCTTTAATTTAACCATTGTAAATGGTAAGTTTGGACGAGGTCTATAAATTGATAACAAATCTGCTTCGGTTGCACCGTTTGGAAAAACCGTATCGTATGTTAAAAACAACGAAGCATATTTAGATTTTTTTCCTTTTTCAATATAATCTTGAAATTGAACTGATTTTGCCGATACATGATTCACAATTAAATCGGCCATAATATCAACCTCTTTGCTCAATTCAAGTAAATCATTCCAATCACCTAATCTTGGATCAATTAATTGATGATCTATAGGGTCGAAACCTGCATCTTCTCCATCAATGGGAAAATAGAAAGGTAAAATATGTAAACCTCCAAAAAGTCCTTTAAATTCGTATTTGAAAAGAGAATTTAAGTCTTTAATATTTTCACACCCTAATCTATCAATATAGGTTATGAGTTGTATTTTGTTCTTCATTTTTTTCTGCTAGAATTTACAATTCAATGTTTTAACAAGTGAACTCTTACTAAATTATTGATTGCTTTAAGATTTTTTTATAATTCGAAATGAGGGGTTACTAATTATAAAAAACAGCCCTAAAAAGGAAGGACTGTTTTCTTAACATTAATTCAACTACTTAAAAATTATAGGCAAATGTTAATGAGGTAGACCTTCCTGAAATTGATCTTGCTCTAATATAATTATCTTGACCTTCGGTAATTGAACCTTCTTCAGATTCAGTAATACCTATAGTGTCAAATAAATTATTAACATTTAATGAAACTGAGAAACCTTTTGTAATTGCTATTTTACTAAACATATTTATATAGGCATACCCTGGCATCACTAAAGCATTATTGTCTTGTGCGTATGATTTTGAATTACCTATAATGCTTGCTCCAATTACGTGTTCACCATTTCCTCCAAAATTATAGGTTGGAATTACACTAAATATAAAGTCTGGTTGTCTTCTAGGTTTGTTTCCAACATTAGATCCGTCAGTTGTACCTGTAATTTCTGCATTTGTATATGTTAATGAGCCTCTTACATCAAATTTGTTCATTTTTAAAGAACCTTCCAGCTCAACACCCATTGATTTGTAATCGTTTTTTTGAACATTTTGAGTAGTAGCTTCAAAACCTGCTTCTTCAGTTGTAGAAGCATAAAAACCTGTGATGAATAATCCTGCATTTTCAAATTTTCTTTTATAACCTAATTCTGCTTGATCTAATAAATCTTTTGGATTTCCAACAGATGTATGAGCATCACCTGGCCAAATAATTCTATCTGCTTTACCTGATGCACCATGGCTAAATCTACCAAACACTGCAGTTTCATCGTTTAATTTATAATTACCACCCAATGAATAAGAAGCGTAATCATAATCATAATTTACCGGATGTGGATTTGCGTTGTCTATTACAGAAACGCTACGCTCAATAGGTTCTATAGTTCCATTATTATTTACATCTAAATTTGTAGATTGAACGCCTCCTAACCCTGAACCGTTTACTTTTACGTTATCATAACGCAAACTTGCATCAATTGTAAATTTTGGACTGGCTTTTAATGTAATTGCAGCATACGGAGCACTAATATCATAATTGGCGTTATATTTCACCTGACAACAATTACCAAAAGCAGCTGCACCATAAGAAGCTTGTCCGTTCTCTGTGATTTTTGTTCCATCTGCCAATGTAATATCCAGCGGAGCTGCGTCACCACCATTAACTTCCATTAGATAGGTATTCCACAACCAAGACATTTCAATATTTTGATTGGCTTTAAAATAACCTACTGTTAAATCAACATTATCAAAAGACTTTGTTATTTTAAAATCATTTACAAAGTTGTTGAAATTTTCCAACTCAGTATCAAACATAATAATTGTTTGTGCCAAACCATTTGGATTGCTAAATGCATTTCCTGTTATGGCATTTGTAACTGTTGCTCCTGTAACATCATCTCCATTAAACGCACCAACAACTGCAACCATGTTTGAAACAGAACCTACACCAGCAGTAAAAGGAGCAATAAAGCGTCCATTATTAAATGACATTCTAGTTTTATTATTTACGTTCCAATCATCTTTAAAATTGAATGAAAATTCAGTACCTATTGCATTTGAAACAGGGTGCATTCCATCACTAACATTTGCATTTCTTGGACTTCCAGCAGCATCTAAACCGAAGTTTTGTGATAAATATGAACTGTGTTGTGCGCCAGTTGTAGTATCAAAACCTTCAATGTTACCCCAAGTTGGATTGCTATTTGTTCCTGTAACTTTTATTGGCATTGGCATATATGCAGCAGCTCTATCATTTAAGTATTTATAATATACTCTAGCATATCCGTTTTCAAATCTTTTGGTTAAATTTAATTTAATTTGACCACCTTTATTTGCTAAATATCCAGCATCTCTTACACCTTCACCTTGTCTGTAAAAACCACCCACGTGAAAAGAAACTCCTTCACCAATTGGAGAACCATAATCAAAATCAGTTCTTAAACTATTGTAATCTAAACCAACTGTAGTTGCGGCACCACCACCTTCTATTTCACCAGTTTTACTGATAAAATTTATAATACCAGCTGGAGAATTACTTGAAAGCGTTGAAGCTGAACCACCTCTTATCGCTTCAATTCTAGCAATATTTTGATCGGCTCTTAAAAAAATATCAGCCGTAGCAAAAGAAATATCACCATATAAAAGTACTGGCAAACCATCTTCTTGTAATTGTAAATATTTTGATCCTCCTGCAGAAATTGGCACACCTCTTACAGAAATATTGGTATTTCCTTCTCCACCTGAAGATTCTGTCCTTATTCCTGGAATTGTTCTAAATATTTCAGCGGTTGATCTTGGTGAAGATTGTGCTATTAAATTTGGTTTTAATGTTGTAACAGATATACTTGACTCAATTTTCGAACGAGGATTTGTTACACCCGTTATCACAACATCATCTAAAGACATAACATCTTCATTTAAAACAACATCTACAACTACATTCTCATTCTGAATTGTGATTGCTTTTGTAAAAGTTTTAAAACCAACATAAGAAACTTCAACAGTGAAATCTCCACTTTCTAAATTAGTTATTATATACTTCCCGTCCATATCTGACGTAGTTCCTATCGAAGTACCTTTTATTGAGATATTTACTCCTGGCAGTGGTTGACCAAAAGCATCATTTATAATTCCTGAAATACTTTTTGTTTGCGAAAAAGCAACACTGGAAATAGCTAAGAAAAATATAAAAATATAATTCCGCTTAATTAAAAATAGTTTTTTCATAATATTAAAGTTATTAAATTTGATTAATAAATCGAATGTAAAAACTGACTATGTATTTAATTACTAAAATAAAATCGAAAACGTTTTCGATTTTGCCGAAAACGTTTTCGATTTTGATTTCACTATTCATAAATTTTACCTAATTTTATAATATGGGAGAAGTTACACTAAAACAAATTGCCTTAGAATTAGGTATTTCAATTACAACGGTTTCAAAGGCTTTAAAAAATTATAAAGATGTAAGTCCAAAAACGAAAGCTGCTGTTATAAAACTGGCTGAAAAGCTGAATTACAGACCTAATTCTTTTGCTGTAAACCTTCGAACTAAAGAATCAAAAACTATTGGCTTAATAATCCCTGAGATTGTTCACCACTTCTTTTCCAATATTGTAAATGCCATCATTGAAGAAGCTGAAAAAAAAGGCTATTTGGTTATTATTTTACAGTCGAATGAATCTGAGGAACTTGAAAAAAAACAAATAGATTTATTATTGAGTAAAAGGGTTGATGGAATTTTGATGTCTTTATCTAATAACACAACTAATTTAGATCATTTAAAAAAAGTTATTGCAAATAACACTCCTTTGGTTTTATTTGATAAAATTTCGAAATTAATAGACTGCTCAAAAGTAATTATTGACGATAGAAATGCAGGATATGCTGCAACAGAACACTTAATTAAATGTGGCTGTAAGAAAATTGCCCATTTTAGAGGCCCCTTAAATCCACAAAATTCCATTGATCGCTTTTTAGGTTATAAAAAAGCATTGGAAGATTATAATATGAAATTTGATAGATCAATTGTATTTACATGTGAAAAAGTAAATTTTGATGAAGGTTATAATTTTGCAAAGAAAATTTACACTGAACACAAGGATGTTGATGGAATTTTCGCAATAACTGATCTTGTTGGTATTGGGGTTGTTGCTTATTTTAATGAAGTTGGCGTTAAAATACCTGATCAAATTGCTATAATTGGTTTTAGTAATTGGTTTATGGCTTCTGTTATTACACCTTCTTTAAGTACTATAGATCAGCCTGGTTTTGAGATGGGAAAAAAAGCATTAAAATTGTTATTAAAAGAAATTAAAGCGCATAAAAAAGGCAAAGAATTTAAGTATAAAACGATTGTATTGTCAACCAAACTTATTGAAAGAAAATCAACGGCTTTCTAGTAATTTAAAAAAATTAATCTTTAAACAGCTAATCTTCAAAACGAACTATAAAGTCTACACAGAATTTGACGTACCCTAAAACCTTTGTCAATATGAGAAAGATAAATATTATAAAAAACTAGAATACAAGTTTCTATAAAAATTAAAAAAATATTATGCAAATGGATTCTAGCAGAAAAACAAAACCATTTTAAGTCAGAAAAACCTACTGAATATCAGTAGGTTAACTTGTGATCGCAGAAGGATTCGAACCTTCGACCGCCTGCTTAGAAGGCAGGTGCTCTATCCAGCTGAGCTATGCGACCATTAGGATTCATTTAATAATCCAGAAACTTTATGTTGTGAAAAGCAATGCTTTCCACCAAAGCCTTAAATAATTTTCGGAAAATAAATTTTCTTCAAACCATTTGTCGGGGTGGCAGAACTAATTTTAATTCTGTATTCCGCTATATTTCAAGTATTTAAACACTTTTAATTTAGTATGATTCACCGAATTGTACACTAAAGTCAAAAAGAACTATTTAAAAACAAAATTTACTTGTCTTTGCGGTGGCAAATATACAATTAATGATAGAAAAATATAATTTAAACTAATGTTTTTTTTAATGTTTGATAATCTTTTTATCTACTGGGTTTTAGAAAGGAAATATTACATTAAACTTGAGAAAATAATATGTGAAATTTTTAGTTCAGTTCTTTGTTATATGCTGGGTTTTTCATCTTGCTTTAAAATTGTATTTATTTTTTTCAATTCTTCTAAGCTATTCATTGTAAAATCCTTACCCGAAATCAACTTATTAATCTCTGTTAAAATTTTACTTTCTAACAATTGTAACATTGATTCAAATGAATGAAATTTTAATGAAACAATATACCAAAACTTGAACACTCATTTTACTTAATATTTTAGTTATAATTTTAAGAGGCTGACATTAATTAAAAACCTTAATATATTTATCCCCAGTAGCTATTGATTTCACAAAATCACATCCTTTTTTACATTCTCTATCATAATATTGGCTTATCATTCCAGGATTGTATCTAAATCGTTGAACTCCAAAGTCATAAACCCCACCAGCACCTATAGCAAAAGCTACTAATTGAAAGATTTCTAATGATGCCAAATTTGAACTAAACGGGAAAATATTTTCATTATTTTTCTTTTTATATTCATCTTTTGGAAGTCCTTTAATATATGATGCATCATCCAGCATACCATCCATTTCTAGAGAAACATCACTTGTATTATATACCTCTAAGCATTGTAAACATGGCTTATTAGGAGAAATGGTTTGCAACTGCCAATCAGCACCAGAAAAATTAAACCCATTAATTTCATCGCCTTCAAATCTTACTTGAATGCCACCATCAATTACTGGTATTAAATGAGAATAAGCAATATGATTTAAAATGTATCTTGCGCGTGGTCGATCAACACAACTAAAAAGTATATCACAATCTATAGCAAGTCTATATGCTTCTTCTTCATATAAACTTTTATTAGATTTATTAATATCAACTTTAGCAGATGTCCCAACACTATTTATTTGTCTATCAGCAATATCAACCTTATATTTCCCAATATCTTTTTTTGTTGAACCTACCAGACGATCTAAATTATGTTCCTCGATTTTATCAAAATCAATCAAAACAAATTTTTCCATTCCCATTCGTGCCAGACCTTCAGCGACCATGCTTCCAACACTGCCTAGACCAACAATTCCTATGAGCATCTTTGCCAACTTTTCATGATTAATTTTGCCCCAAACTGCTCGTGTTCTCCTAAATTGCTTACTGAATTTTGGAGATGGCACTAAAAAATCCGTATAATCTATCTTTAAATTCCTTCCAACACTTCTTACATTTTCAGCCCATTGAATATCATATTCATTTGTATTTTCATTATACATCCACCTTCTTCCACTCCAAGTCCTATCGGAGCCAACAGTCATTCCTACTAACGGATAACCTGTCAACACCTCTACAGTTTCACTAAGCCTCTCTTTTTCAGCTATAACATCATCATTGCTCATATTTTGCCAACCAGGAAATGGGTGACTATGAATGAAAACAATACCTGTATTTTTTTGAGCAGCTATCCTACAAACCCTTTTAATGTATTGAGGATTAAAACTAACATTGCCATGCCTCTGCCGATCTCCTTCTTCAGGAAAAACAAGCTCACTAATTAATGCTGTTTCCCGATAAGAACCAATGGATTCGTTCCATAATGCAAAAATTAAATCTTCATCCTTATCTTCCCTTATTAAATGATTACATAATTTATCATTTAAATTTTCTGGGATTGCAATACTTAATCTTTTCATTTTAAGCCCTTTTAAATACTCCGTTAATTTGCGACATTAAATGCATAGCATTATCTTCAGGAACTGCATTAAAACGATAGCTCCAATACCTCCACTCAGATCCAAGTCCGCTGTCAAGAATATTACGAACTCCATCAATTTTATCGGTTTTTTCAAAAAGTTGTGGTGTTGCTTTTACATGTATGGAATTATGTACTATTCTTGGATAATCAGGAAAAATCAATAAACCTAAATCAATCACTCTTCCTGAAAACTTTCCTATTTCAATTTCGAACTCTTTAAATACAGCATAAGTTTGTCCATCATTTCCCTTTACTAATTCCGGCGTATAACCTATCTCTTCAAAATCTTTTAAAAATTGTTCAGATCCATATATCATGATGCAGTGGTTGGTGTTTTGTCAAAAAGTACAAAGTGCATACCATTTTTCATATCAATAGACTCATTAATATCAGCATATTCATGATGTCCATTTCCTTCTTTAAGAGCTAGAGATTTTTCTGTAGTTTTTACTTTTGCAAAATCTTCTAATATCTGCTTAACTGTTAGAGTAGATTTTTCAGTTTCATGTTTTGTTTTGCCAATGAAAAAAGTTATATTTTTCTCATCTTTGTTTGATTTTGTATCCATTTTTTATCTTTTAGAATTAAACAATAATTTTATGGTACAAATAAATAACAACATGGCGCAACCTACTTGCGCCATTAAAAAAAGATTAATTTATTTAATAATTAACTAGGAGAATATTTGCTTAAAGCTTTTTCGAAAGTCTTTAAAACTCTTTCTATAACTGGTTTTGGAGATATAATTGTAGCATCTGCACCATAGCTGAAAATTTTTGAATAAAACTCATACGATGGTTTAACTTTTATCTTAATAATAAACTTTTTGTCACTATCTTCTAAAATCTCTTGTGTATTATGAATTGGAAGTGTTCTAAGATAATTACCTTGTTTTGGGTCAAAATCTATAACAACATCAATTGCTTCACTATCAGGAACAGTAATTCCAAAAGAATATTTAAAATATTCAAGACTATCAAAATCAATAGAATCAAAATCTTCATTCAATATAGTTACATCTACTATTCTATCTAAAGCTAAGGTAATTATAC
Source organism: Flavobacteria bacterium RIFCSPLOWO2_12_FULL_35_11 (assembly GCA_001800975.1). GTDB lineage: Bacteria > Bacteroidota > Bacteroidia > Flavobacteriales > Flavobacteriaceae > Lutibacter. The sequence goes on along the minus strand of MGWK01000026.1, from coordinate 12,136 downwards.
TTTCACGTTTTACATTTAATCCTATTATATACCATAATTGTTTATCCTCCTTTAAAAGAATTGGTTTGATTTTATGCTTTTTAATTTCATCATCAAATTTCTGATATTCTATTTCAAGTATTTTTTTCTTTGAAATGGCATCAAGAATTTCTGCAATTAACTCACTACCACCTACTTCAGGATGTCTTTCAGTTTCTAATAAAGTCTCTTTTTCAAAAAGTTTTTTTATTTCAGGACTAATATTAGAATTGTCTATTACTTTTTGAACTGCATTAGTAATATCTTTAAAAACAGGATAATCTTTATATTGGTTAACAGTTTTTGCATAAAAAAGCAATGCATTTACTTCACCTGGGTCTAATTCTACTGAAGGGAAAATATTTTTAGGGATATCTGTATAATAATAAGTCTTTGTACTTTCGTCTTTTTCAATAGGTAAGAAAAAACCTAATTCAGTGTCTTGGGCTAAATCTTTTAGATCAGTCTGAATTGTTCTCAATTTGACAGGAATTCCAGCATCATTACAAATTTTAACAATCCTACTTGTTTTGTGCTTTCCTCCTCTACGTAATATATTATGTATTATTCTGTATCTTTTTAGAGCTTCTTTATTTTTTGGCATAATTTAATCAGTTATCTCCTTAAAATGCTCATAAATCATAACCATCGCTAAAGTATCTAACTCACAGTATTTCAACAATGCACTCGTTAACTCATCAATTTCGGATTGCTCCATATCTGTATATTGTAATTTACCATAGGCGGTCAATGCTGCTCCACCATTAGCGATGTCCTCTATTTCAGATAAAGTATTTTCTATTTGCTCTTCACTCCAATCATCAAAAAGGGATGGTAGCATTTTATATGGACTTTTTACAATATCATTTTCAATTTCCAACCAAACGTGATTTTCGGAAAAATTTTTACTTGACACGTTTATTTGATTAAGAGGCTTTGAATATTTTTCTTGAAGAAATTTGCTTGAACTCAATGAGGCTGGTAAAATTGCTTTTATGGAATTAGAACCTTTAGTTAAAGGATTATAATAAAAACGTTTTTCAACATCCCATAAATCAACCATATCTCGATTTCCTTTCCATTTAACCGCACTATCTGATTTGGAATGAGAAATACTATGTATAAATTTTATTAGCTCCTCTCGATCATCTTCTTCGGAATCAGGTAATTGAGCATATATTGCATTAAGGATTGTGTTCTCGTGATTTGAATATCTAAAGATAGTTCCATTATCTTTTTCTAAAGTTTCTTTTAAAGCTCGTAAAAACTCAAAATTTGGAAATACTCCGGCTTTATTATTTATATATTCATTAGCGTGTTCAATTTTACCATTTTCATGATAGATATGATGAGAAAACTGAAACGCTATTTGTTCATAAGGTTTTAAACCCTTATTAAATGGCAAAGCAACAGCGCTTGTTTCAAAATCTATGAAATGTAAAGGAAATACCCATTTATTCATCTCATCTTTTAACCCTTCTAAATCAACATATAAAGTGCTATCATTATTGACTTCTTTTTCTATTTGAAGCCATTGCCTATGTGAAGTAGTTAATTTCTCTGCTTCAACTTTTAATCCTACATTATCTTCTGTTAGTTTGTCTTTAAAATAAATTCCGTCTTCAAATAATTTATTCCCTTTAGTAAAAAAATAAACATCAAAAATATTGGGCTTTGTAAAGTCATTTTCAGTCCAGTTATGTTGTTTGTTAAAACACTCTTTAAATCCTGATTTTAACTCATCATCTTCACTTTTAAATTCACAGGATTTACAAGCACTAAAAGAAGTTTTCCAGTTAGCGTACTCATCTTTTTGATAAAATGTTTTAAATTGATTAATGGATTTTATGAATGTTAGACCATCATGGTATTTGTATTTGTTTGCTTCAATATCTGCAACAATTTGAGTAACATTTTTTCTTCCTAGAACTGGATTGCCTGTTTCTTCAATCGTACTTACTTTTTTCAAAATACCAGTTCTGTTTTCTCCTTTGCTACTAATTCTAAAAAGTTGGTTTAATCCATTTATACTTGCTTTCTTAGACTTGTCAGCCATCATTATATATGATTGTATATTCCATTGAGGAAAACAAAACTGTATAACATATTTCTGAAAGGCTATATCAAACAGGTATGGCTTCCAACTACTTACCATTCCTCCCCTTTTTCCTATAAAAAGATATTCATCGTCTGGAGTAAATGATTTTGCTTTGACTTCTATTAATTCTATATTACCCCCATGTTTTACTAGAACATCTGTTCTTATAAATAAACCATCGATTAAAAATGCTGCCTCATAAATAATTACATTCTCTTGCTTTAAAAGTTCTTGTGTTTGTTCCCATAAAAGTTGATAATCCCAGTCATTTCCTTCTATTAACACCCCATTTGGATAATGCATTCTAGCCAATTCTTCTACTTGAAAACCTCCTTCTGCCAATGCTTCTAAAAATGTGTCAGAGACCTTTGTATCTGCATATTCCTTTTTCTTTGTGTAATAAAGTTTATTCGGACATTCAAGACCAAGTTTAAATCGAGATTTGGTAAGTACTCTCATTTTCTAATCGTATAAATTTTTAACTCGTGTCATGATGTAACTATTCAACCCTTGTCCTGTTTCCGCTAATTTTTTCATAGTTTCTACATGATGTTGACCTGCTTTTCTATAGCTCCATCTGTAGGGTCTTTTGCCACATTTGAAAACTACTATGATATTATCAGCTCCAAGTTCATAACCTGCAACTCCTGAATCTCCACCTAAATTTTTATACCTTACCATTATATTTATTTTCTATTATTCCTTCTACTAGCCATTTTTCTCCAGATACCTCTTAATGCGTTTACATCTTCTCTTGAAAACTTATGTTGCTTTATTAATAATTCTTCATCAACAATATCCAAAACCTTTTCAATTTCTCGGTTCCTAATAAGTTGGTCTATTTTTTTAAAATCAACAGAAATATTCTTTAAAATCGGCATTCTAATATCTTCAATTTCAGTTGGCTCAAATGTTAAAACTCCTCCACCATAACTTCTGCCAGTGATTTCAGAGAACGCAAAACTCAATGAGTTTAAAAACGAAATTGTTGCTAGTTGTTTATCTGTATTTTCTTTAAATCGAACTCTATGAACTGTATCTGTTGAAGCTGCTCCTGTTTCATTTATAGCTAATTTGGGATAATCTCCAACTTGTCTTAGAGCAAAACCATTTGGAGACCACAATGATGGTGTGATATACCAACGTTTTCTGATTCTACACTTATAACCTGTGTGAAAATTCATTGATTCACCATATTTAATATACTTCTGGCATTCCTTTGGTAGATCCTCAAAATTCACATTGGGAGGCATGAATAAATGAATTGACTGTTCAGCTATTGAATTCTCTTTGAAATCTTTTTTGGAAAAAGTAATTCCTTTTAATTGATTTGATTTGCTAACAACTGGTATTGTGTGCTTTCCAAGTCCCCATTCTTTTACTTGGCTTTCATTCATCATAAAAAACTCATTCCGTCCTGTAACTAAACCAACATCAACTTCCATTATGTCACTAAACGGAATAACCCTTTTATCATTCTTTAGTCGTTTTAATAAATTAATTTCTTCCTCTGATAAAAAGTATTTTGTCCATTTCTCAGATGAATGATCGATCGGTTTTACATTTGATCCGTTTATTTCTTTGAAATTCAGTTTATTTAAATCGTCTAAGTTTTCACATTCAATTACTCGAATACCTTTGCTCTTTGCTGTTTTCTTTTCACAAAGCATCAATACAACTTCTTGCTGTATGTTTTTAAAGACAAGTTTTTTGAATGTTACAATCGTGATGCGATCAAAGAAATTAGATAGGAAAATACGAGTTTCGGCGGCATATTTTACCTGAAAAAGTTCAGCAGGTATAACCATGGCTAACCTACCATTGGGCTTAAGTAGAGAGGCAGAAATAACCAAAAAAGGAACCCAAATGTTAGTTAATTTATTTGGATTTAATCCTAAATCCCTCATCATAGAAATTGCCAAATCTCTATGTTCTTCTGGAAAGCTTTGATATCGTATAAATGGAGGATTACCCAGAACAGCATCATATTTATCAACTCCGTTTGAATTCAAATATTGAAAGAAATCTGAATTTACTACCGTAGTCGAATTCACGCCCAATTCTTTAGCTCTAAATTTTGCCTTAAGTGCCTCTTCCTCATTGAGTTCAATCGCTTTAATTCGTCCTTTTAATCCTTCTTCACCCACTCCAAGTTCTTTAAATCTAAGGATGGCCTCTTCAACAAAATTGCCATCTCCACAACTTGGTTCCAGTATTTTTTGAGTATTCTCAGTTATAGCCCATTTACATAAAAATCGAGCAATCTCTTTTGGAGTATAGTAACCGCCTCTAAGTTTCCGAGCGTCTAATTTTTCTTTTACAAGTCCCATAATTATTCTTCAGCAGTTAATTCATTTGTAAACATTTCATCGTGAAGTACAGTAGTAAATTCATCAGAACTTATGCTGTAGAGTTTATTCACTGATTCAATGAGAGTATTATTTAATATATCTAACTTACGTTGCAGAATTACTCTTCTTGCCCCATATGTTTCATTGTATTGGTTTTTCGCAGCGATTAATCCTTTCACAGATTTAATGATGTTTTTATAAGAATTAACCTCTTCTAAGTTCTGTTCATCAATTATTTTTATTGGTATGTTCTCAATAAATTGTTTACCATGTGAATAGTAAGCTCCTCTAAATTCACTTGCCCCTGCTTTTACCATATTTTCAAATAATGGATGTGATAAAATCCCCATAAAATATAGAATTGAATAATTTGAATTGTTCACTAGAGAATAATAAGGGCCATTTCCTCCTCCAGTGAACTGAATATTCAATTCGTCCAAAACATAAGATGGTTTAGTAGAAAGTACGTGCCAGATTAATTTTGAAGAATCATGAAACCGGGTTAAACTTTGAGATCTTCCAAATTGATACCATTTTGGATCTTTGCCATTTATGCTTCTCTTTTCCAACTCGTCTCTGTGTTCATTCAGATAATCCCAACAAAGTGGATAATTTTGGATGAAATCATCTTCACTGATGACTTCGGCTTTTCCATTTTCAATCACATAAGGAAATATCATCTGAGCATTCGGATTAATAGTATCAAATAACCCAAAAGACAAATCATAAACACATGGCAAACAGATTCCTTTTTCGATTTCTTTTATTTCTCCGTTCGAGTTCAAAATAAAGGTGTTCTCTGTTTCTCCTTCAGGAGTAAATATATAGACAGGATCTTTACTTGTTTGTAAGCCTACACAAATATCCGCAAGCGATTTTAATGGTTGTACATGACCTGAATTGAGTTTATCGAAAATAGCCTTGGTTCCCGGAGACAAGAACACCCATGGTTCATTTGTGAAATCGTTCTTTTCATATTCCAAATATCCATCTCCTGTTCCCAATATGTCTGGAGTGATCTTTTTAATTCTTTTAAACTTAAACGTATCTCGATCCTCTTTTTGAAGAATTAATATCGCTGTATAAGTAGATCTATCTGGAAAAACTTGAGTTACTCCAAAGTGAATAATCTTAGAAAAGCTGCACGATTCAGAAATGAACTTTCGTAACGCTTTTCCTCCTTTAATAATGAAGAATTTGTTAGGTACTATGTATCCCAAGAATCCGGTTGGATTTAATAATCCAATAGCTCTTTGAATAAATACGTAATATTTATCTATTGTTTCTTTTTTTGCAACAGCAAATCCTGATAAATCATTTTGATAATACTTAACTTCTTCAGGAGAATACTTAACCAAATTCTGAATTCGAACATAAGGAGGGTTTCCTACGATTGCATCAAACCCATTTGTATCATTAAGAAAAGGAAATTCTAAATTCCAGTCAAATGGCTTTACTCTATACAGTACCAAGTCATTTTCAATCGCTTCTGGCATAAATTCAAAGAACTTATCATCAACCAATGAATTACCACATTTGATATTATTATGCAAACTGGGGAGAACTTTAGTAGCATACTGTCCAATGAAATGGTCTATCGAAGCTCCACTCTCTCCTTCTAATAACTTCAGCAAAAGACTGAATTCAGTTACTTCAGTAGCATAAGGATTAATATCTACGCCATATATACTTTGTTCTATTACATTTCTTTTAGCCTTTAGTGTAAGACCGTAGGTGTTTTCTGCTATTTCGTATATTAATTCTACGTCAGTAATTCCTTCTTCAATAGATCGTTCAATAGTTGCTTTTAGTAGAAAGTCATAAATTGAAATTAAAAAAGTACCTGATCCACAGCAAATATCAGCTATCTTCAAGAGGGCTAGTTCACCAGAGTTTTTTCCACTAACTAATGGAGTTAGAGTTTCTTTGACAATTTGTTCAACAATGATTTTAGGTGTTGGAACCACTCCATTAGAAGCTACAACTTCTGGTTCAGAAACAATTGAAAGTTGTCTGCCTTCATCAAGCACAACATGGCTTCCAAGGAATTTTTCATATATCTGACTTAAAATTGTTGGGTCAACAACAATAAAATCATAAGGGCTTAACGGATAATATAATTCATTAAATATTTCAATAAGCACTTCCGAATCAATTTGAATATTAAGCGATAAGTTATCCTCAATAAAATCAAATAGTCCAGAATTGTATTTTTTATCAGACTGTTTAAATAGTGTTTTTAATTCATCATAATTCTGAATGTTTTTCAGAGTTTCAAACTTTTCAATTGTTCTATCTTCACAAATTCGAAGAAAAATAATTCGGTTAAGTAATCGTTGAATTAAGAAATTAATATCCTCACTACCCAGACGTTCATTACGTTGAACAGCAGAAAGGGCAAGCCTTTCCCTCCAACTTTCAATCTGTTCAAGAAAATAATCATCAAAAGTCTGGCCTACTCTTTCATAAATGGAAAATAAATCATCCAACGTACCATTAGAAGCTGATTCAAAAGATATTAAATCATAAATTTCATCAAAAGCTTCTACGTAATTGGAAAACTCAAACACTGAAATTCGTGCTATTCTTTCATCCTCATTCGCATTTGGCTTATGCCTACAATCATAAATTATAAGCTTATCAAAATTCGTTAAAACAGAAATACCAAGATTTGCATTCCAACCATAACGCCTTGTTTGAAATGCTGCTTTAGCAGATTTGGTAATATCAACATAGGGTTTCTTTGCCTCAACAAAGAGTTTTCTCAATCCCTGTACTCTTAATGTATAATCCGGATTCTTTTTTGATTTTTCATCCTCAACTTCAATTGATTCTTCCTGGATTACATCACGAAGGAATTGATTTTTTCCAGCTTCATTATCAACATCCCATCCGAATGACATAAGTAATGAATCCACAAAGTCATTCCTAAGTTGAGTTTCATTGTACTTTGAATCTCTGAATGTTTTTATGCCTTTTTCAAATGCACCGACAAGCTCCTTTAACTGGGCTAATCCTTCCTCTTTCGTTTTTGCTACTTTAAATGCCATTCCTTAAACTACCGTATTTGATCTTTTTAAATATTCGATTTTTTGTTCTGCTACTTTAATAGCTTCCATTGCAAAATTTTCATCCCTCACTTCATATACAAGTCGATCACTCAAATAAGCAATCGTTAGTTCCTTTTCATCTATTTCTAAAATTTTAGCTAATAATCTTATCTGCTCCCTCGTAGGTCTTTTGTCTCCTCTTTCAATTTTACTTAGTAGCGATGGATCAACTTCTAATAAAGCAGCAACTTGTCTCACAAGTAATTCCTTATGCTCTCTAAAATCTCTAATTATCTGACCTATTGATTTATTAATTTCCATCTTCTTTAGAATTTAAACTGAATTAATTTGACCTGACTAAATTGGTCATTTTATTAAAGATTACAAAATAAATTCTTAAATTTTTATGAACAATGATGTTTTCATTTAAAGATTTATTGTTTTCACAAAACAATGGACTACATATCTTGATGTATAATTCTATGTTAACAATTCTAAATTCTACATGAACAATAACTTTTGAAAATACTTTTTTAATGATAAAATGTTAAAAAAAATGTAATTATCCTACCTCATTGACAAAATTATTGTTAATAATTATTGAGTATTATGAGTTTTCCCCCGATATAAAGTTACTAATTACAAGTACTTACTATCATAAAAAATTCTCTATATAAGCGTGATTGTAAAACTAAGGGGGAAAAGCAAGAGGGTAACACGCTGCGCGATGTTACTTATTCATAATTTATTACAAATCAATTACTTATAAAATACATGAAATTTATATTTTCGTGATTTTTTCGTAAAAAAACTTCGTAGCCCAATAGAATCAAGGCTTTTTTTCGTAAAAAATCACGGAAATCTTAAAATAGGGCTTTATTTGGGGGGATTTGTCAGCTTAAATTTTAGCCTAAAAGTTACGTAAAAACTACCGCACTCGCTTAGGGCGAGCTTGGTTCATTTTTAAACTTTCGGATTCTCAGCCGCAAATACCAGCCTCTAAATCCAAAAGTTTAAAAACGGATTTCTTCTTTATGATATTCCGATTTTAAAACTTACTGCAAATTAGTGGACTGATAATGGAGTTCTTTAAGATGTTCCAGTTGTTTTATCCCTAGGTTGTTGGCTTTGCGGTAAAACCGTTCACTTAGTTTATATGCTTTATCCGCATCCATAACAGATAATTCATTTTGGCTTTCCCGCATTTGCTGGTGCGCATTACACAGTATATAAAACATACGCTGTGATTTAAATGCCTTTTTGGGAAAAACCGTTTGTGGCAATTGGGTAAAGTGGCTGCATAAATGCAATAAATAAGGCAAAGAATAGTAATGCGGTTTAAATTCCCAAAAGATATACAACAGCGCCGCACAGATTTGTTCTAAAGCGTCGTGCATAACAGCCAGTTTGGAAGTGGGGTCTTCTTCAATGTCATTTGTGTCTATTATGGATAGCAGGTAATTGGCTCGTTCCATTCGGCAGTTCCATTCCGTTTGAATTTGCTCATAAATACTTTTATGAAAACATACGCGAAAACCACTGAACTTAGCTAGCGCATCATTTTCCTGATACAAACATTTTGTTTGGGTGACAATCCGGTTCAAATAAGCATTCCCATAATCCAGTTTTGCCAAAACATCAGATAAGGAATAGACAATAGGATATACTTTGCATTGTTGCTGCATGTTGTTATACAAGTCATAAATAAATTCCCCTAGATTTATTGAAATGGGTTTATGGCTAATGATAAGTAGCGTATAGGTTATAAACTTTTCCGGATTTATGCATGGTGGTGATAAAAAAATTTCCTGCTTCTTTGTTTCTTTATAAACACTGATGACATATACAGAATGTAAGGGCAAAACCTTTTTAATTTGCTCTAAAAGTTCCTTCTTATAAGGAAAATGGGTCGAAATTTTGGTTTTATGTGTCATAAAGTACATATTAAGTTATTAGGTCAGTTTGAATTGTTTGCTAGGGCAATAACAGTTTTTCAATGGCATCATAACTCACTAATTGTTCATCGGGTTGAATACTGTCCACTAAATCCAATATCGTAGCTATTGTCAAATCTTTTGAGCAATTGGCGAGTCTTGGGGATGAAAAGTCACTATCCCCTTCCAAAGCCAAAATACATACTCTTAAAAGGCAAGAGATGATATAGCGCAACTCTCCATTGTCTGTTACTTCAAAGGTAACTTCCTGCATCAACTCACTATTTTCTCGTTTAAGGTTTCTGCGCTTTCTTGGATTTAAGAGTTGAATTACCGCTTCCAGTTTTTCTTTGTCTGTCTTATTAATAGTGTCTTTGGTTTCCATAGTAGTCTGATTAGATATTATTATTTTTCTTTTTTTGGATAAAATGTAGCCTCTTCAGTTGACAAAATGAGTTTTCGCATTTCATCCAGATAATTGCTTTCTTCAAAAGGGATTAGATTTTTGGCGAACTCCAATACATTTTTTACGTCTGTTTCCTTATGTGTAATATCTAGGGTACAATCCAACTGTTCGCTTAAGGCGAGGATACATACATTAAGGGTCGATCTTAATGTGCAGAACAATTCCATATAATCATAAACCCGGGCATAATTCAAATAATAACCTTCTTGGATGCCGCCTATTGGGGTAAGCGTTTTAAAATTCTGTTTGCTTAATTCTTTTATCTTCTCCAAAGTTGTTGGCTCTGTATCATCTATATTCTTTATATCGTTTATACTGTTTTCTTTTTCTGTGCTAATGGGCAGGTCTTCTTTTGTTTCATTGTGAGAAAGCTTTTCAAGTGATGTTTCACATTTGAGTATTTCTGATTCAAAATAAAACGTTAGCTTACAAATTAGTTCTTCGGCTTTTTCATTTATTTTATGTACTTGCTTATTTCCTATGTTGTAATTAAGGGCATACCTACTTTTTACATAGGCGGTATTCAGCTTATTTAAAAGCTGTATTTGGTTCTCATTTTTCTTTGGAAATACCTTCCCAAGGTCTTTTATGACCTGTCCTAAATATGCTTGATGGCCACTTATCGTATGTTCCGTAAAACTTACGCCCACCAAAAACCTTTCTAGGGTGGTAAAACTGAGTTCTATGGTTTGATGGAGCATAAAAGCTGCCAGTGCATAATTCTTTTCTTCTAAAAATAGAGCTGCCCCTTTTTTAAAAGAGATAATCCGCTGCTTTTCCATTAAAAAATGATGGTTTGCAGTCTCAAGAACTGCCGATAAATCGACCTTTTGAAAAAGCCAGGTCTTGTTATATGTGTTATGGTAATAAATGAGCGTTTCTTCGGAACAATTATTCAGAAAAAAGGTGTTGCCAAGAGTTGTTTCGTGAACTACTTGATGAAGGGTAAAGAAACGGACATAAAACGACGGATGTTTTTCGAATAAATCATTCAGAATTTCTCTGACACGTTCTTTAAATCGTTTTGCCATGTCTTCAATAATTATGGTAAATCGATAGGTAAAGGCATGTTCTTTTTCTCCCGGGCTCATATAAATCTGATTGACATTTACCATGGTAACCAACTTTGATATGAGCTCTTTAATGATTTCCGGGTCTTTTACTTGGTCTGGTAGGGTGATTTTTGCTTCCATAGTTTTACTATTATGATGATTTAACTTATTTTTAAAACATTGATTTAGTCAAAGTTAATCAAAGGTTATGATATATCATAACCTTTGATGTTGTTTTTTTATAGAAATTGAACTTTATATGAATGAAGAAGAGAAAAAATTCCTAAAAAGAGTTGGCTTTAATATCGCTAAACAAAGAAAAGATAAAGGTTTTAGCCAATTAGATCTTTGTTCCATTATTAAAATGGAAAAATCTAATCTATCAAGTATAGAAAATGGAAGGCAGAATGTAACTTCTCTTACTTTGTTGAAAATTTCAAAAGCTATTGGTGTAAAAGTGAATTTATTCTTTGAATGATAAAATCTGCTTTTGAATTACATTTAAAAGAATGTAAATGAAGGTAAAAAACTTAGTTGTTAAAATAGAAAAAATATTCTAGTCTATAGTCTTAATAATATTTGATTTTAAAATACTAAAAAAATCCATTTTCCATTAAAAACTATATATAAAGCAAATATTTCTATTGAAAAATTTTAATTTGTTTGCAAACAAAAAGCTTTAAAAGCAACATTAATTGAACTCATTAAATTTTAACGATTAGCTAATTTATTGCAAACAATCTATAATGCAAAGTCTCACTTACTTCAGTTTTAATCAAGGGAGATATCGGATATTCTTTTTTATTATACTAAGCCGTTTTAATTTCTTCTTTTTCCTTAAACCGCATCAGAAGGTTACCAATATCCTCACTTATTTTCGATTCAACAACTCTTGCATATATTTGAGTTGTAGATAATTTTGTGTGTCCTAAAAGTTTGGAAACTGTTTCTATTGGTACACCATTGGAAAGCATTACTGTAGTTGCAAAAGTATGTCTGGCTACATGAAATGTTATATGTTTGTGTATTCCACAAGCCTCAACAATTTCTTTTAAATAACTATTTGTTTTTTGGTTTGAACAAATTCAGCCAAGGTAAATTTTTGGGATCCAAGAAAGTTTAATATTATATTTAAAAAAAAACAGGAAGCCGAAACTTCCTGTTTCC
>MGWK01000025.1 GCA_001800975.1 Flavobacteria bacterium RIFCSPLOWO2_12_FULL_35_11 | reverse complement strand
CGGATATTTATGCAACGCCACCGAAATTACGGCAATCCGAAGAATGTTTGTGAAATAAATAAGCAAACTTCCAAACAAAATATACAAAACGGTGGTATTAAATTTTCCGGCAAAAGCAACAATAAAAGCAATAAATAAAATGATAATGCTAATGGCATTGCAGCCTTCAACGATAAAAGCCGTAAATTCACCGTTTATAAATAATTTAACGGCTGTCGTTTCGGTATCTTTCACTATTTCAGTAGGATATCCAAAAATGTTCAATAAATATTTTGTTTGTTCGGCAACAGTTTTAGTGATTGGCGCGCACGCAAATGGCGCTGTTTCATTTTGTGTTTTATCTAAATAATAGGAATACAGCAGAAACAACAGCAAATACGAACCAAAAAATTTAATTAAAAATAATACTACCGTTTTATTGCCTTTCACAAAAAAAAGAATTTTAATTTTGCATAAAATTACAAATTAATATGAATATTCCTCAATTAAAAGAATCGGTGACTGCCATTGCTGAAAGCAACCAATCGGTTTCAGAAAAAAGACAGGCAATTTGCGATTTTTTAAAACAAGAAATTGACTATTACCATTGGGTGGGTTTTTATTTTAAAAACGGCGATAAAGCCGAATTAAAATTGGCTGAATTTGCCGGAGAACCAACCGAACACACCATTATTCCTTTCGGTAAAGGAATTTGCGGACAAGTGGCCATCAGCAATAAAAATTTTATGGTTCCGGATGTAACCGCGCAAGACAATTATATTTCGTGCGGATTTAATGTGAAAAGTGAAATTGTGATTCCCATTTTTGTGAATGGAGAAAATGTGGGACAAATTGATATCGATTCTCACATTACGAATCCTTTTTCTGAAGCCGATGAACTCTTTCTGGAATTTGTGTGCGAAAAAGTGGCACAATTTTAATTGATAACCCCTATAAATTTTATCTCAAATGCTTAAACAAGCCCCAAAAAGCAACATCAAACGTAAACTTTTATTTGATAAAATTTCTTTTTTGAATAAACTTTTCAGCAAAAACAATCCAAAAAATACTTCTCAGAACTATAATGAGTTGGTCTCTAAATTTTACTCAAAAATTAAAAAGAGTTAATAAAATTTTATGACTATTTTGTGTTGTATAGGCTATTGATAATTAGTAGCTTTGCCGAACAATAACAAAGAAAACTTATGGGTACTACAAAAAAAGCGAAATCGGCACTGATTTCAGTTTTTCACAAAGACGGTTTGGCTCCAATCATACAAAAATTAAATGACCTTAATATTACAATTTATTCAACGGGAGGCACCGAAAAATTTATTAAAGAGTTGGGTGTTAACGCGATACCTGTTGAAGAGTTGACTTCATATCCTTCAATTTTAGGAGGTAGGGTTAAAACATTGCATCCAAAAGTTTTCGGAGGAATTTTATCAAGAAGAGAAAATGAAAATGATATTTCGCAGTTGGCGCAATATGAAATTCCTGAAATTGACATTGTAATTGTGGATTTGTATCCGTTTGAAAAAACCGTTGCAAGCCATGCACCGGAACAAGAAATTATAGAAAAAATTGACATAGGCGGAATTTCATTAATTAGAGCTGCCGCTAAAAATTTTAGCGATGTAATTTGTGTTTCATCACTTGATCAATATGATGAATTTTTAGAAATATTGACTTCCGGAAATGGCGAAATAACGTTGGCGCAACGTAAAAGTTTTGCGGCAAAAGCATTTGCGGTTTCCAGCCATTACGACAGCACAATTTTCAATTATTTGAATGAAGGTGAATTGTCATTCCGACAAAGTTTTGACAAAGTTTCTGTTTTGCGTTACGGCGAAAATCCGCACCAAAAAGGTTACTTTTTTGGAAATTTAGATGAACTTTTCGACATACTTCACGGTAAAGAACTTTCCTACAACAATTTATTGGATGTTGATGCTGCCATAAATTTAATGGACGAGTTTAAAAATGACGCACCAACATTTGCCATTTTAAAACACAACAATGCTTGCGGCGTTGCGCAAAGAGCTACTTTAAAACAAGCTTATTTAGATGCGTTGGCTGCCGATCCAACTTCTGCATTTGGCGGTGTTTTAATTTCAAATAAAGTAATTGATTTAGAAACTGCCGAAGAAATTCACCAACTTTTTTGTGAAGTGGTGATTGCGCCAGGCTACAGCAATGAAGCACTGGAACTTCTAAAAGGCAAGAAAAACAGAATTATTTTAGTGCAGAAAGCAATTGAATTGCCAAACACGCAATACAGAACGGCATTAAATGGTGTTCTTTTTCAAGATAAAAACAACAAAACCGATTCGATTGACGTTGTAGAGTTTGTGACTTTAGAAAAACCAACAGACAGAGAACTGGAAGATTTACTTTTTGCATCAAAAATTTGTAAACACACCAAATCAAATACCATTGTATTTGCCAAAAACAAACAACTTTTTGCAAGTGGAACAGGCCAAACAAGCCGTGTAGATGCTTTAGAACAAGCGATTGTAAAAGCCAAACATTTCAATTTTGATTTAAATGGTGCGGTGATGGCGAGTGATGCGTTTTTCCCATTTCCCGATTGTGTGGAAATAGCAGATAAAGCAGGAATTAAGGCCGTAATTCAGCCTGGAGGTTCAATTAAAGACCAATTGTCAATCGATTATTGCAATGAACATAAAATGTCGATGATATTTACGGGCACACGTCATTTCAAACACTAATTTAAGTAACTTTGCAACATTTCAAATTTAATAAACAATAAAAAATATGGGTTTTTTCGACTTTATGACCGAGGACATTGCAATTGATTTAGGCACTGCCAATACACTTATTATTCATGAGGGTAAAGTGGTTGTGGATGAACCTTCTATAGTTGCAAGAGACAGAAGCAGTGGGAAAATTATTGCAACCGGTAAAAAAGCCAGTTTAATGCAAGGGAAAACTCATGAAAACATTAAAACAATCCGTCCGTTAAAAGATGGCGTAATTGCCGACTTTGAAGCTTCTGAACAAATGATAAAAGAGTTTATCAGAAGTATTCCAAGCATCAAAAAGCGGTTTTTCACCCCGTCATTGCGTATGGTAATTTGTATTCCTTCAGGAATTACCCAAGTTGAAAAACGTGCCGTAATTGATTCTTCGGAACATATGAATGCCAAAGAAATATATTTAATTCATGAGCCAATGGCCGCAGCTATTGGTATTGGTATTGACATTATGCAGCCTAAAGGAAATATGATTATTGACATAGGCGGCGGAACAACTGAAATTGCCGTAATTGCTTTGGGAGGTATTGTTTGTGATAAATCAATTAAAGTTGCCGGTGACGTTTTTACCAACGACATTGCCTATTATATGAGAACGCAGCATAATTTATATGTTGGAGAACGCACCGCCGAAAATATAAAAATTCAAGTTGGTGCCGCTACGGAAGATTTAGAAGTTCCGCCAGAAGATATGCTTGTTCAGGGACGCGATTTATTGAGCGGTAAACCAAAACAAGTTCAGGTTTCATTTAGAGAAATTTCTAAAGCATTGGATAAATCCATTTTACGAATTGAAGATGCCGTGATGGAAACGCTTTCTAAAACTCCGCCTGAATTGGCAGCCGACATCTACAATACCGGTATTTATTTAGCTGGTGGCGGATCTATGCTTCGCGGGTTAGACAAACGTTTGTCAAGAAAAACAGATTTGCCCGTGTACATTGCTGAAGACCCTTTAAGAGCCGTAGTTAGAGGCACAGGAATTGCATTAAAAGATCTGGAAAAATTTAAGAATGTATTAATGAAATAGGTTAATTTTCTATTGTTTATATGCGGCGAATCATTTATTTAATTAAAAAATTCAGATATTTTCTGCTGTTTATAATTTTAGAGATTTTAGCTTTTATCATTATAATTCAAGACCATTCTTACCATCAAAGTAAATTTGTGAATTCCGCCAATTTCTTTACCGGAGGTCTTTATAATAAAGCAAATTCCATAAATGAATTTTTTCATTTAAGAAAAGACAACCAGCTTTTAAGTGAAGAAAATGCACGTTTAAAAAACCTGTTGGAGAAAAGAGAAAACACCTATGCCATAGATAGTTTCACAGTTATTGACACTTCTCAATATTTTCAAAAATATGATTATTCTGTTGCGAAAATCATCAATAATAATTATACCAAAAGAAACAATTTTATAACGCTGAATAAAGGCGCTAAACATGGCTTAACACCAGATTTGGGTGTTGTAAACAGCAAAGGGATAATAGGAGTCATTAAAAATGTATCTGCAAATTACGCTACGGTACTTTCAATTTTAAACAGTAATTCAAATATCAATGTACGCTTGAAAAATAGCAATCATTTTGGAACCTTGGTTTGGGACGGAAAAGATTACAACATAACTCAGGTTATTGACATTCCAAGACAAGCGGTGGTTAAAGCTGGAGATACCATTGTAACCGGAGGTAAATCAGCAATTTTTCCTGAAGGAATTGAAGTTGGTGTGGTAAAAGATTTTAAGTATGCACAGAACAAATATCAGATTATTAATATCTTGCTATTCAATGATATGAGTGCAATTGGTGAAGTTCAAATTGTTAAAAATCTTCATAAAGACGAACAAGTTACCCTTGAACAAAGTGTTGTAAATGAATAATTTAGTACTAAATAATACGATTCGTTTTATAGCCCTGTTATTTTTGCAGGTTTTGATATTTAACCATATGAATATATTTGGGAATGTCAATCCGATGGTTTATATCACCTGGGTATTTTTATTTCCTTTTCGTAAAAAGAGAAGTCTATTATTGATATTAAGTTTTTTGTTGGGTATTTCAATAGATTTTTTCTCAGATTCAGGAGGAATAAATGCTTTTGCCATTACGTTTATTGCATATTTCAGGCTTCCAATACTAATGGCTATCCTCAGAAGGCCAGATCTTGATTATGGACAATTCAATTTAAGAACCATTTCAACTAACAAAGCGTTTTTATTTATTGCTACGCTAACACTAATTCATCATTTCATTGTTTTTGGACTGGAATATTTTAGTTTTAGCGCAATTTTGAGCATTATTTCCAATACCATTTTAACAAGTATTTTTACAATACTTATTTGTACATTGGGAATTGTACTGTTTACAAAAAAGAAATAGATGAAGAGGACTGGCTTATTATCTTTTTTAATTATTTTCGTCGGAATCATATATATTGCGAGGTTATTTTATTTGCAGATATTAAGCAATTCATTTAACACCGGAACACTTAATAATTCTGCCGTAAAAGCTATGTACGACTATCCTGAAAGGGGTTATATATTCGACAGAAATGGGGTTTTGTTGGTTGCCAATCAGTTGTCATATGATGTGATGGTTGTTCCGGGAGAAGTTAAATCTATGGATACCATTGCATTTTGTAACCTGCTTAAAATCACCAAAGAAGAATTTATTGAAAAAATTGCTAAGGCGGCACACTATTCCCCTAGAATTCCATCTACATTTTTAGCGCAGGTTTCAAAAGACGATTTTGCATCCTTGCAGGAAGTATTGTATAAGTTCAAGGGATTTTATATTCAAAAACGTTCGTTAAGGCAATACCCAAATAATTCTGCCGCAAATGTGCTTGGCTATATTAGTGAGGTAAATGAAGCGATGATCAGTACCAATTCGAATTACCATTTGGGTGAATTAATTGGAACTGCCGGATTGGAAAAATCTTATGAGGAAACTTTAAGGGGAATTAAAGGCGTAAAATTTATTCAGCGCGATCGGTTTAACAGGGAAATAGGTTCCTTTAAAGATGGATTGTATGATACCCTGCCAGTTTCAGGAAATGACATTACGTTGACTATAGATGCTGTACTGCAGCAATATGGAGAAGCTTTAATGATAAATAAACGAGGAGGTATCGTGGCGATAGAACCTTCAACAGGGGAAATATTGGCAATGGTTTCCATGCCAACATACGATCCAAATTTAATGGTTGGAAGAGACCGTTCAAAAAATTTCACAAAACTCTATCTCGACAGTATTAACAAACCTTTGTTGGATCGGGGTTTGCAGGCGCAATATCCGCCAGGTTCGCCGTTTAAAGTTATTTCGGCTTTGGTTGCTTTACAGGAAAATGTTCTTACAACATCATCGTCCATTCAATGTTTTGGAGGTTATAAATATGGATCGGGTAAAAGTTCTTTTATGCGATGTCACTGCGAAACAGGTGGCAGTCCGGTTAATTTAAATGTAGCAATATATCGTTCCTGTAATAGTTATTTTGCGACTGCTTATAGAAGGGTTATAGACAAATATCCAACTCCAACTGAAGGCGTAAATGTTTGGAGCAAACATGCGAAAAGTTTTGGTTTGGGAAATTATTTGGACAATGATTTGTCGGTTGGCCAAAAAGGAAATATTCCGGATGGAAGTTTGTACAATAAAATATATCCTAACGGACGCTGGAGGTCGACTGCAACAATTTCTAATTCAATTGGGCAAGGCGAGGTGTTAACCACCCCAATTCAATTGGCAAATATGACAGCCGCAATCGCAAATGAAGGATTTTATTATGTTCCCCATATCGCAAAAAAAATAAAGGGGAAAGCTTTGGATAAAAAATTTACCACACCCGTTTATACTACTATTGATAAAAAGAATTTCAAACCTGTAATTGAAGGTTTATTTGATGTTTTTGACAATCCTCGAGGTACCGCAAGAGGATCTATGGTGGAAGGAATCCAGATTTGTG
>MGWK01000024.1 GCA_001800975.1 Flavobacteria bacterium RIFCSPLOWO2_12_FULL_35_11 | reverse complement strand
AAATTTCAAATTATACATTTTCCCAAGTTTACAGCTCAACCTCCATTGGGAGCCAACCTAAATTACCGAGTATTGTATTGAACAGTGAATTAGATTCAATATTTATCGATCCTAAATATGCAAACAACATTCCCATAGAAGAGTTTATTTATTACGGAACTGTTGAGGATGTTTTTCAGTTCATAGAATGGATTACAGCTTATTACGAAGATATCATTAATTCTAATCAAAGTAATATGAAAGGTGCTGAATTTGCTATAACATATGATGAAACTTATCACTATCCTACTGAAATAAAGTGCAGAGGAAATTATTTTGAAACTGTTGAAGGAGGGTTAAGTATACAAATTATATTTAGCGATTTTGAAGTTCAGCAATAGAATGATATCTAATTGAGAAAGAACAACTACACACAAGCCGTATATAAATTATGCTCAAATCGGATCTGGCACAAGCCGGCAAAAATTCAATAAAAATATGGCGGAGACGGAAAAACCTTTGATTTTTATGTGGTGCAAATCATAAAAAAACGCGTTGGGCAACATTACAAAAAAAATAAATATGAAAAAAAGAATACTCTATTTAATAACATTCCTGACAATAATAGGAATTAACTATAAACTTATATCACAGAACGAAAACATTACGATTACATATGAACGAAACCCAGACAAAAGTGTTGATTTCAGCTATAATAAAAAACTCCCTGGTAGCTATTATCTAAAATTGGAATTTCAAAATTTAATGAACTGTTACCAGACTGTCTACGAAGATGTTATTAAAGATGGTTCAGGTCATTTAATTAAACTTAAACCAATAGATAGCAAACAACACGTGAATTTTTCTTATAAATATTCTTCAATAAGAGGAAATCCAAATCCGAAAATTGATAAATCTTTTAATTATGTCTTTCCATTTAAGACAGGAAAATCAATAAAAATTTTAGAAAGTACTAGTTTAAAAGAAAAATATTTCAATGCAGAAAAGGATTCAAATTGGAAATCCTATATAGTGGATAGAATTAATGCTGACACTATATATGGTATGAGAAAAGGGATTGTTATAGAAATAGTGGATAAATTTGAAACCGACTCTTTAGATGAATATATCTATACAAGTAGTATGAATAAAATTGTTATTGAACATAATGATGGTACTATTTCAAATTACATTGGATTTAATAAAAAATCAATTTTTGTAAAACTCGGTCAAACTGTATATCCACAAACGAAATTAGGAGTTTTGAATATCTTTAACAACTCAACTTATAGATTATATTTTGACATTTCATATTTAAAAGAAACTAATTTAGATCATTCTAAGAAACGAACATTAAATTCTCAAAGTCAAATGGAGCATATAACACCTTACTTTTTCAACTCTAATGGATCATTAATAGTAAAAAATAATAATGAATATCTCGTTGAAATTGATGAGATTACTCGTTTTAAGGAATTTACAAAAAGAGAAATGAAACAATATATGAAAAATCCACAAGTTTTTAATTAACTTAAGGATTGCCCAAGCCGTATATAATTTATGCTCAAATCGGATTTAACAAAAACCGACAAACATTCAATAATAATTTTGCTACGGCGGAAAAATCTCCGATTTTTACGTCGCACAAGTCATAAAAAGCAAGTTGTGTGAAATTTGAGAATTTGGATATTATACCAATTATTGGTATATTTGAATAAAATAATATAAAAATGAACAAAAACACATCAATATCACTAGGAAATTATTTTGACCAATTCGTTCAAAGTCGAATAAAAGAAGGGCGATTTAAAAATGTTAGCGAAGTTATAAGAGCTGGATTAAGACTTTTAGAAGAAGAAGAAAGTAAAATAATTGTTTTGAGAAACGCAATTCAGGACGGAATTGATAGCGGAATTGCTCAAGATTTTGACCCGAAAAAACACCTTGAATCTCTAAAAGCGAAAAAACACTCAAATGGCTGAATTTAAATTGACTATTAAAGCCGTTGAGGATTTATCGAAAATTTGGGATTATACTTTCGAGGTTTGGTCCGAAAATCAAGCCGACAAAT
This sequence comes from Flavobacteria bacterium RIFCSPLOWO2_12_FULL_35_11, assembly GCA_001800975.1. Lineage (GTDB taxonomy): Bacteria > Bacteroidota > Bacteroidia > Flavobacteriales > Flavobacteriaceae > Lutibacter. The sequence goes on along the minus strand of MGWK01000024.1, from coordinate 5,062 downwards.
ATTATGAAATGCTGATTTCAACTTGTCAAGAAATTGCAGATAATCCGAATCTAGGAAAAAACTATGACGAAATTACTCAAAGTCTATTCGGAATGAAAACGAATCGTCATATCATTTTCTACAGAACCCTAAATGAAAACTATGTGGAAATCACGAGAATTCTTCACGAGAGAATGGATTTAAAGAAAAGAATCTCCGAATAAAAAATTACACACAACACTAGTTAATTTAGACCAATTGGTTTACGCGCTTTTATGGGTTAACGGATGATGAAATCAAGATTGTTGAGCAATCTTGATTCATGGACACCTTAAAAACAATAAAAATAGTGAGTAAATCGCCATTATTGAAAACGCAAGCAACTAGGAATAGAACAGGGGAAATTAATAAAAAACAGTTATATTTGAAAGGATATAACACGTTGTGTGTCATGTGATATGACATTCTAATGAATTCCAGTAAAAATGAAAATAATGAAAAATATAATCCTCGCATTTTTTTTTAATGTATGCTTTTTTGTTGCAGATGCCCAAACCAACTACTTCCCTGATACAAATTGGCAAGTAAAGACACCGGCAGAAATGAAGATGAATACAATATTGTTGGATAGTGCCGTGAAGTTTGCTTTAACCAATGAAAATAAAGTTGATAGAGATTTACGAATTGCCAATTTGAAATCCTATGCCAACGAGCCAGATTATAAAATTGTAGGACCTATGAAAGAAAGAAGCGGTCCTGCAGGTGTTATACTAAAAAATGGTTACATCGTAGCGCAATGGGGTGACATTCAGCGTGTTGATATGACCTTTAGCGTTACAAAAAGTTTTCTTTCTACAACAGCAGGATTAGCTATAGACAACGGACTTATTAAAAGTGTGACCGATAGTGTAAAAGATTATGTTTGGGATGCCACTTTTGAAGGGCAACATAATTCGAAAATCACATGGGACCATTTGTTAACCCAGACTTCCGACTGGAGTGGGACGCTCTTCGGCTTGCATGATTGGGCAGACAGACCGCCTAAAGAAGGAACTATCGATGATTGGAAAAACAGGAAACTCAACGAACCAGGTACTGTATTTGAATATAATGATGTACGCGTGAATCTTCTCGCCTATTCTTTACTTCAGGTTTGGAGAAAACCATTACCTGTTGTACTAAAAGAAAAAATTATGGATCCCATTGGTGCTTCTAGCACATGGCGTTGGTATGGGTATGAAAACTCGTTTGTCAATATTGATGGATTCATGATGCAGTCAGTAAGCGGAGGAGGTCATCATGGTGGCGGCATTTTTATAAGTGCGATAGACCAAGCTAGGTTTGGGCTACTATTCTTAAGAAAGGGCAAATGGAAGAACCAGCAACTACTATCAGAAAAATGGGTCAAAGCGGCCCACCAATCTTCAATCTCCAATAAAGATTACGGTTACATGTGGTGGATGAATACCGGTAAAAGATGGAAAAACGTTTCATCTGACATTTACTTTGGAGCTGGTTTTGGAGGTAATTATATTGTTATTGATAATGCGAATGACTTGGTTGTAGTTACCAGATGGATGGATGACAGTAAAATGGGCGAGTTCATGAATCTGGTTGAGCAATCAATAACACAAACATCCAACCTCAAAAAAAATGAATGATTAGGCAAAATAAAATCATCCAGAAGACAAGATGTACGAACGCACAGCATTGTATATAAAAAATAGCGGGTAAGTGCTAAAACCAAAATATGAACGAAAAAATGAACATTTTATACCAAAAATGGGCAAATTTAAAACCTCTGAATTTTATTTTTATTACCACAATTCTAATGATTTTATTGACTGTTCCCATTTCAATAATAATTGAATCATTAGGAATTTCTTATAATGAATATGGCGGTTTTGATTCTGAAAAATATAACATTGTCGGTCTGATTTTTATTGCATTAATATTTGCACCAATGTTGGAAACTTTAATAGCACAACAAATTCCTATTCTATTGACACAGAATTTTATTAAGTATAATCCTAATATGATTGGAATATTATTATCGACTTTAATATTTTCGATATTACATTTCAGTTATAGTATTTGGTATGCAATCGCAGTTTTACCCGCTGGATTTTTACTTGCAAATACTTTTGTTTTATTTCAAAAAAGAGAAGAATCCGGTTTTTGGATGACAAGTTTTGTACATTCATTTAGAAATTTAATACCCTTGATAATATTTATATCAGATAAATATATTACATAATGCCAGTTGCCAACACCGTATATCATTTATGCTCAAATCGGATTTAGCACCAACCTGCAAACATTCAATAAAAATAGGACGGAGGCGGAAAATAATTGTTGCGCTATTTGAAAAAGACCAATTGGTTTACGCGCTTTATGGGTTGACAGAAGATGAAATCAAGATTGTTGAGCAATCTTGATTCATGAACACCTATAAAAACAATAAAAATAGTGAGTTAATCGCTATTGTAGAAAACGCCAGCAACTAGGAATGGTACAGGGAAATTAATAAAAAACAGCTATATTTGAGAGGATATAACAAGTTGTGTGCAATTTGAAGAAACTAACTATAATTAATGTTTTATCAACAAATAAAAACAAAGTAAATATGAAAAAAATAATTATTCTATTCTCTATTCTCTATGGAATCACTTTATTTGGACAAACGAAAGAAATAAAAAAACCTGAATATGTAATTATCGCTAATAATGAAATTATCACAAAAGAAAAAGTACAGGAGTATGGAGAACAAGGTTCTATAAAGTCAATGAGCAAAGGAGTGTCACAAGATGTTTGGAACAAACTTGCTGAAAAATTTGGAGAGAAAATCGGAGATAGAGAATTTATTATTTTAATTGATTTAATAACTGAAGAAGAGAAAACAGAAAATCAGAAAAAAATGAATTCTGACGTCGCTATTAAAAACGAGAAAATTGATGACGGATTCATATTAAATATTAATGACAATGCAAAAGACTTTACCGTAAAAATGATTGACGGCAAAAACATAACACTTTCTGACTTAAAAGGAAAAGTTGTTCTTTTAAATTTTTGGGCTACTTGGTGTGCTCCCTGTCTAATGGAGTTTTATGAAATACCTAGTAAAATTCTTAAGCAATTTAAAAATACTGAATTTGTCTTTATACCTATTTCAAGAGGAGAGAGTGAGGAAAAGGTTCTAAAAAAAATGATTCAATTAAAAAAAAATGGGATTGATTTTAACGTAGGAATTGACCCAAATGAAAATATTTGGAATGAATATGCAACTCAATTTATTCCAAAAAATTTCTTAATTGACCAAAATGGAGTAATAAAGTTTATTTCTAATGGTAATGCAGAAGGAAATGTTGATAAACTAGCAACAGAAATTAAAAAGCTATTAGGAGAATAAAACTGCACACAACACCGTATATCATTTATGCTTAAATTGGAACTTGTACAAACCGACAAACATTCAATAAAAATATGGCGGAGGCGGAAAAATCTTCGATTTTTTTGTCGTACAATTTGAAACAAACCCATTGTACAACATTTGGAAAAAAACCAAATAATAATTGAACTTTACATTAAATTTATAGTTGTGGCAAGCATAGAAAGCATAAAAAACAATTTAATAGACAGAATTCTTGCAACGAAAAACGAAAAATTATTACAAGCAATCAGTACTATTTTTGAGTCTACCCAAACTGATGATATCCTATCCCTATCGTCGGAACAAATTGAGATGCTTTTAATGAGTGAAAAAGATATTGAAAACGGGAATATCATTTCTGAATCGGAATTAAATGACTCAGGCGCTAAATGGCTGAATTAAATATTTTTTGGACAAACACAGCGCTAAAATAGAGAAATTACACTTTTGAGTATTGGAATGACAGAAATAAAAGTACGGCTTATGCTAAAAAACTCAATTCAAGCATTAAAGAAAGAACAAATATTTTAAAGACAAATCCTGAATTAGGAAAGAAAACCGAGTTTAATGATACCCGAGTTATTTCACTGGGACATTATAGTATTCTTTATAGAAAAGTTGATTCAAAAATTATGATTACTTGCTTTTGGGATAACAGACAAAATCCTGTTAAATTATTAAATTTCTTGACTCAAGAATAAAACCTTATACCTCGAACTGTCGTTTTAAAATTGCACCCAACGGGTTATATGCTTAATTTTTTAAAAAGTCAACCCCCTCCGCAAGATTTCTGAAAAATTACCAAAATTTTAAAAGTGGATATTGGTAAAACAGACCTTATTTTACTAACGATTTGCAGTTGAATTATCAAAATAGTCATGTAAAAAATGGTGATCGGACAATAATTATTTTTTTACTAAATATAATCATTTGAATACCTATATTTATCCTATAGTTTAAAATTTATTTTATGAAAACAGTTTTATCAATTTTATTATTATTTGTTTCATTAACAATTTCAGCACAAAAAAAAATATTGGATCATACAGATGTTGAACTTTGGAATACAATCAAGAACAAAGCCATTTCTTCAGATGGAAATTTTATGATGTATTCTTTAGAAAAAGGGGAGCAGGATCAATTTTTAAAAATTAAAGATGCCAATGCCAACTTAGTTTTTGAACATAATAGAAGTGAAGAAGGTAAATTTACATACAATTCCAAGTTTGCAATTTTTACGGTTAAGCCGTTTAAAGACAGTATTAGAGCGTTGCAACGCCAAAAAATTGACAAAGAAAAACTTCCAAAAGACACATTGGGTATCTATAATTTAATGGATAAATCTTTGGTGAAAATTGCCAATATAAAATCATACAAAATTCCTGAAAAATGGGAAGGATATGTGGCTTATTTGTTAGATGAAGCAAAGGTTGACAAAAAGAAAAAAACGGAAAGTAAAGAAACCGACAGCATCAAGTCAAAAACCACAAAAAAAATAAAAAAAGTTGGTAAAGATACCGGCTATCATTTGGTCATTAGAAATCTTAATTCGGGCAAGCAGGACACGGTTAAATTTGTGAAAGATTTTATTTTTGCCAAAGAAGGAAAGCTATTGGCTTACACAACCTCGGGTGTTGATTCAACTTCAGGCGA
>MGWK01000023.1:26147-27372 GCA_001800975.1 Flavobacteria bacterium RIFCSPLOWO2_12_FULL_35_11 | reverse complement strand
AAAAAAGTTTGAAATGTTAATTATTTTTTTAGTTGTTCTTTTTCTTTATCTGTTTTTTTAACGGTATCATATACAATTGATGACGCAACAAATATGGATGAATAAGTACCAACGCCAATACCAACGATTAATGCGAACATAAATCCTTTAATGGAATCGCCTCCAAATAAGAATATGGCAAATAACACCAACAAAGTTGTTAATGAAGTGTTTATTGTTCTTCCCAAGGTACTGTTAATCCCAGTATTTATTACTTTACCCAAACTCCATGAAGTATGTGTTTTGGTAAACTCACGAATCCTGTCATAAACAATCACCGTATCATTTATTGAATAACCTAAAACCGTTAATATTGCGGCAATAAAGGATTGTCCAATCTCCATATCAAAAGGTAAAATTTTATAAAATAAAGAGAAGATACCAAATACAATTAATACGTCATGAAATAATGCAGCGACAGCCCCTAAACTATATTGCCATTTACTAAACCTTAGCAAAATATATAGGAATATGACCAAAAGCGAACCTAAAATAGCCCAGCCTGCAGCAGTTTTAATGTCATCGGCAATTGTTGGCTCAACTTTTATGGTGCTAAGGATTCCAAGTGTTTTTACGCCGTCAAAACCGGGTTTAAATTCTTCCAAGGTAAGTCCTTCCGGATTATATTGTTTTAAACCTGTAAATAATAATCCTTGAACTTCATCATCAATTTCTTTCTCTTCTAATTCAATTTTATATTTGGTGGTTATTTTCAATTGACTGTCATCTCCATAAGTTTTAACTTCCGGTGCGTCACCAAATACGTCTTTTAATGAAACTGAAACATCTGTGGCGCTCGTTGGTTTATCAAACTTAACTACATAAGATCTGCCTCCAACAAAATCAACTCCAAAGTTTAATTTGTTAGTGGATAAAGAGATGATACTAACTAACATAAATATACCGGATATTATATAAGCAGGTTTTCTCAATTTCACGAAATCCACATTCATTTTGGTAAACCATTTTTTTGTGATGTTCGTGTTGAATGTAAATGCTTTTCCTTTGTTGGCATACCAATCAATTGTCAAATGAGATATGAAAATTGCAGTAAATAGGGAAGTTATAATACCCACGATAAAGGTATATGCAAATCCTTGTACCGGACCAGTTCCGAAAACATATAAAATGATACCTGTTAACAATGAAGTTACGTTGGCATCTAAAATTGCCGAAAATGCACCAT
>MGWK01000023.1:0-26128 GCA_001800975.1 Flavobacteria bacterium RIFCSPLOWO2_12_FULL_35_11 | reverse complement strand
CTAAAATTGCCGAAAATGCACCATCATAGCTAAATCCGTATTTTATGGCTGCTTTAAGGCCTTTCCCATGGTTTAATTCTTCCTTAATCCTTTCGTATATAATTACGTTGGCGTCAACCGCCATACCGATGGTTAAAATGATACCCGCAATTCCAGGCAAGGTTAAAACCGCTCCGAAGGCTGTCAATATTCCGAAAATAAATAATAAGTTTATTATTAAGGCGAAATCGGCTATTACACCTGCTTTTCCGTAGTAAAAAATCATCCATGCAAAAACAATTAGCAATGCTAAAAAGAAGGAGTACATACTGCTGTCAATAGCTTGTTGCCCTAATGATGGTCCAACAATTTCAGATTGAATAATATGTGCTGCAGCAGGTAATTTACCAGCTTTTAATACGTTTGCAATATCTTGGGCTTCTTCCACAGTCATACTTCCACCAGAAATGGAAGTTCTTCCATTTGTAATGGCGGTATTTACTGAAGGAGCAGTATAAACATAATCATCAAGTACTACAGCGACAAATTTTCCAACATTTTCTGTTGTCATTTTTCCCCAAAGTTTGGTTCCGTAGGCATTCATGGTCATACTTACTTCAGGAGCACCGGTTTGGCCATATTCCTGACTTGCATCTTCGATCACATCACCTTCAATTGGCGCAAGATCTTCACGATTTGATTTAATGCCGTATAAATAAATTAACTCTGTACTTTCATTGGTATCTGTTGTAACTGCTGAAAATGGTTTGGCATCCCAAAGAAATTTAGCGTACTTCATTTCGTTTGGAAGCAAGGACCTGATTTCTGTCATGGCCAAGTATTTGTTTACCTTAGCAGTATCAGATACTTTAGCTGTTCCTATCACAGATGATATTTGGTTCTCGGATTGAGGAACGCTTGGCGTAAAAACAGCGAATAAATTAGCAACTTGTTTAGTGGCTATGGAATCAGAAACTTCACCCAGTAAATCATCTATGTTTTCTTTTGGTGCGGTTGAATCTAATTTAGTGTCTTCTTTAGTGCCTTCTTTTAATAAATTTTCTACAACAGAGTTGGCCTGAATAAAGAAGTTTGCTGTTTCCTGGTTTGAATAAACTTCCCAAAACTCTAATTCAGCAGTGCTTTGCAATAATTTTTTAACTCGGTCAATGTCTTTTGCCCCAGGCAATTCAATTAAAATACGACCTGAATTTCCAATTCTTTGAATGTTTGGCTGCGTAACACCAAATTTATCGATACGACTTCTTAAAACTTCAAAAGCTGTATTGATTGAACCTGAAATTTCAGCTTCAATAATTGGTTTTACTTGTTCATCTGTTAATTTAAAGTTTATTTTTTCGCGTAAGGCTTTGTTTCCAAAAATACTTGGATCACTTAATTTAACCTTTCCGTCACTTAATTTTTTAAAAGCATCAAAAAATAAATTTAAATAGGTGTCATCGCTGCTTTTTTGTGCCTCATCTGCTTTTGCCAACGCTTCATTAAACGTAGGGTTTTTTGAATCATTTGACAATCCAATTAAAATATCTTTAACAGACACTTGAAGAATGGCATTAATACCGCCTTTTAAGTCTAACCCTAAGTTTATTTGTTTGTCTTTAATTTCGTTATAGCTAAATTCCGCAAAACCTAAATCTATAACCGGATAATTTGCAATCGAGTCTAAATACGCTCTTTCTAATCTGGCTATTTCCCTGCCATCAGTAGATTTAGATTCCGCATACACTTTTGCTTTATTTTCAACATCATTGGTAAACCAAGTAAATGATAATTGATATAAACTTACTAATCCGAATAGAATAGCGAATAACTTTATAAGTCCTTTGTTTTGCATTTTAAATTTATTTTTATAAAATTCATTTGTAATTAACGTGCAAATATATAATTTCAAATAAGAACTGACAATTCTTTTTTTCTTTTTATATAGGTAAATTATCATATCAATATTTATAACTATTTTGAATGCTGAATTTTATATATTTGTTACTAAAATTTAAAAAAAAATGAAACATTTATCAGATATAGAAATAGCACAACATAAAAAATTATTACATATTAAAGAAATTGCAGCCAAGCTGGGTATTGAAGAAGATGATTTGGAAATGTTTGGGAAATACAAAGCGAAGTTGCCTTTAAGTTTTATTGATCCAGAAAAAATCAAAAAAAACAATTTGATATTGGTTACTGCGATTACACCTACACCTGCCGGCGAAGGAAAAACAACAGTTTCTATCGGATTAACAGAAGGGTTAAATAAAATTGGAAAACAGGCTATGGTTGTTTTGCGGGAACCATCTTTAGGACCCGTTTTTGGAATTAAAGGCGGCGCAGCCGGTGGCGGTTATTCACAAGTGGTTCCCATGGAAGACATAAATCTTCATTTTACCGGCGATTTTAATGCGGTGGAAAAAGCAAACAACTTATTGTCGGCCTTAATCGACAATAATTTACAAAGCACTGTCAACAATTTGAACATAGACTCTAGAACGGTGGTTTGGAAACGCGTTATAGATATGAACGACAGGTCTTTGCGAAATATTGTTATTGGTTTGGGAGGCACCGTTAACGGAATTCCACGTGAAGATGGTTTTAATATTACGCCGGCTTCCGAAGTGATGGCTATTTTATGTATGGCAACCGATTTTGAAAATTTAAAAAAGCGTTTGGGCAATATTTTCGTTGGATTTACTTTCGATAACAAACCAATTTTTGCACGTGATTTAAAAGCCGAAAATGCCATGGCAATTTTGTTGAGAGACGCCATTAAGCCAAATTTGGTGCAAACCTTGGAAGAAAATCCGGCAATTATCCACGGTGGTCCGTTTGCAAATATCGCGCAAGGAACCAATACGATTATTGCGACTAAAATGGGATTGTCATTGTCTAATTATGTGGTTACTGAAGCTGGTTTTGGGGCAGATTTAGGTGCCGAAAAATTCCTGAATATCAAATGTGTGGCTGCCAATTTGAATCCGAAAGCAGTGGTGCTGGTTGCCACAATTAGGGCATTGCATCACCATGGAGGCGCTAAAAAAGAGGAATACAACACCCCAAATATGGAGTTCATAAAAAAAGGTTTTTGCAATTTGGAAAAACATATTGAAAACATCAGAAAATTCAATATTGAACCTGTGGTGGCGATTAATTCTTTTATAAGCGACACTAAAGAAGAGGTGGATTATATTATTGAGAAATGCGCTGCATTAGGCGTTCAGGCAGTTGTTTCTGAAGGATGGGAAAAAGGAGGAGAGGGCACCAAAAAATTAGCGGAAGCTGTTGTAAAAGTGGTTGAAGCAACCAAATCCCAATATAAACCATTATACAATTGGAACGCGCCGGTAAAAGAGAAAATAGAAACAATTGCCAAAGAAATATATGGTGCTGACGGCGTTGATTTCGAAAAAAAGGCGTTATTAAATCTAAAAAGGATTGACAGATTGGGCTTCAATAATTTTCCTATTTGTATGGCGAAAACCCAAAAATCATTTACGGATAACGAAACCGTTTTAGGTAGACCAACAGGGTTTAACGTAACAGTTCGGGAAATTGAAATTTCAGCAGGTGCCGGATTTATCATTCCAATTTTGGGTGAAATGATGCGGATGCCAGGACTGCCTGGAGTTCCGGCTTCTGAAGGAATGACCATAGACAACAACGGGGTTATTTCAGGATTGTCATAGTTATTGGCAAAATAAATATAGATTTAAATTGATTTAAAAAAGGTTTACTCAAATTAGGGTAAACCTTTTTTATTTAAAATGCAATTTCATTCCTTCGTGGGAAGCAATAAAACCTAAATCTTCATAAAATTTGATGGCTCTGGGTCTTTGTTTATTGCTGGTCAATTGCAGTAAATGCGCATTTCGAGTTTTGGCTCTTTCAATTGCCCATTCAAATATTTTTTTTCCTATTCCTTGTCCTGTTAAATCTTCCCGAACAAATACGTTTTCAATTTGCGCTCTTAATTTTCCCTGAAAACTCAAATACGGAATAAAAGTCAGTTGAAAAGTTGCTAAAATTTCTGGGTCGTTTTTGTTTACCACAACCATCAATTCCTGATTTGGATCTGAATTAATGATTTCAAAAGCATCGTAATAACTCTGGGGCAAAGGCTCTTGATAATTTTCCCTCAATTTTCCCAATTTATCATTTGCCAACATTTTTATGATAAAAGGCACGTCATTTTTTGTTGCTTTTCGGAAATTCATAATTTTTTGTTTGAAATATTTCGGTAACCCGAAAAAAATAATTGATGGATTTGTTTAAAAACTAACTGTTTATTCTCAAAAATAGTTAAAAATTAATGGAAACAAGTCCAATTGAGCGTGTTTATAGAAAATTAGTTGTCTGACGGTATTTATTTACAGATGCATTTGGTATTCATTTAAACCCTAAATTTGATTTTATAAACTAAAACGTATAGTATATGAAACCATCTGCACCAAAAAAGAATTTATGGATTGTAGCCTTGATTTTAGGGATTTTAGGAATTGTTGGCCATTTTGCCCACATTCAATATATTTCGCAATATAGTTTTGAGTTACTGTTAGGCGGATTTGTTTTATTGGCGCTTGGCACCACTTTAAAAGGTTTTTAGTATTGCTACAATAAGCAAAAATTAAAATAAAAGAGGCTGTCTAAAATTCTAAATTACTGACAAAAAAAACTCTCCAAAACCGAAGTCTTGAGGAGTTTTTAAAAATATATTAAGAAATATTATGTCAGTAAATCGTTTACGCTTCTAACGCCTGCAGCACTTTCTATAAATTTGGCTTTTTCTGCGTCGGTTAAATCAATTTCAACAATTTTTTCAATTCCGTTTTTGCCAATAATACAAGGCACACCAATTGAAATATCTTTTAATCCGTACTCGCCATCCAATAAAGCGGAACATGGGAACATTTTCTTTTGGTCGTTTACAATTGCTTGAACCATGGAAGAAACTGCTGCACCTGGCGCATACCAAGCACTTGTTCCTAACATTGTTGTTAATGTTGCACCGCCAACTTTGGTGTCTTCAGCAACTTTTGCCAAACGTTCTTCAGATAAATATTGTCTAACAGGAACACTGTTTCTTACGGCCAAACGTGTTAAAGGCAACATACCGGTGTCACTGTGGCCGGCAATAACCATTCCGTCAACATCAGATTGCGGACAGCCCAATGCTTCAGCCAAACGGTATTTAAAACGGGCACTGTCTAAAGCGCCTCCCATTCCTATAATTCTGTTTTTAGCGATTCCGGCAACTTTATGGGCCAAATACGCCATAGTATCCATTGGGTTACTCACCACAATAATGATTACTTTTGGAGAATGTTTAAGTAAACTTTCAACAACAGATTTTACGATTCCGGCATTAATTCCAATTAATTCTTCACGAGTCATTCCAGGTTTTCTTGGAATACCGCTTGTAATAACGGCAACTTCACTGCCGGCTGTTTTTGAATAATCATTTGTTATTCCGGTAATTTTGGTGTCAAATCCCATTAATGATGCTGTTTGCATTAAATCCATGGCTTTGCCTTCAGCAAAATTTTCTTTAATGTCAATCAGTACCACTTCCGAGGCGAAATTTTTAATAGCGATGTACTCAGCACAACTTGCACCTACAGCACCTGCTCCTACTACTGTTACTTTCATATCTAATGTGTTGTTTATTTTTATAAAAAATTAATCCAAATTTACGAATTTTTATACGAAAACGATGTAATATTTATGACAAAAAAAGGACTGCAATTAAGCAGTCCCTATAAATTTTTGGTCAAAAAAACAACAATTGTGTAATTTAATATAAAGTAAAATGATACTTATCTGAAACTAAATGCAATTCCTGCCGATAAGGTGTTGTATTCCTGAAACGTGTAATCGGCAAAAATTTTGAAAAACCCTAAACTCAATCTGGTTCCCAAGGTTGCTCTAACGCCGCTTACTTCAAAATCCAAATTAATAGGATCAGTTACTGTTTTTTCAACGGTATCATTTGGAGCGGGAAATCCGGTGTTATATTCCAGCACATAAGTTCCTAACATTTTCAGGTCGGAAGTACCTGCGCCGTAACCAATTCCTCCATAAAAATTAATGATTGGAAAATTGATAGACGCAATTGCCTGAACGGTATAGGAGGATAAATTAAATGTGGCTACTTGGTTGGCGCCGGGAATTGAGCTGTCGTTTTGAATGTTATAATTCACATCCATATTGGTGTAAGCGCCCAATAAAGAAATATGCAGCGGCAGTTTTTCAATAGGACCAAATAGACTGGTAATTTCTTTTTTAAGACCGATACCAAATAAATTGCCTTTTACATCATCAGATCCAACTTCAGGAACCAGTCTAACCATCACATCAAACTGTTTTGGCAAACCTAAAGTAAATTGAACAGAAGGTGTAGGAACTGCGTTTAAAGGTAAATCTTCTTTAACACCGGCAGGCATTAAAAATGTTTTTGAAACATTTTGGCCTTCAATTACAGCACTTACGGTAACCGGTGCTTCCAATGTATTTGAGCCAGCCACGGTTGCACCTGTAAGCGAAGTTGAAGTTGTTGATGAAGACAGGCCAAGGTCGGCAAATCTAAAAAGTTCATCTTTGCTTGGCACCATGGAAGCATTTAAACCAAAAGAAAAGTCAAATCCAAATGTTTTATGGGCTTGTGCCGTATGGTACCAGCCGCTGTTCATCCCATAAATCAATCCTTTCATGGCAGGATTCATATAGGCTTTAGTTAATTTGTTGGCGTCCTGGATATTTGCGTAGATAATGGATTCAAGGCCATCATCCGTTTGGGCTTTCATTGAAACAGCGCAAACCATCATAAGAATTAGTAGTGCGATTTTTTTCATAAATTTAGTTTTTGGGTTTTGTTTTTAGTAATCAAATCTAATCAAATTAATTGATAAAAAAAGACTGCTTTTAAGGGCAGTCTTTTTTTTGTTATTTATTATTCGAAATCAAATTACACATCGATTTTAGCATATTTTGCATTTTTTTCAATAAATGCCCTACGTGGCGGAACTTCATCACCCATTAACATTGAGAAAACCCTGTCAGCTTCAGATAAATTATCAATGGTAACCTGTCTAAGTGTTCTGAATTCCGGATTCATAGTGGTATCCCAAAGTTGCTCGGCATTCATTTCTCCCAAACCTTTATAACGTTGAATAGCAGATCCTCCACCCATATTTTGGGTAATTAAATCGCGTTGGTCATCGCTCCAGGCATATTCTCTTTTCTGGCCTTTTTTCACGAGGTATAAAGGAGGTGTTGCAATGTAAATATGACCATTTTCAACCAATTCTTTCATATATCTGAAGAAAAAAGTCAAAATTAAGGTGGCAATGTGGCTACCGTCAACATCGGCATCACACATAATAACCACTTTGCTGTAACGAAGCTTGTCTAAATTTAACGCTCTCGGATCTTCCTCAGTACCAATGGATACGCCCAAAGCGGTATACATATTTTTAATCTCTTCGTTTTCAAAAACCTTGTGCTGCATGGCTTTTTCAACATTCAGAATTTTACCTCTTAACGGTAAAATTGCCTGAAAAGCCCTGTCGCGTCCTTGTTTTGCCGTACCGCCTGCAGAATCTCCCTCAACTAAGAAAATTTCGCATTTTTCTGGATCAGTTTCTGAACAGTCACTTAATTTTCCTGGCAATCCGCCAATAGACATTACCGTTTTGCGTTGCACCATTTCACGCGCTTTTTTGGCTGCGTGACGTGCTTGTGCGGCTAATATTACTTTTTGGACAATGATTCTGGCATCACCCGGATTTTCTTCCAAATAATTCTGCAACATTTCAGAAACAGCCTGGCTCACGGCGGCTGTAACTTCTCGGTTTCCCAGTTTTGTTTTTGTTTGTCCTTCAAACTGTGGTTCCGCAACTTTAACAGAAATAATGGCTGTCAATCCTTCACGGAAATCATCTCCGGCAATTTCAAACTTAAGTTTGTCAAGCATTCCTGAAGTTTCAGCATACTTTTTTAGTGTATTTGTCAATCCGCGTCTAAAACCTGCCAAATGCGTTCCGCCTTCAATGGTGTTGATATTGTTTACATAAGAATGTAAATTTTCGGTATACGACATATTGTAAACCATCGCAACTTCAACAGGAATATCGTTTCTTTCACCTTCCATAGAAATTACCCTTGAAATCAAAGGTTCACGCGTGGCATCCAAATATCTAATAAATTCAGGCAATCCTTCATCACTAAAAAATGTTTCAGTAATCAGGTTTCCTTCATCATCTAAAACCCTTTTGTCAGTTAAAGTCAGCGTAATTCCTTTATTTAAAAAGGAAAGTTCCCGCAACCTAGTCGCTAAAGTGTCGTAATTAAATTCAATGGTTTGCGTAAAAATGGTCGAGTCGGGCAAAAAGGTAACCATAGTTCCTTTGTCATTGCTTTCACCAATTATTTTTGCAGGATACAAAGCTTTTCCTCTCGAATACTCTTGTTCCCAAACTTTTCCGTCTAAATAAACGGTTGCTCTTAAATGTTCAGAAAGGGCATTTACAACAGAAACACCAACACCGTGCAAACCACCTGAAACTTTATAGGAATCTTTGTCAAATTTACCGCCGGCACCAATTTTGGTCATCACCACTTCAAGCGCCGAAACGCCTTCTTTTTTGTGCATTCCCACAGGAATACCACGTCCGTTGTCTTTTACGGAAACCGAATAGTTTTCATTTATAACCACATCTATGGAATCACAATGGCCCGCCATCGCTTCATCAATAGAGTTGTCAACCACCTCATAAACCAAATGATGTAATCCTCTTAAGCCAATATCTCCAATGTACATGGACGGACGCATGCGCACATGCTCCATTCCTTCCAACGCCTGAATACTGTCGGCCGTATAACTGCTTTTTTTAGGTTCTTCACTCATATTAAAATCTATTTTTTTTGTAAATTTTATAACATACAAATATAATAAATCAACACAGCATTTAAACGCGTTTTACCGTTGCGGCGCCACAAGTTATCAACAAATTACCCAATTTTTAAAAGTGGCTTAAATCGGCTAAAAATAGCCTTAAATGCGATTTATGGCATTTCGATAAAAATGACAATATCCAAAAAACAAAAAATGTTTTAAATGAAGTTATTTGCCTTCAAAAAGATTCTGAATAATACCTTTTTTGAGGATAAAACAGCAATAATTTGGGCGTTCCCCTGCGGGTCGCGCTTTCCATTGCAATCTTTTTTTTGGTGAAAAACCTCAAAAAAGTATTTCCATTTCAATCGCTAACGCAAATCGATTTACGAATTAGGATTTTTGTTTTACGATTTGTCAATGCCTTAATAACGTTGACCGAATAAAAATTCATTAGAACTTCTTAACCCCAATCAAAATGGGATTTGACAAACAGGTCGCCCTCTCTGGGGCTTGTTTAATTGGAATAACTATTATACTAAAATCAGGTCGTCCCGATGGGACTAAATCAGCTCCGTAGGAGCTAACTGTTTGTAGAAAATCATCATAATTTATTGACCAAAGCCCCATAGGGGTGACCAGTAAGTTTTGCTAATTTAATTGGACAACAAAATTATAAAATCATTTTGTTCAGAAAAAATTGCACAAAGTATTATGGCATATTTATTTTAATATTATTTTTGCGGATGCAAGACAAGGTACTTATTTTAGATTTCGGTTCGCAATACACGCAGTTAATTGCCCGAAGAGTGAGAGAACTCAACATTTTTTGTGAAATTTTCCCTTTCAACAGTGAAAACTTTAAAGTGGAAAATTATAAAGCGGTAATCCTCTCTGGCAGCCCATTTTCTGTGAGAGCTGTTGGTTCGCCAACTCCAGATTTATCCAAAATAAAAGGTAAAAAACCTTTATTGGGCGTATGTTATGGTGCACAATTTTTGGCACATAATTTTGGAGGACAAGTAGCCGCTTCAAACACCAGAGAATATGGCCGGGCAAACCTTTCTTTTATAAAAACAAACGAACTTTTTTTTGATGACGTGAATAAGGGAAGTCAGGTTTGGATGAGCCATAGCGACACCATTGCCGATTTGCCGGAGAATTGTGAGTTAATCGCAAGCACGCATGATGTTAAAAATGCGGCTTTTAAAATTAAAAATGAAGATACTTTCGGAATCCAGTTTCACCCGGAAGTTTACCATTCAAAAGACGGATTAAAAATATTGGAGAATTTTCTGGTAAAAATTAGCGGCGTGGCCCAAACTTGGACACCCGATTCTTTCGTGGAGTTAACTGTTGAAAATTTAAAAAAGCAAATTGGAAACGATAAAGTTGTTTTAGGTCTTTCGGGAGGTGTAGATTCTACCGTGGCTGCAACCTTATTAAGTAAAGCCATTGGCAGTAATTTATATTGCATTTTCGTGAATAACGGTTTGTTGCGAAAAAACGAATTTGAAAATGTGTTGGATCAATATAAGCACATGGGCCTGAATGTAAAAGGCGTTGATGCTTCGGCACGTTTTTTGAAAGAGCTCGCAGGAGAATCAGATCCTGAAGGCAAACGCAAGATTATCGGAAGGGTTTTTATTGAAGTTTTTGATGATGAAGCGCATTTGATTGAAGAAGTGAAATGGCTGGCGCAAGGAACTATTTATCCTGATGTCATTGAATCGGTTTCAGTAAGCGGCGGACCATCAGCAACCATTAAATCACATCATAATGTTGGCGGATTGCCAGATTATATGAAACTTAAAATTGTGGAGCCGTTGCGAATGTTATTTAAAGATGAGGTGCGCAGGGTTGGCGCAACTTTGGGAATTGATGCGGAATTGTTGGGAAGACATCCTTTTCCCGGACCTGGTTTGGGAATTCGGATTTTAGGCGATATCACCGCAGAAAAAGTGCAAATGTTACAAGAAGTGGACGCCATTTTTATAAACGGATTAAAAGAATGGGGATTGTACGACAAGGTTTGGCAGGCTGGCGCGATGTTATTGCCAGTAAATTCAGTAGGCGTCATGGGTGATGAAAGAACCTATGAAAAAGCAGTGGTGTTGCGCGCGGTGGAATCCACAGACGGAATGACCGCCGATTGGGTGAATTTGCCTTACGAGTTTTTGCAAAAAACCTCAAATCAAATAATAAATGGTGTTAAAGGCGTTAATAGAGTAGTGTACGACATTAGTTCTAAGCCACCGGCAACTATTGAGTGGGAATAACCCTCAAAAAAAATTTAAATTAATTTATGAAAAGAATAACCCTATTAATTGTTTTCCTTTTTTTGTTTTCTGTTATAGCAATCGCCCAACAAAAAAAGTATGTTTCCTACACGGTTAAAAAAGGAGAAACCGTAAAAAGTATCGCTAAAACATACCACATAACTTCCAAAGATTTACTTAAGTTAAATCCCGATATGGGAAAAAATATTAAGGAAAATACGGTCATCATTGTTCCAAATTTGGATTATGGTAAAGTGGAGGTAAAAGTAGCTAACGGCAACAAAAAAACTTATTTTGTTTTGCCAAAAGACACTTTGTACGGAATTTCAAAAATGTTTGGAATCACCATTGAACAATTAGTGGCCGCAAATCCGCAGATTGCTGCCGGTTTGGAACCGGGAATGGAATTGGTAATTCCGGGTGCGGGTGCAATCCTAACCCAGAAAAATGATTCGGTTAACTATGAATTTCATAAAGTAATCAAAGATGATACGATGTATAATTTATCTAACCGATTCAATGTGTCACAATCAGAATTGTTGAGGTTAAATCCTGAATTGAGTGACGGATTAAAATTGGGAATGTTAATAAAAATTAAACCGCTTCAAAAAGGTGCCTATGAAAAAAATGGGACAACTGAAAAAGGTGTGGTTGAAGTTGCCGGCCAATTTAAAGAAAGGTTAGATTTTTCAAAAGAAATTGATCTTGTTATGTTGCTTCCATATCAGTTAAGTACCTTATCAGATTCAACCAGAATTGAAAATTTCGGAAAAAATAATTCTGTGTTAAATATTGCCACCGATTTTCATTTGGGGGCAACCATCGCAATTGATTCCTTAAGAAAAAGAGGATTGAAAATTGATGTTAAATTTTTGGATTCCGAAAATTCAACCCAAAAACTGCAATCACATATAAATAAGAATAGTTTTAAGTCGGTTGACGCTGTAATTGGTCCTTTGTATTTTGACAATGCACTTTGGCTTTCAAAACATATTGACGTACCGGTTATTGCACCATTCTACTCAAAAAGTCAAGCCGCAAATTCGAATAGTAACTTGGTGAAAGCGGCGCCAGAAAATGATTTGTTGCAAATCGAGCTTTTAAAATATTTAGGACAACATTACCATGGTGAAAATATTATTGTAATAAATGACGGAAGATCCAATTCACAAAGTAAATTGTGGCAAGTTGTAAACCAACTGAAAATGTTTAATAATGTTCAAAAGGTATCGGTTGTAAAATCAGAGAATGGATATATTTCCAGCAGTAAGTTTGCCGAAAATTTAACAAAGTCGGTAAATAACTGGGTGATTTTGGTGAGTGATGAAATGGTAACAACAGCTTCATCGGTAAATAGTTTAAAGGGACTTGCCGATAACTATAAAATTACTTTAATGGCACTGGATAAAGGGAAAAATTTCGACAGTATCGACAATAACCTTTTGGGTCAGTTGAATTTTGTTTATCCTTCAATTGATCATATTGATGTTGATGATGCTAACGTGAATAGTTTTTATAAAACCTATCAGGAAAAAAATTACGCGATACCTTCAAAATATGCGCTCAAGGGATTTGATATTACCTATGATGCTTTAGTTCGAATTGCAACAAAAAATAGCTTAGACCAAGGTTTAGTCGCAGGCAAATCTACAAGAATTTCAACGATGTTTAATTATCAAAAGAATATGCTGGGAAGCTTTGAAAATAAAGGAATTTTTATCATCCAATACAATGCAGACTTATCATCAATTGTATTGAATAATTGAAAATACAGAATAAAAAAAGCACGCCAATTGGCGTGCTTTTTTTATGCTTTGTTGAAAAATTTATATTTTTTTCAACTGTTGTTTTAGCATTTTAATTTGTTCGGCCAACATATTCTGGGTATCCAGTTTTTTAGCTTCCGTGATTAACATTGTGGCTTCTCTTTTACGTCTTTTCGACAGGGCAATGCCAGCCAATTGCAGTTTTGCCATAGCAATGTCATGCTTCATGTTTAAGCCCAAACTTAACGCCTTTTTAAAGTATTTTTCAGCTTGGTTAATATTGGTTTGAGAAACCATAATTCCCTGTAAAAAGTTATAATAACCTTGTTGTTTTTTAATTAATGCGCTTTCCGGATTTTTAATGTAAGACAACCATTTGCTTGCCCCGGCAAAATTTTGCTTTCTTAACTGAAGAAAAGCCAACAATATAAATTCATTTTTGAAGTAAAACAGTACAAATATACTTGATAAAAGCACAATTGAAATTCCATTCATGATGTTACCATCAATAAATTGAAATACTGCCCAAACTAATATTCCTGTCGCTATAACTAATTTTATATACTTATTAAACATTGATAATTATATTTTATGGATTGCAAAGTTACATTTTTGCAATGGTTTTAATTATTTTTTATAATGTTTTTTAAATTGTAAATAAGCAAATAAACTTATGATTGCAAAAATACCGATTGCATAATACACAAAGGTTGGAGTGATCACTTTATCACCGCTTGCATAAGAATGCAAGCCGGATAAGTAAAAGTTTACGCCAAAATAGGTCATTACTATTGAAGCGAATGCAGCCACAGAAAACATATTAAATGTAAATCGGCTTCGTAAACCAGGAACCAAACGCAAGTGAAGCACGAAGGCGTAAATCATAATGCTTATTAATGCCCACGTTTCTTTTGGATCCCATCCCCAATAACGTCCCCAACTTTCATTTGCCCACATTCCGCCTAAAAAGTTACCAATGGTTAACATAATTAACCCAACGGTTAATGACATTTCGTTAATAATGGTAATTTCTTTAATCATAAGGCCAACCTTACTTTTATTGTTTTTGGTGGTTAAAATCATTAAAATTAAAGCGACAAAACCTAAAATCATCCCTAAGGCAAACGGTCCGTAACTGGCTACAATAATGGCAACGTGAATCATTAACCAATAAGAATTAAGTACGGGCTGCAGGTTTGCAATTTCGGGATCCATCCAGTTCCAATGCGCCACCATTAATATAAATGCCGTTAAAAATGCAGTTGCGGCAATGGTCATCGACGATTTTCTTCCAAACAACAATCCGAAAAGCATTGTGGCCCAACCTACGTAAATCATCGATTCATAAGCGTTGCTCCAAGGTGCGTGTCCGCTAACAATCCAACGTGCAATTAAGCCTCCTGTATGAAGGGTAAATAGTAAAATGATGATGGCAATGCAAGCTTTTATTGAAAAATCAAGAATTTTATTTTTTCTGAATATTTGAAAAATAACTAAAAAGAACATCAATGTTCCGATGTACATATAATAGCTAAACAATTTTTTAAAGACATCGTATTTGTTATAGGCAATTTCAACATCAATCTTGTGTTCCGCAGGATAAACGGCACTTCCATATTTCTTTTGAAATTTTATAATTCCGTCTAACATTTCATCAGATTGCGTATAGTTTTTTGAAACTTGCGATTCTGATAAGGTTTGTAAATAAACCGGTAAAATTTGACGAACAAATACCGAATCTGTTCCTTTAAAATTGGCTTCATTTAAAGCATTATGCGAAACCCAAGTATTTTTTGGATCATTTGGAATTGGGAATATTCGTAAAATATCTCCGGTAATGGCAGAATATAATAAATTAACCCTTCTGTCTACGTTAATAACGTCTTTTTCAAATTTGCTTTTGATGTTGCTTTTTTGCGCTTCCTGTTGAACTTCAGCAAGTTTATAGTTCCCTTTTTCATCAAAAAAGTTGGCAAGCGATGCGTATTTTTGTTCATGCGGAATGCCAATAAGATCTCTTAATTTTGTGTTCCCAGATTCAACATAAATGATGGAAACCTGAAACCAAAGTCTCGGATTTTGTTCTATGGATAAAAATACCTGAGTGGCATTCATATCCTTGTAAGTATCAGATTTGCTGACTTTTCTTAACAATTCTGAGGCATAAGTATGAACAGGTTTCATTCTTCCGCCAGCATCTTGTATAATTACCCTGCTAAATTTATCGGCGTGATCTGCATCAATAATATTGGCGGTAACTATGGAATCTATTTGTTTTTGAAGTGGCGCGTGATTGTGATCCTGCGAAAACGCAAACGATGAAACCAACAATAATAAAATTGTGACAGCGACAGATTTTTTCTTTCTGATTTTATCCAAACTGTTTCTAAGGAAATCAAATCGGGTATTTTTCATAAATAGGATTAAAATCAAACCAGCATACAACAAGAAATAACCGATGTAAGTGATTGTTGATCCCCAAAAATCATGATTCACGGATAAATGGGTTTCTTCATATTCAGGCGTAATGTTATAGCTTGACTGGAAGAATTTGTAGCCTTTATAATTCAATATATTGTTCATAAATATTCTAAAATCGAAGGTTTCTTCCGGTGAAATTACCGTCACCTCGCTGGCAAATGACATAGCGCTGTTTGAGCCCGGATAGTTGTCTAATTGAAAATCTTTCAGCTTAATGCTAAATGGCAATTGCATTTGCATGGCACCATAACTCATTCTGAAATTTAAGTTTCCAACAGAAAATTGTGTTGGTTGCTGAATGGCAAATTTAGCGCCTTTTAATTTTATTGTTTTGGTTTCTTCACCTACAGTAACGTCAAATTCCAGTTGCGCCAAATCTGATTGTTCTTTGGTTCCTGAAATTGTTTTATAAGATCCTCTAAGCGGCATTTGCGGAACCACAAATTGCAATCCTGCAACAGAATGTACGGCCAAAAGTGAAAAATCCTGTAAAGAATCTTTTACAATAGTGCCTTCAAATTTATCGGCCATTCTAAAGAAAGTTCCATCAGCAACAGATTTAATTTTTAAACCGCTCGTAGTGGTCACAAAATCAATGGTATTTGGTGTTGGGGAATCAAATCCCACCAAAACGCCATGCACTTCTTCAGTGGCTCCTTTTTTAATATAATGGTCGTGACGTCCGCCTTCTCCCGATTCAACAAATTTTAAATATTTCTCACCGGCTTCATTGGCTTCAAATACTTCTTGGGCATTTGGAATGTAGTTTGTTAATTTTACATCAACATCTTTTCCTTTAAAATCTGTTTTGTAATGGTAGTTATTGTTTCCCAATGCCGATAACAAGATTGCTTTATGTGAAGGTGTTTTCTGTTCTTTTCCATCGTTGACAACAACGCTTATATAGCTTTTATCCGAGAAAAAAACATTGCTAACGGCTCCTTCTCTAATAGGCATAATACCTTCTGTGCTAATATAACGCGTTATTCCTGCTCCAACCAGTATTAAAAAAAAGGACAAGTGAAAAACTAGCACTACTAATTTTTCTTTTCTATAAAGTTTGTATTTAAAAATATTTCCAAAAAAGTTGATGGCGAAAATGGCCATAATTGCCTCAAACCACCAAGCATTGTATACCAATACTTTTGCGGTTTCGGTGCCGTAATCATTTTCGATAAATGTTGCAACCCCCATAGATAAAGCAAATATTAAAAATAAAGCTGCCGTTACGCGAGTTGAATAAATAAGTGAAAGAAGTTTGTTCATTTTTATAGATTTAATAGTAAAAATAACGAATTGCGAAGATAATGATATTTGTCATAATACTAAATATTAATCAGTATTTTAAGCAAATCTTAATCTTACAAAATTTCAAACGCAAATAGCGCTATTACATTTATTGATGGAACAGATTATTGTCACTAAAAAAGATTAAAAATATCAAAATAATTGTTTAAATATTTTTGTAAATTTGAACCTTATAAATTAGTAAATGAAAAACTTAAACAGTTTTAAATTGCACGCAGACGTCTTTTTAAACATAAAGCGTCCAGATTCTTTTCGTGCCTAATTTTATTCTTATTTGGTGATTTTCAATCACGTTTTTAAAAAATTTCACAATCTTAAAAATAAAATATTCTTATGGAATTACCATACGCAGAACCCTATAAAATTAAAATGGTTGAACATATCAAACGTTCAACACAAGAGCAACGATTAAAGTGGATAAAAGAAGCCGATTATAATTTATTCAACCTTTCTTCTGATAAAGTTTTTATTGATGTATTGACAGATTCAGGAACTGGCGCCATGAGCGACAAACAATGGGCTGAAATGATGATTGGAGATGAAAGTTATGCGGGCTCATCCTCGTTTTTAAAACTAAAAGAGACCGTTCAAAAAATTACTGGGTTTACCTATTTCTTGCCTACACACCAAGGCAGGGCTGCCGAAAATGTGTTGTTTTCCGCTTTGGTGAAAGAAGGTGATATAGTTCCCGGAAATTCACATTTTGACACCACCAAAGGCCATATTGAATTCAGAAAAGCCAAAGCGATAGATTGCACTATTGATGAAGCTTTTGACACTTCCAATATGCATCCTTTTAAGGGAAATGTTGATTTAAATAAACTTGAAAAGGTTTTTAAAAGCCATCCCAAAGAAAAAATTCCTTTTGTAGTAATAACTATTACATGCAACAGCGCGGGCGGACAGCCAGTTTCTGTGCAAAACACCAAAGAGGTTTCGGTTTTATGCAAAAAATACGGAATCCCATTGTATTTTGACGCTGCCCGTTTTGCTGAAAATGCTTATTTTATAAAAAAACGTGAGCCTGGTTATGAAAATAAATCCATCAAGGAAATTGCCAAAGAAGTATTTTCTTATGGTGACGGAATGACGATGAGTTCTAAAAAAGACGGATTGGTAAATATGGGCGGTTTTATTGCGCTTAACAACGAAGAAGTTTTTAAGCAAGCAACTGTTTTCAATATTATGTTCGAAGGTTTTATCACTTATGGCGGTATGAATGGTCGTGATATGGGCGCATTGGCTGTTGGGTTGGATGAAGCAACAGAATTTAATTATTTGGAAAGCAGGGTAGAACAAATTGCCTACTTGGGACAAAAGTTGGTCGATTTTGGCGTTCCGGTACAACAACCTTTCGGCGGTCACGCCATATTTTTAGATGCCAATAAATTTGTTCCTAAAATTCCGAGAGAAGAATATAGAGCCCAGGCTTTGGCTGTTGAAATTTACATCGTTGGCGGTATTAGAGGTGTTGAAATAGGAACCGTTTTGGCCGACAGAGATCCAATAACCCGAGAAAATCGCTATCCGGAATTGGAATTGGTGCGATTGGCAATTCCAAGAAGAACGTACACAAACAATCATATGGAGTATATCGCTGTTGCTTTAAAAAATATTTATGATACAAGGGAAGAAGCAAAATCTGGTTATAAAATTGTAGAGGAAGCACCCATTATGAGACATTTTACAGCTAAATTTAAAAAAATATAATACCTTTTACTCTTTTTATGGTACTTTTGCCAGAATAAATTGTAAAATTAAGAGACGATGTTATCACGTGCCAGTAAATATGCTATTTTATCTACCCTGTTTTTAGCGCAACATTCAAGTGAGGAAAGAAAAATAAGCGTGAAGGAAATTGCAGAAAGTATTGACGTTCCAAGTCCGTTCTTGGCCAAACTTTTTCAGCAACTGGTACGTGGTAAGATTATTTCTTCCACCAAAGGTCCGCATGGCGGTTTCTATTTGTCCGAAAAAAATAAAATGAAAAATGTGTTGGACATCATCGAAAATATTGATGGCCTAAATAAGATTAACAGTTGTTTTATGGGATTAAATGAATGTGATTCCACAAATCCCTGCCCAGTTCATTTTATAGTTGAACCCTTCAAAAACAATATTTTAGGAAAGTTCAGAGACAAAACAATTATGGAGTTTGCCAAGGAAATTTCTGACAAAGGACGGCTTCTAACGCTAAAAGACATCAGTCCTTCATTCGAGGAACCTCACGAATAGATTTTATGATAAATATCATAGTTTAATTAATTGGAAGATTATAAATTCGTCCTATTAAAAGATAAAAAGGTCTTTTAATAATAATTGAATTCACTAACCAATTAAAACTGTTAAAATATGTTATCTAAAAAACAAGCAAGGGCTTTCTTTTTAGGAGGAACATTGGTAACGTTCCTTATATTTATAGGGCTTACCATTTATTCTTTCTCTAAAGGAAACGACCAAACAAATCGAGAAAACCTTACTGCCGAAGTGATAAGAGGAAAAGAAATCTGGGAATCCAATAACTGCATGGGTTGCCATACCTTATTGGGTGAAGGCGCTTATTACGCACCCGAATTAACCAAAGTTGTTGACCGATTAAATATTCGATACGATGGTAACGGAGAAACTGTTATCAAGAGTATTTTAATGTCGCCAAGTCCTTGGCAACTCAACGGAAGAAAAATGGTTGCTTACGGAATGACAGAGCAGGAAGCATCAGATGTGGTGGCCTTTTTTAACTGGATCGGAAAAATCGATTTAAATGGTTTCGATAGGGTGGTATCTCCATTGGCTAAAGAAAAAATCAACAAATAAACTTATAAGATATGAAATATAAATCACAAAAAGTAGCCTATTGGTTTTTTGCCCTTTCAATGCTGCTGTTAGTTTTACAGATAACCTATGGTTTTGTCATGGGATTCGCCCGCATCGGGTTCGATAATTTACACGAATTTGTGCCTTTTAACGTAGCAAGGGCGGTTCATACAAACTTATTGGTTGTTTGGTTATTGTCCGGTTTTATGGGCGCTGCCTATTATATAATTCCTGAGGAAGCACAACGCGAATTGGTAAACGTAAAATTGGCTTATGTCCAATTGATCAGTTTGGCATTGGTTGGCGTAACTGCCATTGTTGGATTTCACTTTAATATTTGGGAAGGAAGAAAATTTTTGGAAATTCCAAGACCATTGGATTATTTAGTTGTAGTAAACGTACTCTTATTTTTAGGGCTCATTTTAACTACGTTATTTAAGGGAAAACGCCAAACAACAACGGCTTTGGTGCTTTCTATGGGATTGCTTTTTGCTGCATTACTCTATTTACCGGGAATGTTGCCGTTTGACAGTCAGGTAACGGATTCATTTTTTCGTTGGTGGGTAGTTCATTTATGGGTTGAAGGCGTTTGGGAACTGATTATGGGCGGTATTTTATCATTCCTACTGATAAAATTGACGGGTGTTGACAGAGAAGTTATTGAAAAATGGCTGTATGTAATTGTTGGATTGACCTTCTTATCAGGAGTTTTGGGTACCGGGCATCACTACTATTATATTGGCGTAAATAAAATTTGGTTAATTGTTGGAGGAATTTTCTCGGCATTGGAACCGTTGGCATTTTTGGCGATGGCTTTATTCGCTGTGAATATGTACAGAAAAGGGGAGAAGAAACATCCCAATAAATTGGCTTTATACTGGACGCTTGGCGCTGCAATTGTGTCGTTTGTTGGTGCAGGATTGCTTGGTTTTGCACATACATTGCCACAAACAAATATTTATACCCACGGAACCTTAGTTACTGCAATGCACGGTCACTTGGCATTTTGGGGCGCTTACGGCATGATTGTTTTGGCGATCATCAGTTATAGTTTGCCTAATATGACTGGAAGAAAATTATACGACAGTTCTCGAGGCAGAATGGCTTTTTGGCTTGCCAATATTGGTATGGTTGGTATGACAGTCGCTTTTGGCGTGGCCGGTGTTGCCCAAGTTTATTTAGAACGAAAGTTTAAAATGGATTTTATGCTGGTGCAAAAAGAAATCGCCGTTCACTTTGTGGTTTTGGTGCTATGCGCTACCATGTTTGCTACGGGAATTACACTTTATATCATCGATTTTTATAAGCATGGAAAACCGAGTGATGAAGCTTTAGAGATTGATGAATGACCTATATAAATAAAGAATTTTTGTAGTTTTTTAGATGGATTTCCAGCGTTGAAGATTATATTTTTAATTTATTGATATAGTTAGAAGCGCTGGTTTTTTTATCGCTGATAAAACTTTTAATAACAATAATTATGAGTATCACAGCTCCCTATTACCACGCAATCGGTAAAGAAATTGAGGTGTTTGAACACGCCTTCAAAAATAAAATTTCCTTTTTGTTGAAAGGACCAACAGGTACCGGTAAATCCAGATTTATCGAGTTTATGGCCCATAAATTGGATAAAAAACTAATCACTATTTCCTGTCACGAAGAAACTTCTTCAACAGACTTAATTGGTCGTTTCATTATAAAAGGTGCAGAAACAATTTGGTTAGACGGTCCGCTTACAACCGCCATAAAAGAAGGCGCCATTATTTATTTGGATGAAATTGCGGAAGCAAGACCCGATGTGATCGTTGCCATTCATTCACTTACCGACCACAGGCGTGAATTGTTTATCGATAAATTGGGAGAAACGGTGAAGGCCCACAACGATTTTATGTTGGTGGCTTCCTTTAATCCAGGGTATCAAAAAGGATTTAAAGAATTAAAACCTTCAACTAGGCAACGGTTTATAGCGACTTCTTTTGCGTATCCTGAGGCTAAAATTGAAGCAGAAATTTTAGTGAACGAAACCGGAATTGAACTTGATATTGCAAAAAAATTGGTGAATATCGCCGCAAAAATCAGAAACCTGACGGAACTTGGTTTGGCAGAAACTGTTTCAACCCGTTTGTTGGTTGATGCAGCCAAATTAATTCATAGCGGATTGCCAAAAAGACTGTCGGTTGAAGTTGCCGTTGTTGAACCCTTGACCGATGATTTAGAAGTGATAGAAGCCTTGAAGGATTTGTGTAACTTAATGATTTAATAAAGTTTACAGTTTATGCTTTAAAAACAAAATCAACTGAAAACTGTGACTGAGAACCCAAAATATGTTCGAACCCGATGAATACTTGTTTACCAAACTCGCTTTTTACTTTAAGCGACGCAATCTAAAAAAACAGGAAAACATCGCCCATGCAGTTAATTTATCCGATTTAAAACCGCGATTAACCATTTTTGCGCGAGCGATCACCGGCGAATCCATTGAGATTTTTGAGGCCGAAAGAGAAGGCGGCTATAAAAATAACAACTTTTTTCTTCCTACTACTTTTTCTGATTTTCCTTCTTCAGACGAGAATATTTCCTTTTATTTATTCAGAATAGTTTATTTGTCGGTTCAAAAGAATTTAAACTTAAACTGGAACGACAATCAGGAGCATGAATTGCTTGAATCCCAACAAAAAGCACAGGAAACTTCAATGGTTGTTTTGGAATCTATGTTCGATCAATTTCCTGTCACAAAAAAATACTTCGAGTTGTTTATTCAATTTTACAAAAGTAAAGCCAAAGATGAAGCGATAACGGATTATACTTTTGTCTACGGAAAGTGGATGCGAAATAATTTGGAAGTTGATGGCGATGTGTTAAAAAATTTCACGGATAAGTTTAAAAAAGGTAAAGAAGATCAGCCAAAAACCACCTTAAAATCCAAAGCTGTTGAAGAAATTATTTCAGTGCAAGTTGATGTAAAACAGCAAGAAGACGCCGTGTTGCAACATCAATTTGAAAAAGTGGAAACTGCGGAAGAGTTTGGCGGAAATTTCAAGGATTTTGATGGCGACGATGATTTGGAAGACCACGCCAATGCCTTGGATGAACTGAACATGAAATATACAGTTCGCGTTGATGATACTGCTCATTCTGTTTATCAGGCCGATTTTATAGAAAACACAACTGTTTCAGAAAGTGCCGAATATGACAGCGCGGGATATTATATTTCGTATGATGAATGGGATTATTCCAAACGCGCCTATAAACCTGATTTTTGTAAAGTGTATCCAAAAACACTGCTGAAATCCAATGTTTCCTATTATAAAAGAACGATTTTAAAGAATAATTCAACCTTAATCGGATTGCGAAAAATGCTGACCACGGTAAATAATAAATACCAATTTCAGCGAAGACAAACACAAGGCGAAGAATTTGACATTGACGCGATAACCGATTTATTTGTTGATGTGCATTCGGGACACACACCTTCAGAAAAGATATATCTTTCCAAAAGAAAAAAGGAAAAAGATTTATCCATTCTATTGTTGCTTGATATCAGTTTGTCCAGCGATGGATATGCTGCCGGAAACCGCGTAATTGATGTTGAAAAAGAAGTGTCTATTTTGTTTGGCGAACTTTTAAATGAATTTAATATCGATTTTTCCATTGATTGTTTTTATTCAAAAACCAGAAACCATTCTACCTATATTACCATTAAGGATTTCGACGAAGATTGGAACAAGGCAAAGTTTAAAGTTGGTGCGGTTGAGCCAAGCGGTTACACTAGAATTGGCGCTGCTTTGCGGCATTCTGGAGCCATGGTGGACAAACGTGATACCAAAAATAAATGGGTAATTTTAATTTCTGACGGAAAGCCCAACGATTACGACAAGTACGAAGGAAAATATGGCGTAAACGATGTTAAACAAGCCTTGCGCGAACTAAACGAACGTCAAATAAATTCCTATGCGTTGGCCATAGAAGCACAGGCAAAATATTATTTACCACAAATGTTTGGACAAAATCATTATCAGATTTTAACCACACCCGTTGAATTGCTAAAATCTTTGGTGCTTTTATTCGAAAAAATCAGGCACTAATCTTAAGTCCTATTCCGGCAATTTTCAAAAATTAATTTTACAAAACTTCGACTTTAATTAAATATGAATATTAATCAAATAATAAAAGACTAAATAGTATTTTATTATTATATTTGCATTATAATTATAAACAAAAAATGATGAAAATCACTAAACAAGATACTGTTGCAGAAGTAGTGGCCAAAAATATGGGAGCCGACCATGTTTTTAGTAAATATAAAATAGATTTTTGTTGTGGAGGTGGTGCAACGTTAGAAGCTGCCTGCAAGGAAAGCAATGTTGAATTTGAAGTTCTAAAAAAGGAAATTCAAGAAATAGCTAACAAAATTTCAAATGATTCAAAGGTTTAGAAGCCCAGAATTAACTATTTACTAAAATTAAAAATCATAAAAATGAATTCTTTTTTATCAACCGTAGAAAAATTACCCAAAGGCCATCCCGTTGAAGTATATTACAGGGAAAGCGAATTAATTCAAGAAATTTTATTGGAATTGACGGAAGCTGATCCTGTCGAAGATTTTCAAAAATATTTTAACATTTTCAATCAGTTAACCACCATTGAAAAACGATTTGCCCGTAAAGAAAACCAGTTGTTTCCTTATTTGGAAAAACATGGATGGGAAGGCCCAAGCCAGGGAATGTGGTCTTTTCACGACAATTTAAGAGCACAAATCAAATTGTTAAATGATTACAATACCGAAAAAAACACTGCCAAAATTATTGACAATATTCCCTATTTGGTGGAAGGAATTAAACGTTTGTTGAGCATAGAAGATATGCGATTGTTTCCAAATTCATTGGAATTGTTAACGGAAGAAGAGTGGAATGCCTTTTATCAGGGAGATGAAGAAATAGGGTGGATGTTGTTGGTGAAACCAGCGCCATATCCCTCAATTATTGAAGCGGCCTATGTGCATCCAAGTGAAGATTTTACCCAACGCGATTTGTCTTTTTCATTAGACAATACCTTCCATTATGATGAAGGTTATATGACGCCGGAACAGGTAAATTTACTGTTGCGTTTTTTGCCTGTGGACATTACTTATGTTGATGAAAATGATAAAGTAGTTTTTTATAATAGAGGTGACGACAGGGTTTTTCCTCGAAGCAAAGGCATTATTGGCCGCGAAGTTCGTTTTTGCCATCCGCCAAAAAGTGTGGATATGGTGTTGAGAATTGTGGCCGAATTTAAAGCAGGAACAAAAGATGTCGCAGAGTTTTGGTTTAATTTTAAGGGTAGAATTATTCATATCAGGTATTTTGCCATTCGAAATAACGATAAAAAATACAAAGGCGTGATTGAAATGTCTCAGGACATTACCGAAATTCAAAAATTGGAAGGTCAAAAACGATTGTTAGACTGGGATTAAACTTTTTAAATATGGAGTCACAATCAATAAATTCCAAAAATATTTACTATCCGCCGGGAGGTATTTTAATGTGGATTATCATTTTTTTGGAGTTATTTACTTTCGGAATGGCTTTGGTTGCGATGGTAATTTACAGCAAAGACGAACCAGAGATATTTCACAGTTCAAGGTTGCTTTTAAACACAACTTTTGGGTTAGTTAACACCATTTTTTTGCTGACAAGCGGATTTTTTATGGCGAAATCCGTAGAAAGTTTTAAAGCCAAAAACATCAAAAAATCTACGTTGTATTTGAAGTTAGCAATGTTGGGAGGTTTCCTCTTTTTATTGCTGAAAAGTTTTGAGTATTATGAGAAAATGGAGGCAGGCTTATCGATTGGTTACAATACTTTTTTCTCGTTTTATTGGATGCTTACGCTATTCCACGTTATTCACGTGCTTGTTGGATTGGTTATATTAAGTTCCGTTTATGTTGGTTTACATAAGAAAAAATCGAATTTAGAACTTGAAGATTTTGAAGCAAGTGCTGCATTTTGGCATATGTGCGACCTTATTTGGCTTTTGTTATTTCCCATAATTTATTTACTATTTTGATGAAAAGTCACCTATATTTTAAAGTTCTGTTATTTCTTTTGACATTAACAATATTGGCAGCCTTGGTTGTTATATTGGATATCGGATTAAAAGCTGCATCTGCAATTATTTTAGCACTTTTTATGGTCAAATTTCTTGGCGTGGCATTTTATTTTATGGAGCTTAAAAGGGCCCATGTTTTTTGGAAATCTGCCGTTTTAATTTTCGCTTCAATATTTTTGGGACTTGTTTTAATGATTGTATAAAATTGTTAGAAATTGCAATAAAAAATTTCGAAAAATTGACAAATATCATTTTTTTTAAATCTTAGAATCCTATTTTCGTTGACAGAAGATAAAAAAAGAAAACAGTTCTTGCATTTAAAGAAGGGCTATCTCTGATACAAAATTATTTTCTTTGAAATAAAAATTTAGTTAGTAGTTTAAGTTAGAACCAAAACTTTGATGGCAACATCAAAAGTTTTGGTTCTTTTTTTACTGGTCTCAGAAAAGGGATCAAAGCCCTGCACTTTTAGTGCAGGACTTTAGTATTGCGAAAAAAATTATATT
>MGWK01000022.1:7464-9913 GCA_001800975.1 Flavobacteria bacterium RIFCSPLOWO2_12_FULL_35_11 | reverse complement strand
GTTTGTATTTAAAGACGACATGTGGCTGGATGTGGTTGTAATGGGGTTATAAATGTCTCATAAAGTAGAAATTTGATTACTCAAATATAACTATCCGATAAAATCTCGGCAAAATAGATAGGTTTCTCTATGATATACACAACAACTCAGATAATTGATTATTTACGCACTCAAAAAGATTTTTTTAAAAAAGAGTTTAAAGTTAAAAAGATAGGAATTTTTGGTTCCTACGCGAGAGGAAGCGGTTGCGAAGAAAGTGATATTGATATTGTAATTGAGCTAGAAAAACCTGATATGTTTTATATGATAGGCATCAAACAAGCCATTGAAGAGGCGTTAGGCAGAAGGGTTGATGTTGTAAGGCTTAGGGAAAAGATGAATAAAGTATTGAAGTGCAGAATAGAGCAGGATGTTATCTATGTATGATAAGAAGCTTATTGTTGAAATTCTTCAAAACATTGCCTGGTCTTTAGATCAAATCGTTAAACGATTTCAGACTATTGAGTCAAGTGACGATTTTCTTAAAGACGACCTTGGGTTGGAAAAGCTGGATAGCATCTGTATGCAACTAATCAACATCGGTGAGGCCTTGAAGCAGATTGACAAACTGACCGATGCGAAATTGTTTATAAATTACCCTGATGTTGATTGGAAAAAAGCGAAAGGGATGAGAGATATTATAACGCATCACTATTTTGATATAGATGCAGAGACAGTATACGTTGTCTGCTCAGAACGCATTCCAGACATGAGAGAAGTTATTAAAAAAATCCTAAAAGATTTAGAAAATAACAAATATAACAGAAGTTAACTATGACCATTACAATTGGAAATAAAAAAATTGGAAAAATTTACCCACCATTTATTATTGCCGAGATGTCAGGCAATCATAATCAATCGCTAGATAGGGCGCTAGAAATAGTTAAGGCGGCAGCCAAGTCAGGCGTGCATGCTTTAAAATTGCAAACATATACTGCAGATACAATGACCATAGATGTTAAAGATGGGGCTTTCTTTATCGATGATTCAAATAGTTTGTGGAAAGGATTTTCACTTTATAAGCTTTATCAGCAAGCTTATACACCATGGGAATGGCACAAACCAATTTTTGATAAATGTAAAGAACTCGGCATTATATGCTTCAGCACTCCTTTTGATGAAACAGCAGTGGATTTTCTTGAAGGCCTGAATGTGCCTGCATACAAGATCGCATCATTTGAAAACAATCATTTGCCCTTAATTCGCAAGGTTGCATCAACAAAAAAACCGATAATAATCTCTACAGGTATGGCAACTATTACAGAACTTGATGAAGCCGTAAGAACAGCAAGAGAATCTGGTTGCAAGGATATAGTATTACTGAAATGCACGAGCACCTATCCGACAACACCTGAGAATACCAATATACTTACAATTCCCCACTTGAAAGAATTGTTTGGTGTCGAGACAGGATTGTCCGACCATACGCTAGGAATCGGTGTAGCCGTTGCCAGTGTTGCTTTAGGAGCAACGGTAATTGAAAAACACTTCACTTTATCCCGTGCTGACGGCGGTGTTGATTCTGTATTTTCAATGGAGCCTGATGAAATGAAACAGCTTGTTGAAGAAACGCAAAAGGCATGGCAGGCATTGGGAAGGGTTAGTTATGGGCCAACTGAAAAAGAAAAAGAGTCCGGTAAGTTTCGTCGCTCAATTTATGTTGTAAAAGACATAATGGATGGAGAAGAATTTACTTCTAAAAATCTCGGTATAATTCGTCCTGGTGATGGTTTGCCACCAAAGTATTTGGATGTTTTATTAGGAAGGTGTGCTTCACACAATATAAAAAAGGGGACACCCATGAGTTGGAACCTGGTAAAATGAACACGGTTGTAGTTTCTTCAGCTCAAAAGGAGCTTTCATGCAAAGTCCTTTTATAGTTGGTAAAAAAATATATTTGCGGCCAATATTTAAAGCGGATATTTCTTCGCCTGAATATGTGAAGTGGATGAATGACTATGAGGTTACCAAATATTTAGGTGGTGCTGGTGTTTTTCCTGAAAATGATTTCCGCATGGAAGGATTTTATGAAAGGGTGGTAAACAGCGACAATAACGTTGTCATGGCGATTGTGAATAAATCTAATGACAAGCATATTGGTAACATTAAATTGGGTGGAATAAATTGGGTCCATAGAAGGGCGGAGTTCAGTATTGTAATTGGAGAAAAAGGGTATTGGGGAAAAGGTTATGGAGAAGAAGCAACATTTTTGACAGTGAACTACGGTTTCAAGCGACTTAATTTACATAAGATAACTCTAGGAGCATTTGCCGAACACATTGCAGCTATTAAGACGTATGAGAAAGTGGGATTTGAGAGGGAGGGATTGGTAAAGGAGGCCCATTTTATTGATGGGAAATGGCATGACCGGGTAATAATGGGGGTTACCTTAGGCATGTTTCTTAAAAAA
>MGWK01000022.1:0-7444 GCA_001800975.1 Flavobacteria bacterium RIFCSPLOWO2_12_FULL_35_11 | reverse complement strand
CTATGATTTCAATAATTGATTACAATATGGGTAACCTTCGCTATGTGGCAAATGCATTTGTGGCCTTGGGGCAGGAAGTTATGGTTACAAGCAATCCAAACGATTTGAGGAGTGCAAGTGCCATCATATTACCCGGTGTAGGTGCTTTTTCAGATGGAAAGAGAAACCTGGAAAAATTGGGTTTTATAGAAATCCTGAATGAAGAAGTGATTGAAAAAGGGAAACCATATCTGGGTATTTGTCTTGGAATGCAGTTCCTTGCACAAGAGAGTTATGAAAATGGTTGTCATAAGGGTTTTGGCTGGATTAATGGAAATGTTAAAAGGATTAAACCCTGCGAAAGTAAATATAAAGTCCCGCACATGGGTTGGAATAATGTTCAGGTACAAAGGAAAGACGGGTTATTTGTGGGACTCGGAGAGGGGCCTGTCTTTTATTTTGTCCATAGTTATTGTTTGGACATAGAAGAGAGTTCTTTTAATTATGTAACTTCTACTTGTTGGCATGGAGTAAGAATTACTGCAAGCGTTCAAAAAGAGAACATTTTTGGGGTGCAATTCCATCCCGAAAAGAGCCAGGGTGCCGGTTTAAAATTGCTTAAAAATTTTGTTGATACTGCAAGTGGAGCAACCAATGCTTAAAAAACGTCTTATAGCAACCCTATTAACACGAAACGGGCGTATTGTACAGAGTGTTAATTTCAGACATACCAATGTTATCGGAAATGCCTTTACGGCTGTAGACTTTTTTAATACCTGGGCTGTGGACGAGATTGTAATACTTGATGTGAGTTTAAACAAAAATTTCAGGGAAAAGTTTTATGAAATGATTCAGGGTTTATCCAGGCGATGCTTTGTACCCTTAACAGTTGGAGGATGGGTAACTTCAATTGAAGACATACGAACCCTTCTTAAGACGGGGGCTGATAAGGTGGTTGTCAACACAGAAGCGGTAAAGAATCCAGGTTTTGTTACCGATGCAGCACGTATATTTGGAAGCCAATGTATTGTAATTTCCATAGACGTTAAGTTAGATACAAATAATGTATATAAGGTTTATATCGATAGAGGTAAGGAGGCCACTTCGCTTTCATCAGAAGAATGGGCAAAAAAAGTCCAGGAACTTGGGGCAGGGGAGATATATTTGACTTCTATAGACCGGGATGGTTTACTTCAAGGGTATGATTTACAATTGCTGCAAAGTGTAACATCAGTTGTGAATATTCCTGTCATAGCCTCGGGTGGGGTTGGTCACTGGCAGCACTTGGTAGATGGCATAAACATTGGGAATACAGATGCAGTATCAGCTGCTAATATCTTTCACTACACTGAACACAGTACAAAAAATGCCAAAGAATTTCTGCATAAGGCAGGGGTTGATGCTAGAGAAACAGTGTTCTATAAAGTAACTCAACCCCGTCGACCGGTGTATGAAATTGATTATAGAGTTTAGGAGGTAAAAATGGAATATTGCAAGAGGTGTGTCTATCCAGCTAATGCAAAACCGGATATAATTTTTGATGAGAAGGGTGTCTGTAGCGGTTGTAGACTTATAGAATCCAGACCATCTATAGACTGGAAGGAAAGGGAACGATGGCTAAGAGAATTGCTGGAGGAGTACAGGAGAAGGACAAGGGAGAAAGACAGGATTTACGACTGTGTTATTCCGGTTAGTGGAGGAAAGGATAGCCACTATCAAACTTATCTTATGAAAGTTGTCTATGGTATGAACCCTCTACTGGTTACCTATAACCATATTTTTAATACAAAACTTGGTATCCGTAATCTGACTAATCTCATAAAACAATTCAACTGTGATTCGTTGAGATTTACTTCTAATCCAGAGACAGTTCGTAAACTTTCCCGGTATGCACTTAAAAAAATGGGCGACGCAACGTGGCATTACCATGCCGGGATAATGACATTTCCTATTCAGGCAGCAGTAAAGTATAAGATTCCATTAATAGTATGGGGAGAAGAGGGTTTCTCAGAACTTGTCGGCATGCACAAACAAGACGATATGGTAGAATTCACAAAAAAGAAGAGACAGGAACATTCAATGAGAGGTTTCGAGCCAGAGGACATTATAGAAGACGAACTTGCCATAAAGGAAGGTATTACGAAACAAGATTTAGCCCCCTTTTTCTATCCATCTGAAGAAGAAATAGCGGGAATGGGGTTGAGGGGTATATATCTCAGCAATTATGTGAACTGGAATGCACGCAAGCAAACGGAGTTTATGATCGAGAAGTACGGATTTGAAACTGCCCAGGAAAGAGACAGGACCTTTAACTTGTATGATAAGTTGGATGATATGTGTGCTAATGGTGTGCATGACTATTTGAAATATCTCAAGTTTGGATACGGTAGAGCTACGGATGATACGAGTACAGAGATCAGACACCGAAGGATGACTAGAGAAGAAGGCATTGAGATGGTAAAAAAACATGACCACGTTCGTCCCCGAGACCTTGATTTATATCTTTCTTTTATTGGAATAACCGAGAAGGAATTTGAGGGAATTATTGAACATCTCCGTGACACTGATATATGGGGTAAGCAACCGAACGGGAAGTGGATTGTAAAAGATTCGGTAGTAAATCATATGAATGATCCCGAAGTAGATGAGGTAAGGGTTCCTTTGGACCCTAACAGAAAGCCTTTTATGAGGACCAAAAAATCAAACTATTCAAGGGATTCCCATCTGGATGAAAATGAGTACATCTATTTGTAAGGATTTAAAAACTATTCCACCTTTTTATGACGAGGCAATAAAGATGAAAACTTGTAGCAAGTGCTGTGTTTTAGAGACTCAGGATTCTATCCAATTTGATGCTAAAGGGGTTTGCAATGTTTGTAAACAGGTAGAAGTGAAAAAAAACACTGTTGATTGGGTTGGAAGGCGTAAGATGTTAGATGAGTTTATTGCGCACTATAGAGGAAAGTATCAATATGATTGTATTATACCTTTTAGTGGAGGCAAAGATAGCACTTATACAGTTTGGTATCTTGTCGAGGTCTGTAAACTCAAACCTTTGGTTGTTTCTTTTAATCATGGGTTTTTTAGACCACAACACCTTGAAAATCGTAATAGAACCTTGAATAAACTCGGTGTTGATTTCCTGACATTTCTCCCTAGCTGGAAGATAAGAAGGGAACTAATGCTTGAATCCTTTCGCAGAAAAGGAGATTTTTGTTGGCACTGTCACAGCGGTTGTTATGTATATCCTGTCCAGTTGGCAGTAAAATTTCATGTTCCGTTAATTTTCTGGGGACAACCAGATGCTGAGTATGGGAGTTATGGATATACTTATGAAGAAATACAAGAAGTGGATGAACGGCAATTTAATCGTTTTATAAATTTGGGGATAACGGCAGAAGATATGGTTGGAATGTTGCCTGAATGGATTACGATGAGTGACCTTGCACCTTTCCAGTATCCTGACAGGGACACCCTGAGAGCATTAAAGGTACGGTCTGTTCACCTTGGGAGTTTTATTCCTTGGGATCCCAGGGCCATGGCTCAAACAATACATAAAGAATTGGGTTGGAAATTTGATAAAGTAGAAGGAATTCCTGAAGAATATGGATGGGAAAAGGTGGAGTGTATGTTTACTGGTATACGTGACTATCTCAAATACATAAAGAGGGGTTTTGGACGAACTAGGCATTTGGTTTCCATAGATATCCGTGAAGGGCGAAAAAACCGTGAAGAGGCATTGTCTCTTATTGAGAAGTATGATGGTAAGAGGCCGGCAAGTTTGGATTTGTTTTTGAAATTATTGGATATTACCGAAGAAGAGTTTGTGAGTATCGCCATAAGTCATTGTGTGGCTCCTTACAAACATGATACGAGCAAAACTGTTAAGGGTGAACCGCTTTGGGATCATGATCAATGGCTAGATTTATTAGGAATGAGGGAATGATATTCATTGTTGATTATGGTTTAGGAAATCTTTTGTCAGTGGCAAAGGCATTTCAAGAGGTCTCCGGGGATAAAAAGGTAGCGGTGTCACGTAATGCAAAGGAGTTGGAAACTGCTACACACATCGTATTGCCAGGGGTGGGTAATTTTGTTACTGGCATGCGGTATTTGAATGATCTGGAATTAGTAGAGCCTCTAACTGTTCAGGTTGTCCAGAAGAAAAAACCATTTTTGGGTATATGTCTGGGGATGCAGTTATTGGCTGAAGTAGGTGAGGAATCAGGAGAAACCTCAGGTTTGAGCTGGATTTCCGGCAGGGCACGCCGCCTGAGAACAGGGGGGCTGAAAATTCCGCATATTGGTTGGAATGATGTGGAAATCATGAATCCCTATCCACTGTTTCAGGGTATTTCGAGAAGCAGGGAGTTTTATTTTGTACATAGCTATTGCCTTGATTGTCCACATGAATATGTAGTTGCAAGATGTACATATGGTGATACTTTTACAGCTGCAATTCAAAAAGATAACATCTATGCTACACAATTTCATCCTGAAAAGAGTAGGGATGCGGGACTTAAATTATTAAAGAATTTTCTGAGTATTTCATGTTAAAGGTTCGAGTAATTCCAGTTTTGCTTCTGAAAGAAGGTCGCATGGTAAAAACGATAAAGTTTTCCTCTTATCGTGATGTTGGCGATCCGTTACGTACCATACGTGTCTATGATGCACAGGGGGCGGATGAGATCATTTTTTTGGATATTTCAGCTACTATTGATGGTAGAAATCAACTCCTGGGAATAATTTCTGCCTGTGCCAGAGAATGTTTTATACCGCTTACAGTTGGTGGTGGTATTCGTTCGGTTGAGGAAGCCAGAAAGGTTTTTGCTGCTGGAGCGGACCGGATAAGTGTTTCTACAGCAGTTGTGGAAAATCCCTCCCTTATAAACAACCTTGCCAATAATTTTGGCAATGCCAATATTGTAGTATGTATTGATGTTAAATTAGATAATGAAGGGGTATGCAGGGTATCTACACACAGGGCAACGAGAATTACACAACTTAAGCCAGTTGTCTGGGCGTGTGAAGCTGCTGAAAGAGGAGCAGGCGAGATACTGCTTCATTTTGTGGATAGAGAAGGCACAATGGAGTATGGCTACGATTTAACATTATTGTCAGAAGTTACTCATGCTGTTTCCATTCCGGTTATCGCTTGTGGTGGTGTGGGTAATTTACAACATTTCGTGGATGGTGTGAGAATAGGTGGTGCTTCTGCCGTTGCAGCTGCCAGTATTTTTCACTTTACTGACCAGAGTCCCATAAAGGCTCATAGCTATATGAACGGTGCTGGATTACCAGTGTGTCTTGCCTGAATAAAGGAATGTGTGTTGCATTCAGAAAAAGGGATTGTCATTAATTGGCCAGGTTTTGCGTTGAAAAAAACAACATATCAGAGGTAAGAAGTAAATGGAAATTATTACACTGGATAAAAGAACGTAAAAAACATTGGTACATGGAAACACAATTCAAATTTAAACATTAGAAGAAAGAAAAATTTGTGCCTGAAAAATGAAAGAGATACAGATGTATTATAATACAGGGTTTGATGGAAAAGAGACTGCTTTATCTCACTATTTTAAAATTATTTTGCTATGTGTATACGTTTATGAATAACAGAATTTTTTTATTACATCCTGCTACTCGTGCCGCATCTGAAATGTTTCCTCTGGGTCTGGCGATTCTCAGTGCCATTCTCCGACAAAATGGATATGAAGTTCGGGTAATTGACGCAGCTGCACCATTAAAACGATTAAATGATCAACAAGTGTTGCAAATGATAAAAGAGTTTGATCCTTTGTTTGTCGGGATCACACTTACCATTGATTTTGTTTCAGAGAAATACAAGTTCATTAATGAAATCAAAGGTCTAAAAGTACCAA
Organism: Flavobacteria bacterium RIFCSPLOWO2_12_FULL_35_11; assembly: GCA_001800975.1. Lineage (GTDB taxonomy): Bacteria > Bacteroidota > Bacteroidia > Flavobacteriales > Flavobacteriaceae > Lutibacter. The sequence goes on along the minus strand of MGWK01000022.1, from coordinate 1,583 downwards.
TAGTTGCGGGAGGACCTCATGTCAATTATATGCCCGAAGAAGTGCTCACATATTCTAATGCTGATATCGTGAGTATAGGAGAAGGTGAAAATGCGATAATTGAGATTTGTGAATATTTTCAAGAAAAACGGAATCTGGAAAGTATAAGTGGTATTGGGTATAAAAAAGACAATAGCGTACATTTAACCCAGAAAAGAGCGTTAATCGAGGATCTTGACAGCATACCATATCCCGACTATGACGATTTTCAAATTAGAAATTATACGGGCAGTGACGATCCAGCTTCAGATAGGATGTTTTGGCGGATAATGTCATCCCGTGGATGCCCTTATACCTGTTTATTTTGCACGAGTAATCAGGTTTTTGGGAGGAAATATCGTCTAAGCAGCGCCCGAAGAATGTTCGATGAAATGTACTATTTGCACGAAAGATACGGGGCGCCAACTATTGCCTTGCAGGATAATGAGCCGCTTATCGATAAAAACAGGATAAGTACTCTATGCGACCTCCTGATGTCAAATAAATTGAATCACTAGTGTCCGATTATAAGTTGAACAAAGACAATTGCTTATAAGGAAAGCATGGTTCGCTTTTGTAATCAGAATTTGTAAGTACTTGTAAAATAGGGACTTTCTCAAATAGGGTAATACTCAAAATTTGTAAAATTGTGTAGAGACTCATGTCTAAATTTAGATGCTTTTTGATAATTGCAACAAGCACGTAAATGGAGATTGCAATCCATATTTGAGTTTTTACAGAGTTTTCAGAAGTACCGTAAAATGCTTTTATTCTCAAGTGTTGTTTCATCCACTTGAAAAATAATTCAATCTGCCAGCGAGATTTGTAAATAAGAGCAATGGTAATGGCGGGAAGGGAAAAGTTGTTCGTCAGAAAAGTAAGATTTTTTTGATTTTCAGCATCGTAATAGCCCACTCGCCGTAACTTTTCCGGATAATCTTTTGCTGAGTCAGCATTTGAAAGAACTATGGTTTGATCGTATATCAGACCAAGAGATTTATCAACCAGATGTGAGTAGATTCTCCGAAATTTGAGATTTGTTTTGGAGCGAATAACAAAGAATGCTAAGCACAAGGTGAGGTTATACAACCGTGCAAAGTCGAGGTACCCACGATCCATTACGTAGAAAGAACCCGGTTCTGGAATAAGATCGTCAAGAACGTTTATATCATGAACCTTACCGTCTGTAATTTTGATAAACGAAGGAATGCTGCCGCGCAAATCCATGAGAGTATGCAGTTTTATAGCTCCTTTATACTTTCTAAATTTTGCCCAGGGAAAAAGGGAAAGGCATAAGTCAATCGTTGTGGAATCCAGGGCATAAACGGTCTGATCAAGGTCTATACAAAATTCATCATTACTATAGAGCGCTCTTGCTTTATGAATCAATACTTGGGCAAAATCAGCATAGATACACCAGTTGCGGTAAATCTATTATAGGGTTATCCCTTTGACTACCACTGCCCCTGTATTATAAAATAGCGGGGCTATGGAAGACTATCCTAAAACTATGCTTGAGTTTAATAAACGTTTCAATACTGAACATTCGTGCCAAGAATATCTTT
>MGWK01000021.1:4151-30606 GCA_001800975.1 Flavobacteria bacterium RIFCSPLOWO2_12_FULL_35_11 | reverse complement strand
AAAAAGAGTTTGGTTTAAAAATCAAACTCCTAAGAGAATCTAAGGGTTTATCCCAATTAGATTTGGCTTCTCTTTGCAATATGGAAAAAACAAGTATTTCAAGGATAGAAAATGGCAGAACCAACGTAACCTTGAAAACAATGGTGTTTTTAAGTAAAGCTCTTGAAATTAATTTAGCAGAATTCTTTAATTTCGACTAAATCTTATAACTAAATTTTAATTATCGTATTTCAATATTTATTAGCATTTACAAAAAGCCACCACCATTTCGGTTGTAGGTACTTAATTTCAATAACTATTATTTATTAACTTTTTTCATCAAAAAAGAATTCATGTATTTTGATTATTTCTCCCCTTCCAATTTGAACTAAATCGCTTGTTTCTTTAAGAAAAATTCCAAGAGACTTTTCATTATAAATAAATTTCATATCATTAGAATAATCTGTAACTATATACATATCACCTTCAAGTTTAAAAAATGGAATTTCTAGGTCACCTTTTCCATCTATGCCTTTATTTACTATTTTACCGGAAAGTAAAGCATCATTTACACGTTTGTTATTAGTTTCTCCTGAAGCAACTTTAACATAGGAAGTCATCATTTTTAACCACTCCGTTTCATCAACTAAGTGCCATTTCACTTTATTAAAATCAATACCTTGTTCATTTATCCAACCATAGCTTGTAAATCCAAATAAAATTTGCTTTTTACCATTAAGTATAGGCTTATCCACAGGCACAAACTCCTGAATGTTAAATATTAAGACAGATACAGAGGACATGTCTTTTAATTTTTTACCATTAAAATCAAGTGTTTTTAAAGAAAAACTAGTCAATTCAGGTCTATTTGAAAGTACCCATTCAGTTCCTGTTAATTCCGCTTGTTCTTTCATTTGTTCTATTGCAGCAACACCTGCACCAATTGCAAGCAGGCCTCCAACAACCGCTGCTGTAGCTGCTCCATTATTTTGAGCTTCAACATTTTCTGGCAATAATATTGATATGATAATTAAAAATGTAAATAACTTTTTCATGCTTTTTTATTAAATTTTTATTAATTCTACTCTTAAGGATTTTCAAATTACTCCCCGTTTATTTTAGTGGTTTCTGGTCTCCACTGTATTTATCCCAACAAAAAATATCAAAGAGATTTACTCTTTGTGCTTGGATTCAAAAAAATAAAAGGAATTTTAGCAATTTTTTTCATAAGGGTTCATAACAACTTTAAAACTAAGTAGTTTAATTGAAATATGTAATGATAATTGTCACAATTCCAAATTTACATTCAATTAATAATTATAGGCTACGGAAATCCGTAATGCTTTTATAAATTAATAAAGTTTAGAGATAAGATATTCTTAAACAAAAAACCACCTCAATTAAGAGGTGGTAAATTGCTTTAATAAAAATGTCGATAAAAACCTAGGTTTCAAGTATAATGTTTAATAATAAAGGTAGGTAGGATAAGATGAATTTGTAATATTTGTATTTTATTATAATTATAGTTTACGATTAAATAAGTTACCTTACTTACCCCTTATTATTTAATTTTTTGGATAATTTCATTATTTCAGAACTAACTTTCTTTTGAACAACTTTCCCATAATGAGCTTGGGTAATTGCCATACTGCTATGCCCTAACAATTCACTAACAATTTCCATTGGGACATCATTATAAAGCAATACTGTAGAAGCAAAAGTTTTTCTGGCTGTGTGGGTAGTTAACCTTTTATCTATACCTACAATCGTTGCTATTTCCTTTAAATAAGAATTATAAAGCTGATTGCTTGATATTGAAAACAACAATTCACAACTGTCATCAGCATATTTATCAATTAGTTCTTTTGCCTTTGGCAATAAAGGAATTGCGAAATTCTTCTGTGTTTTCTCTCTTTTCATTTCAATCCACAATTTACCATCAAATCCTTTTGAGATATGTTTTTTTTGTAGTTTGCTAATTTCATCATATGCCAATCCGGTGTAGCAACTAAAAACAAACCAATCTTTAACCTTTTGCAATCTGATCTGGGCAAATTGGTGTTTTTCTAAATTTGCCAACTCTTTTGTAGTTAAAAACACCACTTCTAGCTTTACTCTTTTAGAGGAATATAGCATAAATGGGTCTTTTTCTAAAAATCCTTCAGCAATGGCAACTTTTACAGATTTTCTAAAACGTTGAATTGATTTATTAATGGTAATTTGTTTTTGTGCCTTTTCAACCTTTAAATAATAGTCCAGTTCTTCCAAAAATTGCAAATTCAACTTTTTTAACGGTAAATCATTCGTTTTATATTTGTGTTTAATAAAAGATTTCACATTATTTTTAACATAATAAAACTTGTTCCAAGTAACTTCCTTAATCCCTTTCCCTATAAGCCTTTTAAGCTTGATTAAATAGATTTCAAAGTATTCAATTGTATTGTATTCTTTAACTGATTTCTTGCCTTTGTAAAGCGTGTAAATGTCAAATACTGTAAAACTACTTTCTTGAATTTGAAGCATTAAAAAAGCCTTATTAATTTTGGATTTAATAAGGCTCAGTTGTGAATTAATAAATTCAGTTTCATCATTAGGCGGTTCAGCTTTTTGATACTTACCCTTCCAATGTTTCGGGTTTATAAATAATCCAGTGGAAAATTGACTTCTCTTTTTCAAATATGTTATTCTACAGCTTATTGATGTTTTGCCTTCATTATTAATTCTATTCAAGGCAACGGTAAATCTTATAATAATTTTGTTCATTTTTTAAATTTTAATGGATTTATAATTATGTTACCTTTTTATTTTTTTATGTTATCGAATATGCTACCTTTTTTAATCTAAAAAGTTATCGAGTTGGCAATTTAATAAGTTGGGAAGTTTTGAATGCAATGAATGCACAGAATGCAGTAAAAATGGGAGAGATAAAGTGTTTGGTACTGTTTAAAATGAAAAAAACCACTCAATTTCTTGAATGGTTTTATACGCTTCGGCTCCTCCTCTTGGGCTCGAACCAAGGACCCTCTGATTAACAGTCAGATGCTCTAACCAACTGAGCTAAGGAGGAATTTATCCGCTTTTGCGAGTGCAAATATACAAGGTTTTCTTCTTTTTGCAAGAAATTATCAAAAAAAATTCTTCTTTTTAAATTCTTTACTTTTATTTAAAAGCAACTTGTTGTAAATCAACTTAAAACAAGGTGCTGAAATCCGCATATATTTTAATGGTTTCCCATATTATTCCACAAAAAAGCCCTTAAAAAACCATATTTTTACTAGGTTTGGCCAAATATTACTAAAAATATAATAATTGCAAAATAACCACAATTAAAATGGTGGTTTTGGTAAAAGTTGTATTTTTGCCCTATCAATTAAAACATTGACTACTAACAATACTATGGATAAATTTTCATTTTTAAATGCGGTCCACACTGGTTTTATAGCCGATTTGTACGACCAGTATTTGATTAATCCTGATACTATAGAACCCAGCTGGAGAAGTTTTTTTCAAGGATATGATTTCGCCAACGAAAAATATTCATTTAAAGACGGAGAAGAAGACAAAGAAAATGCCGTCTTTGAAGTTCCGGAAAATGTACTGAAGGAATTTAAAGTTCTCGACTTAATTAATGGCTACAGAACGCGCGGCCATTTGTTTACAAAAACAAATCCGGTTCGCGAACGCCGCAAATATATGCCTACGCTGGCCATTGAAAATTTCGGACTTTCTGAAAATGATTTGGATACTGTTTTTGACGCCGGACAAATTATTGGCACCGGAAAAGCAACTTTGCGTAAAATAGTTAAGCATTTAGAAGCTATTTATTGCGATTCCATTGGAGTTGAATATATGTATATTCGAAATCCTGAAGAAGTGAAGTGGATTCAAAAACAGCTAACCACCAACGCCAATCACCCCAACTACACGCCTGAAACTAAAAAATATGTTTTGCAGAAGTTGAATCAGGCGGTTACTTTTGAAAACTTTTTGCAAACCAAATATGTAGGCCAAAAGCGTTTTTCATTAGAAGGAGGCGAAACTTTAATTCCTGCAATTGGCGCGGTTATTCGGCTTGCCGCAGAAAATTTTGGCGTTCAGGAATTTGTTTTGGGAATGGCGCACCGAGGGCGTTTAAACACGCTTATAAATATTTTTAGAAAACCGATCCGCGATTTATTCAGCGAATTTGAAGGCAAAGATTTTGAAGATGAAGATATTGATGGCGATGTTAAATATCATTTGGGTTTAACCACACGAAAAACATTGAAAACAGGCAAGGAACTTATTATGAATTTGGTTCCGAATCCTTCACATTTGGAAACTGTTGGCCCTGTAGTTCAGGGGATTTCCCGCGCAAAAATAGACAATGACTACAACGGAGATGATTCAAAATTGCTCCCGATTATTGTTCACGGTGATGCGGCAATCGCTGCCCAAGGCGTTGTTTATGAAGTGATACAAATGAGCCAATTGGCAGGTTATTCAACCGGCGGAACCATTCATATTGTGGTGAACAACCAAATCGGATTTACCACAAATTATTTGGACGCCCGTTCAAGCACCTATTGCACCGATGTTGCAAAAGTAACCTTGTCGCCCGTATTGCACGTAAACGCCGATGATGTGGAAGCGGTAACACACGCCATAGAAATTGCCATGAATTTTAGAATGCAATTCAAAAGAGATATTTTTATTGACTTGCTTGGTTACAGAAAATACGGACATAACGAGGGCGACGAGCCACGTTTTACACAGCCAAAATTATACAAAGCCATTGCAAAACACCCAAATCCGAGAGATATTTACGCGCAAAAACTAATTGCCGAAGGTGTTATTGACGATGCTTATTTAAATAAAATTATTGCCGAATTTAAAGACTTGTTGGAAGAAGAATACCTGCATTCAAAAGAGGTTGAAACTTCAAAAGTAAGAGAATTTATGCAAGAAACCTGGGTAGATTTTACCCGAAGAGGTTTGGAAGCGATGTTAGTTTCTGAAAAAACCGCTTATCCAAAATCGAAACTGAAAGACATTGCTAAAATTGTTTCCACCGTTCCAAAAGGCATTAAATTTTTACGCAAAGCGGAAAAGATTTTGCTTGACAGACACCAAATGGTTTTTGAAAACGACAGAATAGATTGGGGAATGGGCGAAACTTTGGCCTATGGAACGTTGCTTCAGGAAGGATTCGATATTCGAATTTCCGGCCAGGATGTGGAGCGCGGAACATTTAGCCACCGCCACGCCATTTTGCGTGATGAAATTTCCGAAGAGCGCATCAATCTGTTAAATATGATTGGCGACAAACAAGGAAAAATGAACATTTACAATTCCTTATTGTCGGAATACGGCGTGCTTGGTTTTGATTATGGCTATGCTATGGCAAACCCTAATACTCTAACCATTTGGGAAGCCCAGTTTGGTGATTTCAGCAACGGGGCACAAATTATTTTCGACCAATATATGTCGGCCGCAGAAGATAAATGGAAACTTCAAAACGGAATTGTGGTCTTGTTGCCGCATGGTTATGAAGGACAAGGATCTGAGCATTCATCTGCCCGCATGGAACGTTTTCTGCAATTGTGCGCCATAGACAATATGATTTTGGCCGATTGTACCACACCTGCCAATTTTTTCCATCTGTTGCGTCGCCAAATGAAACGCGATTACAGAAAACCACTGATTGTGTTTACGCCAAAAAGTTTGCTCCGCCATCCGGCCGCAACTTCTTCATTGGAGGAATTTTCCAACGGAAGTTTTCAAGAGGTGATTGACGATACTATCGACAAAAAAAATGTGACCAAATTGGTTTTTTGCACCGGTAAATTTTATTACGATTTACTGGCTGAACGCACTTCATTGGAAAGAAACGATGTGGCACTGATTAGAATTGAACAGCTTTTTCCGCTGCATTTGGAAAAACTGCAACAGGTAATCGACAGCTACCCGAAGGTGAAAAAATACGTTTGGGCGCAGGAAGAACCTGAAAATATGGGTGCTTGGAGTTTTATGCTACAACGCTTCAGGTTGGTAAATCTTGAAGTGGCATCGCAAGCATTTCACGCGGTTCCTGCAGCAGGTTCTTCAGCACGATTTAAACGAAGACACCAACGCGTTATTGATAAAGTATTTGAAACGGACAAAACAAATGTTGACTCATAAATGAATATTTCATAATGAACAAGGTTTTTTGCCGCTAAAAAATTGAATTTAAACAACTAAAATATGCTTTAATTTCTTTTCTTCGGAAGGAATTTAAGGCAGAAAAAGATAAAAAAATTAAAAAGATGATTTTAGAAATGAAAGTTCCCTCACCGGGAGAATCTATCACAGAAGTAGAAATTGCAGCTTGGCTTGTTAAAGATGGCGATTATGTTGAAAAAGACCAGCCCATTGCTGAAGTGGATTCAGACAAAGCCACCCTTGAATTGCCTGCGGAAGAAAGCGGCATTATTACCTTGAAAGCCGAAGAAGGCGACACGGTAAGAGTTGGCTCGGTTGTTTGTTTAATCGATTTGGAAGGCAAAAAACCAGTTGACGGAAAACAGGCCGCTGTAAGCAGTGAAAAAGCTTCAGAAAAAATTGATGAAAAGCAAGCTGAAAAATCAATTACTTCAAGCGTTGTTGAGAAAACTTACGCAAGCGGCGCAGCTTCTCCTGCAGCAAAAAAAATATTGACCGAAAAAGGAATTGCACCTTCTGAAGTTACTGGAACCGGCAAAGATGGCAGAATCACAAAAGACGATGCCGTAAACGCAGTTCCAAGCATGGGAACACCTGCCGGCGGTTCACGCAGCAGCGAACGCATAAAACTTTCTATGCTTCGCAGAAAAGTGGCGGAACGTTTGGTTGCGGTAAAAAATGAAACTGCGATGCTTACCACTTTTAATGAAGTGGACATGAAACCTATTTTCGACTTGAGAAATGACTATAAAGATGCCTTTAAAGAGAAACACAATGTTGGCTTAGGATTTATGAGTTTCTTTACCTTGGCTGTTGTAAGAGCCTTAAAATTGTTTCCTGATGTGAATTCTATGTTGGATGGCGATTATAAAATTTTGCACAATTTCATGGATATTTCCATTGCGGTTTCAGGCCCGAAAGGATTGATGGTTCCGGTAATCAGAAATGCGGAAAATCTTTCTTTCAGGGGCGTAGAAAATGAAGTAAAACGTTTGGCATTAAGAGCAAGAGACGGACAAATAACTGTCGATGAAATGACCGGAGGCACTTTTACCATCACCAACGGCGGCGTTTTTGGTTCTATGTTGTCAACGCCAATTCTTAATCCACCCCAAAGCGGAATTTTAGGAATGCACAATATTGTTGAAAGACCCGTTGCTGTTAAAGGCGAAGTAGTAATCAGACCAATTATGTTTGTAGCATTGTCTTACGACCACAGAGTTATTGACGGAAGAGAATCTGTTGGGTTTTTGGTTGCCGTTAAAGAAGCATTGGAAAATCCTGTGGAAATTTTGATGGATAACAATCCTAAAAAAGCGTTGGAATTGTAAGATTCAAAAAATATTTAATATCAAAAAACCGAGCAAATTGCTCGGTTTTTTGATTTATGATTGAATGGATAAATTCAACTTTTAACCTGCCGGCAGGCTTTAAACTTTCAAACTAATTTAAAATTTATACACCAGCTTTTTTAAATACAGACATTTTTTCTCGTAGTTAATTATGGCGCTTCCTTTTTCAAGAATGTCGGCACCAATAATGCCGTCAACAGCTTCAGCATGATGTTCAGTCAACGCGGTGTTCACATGAGTCAAATCGAGCAATACAACCGTGAATTTTTGGTATTTCCATTGGTTAATTTCAATGCTGTTTTTGGAAGAAATTTTTGTTTCCATTCCAATTGCACCTGCTCCGGCAGCCTTTGTGGCTGAATCTTTCACTTCTAATTTAAATTTTTCGGCCAAATTGATATCGATACAAGAATTTGAAGCTCCGGTATCCAAAATAAACCGGCCTTTTACCTGGTTTAATTTTGCTTTAAGTTCAAAATGATTGGTGTTAATCTTTTTGAGTTTTATTTTGGCATATCCTTTTCTCAAAAGAATGTTGTTAAATTCCATCTATTTGTATTTAGGGCAAATTTACCGCTTTTTTACAAGAAAATAAACTTCTGAAAATGAAACAAAAAAAATACCGTCTCGAAAAAAGACAGTATTTTTATATGATTTAACTAATTTGTTATTCTACTTTAAATGCGATTGGCAAACTGTATTTCACCCCAACCGGACGTCCGCGTTGTTTTCCAGGAATCATTTTAGGCAAAGATTGTACAACTCTAATGGCTTCAGCTTCCAACCTTTTGTGAGGTGCTCTAGCCTGAATGTCAGTAATATTTCCTGTTTTATCAATTTTAAACATTACAAATATTTTTTTAATACCTGGTGTTAATCCTAATTCCGATGCCAAATCTGCATTAAATTTAGAGTTCACATGTTTAGAAATTTTTTCTTGCAAACATTCTTTCAATTCAGCTTTTGAACCTTTACATCCTGGATATACGGGAACGTCTTCAATAATTGCGAAAGGGACATCTTCCATGATATCCTCATCCACACTTGCTTCAACGATTTTTGTAACTTCAATAGCGTCGTCTTGATTGGTCTCTGTAGATTTAATTACCGTTTCCTCAATTTCTTTTTCATCCTCCACAATTTCTATTCTATCTGGTGTAGGTGGTGGCGGCGTTTTAACTTCCGGTGGTTTTACTTGTTCAATCTCTATAGTTTGCTCTTCGTCCTCTGCATTATAACTAGCAGGGCCAAGTTCAGCAATAACTCTATCGTACGTCTTTTTTTCAATGGCTAAATACACCATTAAAAGAGCTAAAACCAAACCTAACTGCATAAACAATTTGGTATAAATCTCTAAATTTGCTTTCGGGTTCTTTTTGACTTGCATCTGTAAAATTTTTTATAGGTTGCTAATTTAATAATTTAAATATATTATACAAGTATATTTTTCAATTCATATGTAAATTTTATTTGATTTTTAGGAGTCAATTGAAATTTACATATATTCCGACCTACCGGTCAGAAGGGTTCGTCGGCTTTTGTGTTGCGAACTCTTATGTTCTTATCATCTTATTTTTTTAAAAACAAGCATAAAAAACAGCGTTGCAACAGTAATTCCCGCAAAATTGGCAAAAACATCATATAAATCTGCTTGCCGGTTGTTGGTAAATATACCTTGTAAAATCTCAATAATTATGCCATAAATAAAAACAGCAGTTCCTAATGAAAAAGTTGATTTCCACTGATAAGTTTTTGGTTTAAAGGTTAATAACCAGCTAGTAGTTAAAAGACAATAGCCAAAAGCGTGCAAAATTTTATCTGAAATCTGCACGCCTATTCCTAAACCATTATTAAGAGAAATTAGACTTCCAACTGCAATTGCAATTGTTAAAAGGGTGGCAACGTAAAAAAAATAATTACGCGCCAATCAATTCTGCGTATGCTGAAGCCGATAATAATTCATCAATTTGAGAAGCATCTGAAATCGAAATTTTAATCATCCATCCTTCACCATAAGGATCTGTATTTACTTTTTCAGGTTCGTCTGCCAACGCTTCATTAATTTCAATTATTTCCCCAGTTATAGGCATAAATAAATCTGAAACGGTTTTTACGGCTTCAACTGATCCAAAGACTTCTTCTTTTTCTATAGTTTCATTTAAAGTATCAACATCTACATAAACGATATCGCCCAATTCGCTTTGTGCAAAATGTGTGATGCCTATTGTTGCTGTATTGCCTTCAATTTTAATCCATTCGTGGTCTTTAGTGTATTTTAAATCTGCTGGAATATTCATTATTTTAATTTATTTAATTTACTGTTTAATTTATTGTTTAATTACCAAATATATACCTTACACTTAATCCCGAGCTCACTGACTGTCTTGGGAAAGTAGTTGAAATTGCGTATTGTGATGAACTTTGGTCGAAGTAAAAAGAGGTGGTCAAATTTTTACTTACCGCATAATCTGCAAAAAACTTCAGCGACAATAACCTTTGCCCTCCTGTTACTTGATCGTTATCTTTATCTATTGCCCTAATAATTGTTTCATTGTCCCTTAAGGATACATCTGCCCTTAAATCCAAATCTCCCTTCAATTTTGTCAACTCGCCGCCAAATCTAAATTTCATGACCAAATCTTTAATTCTATACCCCAATCCAACCACATATTCAGTACCTTTTATCTGTGTAATTGTGTTGTTGTTAAAGTTTAAAGTTAGCCCTCTGTCCTTATTAATTCGACCGCTGAAAGATACGGAATTTTTCATTTTCACATCAACTTTTATCAAAGGAGAAAATTCTTCCAATAAATTGACATTTGTGAAGATGGTTTTGTTAATGTAATTCCCTGCTATGTCGGTTTCTGCATACGGATTATCGTTGTTATACGCCAAATTATTGCTGAAACTTGTAATGGAATAAAGCGAATTATAGCTGTGCGTAACCAAAAAACTTCTGAAATTTTCCTTAAACCAACCAATTTTCATCAACCCTTTATACGTTAATTTCCAACTTGGAATGGGTACTTCCCTAAAAGCGCCAAGTTTTACCGTAGCCGCATCTTTCCCTGAATAGGCTGCCACAAATGCCGGTAACATTATCTGTTCGCTTGTTACTCCAAAACCGATTATCGGCTGTCCGGTATTTGTTGCCAAACGTTGCGCAATAATTGCCCGGTTATTTTTAAATTCTTCAAAAGTAACATCACTGTTGTTAAATGCTGTTTTTAACATATTGTGACTTATGCTGAAATTTCCGTACTGGATAATTGGCGAATTTATATTTAATATGTTGTCAACAACATCTAATTGTTGAGAGGTGTTTTTTGTGTAGGTTTTACTTCCCCTAAACTCTATATCTAAATTTTGAGACGGTTCAACAGTAATGGTGGCATCAAGTTTATTTAAATGCGTTTGGCTGAATGTTCTGTTGAAATATGGATCATTGATGTCACGCGACAATAACCAGCCATTTTCAACCGCTCTTTGCCTGATATCAATCTGGCTTCCAAAAACAAATCCGAATGTTGGCGCAAGACTGCCGCTGTAATTGTCGCGTCCCAAAAATCCGATTTGAGGCACGTAACCCGGTAAATAAGTTCCATTATTTTCAGAATAATTAATACGTGCTTTTTTTATCGAAGTTAATACGTTGTAAAAAGTTTGTCCAATTTCGGTGCCCACAGATTTGTTCTTTTTGGCGGCGTTATTTTGAGGAGCTTCAGGCGTTTTTAAATCTTCGGCATCTGCCTTGGAATTCTTTTTGTTCAATAGTTTGTCTATTCCAATGGTTTTGTAAAAAATGTTAAAATCCAAATCTACGCCTATGGTATGCGTGTTTGCATTTTGAATTACATTTCCAACTTTATCAATATAAGATTGTGAAGATGCCTGCCAGTCAAAATCGGCTGTGTAAGCGTAATCTGCATTCACAAATTCCAAAAACGGAAGTTTATTTAACGGTATTTTATAGGTTCCGTTTAATGTTTGGTGGTAATGGTCCGGTCTTCCTACGGTAAAGAAATTGTCAAATAATTTTATGTCATCCGTTGCACTGAAGTCGTCATAAATATAATTGTTGGCCGCCCTAAAATTAAACTGCAGCGATTTTGTTAAATTGTACCCAATTCCATAATCCCAGTCAAACATAAAATGACGTTGTCTCAGCACCGGCAATTCCGGCAAGCCTTCAATCAAACTTCTTGATAATTGCTCATTATACCTTCTGATGATATTTGAATTTACGGAGATTGTTGAAGGCAATAAATTCACATTAAAATCTTTAATAAATTTTAAATATTTACCATCCAGTGCGCCCACGTTTTTAAAAGGTTCAATGGTCTTTTCATTGAAAGCAAAATTATAGTTGGCGGAAGTCCGCACATTTTGGTCGCTATATTTTTGGACATTGTAATCTTTATGGTAAGTTTCGTTATAGGCATAAGAAACCGATAAATTTTCTACGCTGTAAAAACGCTTTTTATTCTCTGAATTTGGGTTGAATTCTTTACTGACATTGATTAAACTGATGCTTCTTCGCTTGGTATAATCTTGGGCATTTTTGCTGTTTGGATTGATGTCTTTTGCATCTTCAAACAAAACATCCTGATATTGCGGATCGTATTTCGGATCTTTAAACTCTTCTGAAACACTATAATTAAATGGCAATCTTATGCCCCAATCTTTTGGCAACAATTTCCCAAAATTCACATTGGTAACCACGTCATACAATTTCGTGTCTTGCTGGCTGCGTTCATTTACGCGTTGTTCAATGCCTCCAAAACCTTGTGTTTCCATTCTTCCTGTTACGGCCACATCCGCAAAATCAGCAAAATTTGCGTCGGCGCTTACCACGGCTGCCCATCCGCCTTTATTGTCAAACTCCGATACGCGCATTTCATTGAACCAAATCTCAGCGCTTTGATTGGTGGTGGTTGCGTTTTTTACGCCCAGCATAATGGTTTTGATGTTCGCCAAATTCGGATTTCCTTTTACCCGAATATCGTAACCTTCCAATCCTTCAATGGGTGAAGGCGCATTTACTGCAGGAAACAATACATTTGGGGCAACTCCGGCTTCGAAGCGCAACAATTTAAGTTTTCCCAAATATTCCAAAAAGGCATCCAAATTGTTTTCTTCTGGCCAAATTTCGAGCGGTGTTGTTACTCCGTAATCAGACACCGTCAATAATTTTTCCAACTGATAATAGTTGTCGTTTAAATCACTTCCAATTCTGATAATCGCTTTTAATTCATTGTCCTGAACTTGTGGTTTTGTTTGAATTCCTTCGGCATGTAAAAACAATTTTAAATGTTTGTACATTCTTAAATCTACCCTTACATTTTTGAATATTGCTCTGGTTTCTTCAGGTTCAAGATCGGTAACTTTTAACGATAATGATTGCTCATTTTGTTTTTGCAAGGTGGTGGTTCCCCTTAAAATTTCACGCTCAATTCCAGGAGGCAATACATAAGGAATTGGACTTCTGCTTTCGTTTTCCTGAATATTCACAACGCCCACCTGAAAGTTTTGCAGTTGTGTATTTGTTAAATCTTGTGGCGGCACAATCACTTCATCCAATGTTTTTGTGTAACGTCTCCAATCGCCGCGAACCAACTGCAACTCTCCAAAACGCAAAACAACCGGCATTTTAAATTTGGTTAAAAATATTCGCATAAAACGAATGGAATTAAACCCTGTGATATTGTTGACAACCTCATCCGGACTGCCTACCTGAATCCTGAATTGCAACCATCTAAATTCCTTTTCACTGCCGTCTTCAAGCTCAACTTTCACTATTTTTTCATCTACAATATTATTTTGTCCTATGACCAAATCGTTTTTATTTAAAGACACTTTGTATTGATAATAGCTTTCAACCGTATTCATGGTTTGGTCTTTATTGATGTCTTCAACATCGGGATACGTAGTGGCTGAAGTTGGATAGCTTTCGGTTGACAAATTGTTGGTTGGCGAATTTCCCTGTGTATTGTTAAACTTTTTATATCGCGTTAAAATGGAGGCATTGTTGGCATCATATTCCGAGCTTCTGAAATAGCTGTAATTGTCATTCGCCGGATCGGGGCCAAAAGCAGTTCCAAACAATTGGGTTTCTTCAGTATCGTTCAATCCGTCAAAACCAATATCCTGGCTCAAACGTTCATCATCTTTGTCGCTGAAAGCGTACAATAAAGATTGGTTGGTAGGAATTTTACCCCAAACAGTTGGTTCTGTATTGCTGGTGCTCAACGCATTTTCAGGCAATCCGTTTTCGTACATTTTTCTGCCGTCTTTTAAAATATCTTCCGAAACATTTCCGAGGTTAAAATAAACTTCCCCAACCTGATTTTCGGAATCGTTAGGATTTACTCCGGCAGGCAATCCTTCTGCATTTGTAATGGAATAATGGTCGTAAGGATCCATCAGCCAAAATTGGATATATTCTACGTTGGATTGTTCGAAGTTTGTGGTGGTCAATGGCCTGGTAATCCCCGCCCATCTGTCTTCCGGATTGGTGAATTTTCCATCAGCGCCCAAATTGGCCGTGTCATAATTATAACTTCCCCTTTCATTCGGAAAATAAGCCAAATCCAAGGTTCTCACTACGGTTGACTGCGTTAAATCCAAATCTTGTTCAGGGAATAATTCTTCATACCTAATTCTTCTGATTTCCGCACGTGAAAGCTCCGCATTGTCTATATTTCCTGGCTGTAACGATGAACCTCCATAAAAAAGAGGATCAACGGTATACCAGGCCAATCTGGCTCTTTTGTATCCGTAAGGAAGGCCTGTGGTATTTCCTCCCAAGTCAAATTGTGTTTGGTATTGCGGCGTGCTTGCCATATACCATTGCTGAATGGTTTTTATTTCAACAGGAATTTGCGAACCTTCAAAATCATCCACATAAGAAGTGGCTTGTCCTTCTAATTCAATTCTTTTTGGCGAACCCGGAATTAAATAGGCAAAATCTCCCCTAATTGAAAAATTTGAAGGAATATCCGTATCCATATTTGGCAATTTGTTCACCCATTTTGTAAATTTTGGAACTTCTGTTCCGAAGCTTGCATTTAAACCAAAAATGGTATTGTTAATTGGTTCTTGCCCAAATAATGCTTTTTGTGTTATTGGCTTTTCGTTTAAATTTAAAATGGTGGCGCCCGCGATAAAATTATCGGAAAACTGATGTTCCACATTAACGCCCAAAAAGCTTTTTGTCTGTAAATTGAAGGTCGCATTGTTTTCAACAGAAACTTCAATTGGCGCATTGGAAGCTTCCAAACTTGGGTTGATAATCTGCACCCGTCCCATTTGATAATCCACCACATAATCAATTCCTTCAACCAATTCTCTTCCGCCGGAAGTCACCCTAACCGAACCTTGTGCCACATTAAATGCGCCTAAAGGAATGCCGTTGGCACTTTCAGATTTATGATATCCTTTTATTAAATACTTATCTTTTTGCTGAAAATTATTTTTTGCTTCAGATTGCGTAATTCGGTACAGTTCGTTAAAAATGTAAGTTTCATCGGCAGTGTTTGTCAATTTCGATTGCAGATCTTTACCGAAAGGTTCCACATTCGGGAAAATAATATAGCCTTTTTCTGAATTTACCGTAGCGCCTTCCACATAATCAAAATAGCCATCGCCTTCGGGCGTGTAAAACAGACTTTGGTCCAGCCTGTCCACATCCAATAAATTAAGCAAAGTTTTGTCCGAAACCCCTGGCGTTTGCGCATTTTGCAATACGTTTATTGGCACTCCGGTAGCGTCATCCGCATACAACAATTCCAACCTGAAACCATCACGCTGCATTCGGTAAGTTTGCAAAGAATAGATGTTTTTCATCATCAAATCCCACAACGGAATTTCGGTGCTTATGATTTCACTTCGCAATAATTTTACCACAATATTTTCTGGGGCAATAATTCCGTCGCTGGTAAATTCACCCACTTTATATACTTGGGAATCACCGCTTACCGTATATTCAAAAGACACCGCAAGCACATCAGAATCGGCCAATCTTCTGTTTAATGAAATAAATCCAAGTTGCGGATGAACCCTAAATTCATCAGGCCTTAATTTGATGGCGTTTTCCAAAACCGAATAATCTCGGCCCTGTTGCATGGCAAAAGGCGAAAGTCCGTTGCTTACTGTTGAAATATTACGAACCGGATTTGTGGTTGTCAATATGGATGAAATGTCGTTGGCGTTGTTGGATGGAAAAATGGCGCCCGGAACCGGCGTTACGTTTGCCGGACCAATATTTGTCGGATCACCTTCCCCAATGTCGGAAAGCGCGACAATATTCCTGATATCAATGGTTGTGGCATTTCTGTTGGTTACCCAAACTTCCACTTTTGTGATATTAACGGCACTGTTAATTAACGGATAATCTTTTAATGCGGTATTGTAAACATCCCTAAAATATTGGGATAGAAAGAAGTGCCTATTTTCATCATAATCTGTTGCTTGCAACTCAAATTCCTGAATGGTGGAACCGCCTTGTGCAGCCACTGTTTTTGTTTGTGATTTTTGTTCAGCAAAAACGCCCGTAACGGTTGTTTTTCCAAATTGCAGTTCTGTTTTAACCCCAAACAAGCTTTGCGCACCTACAATTAATGAGTTTTTTAAAGGCATGCTTACATTCCCAACTTCTATTTTTTGAAGAATATCATCTTCCGTCGGCGTGTATTCCAACTTTATCTGATTCTGAAAATTAAAGGTAGATTGCGTGTCGTATTGCGCGCTCACTTTTAACTTGGTTCCTACTTTCGCTATAATACTTGCGCTAATTTCCTGGTTAAAATCGAAGGTGAAACTTTTTCTGTTGCGTTCAGACAATTGCGGATTGTCAACTTTTTGATACAGCATTCCCAGCTTCACCAATACGGATCCCTGCGGATTAACCTCTATGGTATTTCCCCCAAAAACGGATTGAAAAAAATCGGATTTTACGTAATAAGTTGGCAACAGGTTCTTTTGGGCATCGGCGCTTCCGGCTTTTTTGCTGTTGGTTGCGCTAATTTTGCTTTTATAATAGGCAAGCATGTCCTTTTTAAGCTGATATTGTTTGTACTCTTCCTGAGTCATAAAAATTGGATACTGTACATAATAATCTCCAATTTTTTCAACAACCATATATTTTCCCAATTCGGTATCGTAAATAATTTCCGATTGCTTTGGATCGGTTAAAAACAAGCTTCCTTCCTGAAATCTTTTAAACGGATATTTTAATTTTATGGTATCTGTAGCTTTTCCAACAATTGTAGTGTCGGTTGGGGTTAAAATAGGAGACGTTTGGGCTTTAACTGTTGAGAGAAAAAACCAAAAGAAAAAAAATAAAATATATGTTTTAAGTATATATCGTTTGTTTTTCAAATCCTATAAATTTTTCAATGCGTTTTTTATTAAAACTTCAACACTTACGGTTTTATCCTCAAGGAGTATTTTATCCACTACTTTTTCTACCTGTTTTCGATTAAATCCGAGTACTTCCAATGCTGATAACGCTTCATTTTTAATCGTATTGCTTTGGCTGATGTAAACTTCATCAATGGCATAAGTTTTAGAAATTTTGTCTCTCAAATCGACCAAAACCCGTTGTGCAGTTTTAACACCGATTCCTTTTACGGACTGAATAACACTCACATTATTTGAAGCGATGGCCTGTTGAATTTCATCTGTGGTCATGGAAGATAACATGGTTCGGGCAATACTTGGCCCAACCCCGGAAACGGAAATAAGCAATCTGAAAATTTCGCGTTCTGTTTTGTTGATAAACCCGTATAATGTATGCGCATCTTCCTTAATAGAAAGATGCGTATACAGAATAACAAATTCATTGTCCGGGAGCTGAGAATATGTATTAAGAGAGATGTTTAGCCAGTAACCGACTCCATTTGTTTCTATAACCGCAAATGTTGGGTTTTTTTCAACTAATTTCCCTCTTATGTGAGTTATCATATTTCATTTTTTCTATTGTCTCCCAAATGTAGTAAAATATTACTTAATATTCATTTTTTCCTGAGCATGCACAATGGCCACGCAAGCCATGTTCACAATTTCGTCAACACCTGCACCAAGTTGAAGAATATGAACCGGTTTTTGAAGTCCCATAATAATTGGCCCAATAGATACTATTTGGTCAAATTCTTTCATGAGTTTATAACCAATATTTGCTGATTCTAAACTTGGAAAAATTAAACCATTCACTTTTTTGTCGGTTAATCTGGAAAAAGGAAATTTATCTTTCATTAATTTAGGATTCAACGCAAAGTCGGCTTGTATTTCACCATCCACATTCACTTCCGGATGTCTTCTGTGCATAATTTCAACTGCTTGGGCAACTTTATCTGCTAACGGAGATGGAGATGACCCAAAATTAGAAAATGACAACATGGCCAAATTAGGTTCAAATCCAAACATTTTCATGGAAACGCTTGTCATATAACAAATGTTTGCCAATTCTTCAGCGGTTGGTTCAATATTTATTGCGGTATCCGAAAAGAAAATCGGGCCTCTTTTGGTTAACATGATGTTTGTTGCCGCAATACGCTTCACGCCTTTTTCCTTGCCAATTAACTCAATCATTGGCTTTACAACAGTTGGATAAGCTCTTGAATAACCGGTAATTAAAGAATCTCCTTCGCCTTCATTTAACATCATGGCCGCAAAGTAATTCCGTTCTCTCATTAATTTTTGTGCGGAAAAAAAAGTAATTCCGTTGCGCTGTCTTTTTTCCCAATATACTTTCGCATATCTGTTTCTGCGTTCTTCTTCCTCATCACTTTTAGGATCCAAAATTTGCACATCCGCAGTAAAATTGATTTCCTTCATTAACTCTTTAATGATTTTCTTGTCGCCCAATAAAATAGGTTTTCCAATACCGTCATCATGAATAATTTGGGCTGCTTTTAACACATCTAAATGATCTGCTTCAGCTATAATTATGGTTTTTGGGTCATCTTTTGCGCGAGACATTAGCATACGCATCAATTTGCTTCCTGTTCCCAACCTTTCTGCCAATGCTTCTTTGTAGCCCTCCCAATCGGTAATGGGTTCTCTTGCCACACCCGATTCCATCGCAGCTTTCGCCACTGCCGGCGGAACTTCGGTAATTAACCTGTGGTCAAATGGTTTAGGGATGATGTACTCTTTACCAAATTTGATATTGGTTTTTCCGTACAAAATATTTAAATGTTCCGGCACAGTTTCTTTGGCCAAGTTTGCCAAAGCGTGAACGGCAGCCAATTTCATTTCTTCATTAATTTTAGTGGCTCTTACATCTAACGCGCCTCTAAATATGTATGGAAAGCCAAGCACATTATTCACTTGGTTAGGATAATCTGAACGTCCGGTTGCCATAATAATATCCTTTCTTGTTGCCACTGCCAAATCATATTCAATTTCAGGAGTTGGGTTTGCCATCGCAAAAACAATTGGATCTTTAGCCATCGTCATTAGCATTTCTGGAGTAACAAGGTTTCCTTTAGAAAGTCCGATAAAAACATCGCAGCCAACCATGGCTTCTTCCAAAGAATGTAAATCACGGTCGGTGGCAAATTCAGCTTTTTGGGCGTTTAAATTCCCTGCATCTTTTCTGATGACCCCTTTACTGTCGCACATCACCAAATTTTCTCTTGTAGCGCCAATTGCCAAATACAATCTTGAACAAGAAATAGCTGCAGCACCTGCGCCACTCACTACAATTTTTACTTTTGCAAGATCTTTTCCTGTTATTTCAACCGCATTTTTTAATGCCGCTGCGGAAATAATTGCTGTACCATGTTGGTCATCATGCATTACGGGAATGTCCAATTCTTCTTTTAGTCTGCGTTCTATTTCGAAAGCTTCCGGCGCTTTTATGTCTTCCAGATTAATGCCTCCAAATGTGACGGCTATATTTTTTACAGTATCAATAAATTTCTCCACATCGTGTGTGTCTACTTCAATGTCAAAAACATCAATATCCGCAAATATTTTAAAAAGCAATCCTTTACCTTCCATCACTGGTTTTCCAGCCATGGCTCCAATGTCTCCCAAACCTAAAACTGCAGTTCCGTTAGAAATAACGGCCACTAAATTTCCTTTTGCTGTATATTTATACACATCATCCGGATTTTTTTCGATGGCCAAACACGGTTCGGCAACACCCGGTGAATACGCCAACGACAAATCGCGCTGGGTTGCATGTTTCTTTGTTGGAACTACTTGAATTTTGCCCGGACTCGGGTATTGGTGATAAAATAAAGCTTCGCTCTGTTTTTTAGAATCGCTCATAATAATAGTTAATTTAAAAAATCTTAAGTCACAAAGTTAACCATAATTGACATAAAGGAAAGCTAACATTTATCATAGTCTCAAAATAAATGAAAATCGCAACCCATAAAATAGGTTTTTTTGAGGCACTTAATTTTTTAAAACCAGCACTTAAAAACTGCTTTTCCAATGGGCATTATTCTGGGTTTTTTAACAATCAATCTTGGTAAGTTTGAGCGATTTTTTGTTAAAAACGTTTTGCAATCTCTAAAGTTATGTAGAAATATTCTTTATTCTCTTATAATAAATTTCTGCTTAAATATAAGGTTTATGATATCATTATCTAAAATTTCCACGCCCTTTTGATTTAAGTGATGAGCATCGTAAAAATGTAGTGAATCATCTAATTTTGATATTGCATTAAAATTAAAATAAATTCCGTAGTTACTAATTCTATCATCAAATTCAAGGTTATTGGTATGGGCATTATAAAAATTGGAAGTGCTTGGCGCTTGAATTAAAATCAGTTTAATATTGCGTTTATTAACAAGTTCAATAATTCTTTGCAATGCAGAAAATTGGATTTCGTTAAATTCCCATTTAATCTCCGGATAATTAACATATTTAAAAAGCTTAAATTGTTTTTCTACATAACCTCCACTAATATATATATCATTACCTTTCTTTATATCCTCTGCATACTTTTTTTCATCAAATAAATCACGATAAATTGAGTGAAAATAGGAATAAAATAACGTATTGTAAATTTTCAAATTATTTTGATTTAAAGCTAACTTAATAGAATTTAAATCATTTTTATCATTTGAAATAATGTCCAAAGTTGATTCTACACCATCAGTACTGAACGTTAATGGTGAAACTTCAAATAATATCATTTTTGGATTTAAAGAATCTAAGTACCTTTTTAAAAGAATTTCTGTTTGAATTGGCGTTTGGGAACTTGAACCTAAATTGAATGATTTCAAGCCAGCATTATTGAAAATTCTAGTGTCAAACCCACGATAAGCATGAGATGAACCCAAAAATAAAATATCAATATTTTTAAAGTTATTAATCTCATTTAATCTAGAATATGTAAAGCCATATGCTCTATATGTAAAATTTATATTTGGCCTCAAAATAGCTGGCGCAAATCTTCCCCAAAAAATAATTAATATGCTATAGAATACTAATAAAAAAATAGAAAATTTTAGTATCAAAATAATAAATTTTTTCATCTATCTAAAATTGAAAATAAATAAACGGGGTCTCTTCTGTCTGTGCAAACATGATAATCATAAATATAATAAAAGAATAAAATGACCATCTCAAGATTCTTGAACGATTAATCATTAATTTTTCAATGGCGAATTCATGATCTCTTCCAAACCACTCCAACATCATAAAAAAAGCAACTAAACCTAATGTTACATAAGCCCTATATATCTCTTTAAAATCAGGAAGACTAAAAGTAGATATTGAAAATATTTCTGAAATATAATTGAATGCATGTCCAATATTTTCAGCTCTAAAAAATATCCAAGCAAATACAGTCAAACCAAAGGTTATTATTATTTGGAAAAATTCTCTTAAAGTTGGGAAGTGTTTTCCTTGCGCTACAATTCCAATATGTTGTCTGTTTTTATTTAAAAGTAATAACGGGAAAAAATACAGGGCATTTAAAACCCCCCAAACAATAAATGTCCAATTTGCGCCGTGCCAAAAACCACTCACAATAAATATGATAAAAATATTCCTGACACTTATCCAAGTTCCGCCTCTACTTCCGCCCAATGGAATGTATAAATAATCTCTAAACCAAGTAGAAAGAGAAATGTGCCAACGTCTCCAAAACTCCGCAATATCTCTTGAAAAATAAGGAAACGCAAAATTTCTCTTCAAATCAAATCCAAAAAGTCTTGATGTTCCAATTGCAATATCAGAATACCCTGAAAAATCGCCATAAATTTGAAAAGTAAAAAATAAAGCACCTAAAAATAAAGTACTCCCATTGTAATTATCTGAGTTATTAAATATAATATTAGCATATTCTGCGCAATTATCAGCTATTACCATTTTTTTAAAAAGACCCCAAAGTATCTGGCGCATTCCATCAATAGCTTTAGTATAATCAAATGTTCTTTTTTTATAAAACTGGGGCAATAAATTAGTTGCTCTTTCAATAGGGCCAGCTACCAATTGCGGAAAAAAACTTACAAAGGCAGTAAAGGCGATAAAGTCCTTAGTAGGTGCTAGCTTTTTATAATAAACGTCAATAGAATAACTTAAAGTTTGAAATGTATAAAAACTAATACCAACCGGTAAAATGATATTTAAAGAATTGGCTTGAATTTTAGTTCCAAAGAAAGAAAAAGCCGTGGTAAAATTTTCTATGAAAAAATTGTAATATTTAAAAAAACCCAGAAAACCTAGATTTATTATGATGCTTGTCCAAAGTAACGCTTTTCGTTTTTTTTCTCTTTCTTCTTTTAAAAGTTTTACCCCAATCAAATAATCAATAAGAGTACTAAAAAATATTAATGCCAAAAATCGCCAATCCCACCATCCATAAAACACATAGCTAGATACAACTATTAATAAATTTTGAAGTTTAAGGTTTTTGTTTGTAACAAACCAATAGAGTAAAAAGACTATCGGCAAGAAAATAGCGAAATCTATAGAATTAAAGAGCATTCGGTCTATTTATTTTTGAGATTCCAGTAACTTAATGTTGCAGATACTTCTATTTTCATTGCATTATTAAATATTTTCAGTTTTACAATTTTTATATAACATCGCTAAAATAACCAAAAACAATAAATAAGTGCCATTACGCTTAACTAAATTTTAAATTAATAAAAACAAACTTTTTTAACTAAAAAAAGCCCCTTAAAAAAGGAGCTTCTTACTTTCACTATATATTAATCAAACTATTATAATGCTACTTCAACCAATTTTTTCATGGTGCCATTCTTTTTTAAATCGAGATGCCAGCTGAATGCTTTTTCCATCACATGCGGCGTTTGGCCGCCACGTTTTAGGGCTTCCTCAACATAATCCTGCATTTGCTCTTTGTATTCAGGATGCATACAATTGTCGATTATAACTTGCGCGCGTTCTTTTGGTGCCAAACCTCTTAAATCGGCCAAGCCTTGTTCCGTTACCAAAATATCAACATCATGTTCTGTATGGTCATGGTGTGAAACCATAGGAACCACGTGAGAAATGGTGTTGTTTTTGGATGATGACGGACAAACAAAAATGCTTAAATAGGCACTTCTGGCAAAATCTCCCGAACCTCCAATTCCGTTCATCATATGTGTTCCGCCCAAATGTGTTGAATTCACGTTTCCGTAAATATCAAATTCAATGGCTGTGTTTATGGCAATAATTCCAAGTCTGCGTATAACCTCAGCAGCATTGCTGATGTTCTGCGGTCTTAAAACAATTTTATTTTTATAATCTTTAAAATTTTGAATGAAATTTTTATAACATTCTTCCGAAACTGTGATGGATGAAGCCGAAGCAAATACCATTTTGCCAGTATCAAACAACTCAAAAGTGCTGTCTTGCAATACTTCGGAATACATTGTTAAGTTTTCAAAAGGACTGTTTACAAAACCCGACAATACGGAATTTGCTATTTTTCCAATTCCTACCTGAATAGGCAATAAAGAATTGGTCAGCCTTCCTTCTACCACTTCATTTTCCAAAAATTTAAGAATATGCTGGGCAATGGCAGTGGTGTTTTCATCGGGCGCAGAGATTTTTGCCGGACTGTCAGGACGATCCGTAAACACAACCGCGATTACTTTTTTCGGATCAATTTTTATATACTCCGTTCCTATTCTGGTTTCGGGATCGGTAATGGCTATAATGTTTCTGTGCGGATAAGGTTTAGGGATAAATACATCGTGAATTCCTTTAAAAGATAAAGGAATGGACACGTTTACTTCAATAATAATTTCGTCGGCCAAAGCCGCAAAATTCGCAGAATTCCCTACCGATGTGGTTGGAATAATATAGCCATTTGCATCGATATAAGTCGCTTCAATAATGGCCATATCCACTTTTGGCAAATGCTGGTTGTGCAACATTTCCGCGGTTTCACTTAAATGTTGGTCAACATACAACACCTCGCCCGTATTGATTGATTTACGCAAAGTTGGATCGGCCTGAAAAGGCATTCTTTTATAAATAGCATGGTTTTTTGCCAAATCGGCATCAGTATCATATCCAAGAGAAGCCCCGCTTAAAAGGGTGATTTTCACATCTTCTGTTTCAGCACGTTTTGCAAAAGCAGGCAATACAGATTTGCTGTCTCCGGCTTTTGTAAAACCACTTACACCAACAATTGAATTGTTTTTAATAAATTTCGCAGCCTCTTCAGGCGTAAAAATTATATTCTTATAATTCTCGAAAAGAATTCGCTCCATCCTTACTTCTTTGTTGTATTTCATACTAAATATTTAAAAAATTAACACTAATTTGCTCAAATAAAAATGTTGTCCTATTCATTTAGGGATGCAATGTAGCAATATTACACGTTAACCATATATTTAAAATGGTCAATGATTTATTCAATTCTGACAAATGAAAGAAAAAGATGCCAAAGAGAAGTATTATTTAACTGAAGTTGATAAAATTGACAGCAGCATTTACTGTCATCACGATTTGATGGGCGAGATTTTTATTGAAATACATGCGCATAAAAAAGGACAATTTATTTATACCGAAGGCGGAATTGTTTACATAAAAACAGGAAATAAAACACACTTTTTGCCTGCAAGGCATTATATGTGGATTCCTCCCGATGTTGAACATGCCATCTATCCCAGTACACCTGAGGTGATTATGCGCAACTTGTATTTCCCGACAGAAAAAACCGATGCCCCGTTTTATCAGCAGGTTGGTATATACCCGGTGAATGAATTGTTGTGGCAATTGTTGTGCTATACGCGAAAATGGGATGGCGATATTCTTGAAACTGACCCAAAAAGATTTCCTGTGGTGGCTGCTTTTAAGGTATTATTGGCACAAATTTCAACCGGTCCATTGATGCTGACGCTTCCGCGTCCTAAAGATCCCAGACTGGAAAAAACCCTGGTTTATTTAAAAGACAATTTAGACAAAAATATTTCACTGGCAGAAATCGCTTCTCATTTAGGAATGAGCGAACGCTCGCTTCACAGGCTGTTTAAAAGTGATGTAAAAATGACTTTTATTCATTATTACACCTTGCTTAGAATGTTTAAAGCGATGGAATACGTGCTTGAAAAGAAACACACCATCGGCGAAATTGCTTTGATGGTTGGTTACAGCAGTTTGCCCACTTTCAGCAATACTTTTTTAAAGATTTTAGGAAAAAGACCTTCCGAGTATTTACACGGAAACCGGATTTATGTGAAATAGCTTAAAATTTATAGGCAACATAAAATCCATAATTTTCTTCATTAATTTGGGGATAAAAAGACACATTTTTTGAATTTTTAAACGGATTAAATTTCTTGAAAGGTTCAAAATGATACACCAATTCCGTCACAAGAATCCCTATTCCCGCACCCGCCAAAACATCCGACAGCCAATGTTTGTTATTTATCATTCTAAAAGCGCCAGTTGTTGTGGCAAAAGCAAAGCCGCTATAAGCCAAAACTGGCGAAGTATCTTTAAACTCATTGTACAAAACAGTGGCATTGGTAAAAGCAATAGTGGTATGGCCTGAAGGAAAAGAATAGGGCAAACCATCAGGACGCGTTTTTTTAATGATGGTTTTTAAATTGCCTGTAATGGTATAGGAAACTAAATTTGAGATAAACAGATATTTGGTTTGGTCGAACCAATGATTTTTGGCTTTAACACCTAAAATATCGGCAATATAAATTTCGGCAACTGGCACATACAGCAAATAATCATCTATTCGGAATTTATAATCATTTCCCACTTTATTGCGTAAATCTGTTTGCAATCTTCTTTCAAAATCACTATTGTTAACAAGCACGCCAACCCCTATTAAGGTTATGGGAACAATATTTTTTTTTAAAAGATACGTTGATTTTATGCTGTCGGTTTTAGAAGCGTCTGGAGTTTGCCCATGAACACCAACGATGCCTAGAAAAAGTAAAATTAGGATATAATTTATCTTCATTTTTTATTATACAATTTTAACATTGCGCGGTTGCTTGTATATTAAAACATTCCGTTTTCGTTGATCATTACAGCAGGAGCCGCTTGTGCAAAATCCCAAAGTTCCACAACTTTATCTCCTTCAAAACGGAAAATATGCATAACGGCATAATCTGTATCGTTTGGATTTTGCCGGAAACGAGAATGAACCGCCACCAAATCGTCATCTTCCAAAGCGCGCTGAATTTCAAAAATTTTATCAGGATTTGTTTTGGCGTCTTCCTCAATCGCGAGCATTAAAGTATTTGCATCGCCCTTAAAATAAACATTGTGGTGTTTAAATGCTGTCCCTACATAAAGTTTAAATGCTTCTCTCGATTTTCCTTCGGCAGAAAGTTTTAAAAAGTGCTGCGCTGATTCTTTTTTGGTTGGCATAAAAATTTTGATTTATAATTTTTTGAATTGTATTGTGTTTTTAAAGATTTCTGCATTGTTTATGCTAGTTATAATAACAATCTAAATCCAAAAACCGGAAGTTCCCCTTGCATAAAATCTAAATC
>MGWK01000021.1:0-4135 GCA_001800975.1 Flavobacteria bacterium RIFCSPLOWO2_12_FULL_35_11 | reverse complement strand
TGCATAAAATCTAAATCCTCTGATCTTTTAAAACCGAGATTTTCATACATTTTCCAAGCAATTTGCATCGCTTTTGTGCTATGAATAATTACTTGGCTTTGCTTATTGTCCATTGCTTTTTTAATGCATTCATTTGTCAAAAGTTTGCCAATTCCACAACCTCTTGCCTCAGTGTCTACTGCCAATAATCTAAAGCCCGAAGCGTTCTGTTCTTTGGTCGCTGTCCCTCCAGAGCCGTAATATTTCATGTCACCAAAATAAACTACGCCGCCAACTATTTTATTGTCCGATGAAACCGCCACCAAGAGTTCTGTTTTTGGGTTATTTGTTAATTCACCAATGTTGGCCAGCATTTTATAATAATTGGGTTGTTCAGCTTCTTTTGGAAACCCTTCGAGTTGTGAATATACCTGAACCATTAATTTCCCAAGTTCCGCAAATTCGTTAGGTTTTGCGTTTCTAACTTGGTATTGTTGTTTTTCCATGATTTTCAATTCATTTTCTATGCAATATTGGATATAATTTCTTATATCAACCCAAACATTCTGATTGCAATTAATATGTTCCGGATGAGTGCATGTTTTTTAAATTTGCTGCTAATTTATACATTAAATATGGCTATTTCAACAAATCATTTTAAATGAAAAAATCCCGCGATTGCGGGATTTATATTAGTCTTCTTTTTTCTTTTCATCATTGAGATAAAACATGGAGGCATCGGGTCTAAAAGCCCTTTCAAACCAAATTGGCCTGCGTTCTCCATTTGGCCCCGGAGCCGGACGCGTCATTTTCATCCATTCTTTATAAACCTCATGTGATTTGTTGGTGTCCACAAAAATATCGCCATAATGTTCCTCTTTTCCAGGTTTTTCAATGCGAACCCGTTGGTGCCAGCAATGCATTCCGCTAATAGGATCGGGATGCACGGCGTGGGTAATATTTTGGTGAACGCCTCCGTCTTTCCAAAAAATTCGTTTGGAATCTTTGTCCGATGATTCAAATGGTTCTATGCCAGAAATGGTGTTCATTTTCCAGCCGCCTTTGCCATTGTTTTCAATATTCACGGTGTTGGTCGCCCATCTGTTTCCAGTTTTATCCTGAGGCCTTCTCCACCTGCCAATATGATGTGAACAAGCAACAACACCGGGTTTCATACTTTGGGTTACCCAAACTTTATCGATAAAATAACCGATATCGGTATTCATTTTCACCAAATCGCCCGTTTTAAATCCCCAATTTGCCGCATCATCGGGATGCATCCAAATCGGATTTCTGTTTGAAATTTCCACCAACCATTTCGCATTTCCCGAACGCGTATGAATTAACGCCGGCAACCTGAAAGTTGGAACCAGCACATATTCTCCTTTTGATTTGTCCAAATTATCGAGATGAATGTGGCTTTTAATATAAGTCGGCGTGGCATATTCCGGCCATTTCCAATCGACCATGGTTTGCGAATAAAACTCATTTTTACGTGATGGCGTTGGGAAACCAACCATGGCTTTTCCGTTGATCATCACGCCGATGTCTTTTCCGTCTTTGGAAATAACATTGTTATTTTCATTCACTGTTGCTCCAGTAAGTTGCGCTTCAGTTAACAAGGTTTCATTCTTTTTGTACGATTCTCCGCTTTCAATTTCAAAGGCGCCATATTTTTGCATGTACTCCAATTCGGTGATGCCTTCTTTTTTGGCGGTTTCCGGCAAGCCCGGCACCCGTTCAAAAATGTATTGGTAATATTCGTCGATAGTTATTTTTTCTCCCGGACGGTAAGGCGATTCAAAATGTTTGCGAATTCCCATACTTCCGTCGGGATCTATCCGCCAGCTTAATTCAATAAAAAATTCATCTTCTTCCCAAACTTCTCCCGGATTTACTTCATAAGTCAGTTGCACCGGTTTTCCATTTCTTCGCGCAGCTTCACGAAGCACAGGCTGACGAAAAGCCACCCAAGTTCCGCCGTGCGTGGCGTAAGAATTAATATCGTGACGTTCGGAAGCCAATCCCATCGGCAAAACAAAATCGGCGTGAAAAGCAGTTTCGTTCCAAGTTGGCGTTAATGCGGCGTGCAATCCAAATTTGCTTTCGTCCATAAACATTTCCATCCAGGTAAATCCGTCGGGATAGGTCCAAACCGGATTGAAAACCCTCGAAAAATACACATCCAGTTTACCTCTTCCTTCTTTTAGGAAATGCGGCAACAATTGGCTCATTTCAAAAAATGACAAAGGAAATTCTTTTGGAAAATGCAATTCATTCCATTGTTTTTGCGGTTTCGGCGGATTTGGAATGCTTGGTGCAAATTTGTTCCAGATATTTGGGGAAGTTCCGCCTTTTGTTCCAACCGCGCCCGTAAGCACCGTCAGGAAATGCAAACAGCGGGCAACAGCCCAGCCGCCAAGGTTTGAAGCACCTGCAGCACGCCAATTATGTGAGGCAAAACGTTCGCCTGCTTCACCAATTTTTTGAGCAATCTCCACAATCATTTCAGCTTTTACACCCGATTCTTTTTCCGCAAATTCAGGTGTAAACTCCTTGTACTCGTCAATCATTGCAGCAATATAATTCTCAAAAGTAATCGCTTTATCTGCGTGTTTAGCCTTTAAATATTCTTGCCAGTTGGTCCAGTTTTCTAAATAATCTCTGTTGTACAACTTATTTTGCAAAATATACAAAGCCATCGCCAACAAAACGGCGGCTTCCGTTCCCGGATAAGACGGCATCCAATAATCGGACATGCTTGCGGTATTCGATAAACGGGGATCCATCGTGGCTAGTTTGGCACCTTTCATTTTCCCTTCAATAATGCGTTGCGCATGCGGATTGAAATAATGACCCGATTCTAAATGTGCGGAAATCAGCAATATAAATTTTGCTTCGGCGTGATCCGGTGATGGCCTGTCATAACCATACCACAAATTATAGCCAAAACGCGCACCTGAAGAACAAATATTGGTATGCGAGTTATGGCCGTCGATTCCCCATCCCTGCAAAATCCAGTTCATAAATTTTTCATGTCCCGGCCTTCCAACGTGGTAAGCAACTTCATTGTGGCGATTTTCTAATATGGCGTTTCTGATTCTTAAGGAAATAGTATCCAAAACCTCGTCCCAACTTACGCGCTCCCACTCTCCTTCGCCTCTTTTTCCTTTTCTTTTCAGCGGAAATAAAATTCGGTCTGGATCTGTTAATTGATTGATGGTGGCCGGACCTTTGGCGCAGTTTCTTCCCCTGCTTCCCGGATGGTAAGGATTTCCCTCAAATTTTTTGACTTCCTGAGTTTCTTTGTCGATGAATGCCGTTAATCCACAGGCACTTTCACAGTTAAAACAAGTGGTCGGCACAATTTGATAGGTGACTTTTTCCTTTTTTGGCCAAACTTTCGGATTGTATTCTACCCAATTGTCCCATTTTTCAGGCGGCGGAAAATTCTCATACAACTGAGCAACTTGTTCATCGGTAAAATGGCGCATATCCTGATCAAATTCCTGATGGCCGTCTTTATGCAAATTAGGAATGATTCCCAATTTTTCTGCAATTCCTTCTATAAATGATGGTTTTTTGTAACCCATGATGATTTACGATTTACGATTTTTGAATTACGATTTTTTTATTTTAAATTTTAAATGTTGAATGTTGAATTTCAAACTTTTAACCTTTACTATTTTATTTAGATTCCAGTTTTACACACCCCTAACCCCTCTCAAGAGGGGAATTTGATCTGAACTTCCGACATCGGTCTTCTAACTTTAACTTTTAATATTTAACCTTTATTATTCCCCCTTCGGGGGTTAGGGGGCTTTACGCCAATGGAATTCTTTGTGGTGCTTCCACCCAAATTTTCTCTGTGATGAGAATTCCTGCCAAAACACAAACTCCTGACACCACTGCCCATAATTCTCCAGAACCCAAAAGCAACAGCGCCAACGGAATGATGTTTCCAACCAATACGGTTACGCCCCAAAACAGATTTTTATACCTTCCTTTCGTGATCATTTTAACTACGGTTTTTGCTGAAGTGGTTGGATGTGTGATAGTCAATTCGGTAATCAGTGTAAACAGGTTCACCAACAACGCGATAATCATGGTATTTCTCAACATCACCATCCAGTCTTCGTAACCGAAAACCAAAGAA
>MGWK01000020.1 GCA_001800975.1 Flavobacteria bacterium RIFCSPLOWO2_12_FULL_35_11 | reverse complement strand
GACAGATCCAGGACATGACCAAACACCTGGATCTGTCACACAACCGCTCATCTTGCCTTCAATGTATCTAGTTGTTGGAATGTAGTCAGGAGGAGTTTGGTGAATACCGCATCCCTCTACTGGAAACATCTCATAACTGTCTACGTAATCTTGTTTTCCCCATCCTGCCGCTGTAAAATCAAATAGAGGTTTTTTAGATTTGATGTCGAATGGTTTATTAGGAACGTCGACCTGTTTTCCCATCTTGATATGTATAATATTAAATCAATGGGATGGATAAGCACTCAATTTATCAATTTTTTAGGTAATCTTACCATGCTACGTTTTGAATTAGAGATCGAATCAGAGTGATTTTTACATGAACAAATCGGTACAGTTTAGTACAGTAAACTAATTATCTTCTTTTATGGTAAATTTATGATCACTAAGGTTACTGATATTCTTAATCAATCATTGGACAATTCAATACATACAAATATTGTCTTACTACACCTAGAGAGAGATTCTCCTCTTATCAGGCAACTGATAGACATGACTGGGTTTGGAGTGTATAGAGTAATAATTCCACCTCAATTGTCACAATATGTTGGAATGGGAGACATGATCATTAAAGATGGATGGAATGAGATCACAGTTCCATTGGCTCATCGTTTGTATCATAACCTAATTGTAACAGATAAATATCGAGTAGTGAAACAATTTTTTGGAGGTTACATATGGGAACCGACAAACACGAATGATGATTTTCTATCTATGGGAATGGTGTATTCTATTAATAAACCCAACATTCCCATTGCTCTCTTTCATAAAAGCATCATTGTCAAGTCTCCTAATCGTATCAATGGAGTAGGACAAATGAACGAATTCAGATTGATTGGTACTGATACTCAATCAAGAACTCTCGATAGATTGAGTCTAATTGACCAACAATCAAATGATGACATTACTGAAACTCTTGATCAATGGCAACCAGTGGAGGGAAAGGAGGTAATACTAAAGATCCCAAAACAACCATGGTTTCTTGACAAAATAAATAGATTGAACACAAAATCTCAAATTTTAGATACAAATAACTTGTTAAATACAGATGATACACGAACAGAAGAATCTAATGATTCTGGTAGTGATGATGGTGTGCGATCAATTTCTGATTATCTTGGGATAGTTTTGACAATCATAACAATAATCATTGTTATTTATCACATATCTCGATACTTACATCATCGGTTCTATGTGTCAACGGGGTCACATGATTGAAGCATAGTAATCTCAACTGATTGCCGTTATTATCGGAGTTGTTTTCTTGAAATAAAACTTTGTTTTTAGTTCTTTCATCAAAGGAGTCTGCGGAAATCGGTATTGTGACATGAGAAATTCTTCCTCTTCTACTATCTCTCTTATTGATAACACCAATACAGCTTGTGAACGAGTCTTTAGTTTGATAAATCCATCTTCATCTACTTTGCTGGATTCTAGAGCATTTTTTAGATCCAAAATAGTTCTCGTTGGTTTATCATTCACAAACTCCAAAATTTCTCCTTTTTTGATTGTTCCAGATGACATAGATGATGAACCTTCCAAAATAGTGCATATGAAAAGTCTTGGTTCGACTCTATTTTCAAGTTTAAGGAAACTTTGTAGCTCCAGCATTTCCTCACCTCCAATACCAACTTCAAACATATTATGTATATGGTTGAGTGTTAAGGGGGATATAACGATACCTCCAATTATCTCATATTCTATTTTATCATGTGGCAAGTGTAACTTCTTTATAGCAAATGGTTGTGGGTCATCCAATATCACACTAACTGTTCTCAATTGTGTTTCTTTTGGATGTGAGGATGGCCAATATGTTACCTCGATTTCCATTCCAACATCATATCTATCAAGAAGATCAAACAGATGAACACGGTCAATGCTCCATGATACAGAAGTTTCACCAAATTTGTCAATATCGTATGTATCGAATCTACAAAGAACATCTCCCTCTCTTAATCCAGCTTTGTACAAACACGAATCTGGGAGGATCTTTTTAACGTAATATCCTTCAGATGATGGACTTTTGAGATATCTTAAAAGATGTTTTGTTGTTGTACTGAACTCAGCTATTAGTTTAGGTCTGTACAATACCGTTCCGTTGGGAGACTTTAACATCTTCATCATGATGATTTTGAAATCATTAATTGGAGTAGCAAAACCAATATTATCAGCACTTTTCATTTTGGCGGTATTTATTCCAACTACTTCCCATCTATTGTTGTACAATGGTCCACCTGAGTTGCCAGAGTTAATGGAAGCATCAGTTTGAATGTATCTATTCTGTCTTCCACTAGCAACTCCAGATGTAAGCTTGAGACTATCCTGTCCCAATGGATATCCGACTGCCACGACGATATCACCTTGTACTAGAACATCTGAGTTTCCCAATTGGCAATATGTATTATTTTCGTAATCAACTGGCTTGAGAATAGCAATATCCTTCTCATAACACACCGATATGAGAACAGCTTCTCGTTTTTCTTTGCTTTCGGATGGTACAGTAAAATGGATCTTGACTGTATTTTCAATAACATGAGCACATGTTAATATGTGTCCTTCTTTATCAATAAAAAAACCAGTCCCTATACTCTCCCCTGTGGAGCTTGTTCGATATGGTCTATACCAATCAATTTCAATATCGGAACATATTATTTTGACAACTGCTTTCCCTGTTTCCATTCTTAATAAGAGAATAGAAATAGAATACTATTTTCATGCATCCATTGATATGATCTTCGTCATTGATTGACGAAGATCATATCAATAAACGAGGATATAGGGTCTATGTTAGTATAATATGAGTCAAAAAAATTGAACACTAAATTACCTCTTATAACAAACTATATAAACATATTAAATAGTAAGACATCAATGGAACACCAGACCGGAAGAGATCATAATACAAGGCCCCATCTTTCTGGGGAAACATTCGTATCACCCTATTATCTATTACCACATCAAATCCCTTACTTGCATGTACCTGTTTACTCATCTGCATTGCCTTCAGACCACTTGCATGTTGATCGTTTAGAATCTTTGAAACGAGATATTGATATCCTGAAATTGAATGTTGACATTATGACGCATGAGACAAGGATGGTAAATCTAAATGTGACTTCAACAAGGAATAGAATTGACATGGTTGAAGATCGACTAAGAGAATTACATAATCTTGTTAGGGAACTACCTAATGAAGTATCAAAAGCTGTCTCAAAAGAAGTATCAAACATTGTTGGTCGTAAATTTAGACAACGAAACAATTGGCAAAGAAATCGTAATGTTGGACATTATAATGGAAGATTTACACGTGGTGGTATGGAGCCTATAGATCGACATGGTCACATGAAGCCACCAATGATTGATACTGAAACTCATGATAAGTTGATTGGTCGTGATTCAAAATTTCCTATGTCACCAGATGTTGATGGGATGATAATCATTGGGGACATAGATCCTTCTGGAATGAGTAGTCTCAATCCTCATAACATCATATCCAGTCTAACAGGCAAGAAGGGAGGACCAAATTCTCTGCAAACCTTTTTTGATCGGATGAAGCATAACAAGAGTATGAAAGCTAAAGAAGAAACTAAAGAAGAAGAATCAGAGGAGGAAGAAAGCTTACTCGAAACTCCTGTATCAGATGAGGAAATTGAGGACATTAACTATGATGTTAACAATGTGTCTGATCTTATTCGTCTTGGGGAAGCATTTGATGAACTGAAGAATCCTGAAAATAAAAAGACATTGAGTGATATTCTTTTTGAAAGATCACAAGCAGAGAAGGGTAAGGATGTACCTGACAAAAGGATCAGTCATGATCTTATTGACAAAGATAATGTTAATGATAAAGATAGTGGTAAGAAGGTTGAGCATGATGAAGAAGATTCGGATGGTAGTGATTCTTCCGATGATGTAGATGAAAAATGTAATGAAGACCGAAAAGACGAAGAACAAGATGAAGAACAAGATGATGAACAATATGACGAACAGGATGTTGAAAAAGATACTGAGACTCCAGTCGAATCAGATGAAAACGGAAAAGGGAATCCATCTGATAAGGATAAATTAGAAGATATTCAGTTAGTATGTAGTCTTCCAGTATCAGTAGGTATTGGGACAAGAAAGGGTCTAAAAAGGGAGATTGAAGAAACACTTCGGGGATTCAATGTGCCACCCAGACAGATTAAAAAGATCGTAAATAAGAATAGTTACGAGATCATGGAACTAAATAAGCCTCCTCGAATTCACAATCCTGATATTGGCGAGATTAAAGAAAGTCTTGTCAAGTTGTCAGGAAGTGATTCAGCTAATCCTAAGAAGAAAGGACCATACTTTGAGCTCAATGGAAAGAAATATCCAATAGATTTAGAAAAGATGGGATGTTTGGTGAAACCTCTTCGTAAGTTGCAATCAATGATCGGAATGAAGCTTGTCAAAGAGAGTGTAGTTGATCAGATATTGTACTACATTCAGAACTTTGATGGAAAGAATAAACATATGCTCCATACTGTGATCGAGGGGCCTCCGGGAGTAGGAAAAACAGAACTTGGAAAGATCTTGGCTCAAATTTTTGCAGCACTAGGTGTTATTCCAAGTAGCAAAGTTAAAATAGTCAAAAGAACTGATCTCGTGGGCGAGTACTTGGGTCATACAGCTCATAGAACTAAAGAAGTTATTGAAGCGGCTAATGGAGGTGTCTTATTCATTGATGAGGCATATTCACTAGGGAACAGTGAGAAGAAAGATTCATTTGCTAAGGAAGCAATTGATACGCTCAACCAATATCTATCAGATATGAAGGGTCGCATGATTTGTATCATTGCAGGGTATCCTGATGAACTGGAACAGTGTTTCTTTTCTTACAATCCCGGTCTTCGTAGACGCTTCCCATTTGTTCATCGAATTGAGCCATATACTTCTGTGGAAC
Organism: Flavobacteria bacterium RIFCSPLOWO2_12_FULL_35_11; assembly: GCA_001800975.1. Taxonomy (GTDB): domain Bacteria; phylum Bacteroidota; class Bacteroidia; order Flavobacteriales; family Flavobacteriaceae; genus Lutibacter. The sequence continues at coordinate 2,687 of MGWK01000020.1, read as the reverse complement.
TACGAGATATTTTCATTAAAAAGGTTCATGACATGAAATGGAAGTTAGACATTGAAGGAACGAACAAAAATGAGTTAACTCGGTTCTTCGAAAATAATCGTGGCAAATTCCCTTATTTTGGAGGTGACATTGAGAACCTGCTAACAAATTGTAAATATTGTCATTCTCGACGAGTTTTTCTCAAGAACATTTCCAATAGAAAGCTGTTGACCACTGATGATATCATAAATGGACTGAGTAGATTCCTCAAGTACGGAATGGTTAAAGAAGGGATTCCAGACCACATTCGGTCTTTGTATCTTTAATACACAAAGATTTTTGGTATATAGTTGAAATAGCTTACTTTAGGAACCACTGAAACATTATTAAGCTAAATAAGAAAGTATAGAGAATGATGTTCATTTTGAATTGTACTTTGTACAATTCAAAAATCAGGGGCATTAACAACACAAATCATCAAAGATGATTTGTATTGTTAATGTTCGCATTATTTATTGCTCTAATGATCGATCTCATGCGTCGACCAGAACCAAAACGTGTTGGATCTAGTGAGAGTATCCAAAGGTCTCATGTAGACCTTGTATATAGATTTTGTGGTAGTATAGTATAGACGATAATGGACGAAACTAGACCAGGATTTGTTCAGAGTGTTTACGAACGTACCAAGGAAAATAAAGTATTCGTTGTCGTAGTATGTGTCCTTCTTCTATTGGCTGCATACAACTACTGCTCTTGCACAAACCCATTACAGCAAGCTCGTGAGCTTGTATGTGGCAAGGAGGAAAAAACTGACTAAATAGTTCACTAACTGGAATTCCTATCAAGGATTCGTGTTAATGTTAACTACATGTAAAATATCAAAAGATCAGTTCATAGTATAGATGAGATATTTACTGATAATTATTGTCATCTTAATTGTTTTATGTATGGTATCATTTGAAGAGAAATTTCGTCCTATCGAAGTAGAACAACCTGTTCTTAATGGTGAATGTGAATGTCAACAGATGTATCAACACTGTTCCCATAGATGTAATGTAAATTGGTATAATAGAAACAATGCCTTTCGGCAAGGTAACTGTCTGAAAAGTTGCCGTATTGCTACTGAAATATGCCATGAAAACTGTCCATTGAGTGATCAAGAATTGCGTCTGTACATGAACTATTGAAGGAATTATTTGGTTGAAAATACTTTTATTATCCATAATAAGATATAGATAATGAACTATTGCCTAGAATCACTTTCAGGTTCGATTAGAAACGATATCTTTTCTAGACATCATGATCAAGTTGATTGGCTACTTGTCGTATTAGTAGCGTTCAGTGCTGTTATTGTCTGGAAGAAATATATGCATGTTCAACACCAACGCAAAAACCACTACTATCGACGGGTTACTTTACAATAGCATGATTTTTTGGATGATTATCGTGATGACACATGATATAAGAATTGATTATCGACAATAAACATTCCAATACAATCTTTGTGTATAGCAAATTAAGAGAATCAATATGATGTATCATATTGATTCTCTTTAATAACAGTATAGAGATAATGGCTGAACAGTTGCGTACAATCTCATCCCAAGTTAAAAGCATTTGGGAAGACAATCGTAAACTGATTATTTTGGTGGTGTGTCTAGCACTTCTTTGGTGGGTGTGGACAAACTGCAAGTGCGAGAACCTTGCCCCTGATCTTCGTAAGCGTGCTAAAGCTCTTGTTGGTTGGAATGGAGCGGAAGCGGAAGCTAAGGCTAAGGCTGAAGAAGAATCCAAACAAGAAGCTCCAAGTGATCAAGTTTGAAATGACAAGAAATTAGTTTTACGGCTCTTTAGAAATTGAACCAATTAGTAAGAGATTCCAAATGCATCTCTTAATAACGATATTAGTTATTATTGAAGATACTCTTATTAACAAACCTATTTAGGTTTGTTAATAACAGTGACTGTTATACTTTTATAAAACCATAAAAGTATAACAATCTTAGACATTAGATTAAAAAATTCAAAAGCAATGACATGACGAATTGAGGTTCAAACGATGGTTTCGGGAGAATCCTGATTATATTCGTTTGGATCATTGAAGTTGAAATGATATGAAACTAAAATGTGTTTCATTTGATGGTTATTGGATTTCATCAAATAACTCACATTAAGTACAATATCATGAATGATAAAAAAATGACGTGACTAATTGAGGTTTAAACGAATAGATAAAGGATTCTCTTGGAATCATCGTTAGAATTGATTTCGATTCAATATTTGTCAATTATAATACTTTTATGGTATTATAAAATGAAAGAAGTTGCATTAATTTTAATACCACTTCTTTCATTTCATGTTTGCACACATATATGAGAACCGTGTTATCATGGGATCACATTATCAGTGAAACGAGTTGACATGTACCAGTTCCATGTGTAATGATTCATTGCATGTTTGCACGCATATATGAGACCTAACTGACCAATAGTCAAGTTAGTATCATTGTTCGTTCCCAACTCCATAGCTTCGTCTTCAATGTTATTGTTTTCAATCTCTTCGATGGGACCCATTAGTTATTCGTTAGATTAATACATCTAATAAAACATGTAGAATTCAATTTTTTTCATATATCAACTAGATTCATAATAAGCAATTTTTTTGGTACACATTAAAGTTTCAAAAATAGAAGATCATTCCGAAACTAG
>MGWK01000019.1 GCA_001800975.1 Flavobacteria bacterium RIFCSPLOWO2_12_FULL_35_11 | reverse complement strand
GAGATGAGATAAAAGAGCGATTGTCCAAATACCTTGTTGATCCACAAGTAGTTGTTGACGTTTCTACGGTGCAAAGTCAAAAAATAATGGTTCTTGGCGAGGTTAATAACCCCGGCGTCTTTGCTTTGGATACAGATATGGACATTTTAGAGGCACTATCAAAGGCTGGGGGGATGACGAAAGATGCAAAAATTGCCAATGTGCTTTTAATCAGGAGGGGACAGGGAAGGCCTGAGGTAATGTCCCTTAATTTAAAAAAGGTACTCAAGGGAGGAGATATTTCCCAAAATCTGATATTAAAAAATGGGGATATTGCCTATTTACCGGCAGTAACTATTGCAAACGTAAGCCGTTATTTTTCGCATATTTCACAGATACTGGCTCCGTTTGTTAGTTTCGAAAGTGGTGTAGTCTTGTGGCCAATGGTAAAAGATGTGTTACAAGGAAAAGGTACAGTAGCCCCATTATCCATACCATTACAATAGAAATAAAGGGGAAGAAAGAAATCGTGAATAATAAAGAAATAGGTCTTTATTTGTCATTTTCCTGCAATAACAATGGAATTTAGAAGATATTGGGAAATTCTTGTAAGATGGAAATGGGTCTTCTTCCAATCAGTTTTATTGACCTTCGTAATCGCATTATTTCTTGTTTGCTTTTCCAAACCGATCTATAAAACGTCGGCCAAAGTGATGATTAATAGCAAGAACTTCCAGGCTGGCTTCATTGGCAGTCTTCCCATAGAATCAGGTGCGCTCGCCTATGCTGAAGCCAGGAACGTACCAGACACATTTATATCCATTTTTAAGACGTCTCCTATTATATCAAAGATAATAAAAGATTTTGATCTAAGAGATAGCAAAGGAAATATTATTGATTTTAAAGACTTTACTTTAAGTATTTTCAAAACACCAATACTTATCTTCCGACAAAAAAAAGGGGTCAAAATAAAACAAATTGGCAGTTCAGAAACGTTAGAGATCATTGGATATTCAGATAATAGAGATCAGGCTGTAAACCTCACAAACGCAGTAGCAAACGCCTTCATTGATTTTCTAGGTAATGCATATAGACAAGAGGCAACAACAGCACGTTACATTTTAGAAGAACAGCTCCTGGATGTATATAAAAGACTACGATTGGCCAAAAATGCTGAAGAGCGGTATAAAATTAAAAATAACGCAACAAATATTACATCACAATCTAATGGCCTCGTCAATTTATTGTATGATTTAAAAACACAAAGGGCTAATGCGGAGAGGTTTCTGAAAGAATCCACTTCTCAGCTGAACTCTATTAAGAAGAAACTTAATACTGTGCCTGAATTTTATAAAGGCGAAGAAAGTTTTGAGGCAAATCCTAATATTATTGATAACAAGAATGAACTTCGACGACTCAATGTCCAATTAGTCAGTAATTTAACGGAATTAACACCAGAGCATCCTGACGTAAAAGCACTCCTTGCTCAAATTGATGCTTTAGGAAAAATTATTAAGGAAGAATTGCTTAAAACTTTTTCCTCTGAAACAATTGTTCGCAATCCATATTATGGAACACTTATTGAGCGATATAGTGATATGGAAATCGATATAGTGACTTATTCGGTCAGAAAGGAAGTTCTGGACAACATAATTTCAAAAAATTATAAAGAACTTAAAGATATTGCTAAAAAACAAAGAAAATTGGATGACTTAACCAGCGAAGTTGGAATTTTAAATGATCGTTATCGTGTAATTAAGACAGCAATCGAATCTGCTAAAGTAGCAGAGAAAACGAATACTGCCAATGCTGTTATAATTCAGCCAGCAACTCCCTCTCAATATGAGAAAAAAGATGTTTTCTTCCCTAAAAAGAAAAAGGGTTTGACGGCAGCTCTTGTATTAGGTTCAATGTTTGGATTTTTCCTTGTATTTTTATTAGAATACGTAAATGATAAAATAACAAGTGAAAAAGATCTCATACTAGCTATTTCTCTTCCAGTTTTGAGAACTATTCCCAAAATTCGTAAAAGGTTTTTGAAAGGGAAACCACCCCCTGAATTTATTGACCATTTCTGGAATATAAAAACTCATTTGGACTTATCATTCAAAAAGAAAGAAACAGCCAGGGTTATCGTTACAACTAGCACAAACCGAGGAGAAGGCAAAACCCTCTTGTGCAGGTATTTAACTTCCGTGTTAGCAGAGGCAGGTCAGGAGGTTCTTCTTGTTGATTCCAATCTCAGGAACCCACAGATCCATAAACTTTTTGGATTTTCAAATTCTGTCGGTTTAGTTGACTACCTTGGTGATAAAAAGCCATTGCAGGAAGTTATTCTGCCAACTAACTACGAGAGGTTAAAAATAATTCCGAGTGGACCAGTTTTTTATAATCCTCTAAAAATTATAAATCCTGTTAAGTTATCTGAATTGATTCAAAAGGTAAAGGCAGAGTTTGATTATATCTTCTTCGATACTCCTGCTATTATTGATGGAAATGACGCCCTAATTATATCTCATTGTGCAGATATTGTTCTTTTTGTCGTAGCGTCAGGATATGTTTCAGACAACGAACTTCAAAAGACTTTAAAAGCTATTCAAAAAATTAACCCATCATTTATTGGAACCATATTCAATAAAGCTATAGTGATATGAAAGTAATGGACGGCTCACAAGGTTTGGATAAAAAGACTCAAGCGATTCAGCGTATTTCAAAAAATTTCTTCTTCCTGCTTATAGCAAGGATTATTGACGCAGGGTCACAACTTTTAACCATTTCTCTAGTTTCCCGTTACCTGGGCGCTGCACGATACGGAGACTATGGATATATTATCTCATTTGCCTTCCTGTCCATCTCGTTTACTTACCTCGGTCTCGAGCGTATTGCAATACGGGAAATCTCCAAGGATAAAACCAAATCCGGTCAATATCTCGGAACGTGCATTATAGTGCGATGGGCTTATGCGGTAATTGGATGGTTACCCATGATGGGTGTTATCCTTTTCTTGAATTTACCCTCCGACATAATTTGGGGAATATGCATTACCAATCTAGCTCTGAATTTTATGGGGGAGTCGTATATCTATTTTGCCCTTTTCAAAGCTCACGAAAAAATGGGTTACGAAACGTTAGCGGCAGGTGTATTTCAATTATTAAACATCGGAGCAATACTGTCCGTCAAATATTTCAATATGGGTTTTATGCCTCTATTTATCAGCCTGTTGATTGCTAATTTTGTGCGAAATGTCTTATGCCTGATTATTGCGTGGAGAAAATTTTCACCACCTAGTTTCAGAATAAACTTTTACCTATTAAAATTCTTTGTAAAAGAATCGTATACCCTGGGCCTTTTTATTTTGATAGGACAGGCATTTGTATATATTGACCTTTTTATCCTGAAGGCATTTAAAAATACCTATGAAGTATCCATGTTTTACGGGCCTCATAACTTTTTTTTATTATTAAATATCATCCCTGCTTCGCTTATGGCGAGTATATTTCCTCTTTTATCACGAGCAGCCAGTACAGATACGGCAGCATTAACCTATGGATTCGAAAAATCTTTCAGGATTCTTGCACTAGGAGCCTTATTTCTCGTTGTGTTATTTGTAATCTTTGCAGACCAGTTCGTAACGATTCTCTTTGGTAAAGAATTTCAGGGCGCATCACGATCATTTCAAATTATGGCCATCAGTTTGGTCTTTATAATACCTTTTCACGCAATTGAATTTACCATGGTGTCTATCAACAAACAAAATTTTCTGTTCTTATGTCCTCTTGTTGGTTTGCTGTTACGGGCAATTTTGAACTTTATTCTGATACCAAAATTTGGTTTTATAGGAGCAAGTATTGCTGCTGCTTCTGGATATTTCTTTCTTTTTCTAACCGGGTTCTTCCTTATTAATGGATTTGTAGGCACTCAGCCAATCCATAAGCTTCTTTTAAGACCCATAATTGCTGCTGCGCTCATAGCTTTATGTCTGTATCCATGTAACAAAATAAGTATGGTTGTTATGCTTCCACTTGGTCTCATTATGTATACGGTAAGTTTACTTGTAACGAAATCATTATCGGCCGGCGAGAGTCAATTCTTAAAAGTAGCAGTCAAAAAAACGGGATCTATATTGTGTCACAAAATTAGTTCTAACAGAAATACCATGTGTTAGATAAAATAGGAAGGAGAATTTATGATAACCTTAATATCTTTAACCGCTGATGTTACCGCTTACTCTATCAGGATTTTATCTGCCTATTTAAGGAATAAAGGTTTCAATACACGATTAATTTTCCTTCCCGATGTAGAATTTGAATCTTATGAGTCTCCATCCGATACGATTCCGTACAATCAAAATACGCTGGACCAATTAGCCGATCTTTGCAAAGATTCCAGCTTAATAGGTATTTCTCTTTTCACTTCTGATTTTCCCAATGCGGTTTATTTGACGAGGCATTTAAAGAAAAATCTTGACATACCTATAATTTGGGGAGGAAAGCATCCATCTGCCAAACCAGAGCAGTCCTTATTGCATGCGGACATGGTTTGTGTTGGCGAAGGGGAAGAAGCGTTGGCAGAACTATTAGGGAAAATAGAAAGTGGGCAGGAATATTCCACTACCAAAAATATATGTTTGAAACATAATGGTACGATAATAAAAAATCCAGTCAGGTCTATTATAGATAATTTGGATTTGATCCCTTTCGCTGACTATAGTTTTGATAACCATTATATTAAAGAAATTGAGACAGGCAATATCATTCAACTTACTCCTGAGATATTAAAAAAATATCTCTTCCCGGATAAAGTTGTCGGCTTAATTCCCTATCAAACCCTCTTTTCAAGAGGTTGTCCTTTTAGCTGTACCTACTGTTTTTCTTTTAAAGATATGTATAAAGGACAAAAATATGTGCGCTTCCGCTCCATAGAAAATATGATACAGGAATTAGAAAATATTAAAAAGAAGCTTAATTATGTTCAAATGATTTGGTTTGTTGATGACAATATATATACGTTGCCGCTAGAGAAAATAAATGAATTCTGTAAAACTTACAAGGAAAGGATTGGCATTCCTATGACTTTCGCAGGACATCCTAAAGATATTACCGAAGATAAACTGTCTCGCTTTATTGATGCGGGGTTGATAATTACCCATATAGGAATTCAAACAGGAAGCAATAAGACTAGAAAATTATACAAAAGAAATTTTTCCGATGAATCCATCCTAAATGCCGTTCGTACTATACACAAATTTAAAGATTCTTTGATGACCAGTTATTATGATGTCATTACCGATAATCCGTATGAAACCAACGAAGACGTTGCAGACACTATTAGACTGCTCCTTAAATTTCCTAAACCTCGTCATATCAAAGTTTTTTCTTTAACTTTCTTACCTGGAACGGAATTATATGAAAAGGCCAAACTTGATGGAATATTACCCGAAAAAAATGAACTCGAAGGCTATCGCAAAAATCTTCTCAGTTTTTTTTATAGAAAGAAAAAATATTTGAATTTTGTTTTTCCTTTACTAAATAAAAATATACCAAATGTGTTGATCAAAATACTGATCAATAAATATGTAACTTTCCTATTAGATAGACCTTTAATAAACGAATTATTATTTAAAACCGCAACATTTTTTAAAGAACTAAGGAAAAAAAGAAGGAATAAGAAAGTGGGTAAATGAGAATATTATTAATTCAGTCATATCTTGGTAGAAAAGAAAAACCTTTGTTACCATTAGGCTTGGCCTATGTTGCAACCAATTTAAACGGACATGAAGTGTCTATTTTGGATCCTAATATTGTAAATAGTCCGTTTGATTCCATAAGAAAAAAATTGACAGATTTCGATCCGGAAGTAATAGGAATTTCTTTGAGAAATATCGATACAACCCTTTATAAAGACAGGTTCTATTATTATAAAAATCTGGTTTCCACGGTTGAATATATTAAAAGAATTGTACCTGATGCTCTTATTGTTATAGGTGGTGCAGCTTTTTCGTTATATGCAGAGGAGATAATGCGTCAAAACCCGAAAATAGATTATGGCATACATCTCGAAGGAGAAGAAACGTTTTCAGAACTGCTTGATAATCTGTCAAATCCCGCCGGGGTTAAGGGTGTCTATTATTGGCAGAATGGAAAATTGCTTTTTACCGGTATAAGACCCCCTTTTGATTTTGCAAACAGTATAAATCCACGATGGGATTTACTCAATTTAAATGAATATTTACATCCGGGCGGAGTAGGAATTCAGTCCAAACGTGGTTGTTGCCTGAACTGTGCCTACTGCACTTACCCTTTTTTGAGCGGTCGTAGCCTGCGCCTCCGGCCCCCGAAGAAGGTGATTGATGAAATAGAATTGATGGTGCATGATTACGGGGTAACGCATTTTATATTTTCTGACACAGTATTTAATCTTCCTGAATCGCATGCCGTAGAAATCTGTGAAGAAATAATAAGAAGAAAGATTGCTGTAAAATGGTCAGCCTATTTCAGTATAAAAGGGATTGACGATGATTTCATTGTATTGGCTCAAAGAGCAGGCTGTTATCACTTTTCATTTTCTCCCGATGGGTATTCAGATAAATCGCTTAAAATTCTGCAAAAAGAGGTTAATAAAAAGGAGATTCAAAACATTTACGAACGCGTCAAAAAATTAAAAGGGGCCGAATTTGACTTTAGTTTTTTTATAAATCCACCGGGGCAAAGCTCTTGGTCTTTTATTACTTTGATGTGGTTGTTCCTGAGAACAAATATTTTATCTTTTGAAAAACATATGCATGTCAGTTTAAATATCCCCCGGTTGGAACCGCATACCGCTCTCTGTAAGATCGCCATACAAGAGGGTGCCATTGGTTCAGAACGTGATTTATTGCCGCAGGATGGCATTGATTTATACAATGTATTCTACCACAATCCTGATATGAAATTCATTGAAAGAGTCTTTGGTTTTCTCTTAAAACTGAGGAAGTTAACGAAGAAAGAATAAGGGTGTCAATTTAGTTTTTCGAAAAATCTCAACAAAAACCAAGTTTAACGATCTGTGGAGGAGAGAAGTGTTTGCCGGTTGTAAACATGCCCCTGCCGTGATACAAGGAATGCATCCGATGTTTCTTTCAAAAAACTAAATTCTTACGAATAAGGATAGTATTTGAAGAAAGTCATGGCACTTTTTTTTCAATTATGAGCAAGAATGAAAATCGGTATCGATGCAAGAGTAATTAGTAAATATCCGGGACTGGGAAGGGCATGTCTTAATCTTTTGAGAGAGTTACCGAAGACGAGTACTTCTCATGAGTTTGTGATTTATACTTATCCTAATCAGCTTTTCCCAGATAAAGATGACTTACATTTTCTCAGGAATACAGCACAATTTAGGCTAGTACAACTTAATTTTCCTGTACTTTCCTTAAGGACACTTATTTGGCTTGGGAAAATTATAGAAAGAGAACGTTTTGATCTATTTCATTCACCATTCCAGGTCACTACCATTTTCCCTCCTTGCCCTTTAGTGGTTACCGTCCATGATATGATGGATTTAGCTTATCCTGATGCCTTTTCCCATCACCCCTTTCCTATAAGACAAGGGCTGGAAATGTATTTTAAATTTGCTGTCCCCAAAAGTATTCTCCAATCAAAAAAGATTATTGTTCCATCGCATAGTGTAAAAGAGGATATACTCAAATACTTCTCCATCCCAGACGACAAAATAAAAGTAATCTTAGAGGGTGTTGACCCAGTATTTGGTCTTGTGTCTGATGGAGAAACAATTTTACACATCAGAAAAAAATACCGTTTACCCGAAAAGTATATTTTTTATTTAGGCAGTATAAAGCCTTATAAGAATCTCAACGGCATTCTTGAGGCTTATTCAAAACTGCTTAAAATTGATGTAAGGAACAGGGAATACAAAATGGTAATCGCTGGACTGAAACATTTTAATTACCTTGATTTGAATAAAATTTCCTTACATCTTGGTATAGTAGACCAGTTGGTCAATATTGGTTATATTCCGGACGAAGAACTTTCGGTCATTTATAGTTCATCGACTCTGTTTATCTTCCCATCTCTGTATGAAGGATTTGGATTGCCACCGTTAGAGGCAATGGCGTGTGGAACACCAGTAATTTCATCCAACACATCATCCCTTGTTGAGGTAGTAGGAGATGCCGGGATATTAGTTAATCCCAGAGACACTGACCAGTTGGCCAGCGAAATGCACCACCTTATACATAACATTAATTTAAGAGAAGAACTTATTCGCAGGGGTTTTGAAAGGGTGAAAAAATTTAGATGGGAAAAGACAGCCCTGAGTACATTACACGTATATGAAAATGTTGCACGTAGCTGTGATACCAAAAGGTCATAGATAAAAAGATACTGGCTTAACGACCCAAGATTTAGCAGATATCCTTTTGTGGAAAAAACAGTTTCATATTCTCGTTAATAATAAACTGTGTCACGTGGGGAGTAATAATATGTTTATATTTATACATAAAGTTTCTAACTGGCTTGTTATAATTATACTATTTTTCGCGATTTTTACCTCGTCGATTAGATTTTCTAGAGCTGATAACCAAGAATCCCTCTCTATGGAAATACTTATAAAAAAAGTAAAAAGGCTTCGGGAGTTAGCCGCGGAGAAGGCTGACAAGGGGTTTAATGTATCAGAAGCATTGAAACTTGGAGAAATGTCGAGAGAGGAAGCAAATAAAGGCAATCTCACCCGTACCAATGAATTGCTGGAGTTCGCCATAAAGAGTCTGGAAGAATTGACAGATACAAAAAAACCCGTTACGAAAATCATAAATATTCCTGTCGATGCAAAAAAAGTCAAGGTTACAAATGTAGTTCCAAAATTCGGGTGGGGAAGAGAAGTAAAAGATTTTGAATCAGCTTTTAATATAAAAACAATATTTACTAAAGACGGAATTGTCAGTCTCGAAATAACCTCTGAACCTGTATATATTGAGGAAATTTCTACAACTCCTTTTTTAAAAGGAAAGACAGAATCTTCACCCTTTGGTATTCATCCTGCTTATACATATAAACAGGCACGTATAGACAGAAAACAGTTAAACTGGCTTATAGTAAAACCACAGAAATTCCTGTTTGATTATACAAATTCTCTTGATATAGGAGTAAAATGGCATCGTCCTGAAATCTATGCACTATGGGATATAGTTCAAAAAAGTGATTCTGACATTGAAAAAGGAGTTTTTAATTGGGAAACAACGGATTATGTCTACGGTTCTGTTCCTGAAGGTATAAATATTATAGCAAATATTGAAGTTGCCGAAAGCAGGACTCTAAAAAAAGAATTTCCATTCCCGAAAACATTTCGATTCAAAACAGGCTTTTTAGAGGAAAAATACATTAATTTTGTAAAAAAGCTCGTTGAAAGATATGACGGTGATGGCATTGACGACATGCCTAGTCTCAAAAACCCTGTCAAGTACTGGCAGGTATCTAATGAACCCGATGCAGTATCAAAAGATTGGGAAGGATATGCTCATTTACTGGAAATAACTTACAAGGCAGTCAAGGAAACCTGTGCTACATGTAAGGTTGCAAGCGGCGGATTATTTCAATTTCCTGAAGGGGTCCATAATTTTTATGCCCCTGTACTTAAAAAATTAAAGGGAAAATATATCGATATTTTCGATTTTCATCCGTATGGTGATAAATTGGTGTGGAAGACGTATGAAGAAATAGTTAATGCAATAAAGAAGGGGCTTTCTGAAAACGGATATAATAAGACGGAAATATGGATTACAGAAACGGGAACGTATAGTGGAAAGCCAGAAACCATTGTTTTAAGGCAAACAGAAAAAGAGCAAGCCAATGGGCTTGTAAAAATGTATACCAGTGCACTGTCACTGGGGGTAAAAAAGATTTTCTGGTCCTTTGGTCTAATGGAAGGTTTTACCGATGCAAATAAATTTTTTGATCATACTGGCATGATCTACGACGGGAAAGGTGATGATGATCAAGGATATGGGGGGGGGAAACTTTCGTATTACACTTATAAAATGTTAACTGAAAAATTGGAAGGATGTAACTTTTCTGATGTACAAAGCCTGAAACTTTGGGAAGGGGTATATGCCTATAAATTTAATAAATCAGGTAAAACAGTTTATGTTGTATGGACAGAATAATAACATTGTTTTCTATGAGATTGTTCGTATGAATGATTTCTACTTGTTTAGTATGATTCTGGGAAAATCATAAAGACCTTTTTTATAAAAGGTGAGTTCATCGTGTATTCAAACTGATAAGAAGGTTGCAAAATAATTTAATTATACAACCCTTCCGTTATGCTTTTTGGATACAGGCAGTTTAGTCAGACTCTGTAACAAAAATTATGCAGTTCTGAGATAGGTTACGTCAATTTTTTTATAATTATGGATGCTCTCATACATTACCTCAAATTGTTTTTTGTTTTTACATTTAAACCGATCATTCCCTATCTACCTCGCAAAATAATCCGTATGCTGGGGGCTTTTTCTGGTGTACTTTCTTATTTGTTCGAGCATGAGAAAAGAAAGATCATGGAAGAAGAGGTACGGCTTCTTTTGGGAAAAGAGGTCGTGGGAAAAAATTTAAAGAGAATGAGTTTGCGGTCTTTCTGTAATTTAAGGAAAAATCTCTTTGAAGGTTGGTTGGATTCTCAGTTAAATCCTGACAAAATAAAGGAAATATATACCTTTGAGAATAAAACCTATCTTGATGAAGTATTGGAGATGGGAAAGGGTGCAATTATCCTGGTAGCTCACTTTGGTAATTATAAAATGATTCTTCCTGCTCTTGGTTATAGAGGTTATCATGTACATCAAGTGGCCGCCAATCCCGCTTCATGGAAAGGGGAGAATAAGGTACATAACAAAATCATGGAAATGGAACTTGAACGGGAAAAACACTTACCGGCAAATTTTATTTATATTGATAAATTCTTGAGAGATATTTTCAGGGTACTTTCGAAAAATGAAATCATGGTGATAGCTTTAGATGGACCGATGAGCGGGAAAAGAGTTTCCCTTCAGTTTTTAAACAGAAACGCCTCATTTTCTGTAACCCCGATAAAGCTAGCGGCGAAAACCGGCACGCCTTTAATTCCAGTCTTTATCGTACGAAAAAAGGATGAGCGATACAGGATTATCTTTGAAAAGCCAATTTTCATAGACAAAACAAGGGGCAGGGAAATATTTATAGAAAAAGCCTTGAAACATTTTGTAAACCTGCTTGGAAGTTATGTTCGTCAATATCCCTGCCACTACAGTCTTTCACTTTTTATGTTTCGATTATGGGAAAAACAGTTTCAATTGTCTTTTTTTGATAAACTAACTCTCCCGGTATCAGAGGAAAATAAACAATAGATTATTTTGGTTAGCAACTGATTTCACCGAAGGTATAAAAGGTTCATATGAACTTAGCACTGAAAAATAAAGTTATAAATTTCAAAAAGGTATGGATACTTGTGTTGCTGTTTAACCTATTGTTAGGGTATACAGCTACCTTTATGCCACAATATATCATTTCTATATTTTTGGGATTAGTGCTGATGTTTTTTATAATAACCTCACCGGAATTTTCTTATTTTCTGGTGATTCTTTTATCTGTTAACCAGCTTATATTAATAGAGTCTATCATGCCTGATCCCCGTCCGTTCACTTTTAAATATTTGGATAAATTTCATTCCATTGATTTCCACATTTTTTATATTTTAGTAGATATCTTTCTGTCATTAGCTTTAATCTCATGGGTTCTAGCAAGGTTCTCTGGGACTCGTAATCGTTATCCTGGAACCTCCTTAGATGTAAATATTATCTTTTTTTTTGTCTGGGTAATTTTCTCTTTATCGTGGACACCCTATTTGAGCATGGGGTTACTCAAAATTACTCTTTTATTTTTGTGTTTTGTTGGTTTCTATCTATCGGTATGTATTATTCGAACAGAGAAAATGTTATCTATCATTATAGGCATATTGATTACTTTAGGAATGATAAATGCATGTTTAGCCATTTATTCTTTGCGGGGAGAAAAATATTTCGAACCAATTTTTAAATATGGGAATTTAACGTTTTTTATCCATTTTAATACCATACCAAAAGGTAGGGGATGGGGTCTAAGCTTTCCTCAAACAACTGCGTATTTTTTAAATACAGCTGTTTTTTTAACGTTGGGGGTACTTTCCCGTGTAAAGAACAAGAAAAAGATATTCTATGTGTTTCTCATAATAGTACTGATTATCGGACATCTTTCCACTTTGTCAAAAGCTGGTGTAATTGGTTTAATAGCAGGATTTTTATTCATAATTTTAAATTATAAGGTCTTGAAAGGGTATTTTTTCACGAGTCTGATCGTGGTTGTTATTGCGGTAATGCTCATGGGTTACGTAGCACGCATTGATGACATAAAAAGAACAGTCGAGGGAGGGATAGGCGGAACGGTTAAATCCGGCAGTACTTCAACTGGACCACGTCAGATCATATGGAAACAGGGATTTGAAGATCTTTGTAAAAACTATGGACTTGGTTACGGATGTGGAAAATTTTATCTTGCTCACAGCATCCACTTTTCTACACTTTTCGAGCTTGGCGTTATGGGATTTATTTTGTGGCTAACATTAGTTATAAAATCTTTTTTGGCAATCAGATCTACATTGAAAAGGGCAATTGATTCGAATTATGAAATCACAATATTAAGTTTTACCGCAGCCTGGATCTCTATTCTGGTGTTTGGGCTTTTCGATCTGTTTTACTGGGATGAGATGTTGTGGACATTCTTAGGAATCGGTATGGCTATGCTTAATCTTGTCAATCGTTCTGTAGTTATTAAAAGCGCATGAAGTTCTAATGATTTTATGAGGGTTCTCGTATGGTCCAAGATAAACTTACTATCATAGTCGGAGCCGGACTAACAGGTTTGAGTTGTGGATATTATCTAGTATCCGGTCAGAAAAAATGTCTTTTAATTGAACAGGAGTCTGTTGTTGGAGGACAAGCTCGCAGTCTTATTTTTCAGGATTGTATCTTTGATTTGGGACCACATGTCCTTTTTTGTAATAATAATTCACCTGGTATTGAACTGATCAAGGAACTGTTCAAATCAGAGGAGTATATCATAACAGACTTTACAATCAATTTTTTCCTGTATGGAAAATATTATAACCTGCCCCTGTCTCCCCTTGATTTCTTGAATTTCCCCATCCCTACTGCGCTGTCATTCTTAAAGGCCATTATTCGGAGACAAAAAAAACAGACTGATTTTAAATCAGACATGACTTCCATTCTTGGAGAAAAGATGTATCAGGATTACTTCGGACCCTTTATAGAAAAAAAATTGATGATATCAGGCAACAAACTCCATACGGATTGGTGGAGAAGGTTGAAAAGGAATTACAAGAATGATATTCTGGAACATAACTTGGATATTGAAACGATTGATCAAAGCAGCTTAAGTATACCCAAAAAGTTGATGTTAGCCATTCGTAACATTTCAAAGATTGTTTTTCTACCAAAAGACAAGTTACTTTATCCTAAAAACGGCATACAAATGATTCCTCAACGGTTATTGGAATTTTATTCACAGTATGGTGGTGAAACTCTTCTTAATACAGAAGTAGTTGGGCTCAAAAAGTCCAATTCCTCTATAACAGCAATTACTTTTAAGGATAAGAATGGGCAGGAAAAAGAAATGCCCCTTAAGAATCTAATCTGGACAGGTTCGGTGTGTCAGTTATGCAAATTGTTAGATATAGATGCAGAGTTAACGTATATCAGTTGCGCCTTGGTATTCGTGGTTATTAAAAGGAAACTGCCAAAAATAATAAAATCTTTATATACCTATTACATCCAGAAAGATATCATTTTCAACCGCATCTATTATCCCTCTCACATTTACGAAAAGCTTGTTCCTGAAGGTTGGGATGCATTGTGTGTAGAGATAACTTTAAAAGAAGCGTTGAAAAGTTTGGGGAAAAATAAGACAATCGAAAAAGTCAGAGATGATTTAGAGAAACTGGGGCTGGTAAAACCCGAAGATATAGAAACAATGGAATACATAGAGATAACGGATGCCTACCCAGTTTATCCTGTTGATTATCGAGAACGAATTAAAAAGATATTTGATCAATTGTTGCAATATAAAAATTTGTACCCAGTTGGTCGTATGGGTAGTTTCTACTTTTCCATGATGCCAGATGTTATAGAACTGGGTGAGGAGACTGCAAAGCATATTCTCTCTACCGACGGATAGCGCAGTATTTTAAGAACCTCGATAAAAGTAGTTTTTTTGTACGCCGGGAATTAACGTTCTGTTGTATTTTTATGCAAGGAAATAGACTTCATAACCTTTTTCTGATATTATAAAAATAAAGTATTACGTTAAAAATAAGGTTCTAAAATGTTACCAGGAAATGTTTATTGCACGTTCGTAGAAAAGAGGAGGAATTATGTTTAGGCTGAATATTTTTAAGGCTTATTCCAAAGATGATATTAAAAATGGATTATTTGATACACTGAAGAAATACAAGGATTTATTTCCTGCGTCAAAAGCAGCGAAGATATTTTTAAAACCCAACCTTAATAGCAATATGAACACCTTAACGGGCAACACCACTGACCTCAGGATCATAGGCGCGGTTATTGAATTCCTTATGGAGAATGGATACAAAAATCTAACCATAGGCGAGGGCACGAATAGTGGGTTTTATAGAAATGGCATTAGCGTAATCTCCAGACTGGGCATTGACAAATTGGGTGAGCATTATGGCGTCAAGGTGGTCGATTTAAATTATTCTGAAAAGGTGGCGGTAACGTTTGAAAATGGGATAACGTCAGGCGTTGCAAAGGAATGCCTGGACGCTGATTTTTTCATTAACCTACCAAAACTGAAGACACATTTTGAAGTGGGAA
>MGWK01000018.1 GCA_001800975.1 Flavobacteria bacterium RIFCSPLOWO2_12_FULL_35_11 | reverse complement strand
CATTATTATAAATAAATTTTATAATACAAATCTAAAGGAGCGGAGCGTGGCAATCTGTTGAACATATTCCTTAATAAGCTCTCAACGCCGGGATTTTCACTACAATCCCTAATGCATTTTAGCCACTCAGTTTCTTAATATCAGCCAATCATTTTTAAATAATTGGTTTCGGAAATAATTGGGATACCCAAATCTTCGGCTTTTTCACGCTTGCTCGGACCCATATTTTCACCTGCAACGACAAAATCCGTTTTCTTGGAAATGGAACTTGCCACTTTGCCTCCATTGTCTTCTATGGATTTTTTCAGGTCATTTCTTTCGAAATGGGCAAATATGCCAGATACAACAAAAGTTTTTCCTTGTAAAATTGACGTTTTTCCTATTTGGGATTCCGCAGTTACTTCCAATTGCACACCGTATTTTTTTAGTCGGTCAATCAATCCAATATTAATAGGATTTGCAGAAAAATTAATGATACTTTTAGCAATGATATCGCCAATTTCATCCACAGAAATCAATTCTTCAAAAGTAGCTTGCAATAAATTGTCAGTAGATTTAAAATGCTTTGCCAACTTCTTCGCCACGGTTTCTCCAACAAACCGAATGCCCAATGCAAACAGCACTTTTTCAAAAGGCACCTCTTTCGATTTTTCTATACCCGCAATAATATTTTGTGCCGATTTTTCGGCCATTCGTTCCAAAGGAATAATTTGTGCTTCCCTTAATTCATATAAATCGGCATAACTGTGAACCAATCCTTCCTTAAATAACAGCTGAATTGTTTCCGCGCCCAATCCGTCAATATTCATCGCTTTTCTGCTGATAAAATGCTGAATTCGGCCGGTAATTTGGGTTGGACAGCCGTATTCATTCGGACAAAAATGTTTGGCGTCACCTGCTGCCCTAACCAGCTCGGCGTTGCAATCGGGACAATGCGTAATGTATTTAGTGGGTTCAGAATCTTTTGGTCTTTTACTTAAATCGACGCCCACAATTTTAGGAATAATTTCTCCGCCTTTTTCCACATAAACGGTATCGCCAATTCTAATATCCAGTTTTTCAATTTGATCGGCATTGTGCAAAGAAGATCTTTTAACCACAGTTCCAGCCAATTGAACCGGTTCTAAATTCGCAACGGGCGTAATGGCACCTGTTCGGCCAACCTGATAGGTTATCTTTTTTAAAATGGTGCTGGCCTGCTCGGTTTTAAATTTATAGGCAATGGCCCATCTTGGCGATTTAGCGGTGTATCCCAATTCGTCTTGTTGCGCCAAACTGTTCACTTTTATAACAACGCCATCCGTTTCATAAGGCAATTTGTAACGTTTTGTGTCCCAATTTTCAATGAAAGCAAATACTTCCTCTATATTTGAACAGACTTTTAAGGTGTTGGGGATTTTAAAACCCAATTTTCGAGCCATTTCTAAGGCTTCAAAATGCGTATTGTTCGGATTTTTAACGGCAACCAAGTGATACAACAAACAATCTAACGGGCGTTTGGCAACTTCTGCGCTGTCCTGTAATTTTAAACTGCCGCTTGCCGTATTTCTCGGATTGCTAAAAGGTTCTTCGCCAATGTCAATTCGGTCTTCATTCATTTTATTGAATCCGTCGAGCGGTAAAATTATTTCACCCCTAATTTCAAAATTATCGAGCACATTTTCCTTCAAAACTAAAGGAATTGACCGTATTGTTTTAATATTGGCAGTGACATCATCTCCCTCATAACCGTCGCCACGCGTTACGGCGCTTTGCAAAATTCCATTGCTGTAACTTAAATTAATGGAAGCGCCATCATATTTTAATTCACATACATATTCAATTGCATCTGTGCCTAATATTTTTTTAATCCGCTTTTCCCAGTCCAAAATATCTTCTTTTGAATAGGAATTGTCCAATGAAAACATCCTGTTTTTATGAACTACGGTATGGAAACTTTTAATGATTTCGCCTCCTACTCTTTGGGTTGGCGAATTTGGGTCGAAAAATTGGGGATTTTCAGCTTCCAGCTTTTCCAGTTCCTTCAATTTTAAATCAAATTCAAAATCGGAGATGGTTGGTTTGTCCAACACATAATAATTGTAATTGTGCTGATTTAATTCTTCCTTCAGCTGCTTAATTTTAAGTTCAATATTTTCGGGCATATTCACTAAATTCTTGGCTAAAAGTAGTCATATTTTTTGATTTTTTATTTATTAACGCTTGCACTCCTTTCAACTTTTTTTGATTATAAAATTAACTTTACGTATCTTTAACGGTAACTTTTGTTACTTACAACATTGATAATTATCATATAAACAGCTATGCCACTTAAGTAACTTTACATAGAAATTAGAACACATTTAAACATTAATAAAATTAAAGGACTAAAAATGAAAAACTTAGTAATTTTAGGCGCAGGCACAGCAGGGACAATGATGGCCAACCATCTTAGGCCAAAACTCTATCTTAATAAATGGAACATCACCATAGTTGATCAATACAAAACCCATTATTATCAGCCGGGATTTTTATTTCTTCCGTTTGATATTTATAAGGAAGAGCAAGTAAAAAAAGTTGGTAAAAAATTTATTCCCAAGGATGTAAAATATATTCAGAAAAAAATAGAGAAAATCATTCCTGAAGAAAATAAGGTTGAATTGGAAGGGGAAACTTTAAAGTATGATGTTTTAATTATTGCAACAGGGTGTAAAATTGCTCCCGAAGAAACCAATGGAATGATTGGCCCACTTTGGAAAAAAGACATCTTTGATTTTTACACTTATGAAGGCTCTTTGGCTTTAAGAGAAAAATTAAAAGATTGGCAAGGCGGAAAATTATTGGTTCATATTACCGAAATGCCTATTAAATGTCCGGTTGCGCCTTTAGAATTTTCATTTTTGGCCGATTCTTATTTCCGTGACAAAGGAATGAGGGACAAAGTTGATATTACCTATGTTACGCCGCTTTCAGGGGCTTTTACAAAACCAACTTGCACAACGGCATTGAATTACCTTTTACAAGAGAAAGGAATTAAAATTGAAACCGATTTTGCCATAGAACATGTGGACAATGACACCAAAGAAATTGTGGATTATGAAGGCAGAAGAATTCCTTTTGATTTATTGGTAACCATCCCAACAAACAAGGGAGATGAGGTTATAGAAAAATCGGGATTGGGAGACGATTTAAATTTTGTGCCTACCGATCATAACACCTTACAATCAAAAGCTCATGAAAATATTTTTGTAATTGGTGATGCCACAAATGTCCCTGCATCCAAAGCTGGTTCAGTTGCCCATTTTGAAGCAGAAACATTGGCAGACAATATTGTGTTATATATTGATGGCTATCCATTAAAAAAGGAATTTGACGGCCATGCGAATTGTTTTATTGAAACCGGAAACAACAAAGCGTTGCTTATCGACTTTAATTATGTAACAGAACCGGTGCATGGAAAATTTCCTTTCGCAAAAATAGGCCCAATGTCACTTTTAAAAGAAAGCGTATTAAACCATTGGGGAAAATTAGCCTTTAGATGGATTTATTGGAATATGCTGCTAAAAGGAATTGCAATTCCTTTTGTATCCAGAAACATGAGCTTTAAAGGCAAAGTTTTCGACATTAAACAAGAAAAAAAATAATTATAAACTATTAAAACTACATATTATGGCTTTAAAAACGATAGCAGGAGTTGAGGTAAAAGTCACCGAAGACGGTTACCTAGAAGATATGACTCAGTGGAACCCAGAAATTGCAAAAGAAATTGCAAAAGAATTGGGTATTGAATTAACAGATAAACACTTTGAAGTTCTCAATTATTTACGCGACAGAACAATCGCCAAAGAAGCGTTAACTATCAGAAGCGTTGGTAAATCGGGTATTGTTGATATTAAACAGTTATATGAATTGTTCCCAAAAGGACCTTTAAAATTCTCATCAAAAATAGCAGGAATCCCTAAACCAACTAGCTGTATCTAGTTTAAAATCATAAAAATGGAAACAAAAGAAAAAAAACCATTAGAAAAAGTTTGTATTATATGCGCTAAAGGAAATTTAGAAGATGTATATGCCACCTTGGTGATGGCAAACGGCGCCGTTATGGAAGGCATTGAAACAAATTTATTTTTTACTTTCTTTGGATTGGAAGGAATCACAAAAAAATCGATGAATCACTTGCATACCGCAACAACCGGAAACCCAGCAATGAAAATGCCGGGCGGATTGCCATTTCCAACAATGCTTGGCGGATTGCCTGGTGTTGAATCGGCAGTGTCGAGCATGATGCGAAAACAAATGGATGAATTAGGAATGCCTCCTGTAGATGAGTTTTTAGAAATGATCACCGCCGGCGGCGGCACAATTTACGCTTGTAAACTTGCTGTTGATATGTTTAAATTAACCAAAGAGGATTTATCGGATGAGGTAAAAGACATTATCACCATTGGCGAATTTTATGAGTTGTGTGATGGTGACAGAACTCAAATTATTTTTACATAACACCTTATAATCTTAAATTAAAAAAGGATGTTTTTAAAAAACATCCTTTTTTAATTTATATAAACAACAAAAACCAAACTTTTATTATTTATTGGTTCCTAATAATAATTAAATCGTCTCACTTTTGAAATGTATCGGGCCAATCTAATTACCTGATGGGTATATCCATATTCATTGTCGTACCAAACATATAAAATTGCGTTTTTGCCATCATTGCTTGAAATGGTTGCATAACTGTCGAAAATTGCCGGTGCGGCAGTTCCCACAATATCGGAAGAAACCAATTCGTTGCTTAAAGAATATTTAATTTGCTCCACCAAATCACCTTCCAAAGCATATTTTTTCATCATTCCGTTAATGGTTTCTTTGCTTGCAGCATTTTCCAACCGTAAATTTAAAATAGCCAATGAACCGTTTGGAACCGGAACCCGAATGGCATTCGAGGTCAATTTTCCTTCAAAAGAAGGCAATGCTTTAGAAACGGCACTTCCTGCGCCAGTTTCGGTAATCACCATATTTAATGCTGCCGCTCTACCTCTTCTGTATTTCTTATGCATATTGTCAACCAAATTCTGGTCGTTTGTATAGGCATGAATGGTTTCTAAATGGCCATACTCAACGCCAAAATTATCTTCAATAACTTTTAAAACCGGCGTGATGGCGTTTGTAGTGCATGAAGCCGCAGAAAAAATATCAACTTCATTCGGATCGTACTCCAAATGATTTACGCCGTGAACAATATTTGGTACGCCTTTCCCTGGTGCCGTCAACAATACTTTTGAAATGCCTTTCGATTTTAAATGCCGGCTCAACGCTTCTTTATCCCTAAAAGCCCCAGTATTGTCAATAACCAAAGCATCGGAAATTCCGTATGAGGTGTAATCAATTTCTTCAGGCGCATTTGCGGAAATAACATTGACCGTTAATCCATTAATAATTAAGGCGTTTTTTTCAATATCAATGGTTACCGTTCCGTGAAAATCACCGTGAACTGAGTCATTTCTTAATAAAGAAGCTCTTTTTTCCAGAATGGATTCTGTAATTTCCCCACGTGTAACAATTGCTCGCAGTCTCATTAAATTTCCTTTTCCGGTGCGCGCCATTAATTCCCGGGCCAACAATCGGCCTATACGTCCGAACCCATAAAGAACCACATCTTTTGGTTCAATTCCACCAGCATTTTTAGCCTCTTTCAATTTGTCTTCAACAAAATCTTTTATGGTATTCGGCTCATCACATAAATGAAATTCATACACCAATTTGCCAATATCCAATTTTGAAGGCGGCAAGTGTTGATTTTTAATTTCTTTTGCAATTTCTACGGCATCAAAAATTGAAATTGGTTTTTCCACAAAATCGCTGGCGTATTCTATCAAACTTAGGATTTCGCTCACGTTTCGATCATTTAATTGATTTCTGAATAAAACCAATTCTACAGTATCATCATACCATAAATCGCTAATAATTCTAATTAATTCAACTGCTGCTCTTCTTCTTTCTGCCTGAAAAGCAAGTTCTTTTTCGTAAAGTTCGTTAAATGACATATTAAAATTGCTTTGTTAAAAATTTTAGCAAAAGTACCCATTTCAAACGATTTCGCAACACTTTTGTCCATAAAAAATTATTCCTTAAAACCAAAAGAAAAGCTGCTTTAAAAAGCAGCTTTTCTTTTGGTTCCATAGTATTACTTCGGACTTCCGTCTTCGGGCTTCGGACTTATATGTTATCTAAATATATAGCGTTCCTGTTCGCCTTTTAAATTCAACATTTCTATGCGCAAAACATCATCGCTCGCTTTATTTGCAATCATATTATTTACGTCATTAACGGTGTACACTTTATTATTGTCGATGGAAGTAATGACATATCCTTTTTTAACGCCATAATACAACAATTCTTTATTGGTGATATCGGTAATTCTTACGCCGTTAGAAATATTAAGTTTTTTTAATTCGGCTTTGGATAAATTTTCCAAGGCCAAACCCAAAGCGGATACTTTCGTAATTTCTTGCTTAATTAAAGTCACATCAACATTCCTGATTTTACCATTTCTTAAAAATGCGACATTAATCACGTCATTCGGTCTTTTTGTATTTATATAGCCGCTTAATTCGGCATAAGATGCAATTTTCACATTGTCTAACTTCACAATAACATCGTTGGTTTTTAATCCGGCTTTTTGCGCTCCGGAATTTTCAACCACATTAGAAATATAAAATCCGTTGGTGTTTTCAATATTTAATTCATCGGCCAATTCACTATTCAATTCAACGCCATTTACGCCCAAAATAGCCCTTTGAACATTCCCGAATTCCATTAAATCCTCAATCACCTTTTTGGCGATATTGGAAGGAATTGCGAAAGAATATCCCACAAATGAGCCTGTCATTGAAGAAATAGCCGTATTAATTCCAATAAGTTCACCCCTAATATTCACCAAAGCGCCACCACTGTTGCCGGCATTTACGGCTGCATCTGTTTGCAAAAAAGAATCTATATTGCTGTTGCCGTCCAAATCTCTTCCTTTGGCGCTAATAATTCCAGCAGTTACCGTTGACGTTAAATTGTAAGGATTCCCAACAGCCAACACCCACTCGCCTACTTTAACCCCATCTGAATCGCCGAGGGTTATGTACGACAAATCAGTGGCGCCAATTTTTAACAAAGCGATATCATTGGTAGGATCTGCGCCAATTAATTTGGCTTTATAGGTCTTTTTATTGTTTAAAGTTACCTCAATATCCGTAGCGTCTTTAATCACGTGGTTGTTTGTGATGATATAACCGTCTGCAGCGATAATAACGCCACTGCCGGTTCCTATTTGCGAATATTGTCTGGTTCCGTATTCCTGGCCATAAAAAAACTCAGCAAATGGATCTTGTATTGTTTTGTACATCGTATTTTTTACGTGAACCACGGCATTCAGTGTTTTTTCGGCAGCAACTGTAAAATCTGTATTTTCAGCAGCAGCATACATGGCGTTGGAATAATTTGTGGGTATTGCGTTGAGCAAGGAATCAACCTTTTTTTCGAATTGAATCTGTGGCTTATCAAAAAATAAGACATAGGCTCCTAAAGAAATGGCACCGCCCAAAGCTGCAACCAAAATCATGCTGACTATATTTTTCATTATCCAATTTATTTTAATTTATTAACCCGTTGGGTGTAATTAAATTATTTGAATTTTAATATTATTTATTGGTCTG
>MGWK01000017.1 GCA_001800975.1 Flavobacteria bacterium RIFCSPLOWO2_12_FULL_35_11 | reverse complement strand
TGCGGTTGATTTTCGTTAGGATTTTCCATTCAAAATAGCGTAAACCAATGCTGCGGAAAGTGGTTGTCCTGCTGCTTTTTTTCTGATATCTTCAAAGCTGAAACGGAAATCGCAGCCATTTTTATAGTCGCTGCAACCGTAAGCGGTTTTTCCTTTTAAAATAGTTCCTTTGTGGCATTTCGGACAAGCAATTTTGTCAGGAACATTTTGGTTACTGAGCGGAGCTGAATTACGGCCAGTACTGAGCGGAGCCGAAGTATTCTTTTCTTCCAGCACCAAATTAAATTGATTGTCAAACCGGATCAATCCTTCCGTTTCTCCAAATTCCGTTTTAAAACCTTTTAAATTAACGGTGCATTTTTTTTGCAACAGGCGGATGTATTGATTTTCAGATATTTTTTTGTCGAGAAAACTAAAAGGCAATCTGAAATCACAGCCGTTGTTGTATTCGCTGCAGCCATAGGCGTTTTTTCCTTTGAGAATGATTCCTTTTTTACATTTTGGACATTTTTCTGAAGAGATGCATGTGGAAATTACTGTATTTTTTTTAGGAACCTGTTTGGCAACTTTATGAGGATAAATATTTGCCGTTATTTTCTCGGAACGAACTTCATAAACCAAATGGTCTACCATCTTTTTCATATTTTTAATGAAAGTCCCGGCGTTGTAATTTCCTTTTTCAATTTCCTTGAGCTGTTTTTCCCATTGTCCGGTTAATTCGGCCGATTTTAACAATTCACTTTGGATGATATCAATGAGTTGGATGCCTGTTTGCGTGGGTAAAATCTGCTTTTTATTTCGAATGATGTATTGTCGTTTAAAAAGCGTTTCGATAATATTTGCGCGGGTTGAAGGCCTTCCGATTCCATTTTCTTTCATCAATTCGCGCAGTTCATCGTCATCAATTTGTTTTCCCGCAGTTTCCATGGCGCGAAGTAAGGTGGCTTCAGAAAACAAGTTGGGCGGTTTTGTCGCTTTCTCCAAAAATGAAGGTTCATGCGGACCTTTTTCTCCTTTTATGAAATTTGGCAGGATGTCTGTTTCCAGTTTTTCCGCTGTGGAATTAAGCTGAGCCGAAGTTTCAAAAACAACGCGCCATCCTTTTTCCAGAATTTCCTTTCCGGTGGTTCTAAAAGTGACATCGGCCGCGATACCAATAACGGCGGTGTTTGAAACGGTACAGTCATCATAAAAAACGGCAATAAAACGCCGGGTGATGATGTCGTAAACCTGTTGCTGGCTGTAGGGCAAATTAATTTGAACGCCGGTTGGAATGATGGCGTGGTGATCGGTTACCTTTTTGTTGTTAAAAACCAAAGGCGATTTTTTTATTTTTTTTCCTAATAAAGGCGAAGTCAATGTTTGGTAAGCGGTCAGGTTTTTTAAAATTTCTGGCACTTTAGGATACACGTCGTCGGGCAAAAATGTGGTATCAACCCTTGGATAGGTCACTACTTTTTGCTCATATAATTTTTGGACGATTTTTAGGGTTTCATCGGCAGAAAAATCAAATTTGTTGTTGCAATAAACCTGCAATCCGGTTAAATCGAATAATTTAGGCGCATTTTCTTTACCTTTTTTCTTTGTGACGGAAACAATTTCAAAATCGCTTTCTTTTACTTTATTGGCGAGCAATTCGCCATCTTCCTTTTTTTGAAAACGTCCTTCTTCGTAGTTAAAAATTGTTTCACGGTAAAGCGTTTGCAATTCCCAATAAGGCTGCGGAACAAAATTTTCTATTTCCTTATAGCGATTTACCACCATGGCCAAAGTGGGCGTTTGCACTCTTCCAACGGATAAAACCTGTTTGTTTCCGCCGTGTTTTAAGGTGTATAATCTTGTGGCATTCATTCCCAGCAACCAATCGCCAATGGCTCTTGAATAGCCTGCATAATATAAATTATCGTAGTTTTCTGAAGGTTTCAGATTTTGAAATCCTTCTTTGATGGCTTCCGTAGTTAAAGAGGAAATCCACAAACGTTTGACTTCTCCTTTGTAATTTGCCTGCTGAATGACCCAGCGCTGAATTAATTCCCCTTCTTGCCCGGCATCCCCGCAATTGATAATTAAACTGGCTTTGTCGAACAGACTTTTAACAATGTTGAATTGTTTTTTGATGCCGATATTGTCCACAACCTTGGTTTCAAACTTTTCCGGAAGCATGGGCAAATTGTTCAAATACCAGCTTTTCCAATGTGATTTGTAATCGTTGGGTTCAAATAAGGTACATAAATGTCCGAAAGTGAAAGTAACCGCGTAACCATTCCCTTCAAAATAACCGTCGTGTTTGGTGTTTGCTCCTAAAACAGCGGCAATTTCACGCGCAACACTTGGCTTTTCGGCAATGCATACTTTCATTTATAATAACTGTTTTGAAGCCGCAAAATACTAATTTTTGTGGTCACGGTGGCTGTTAAAATGCGATTGATTTTGAATTTTTTTAAGACTTTGTTTTATTTTAAAAGACATTGGTTGTATAAATGATAAAATGTAATTGATGTTACCAATCATTTACCATGATTTTGGGCATAAGACTTATGATAAACGCTTATATTTGTTGGGAAATTAAGAAAATTAATAAACAATGAAACATTTCGACCAACAGGCCAAAGAATGGGACAATGATCCTAAAAAGACAGAAAGAGCCATAATTATCGCAAATGAGATGATTGATTTTATTCAGCCAAATAAAACTATGAATGCTTTTGAGTTTGGCTGCGGAACAGGATTGTTGAGCTATCAGTTAAAAGATTCTTTCAAAACAATTACACTCGCCGATACTTCTGAAGGGATGATAAAAGTTTTGCAGGAAAAAATTACCGATGAAAATATCAACAATTTTAAACCGCGTCTTGTGGATTTGTTAGAAGATGATTCTGTGATAAATCGCAGTGAATTTGATGTGATTTATACGTTGATGACACTTCATCACATACTTGAAATTGATAAGATTTTAGAGATATTTAATGCAATGCTGAAAACTGGCGGTTATTTGTGCATTGCTGATTTGGTGCAAGAAGATGGTTCTTTTCATACCAATGTACCAGGTTTTGATGGCCATAACGGGTTTGACAGGGCAGCGTTAAGTGCTGTTTTATCCAATCACGGATTTAAAGTTGACTACAATGAAATACCTTTGGAGATTGAAAAAGAATTTGATAAAAAAGTAAGGAAATATCCCGTGTTTTTAATGATTTGCAAAAAAATAAATTAATCGGATATTTTTTTCGAAATTTGGCATATAAATTATTTAATGGCTTTTAAGCTTGTTTTGGCGGCAAATAAAGAAATTAAGCCATTAGATTTGTTAGTATTTTTAAAACATATAAAATGATGAAAAAAGCGCTCAAAGAAATCAAACTTGGTTACGGATTGGGGAACCTAAAATTTGGAATGACCAGAAAAGAAGTGGAATTAATGCTTGGAAAACCTTCATTTATCGACAAATATTCGCATTCGGATTCTAAAAAGGATTTGACGGAATCATGGCAATATGACGAATTGTTGTTATCGCTTAGTTTCGATGAAGAAGAAGACTGGCGGTTAATTATGATTTCCGTAAACGATGATTTTTATGAATTGGAAGGAAAAAGTTTGATTGGTTTGTTTCAGGAAGGTTTGATCAAAGAGTTGGACGAAATGGATTTGGGGGAATGGAGCCTTGAAGATTGCTCGGAGGACGATACCGAAGATCAAAAAGTGATTGAAATTGAAGAGAAATCAATCAATTTTTGGATCAATGACGGTGTTTTGGATGAAATTCAGTGGACACCTTTTTTTATTGATGATGATACCATTGAATGGCCAGAATAAAATTTGGTCAACATCAATCCAATGATTAGAGCCGTTAAATTAGAAGATGCCCGTGAAATAGCGGAAATTTACAATTACTATATTCTTAATTCTTGCGTCACTTTTGAGGAATTTGCGGTATGCGCTGAAGAAATGCGCGGAAGAATTGAAGCCACAAATTCGAAATATCCCTGGCTTGTTTTTGAAAAAGATGAGGAAATTATTGGTTACGCTTATGCAAGTGCATGGAAACCAAGATCGGCTTATAAACACGCGGTTGAAAGCACTGTCTATCTTAAAAAGGAAGCGACAAAAAATGGCATTGGTTCTTTGCTTTATGCAGCATTGATCAGCCAGTTAACGGATTTGGGTTTTCACGCCGTAATTGGCGGCATTTCCCTTCCCAATGAGGCAAGTGTTGCATTGCATGAAAAATTCGGATTTGAAAAAATAGCCCAATTTAAAGAAGTGGGCTATAAGTTTAAAAAATGGATTGATGTTGGCTATTGGGAATTGTTAATTCACAAAAACAGCATTTAAAACACCTTATAAACAGGCAATTTTAAGTGCGCCGATTCATAGTAAGGAGAATTTTTGTAGATAAAATCCAATTGCGCTTCCGGACTTTTGGCAAAATCTTTGTCAGTGTTCATTTTTTGATTCAGCAAATCTCTCAAAGTCGGATTTTCAAGCAGCAACTTCTCCGCAATATCTTCAAAAACATAGGAGGAAAAGTGTTCTTTTTGCTCTAAAACAGTATCGAAAAAATTCCAGTTAAAAAAGGAATCTGTTGCTTCGGCTTCTAAGGTTTCCGCAAGGTAACGCACCCCATTTTGTTGGATGGGAATATAAATATCTCCTTTTTGAAACAGTACTTTTTTAGTTATTGAAGAAACTTCTGTTTTTGAATGGATAAAATGTCCTTCAAAAGGCTTTGTACTTGTTTTGTAATCTTTAATATGTTGTTCCTCAACGATTATGGCGGTGTCTTTTTTAAAAACGGTGTATTCAATATGATTGTCTTTTAAGCGCTCCAAAACTTTCCACCAGCCTTGTTTTAAAATATAAGCTTTAGGCAGCTGTATTTCTTTTGAAGCAATATAATTGTTGTAATATTTTACGGGTTTTGTATAGGGTTTTGCCCGGTCGTAAAACAAACGCTTGCCATTGGTGACTTTGCTGTCGATATAACTTCCTTCATAGCCTTTAAATTGCAATGTTGAATAGGTGTTTTTATCAAGTTCAAAAGAAATTGGATAGGTTTTTTTTGCCAAAATATTTGCCACTGCATGTTGGCGAAGCTCTTTAATTTCATTGCCTTTTTCCATGGTGAAATCGATCACCGATTCCAATAAACTGTAGGTTGCTGAAACACGTTGTTTGTAGGGTTTTAGCATATGGGTTTCCACCATCATTCCCAAGGTATTGAACAGCGTGGTGTAACCTGTTGAATATCTCGGACTGTCGAAAAATTGGCTAAAACCGGCTTCTGGCGTTGTTCCCCAAACATTTACATACGGTGTAATAATGATGTCTTTTTTCAGTAACGAAGCTTCTATATTTGGTCTCATTACATTTTCAATAAATTCGCCCAAATCATTTCCCAAGTTATTGTGTTGCGTAAATAAATGGGTGATTCCATATTGGTAATCTGCGCCGTTACTTACGTGTGTGTCAATAAAAACAGCAGGTTTCACCAAATGAAAAATTTCGGCAAAAGCTTTGGCATTTTTTGTGTCGGCTTTGATAAAATCCCTTTTTAAATCAAAATTCTGTGCATTTCCCCGAAATCCGTATTCCTTTGGTCCGTTTTGGTTTGCGCGGGAATGGCTGTTTCTGTTTAAAGCGCCGCCAATATTGTATATTGGGATGACCGCAATGATGGTGTTTTCTAATTTTTTGATTTTGTTTTTATCCTGAACGAGATATCTTAACAGCATCATACTCGCATCCACACCATCCGATTCTCCGGGGTGAATGGCATTGTTGATTAGAATAGTATTTTTTTTGCTGAGTTGAATTTTATTAAAATCGAATTCTTTTGAAGCGCTGAAAACAACCAGATGCAAAGGGAATCCGCTGTCTGTTTCGCCCATTTCCAAAATAGAAATTTCCGGATAAGCAGCGGCCAATTCTTTGTAAAATGTAATGGTTTCTTGGTAAGTGGAAGTTTCAGTGCCTTTTGATTTTTCAAATGTGGTCGTGAAATCTTTCACTGTTTTTTGGGCTGAAATTGCACCCGAAAATAAGGTGATTAATGCTAAAAATAGGCGGTTTTTAAAGTACATCATTATAATTTTTTTGGGACACTTTCCGGTACAAAACCAGAAATATCGCCGCCGTTACGCAAAACATCGCGCACAATGCTTGAGCTTATAAAGGAAGTGTCGGCCGATGTCAATAAAAACACTGTTTCGACAGTTGATAATTTTCTGTTGGTTTGGGCAATCGCTTTTTCAAATTCAAAATCTGCCGGATTTCTCAATCCTCTTAAAATAAAATGGATATTTAATTTTTTGCAGAAATCGATGGTTAAGCCAGAATATGTTTCCACCTTTATTTTAGGCTCATTGGCATAATGTTTTTTGATAAAACTGACACGTTCCTCAAGAGAAAATAAGTAGGTCTTTTCTGTATTTACGCCAACGGCAATAATGATTTCAGCGAATAAAGGCAATGCTCGGTTAATAATATCAACGTGACCTAAAGTAATTGGATCAAATGATCCCGGAAAAACTGCTTTTTTCATCTGTTTAAATTTTAATTTTTAGCGGTAACAGATTGCTGCCTGCCTGCCGGCAGGTAGGTTCGCCATTAATCATTCCTTTATGTGTCAAAATTTGTAATGCTCGTTTCATGAATGGTGGTTTAAAGCCATTTCTATGGCGTTATGAAAAAGTTCCTCTAAACTAATGCCTGCGGCGGCTGCCTGTTGCGGAATTAAACTTGCGGTTGTCAATCCGGGCACGGTATTCATTTCCAAAAAATAAGGTTCGTCATTCACCAAAATATATTCAGAGCGCGAAAAACCGCTCATATTTAAAATTTGATACACATGAGCCGCTAATTTTTCCAATTTTTTGTGAATTTCATTGGAAATTCTGGCAGGCGTTATTTCTTGTGATTTCCCCAAATATTTTGCTTCGTAATCAAAAAATTCGTTTTCAGAGACGATTTCTGTCATTGGCAACACTTTAATTTTTCCTTTGTATTCAAAAACGCCAATGGTTATTTCAGGTCCGTCTAAAAATTCTTCTATTAAAATCTGTGAATCTTCTTTGTATGCTTTTTCAATGGAAGGAATCATTTCCGAAGCGGTTTTTGCCTTTGAAATTCCAAAACTTGAACCGGCATTGTTTGGTTTTACGAAACAAGGTAAACCAACTCTGGCAATTATTTCATCCACATTAATGTTGTCACCTTTATTTAAAAAGTAAGATTTTGCAGTTTTGATGCCATATTGCTTCACCACACTTAAACAATCGCGTTTGTTAAAAGTTAATGCCATTTGGTAAAAAGGTGCCGAAGTGTGTTTAAGTCCGATCAATTCAAAGTAGGCCAAAATGGCTCCGTCTTCGCCCGGATGTCCGTGAATGGCATTAAAAACGCAATCGAAATTAATTTTTTCACCCTTAATTTCTGCCGAAAAATCGTGTTTGTTTATGGGAGATTCATTTTCAAAATCATCAACAAGCACCCATTTATCTTTAAGAATGTGAACTTTGAAGGTGTTGTATTTTTCCTTTGAAATATTTTGATAGACAACCTGGCCGCTTTTTAAGGAGATTTCAACTTCCGAAGAGTATCCGCCCATAATTATGGCAATATTTTTTTTCATTTTGTGTTTACTAAGTTGAAATACAAACTTACAGATTAAAAGTTAAAAGTTAAACCCGTTGGGTGTAATTAAA
>MGWK01000016.1 GCA_001800975.1 Flavobacteria bacterium RIFCSPLOWO2_12_FULL_35_11 | reverse complement strand
TTGTTTAGCGACTTCAAGATACTGAATTTCAGTATCTTGACCAATATTTATAACACTTTCTTTAATCTAAATAATTGCACCCAACGGGTTATACTATTTTAATGGTATAAAAATCGCAAATTAAAAAGCGGCGTTGATGTTAGGACAACCACCTCTTTTTGGCGCTCTGCAACCAAAATTGAGCCCCAAAGAAATTTGATGGTACCCGGCATCATCAAATAAAATTTCACCGGATTGTTTGGTATAGGTATAAGAAACCATCATATTTTTGTAATTAACACCAACTATTGGCGTTAAATAATTGAGTTCTTCTGTATCTGCATTGTCAAAACCTTTTCTGTATGAAAAAGCTGCCCAAAGTTGTGCATCTGCAACATCTTTATAAACTTTTAAGTTAAAATCCACAAATTTCTCCCCTGTTCTTTCAATCGTCTGTGCCATTATGGAAGGCTCAAGTTGCAAACTTTTCCCTTGCCCATAATAATAGCCCAATGTTACCAGATACCTTCTTAAATTTAGTGATTCATAGCGATCATTATACAAATTTCTGGCGGTGAGCATAATATTTTTTGCAGTGAAATAAGAGAAAAATCCACCTTTATGATAAGCTGCCCCAAAATCGGCATTGAAATAACTCTCGCTTTGAATAATTTGAGAAATTACTGGATCAGGAATCACAAAAGAGCTTTCATCCACACTATTATTGACTGCCATTAAAGAAAGTCCGAACGACAATTGATTTACTTCTTCCATTCTTCCGAAGTTCAAATGATAGGCATACGTTCCCTGAACACCTTGTTGGGAATGATAACCATTTTTATCATTAAAAAGAATGATGCCAACGCCCATACTTTCACCAATTCTTGTATGTGCACTCAACGTTTGCAACGATGGTGCATCTTCAATTCCTGCCCATTGGCTTCTGGCGGTCAGCCTTAATTTTCCGCAATTTCCAACTCCCGCTGCAGCTGGATGCACCAAATATACATTATCTGATAAATAATCAGAATAAATTGGTAAGGTTTCCTGCGATTTTACAAGACTTGGAATGCTGAAACATAAAATTAAAACAACTATTTTCAGTGCTTTCATTGATAAAAAAATAATCTCAAATATATCATAATTATAGCTAATAAATGTATTGATCAACATTTTATTGTAAGATTGGCTAAAAAATGTAGTTCATATTGACATCATTTGTTCTTCCAAAACGCGCATTTTTTGTTGTTTTAACAAAATATTAATTGAGCACTTTAAAATATTTGTATCTTTGTAACTCATTATGAAGCAATTATTACGGAAAATATCGGCAATTGTTATGGCATTTGTAGTGTTGTTATCTACCATGTCATTTACTGTTAGTGAGCACTATTGTGGTCATAAATTGGTTGATATTGGATTATTTTCTAAAGCTGAATCATGTGGAATGGAGTTACAAAAACCTTCTTCCTCCAATGATTGTGAACTTAAAAAAAGCGATTGCTGTAAAGATGAAGTAAAGCAATTCACAGGGCAAAACGAATTAAACACCAACTTTTCCACCTTAAATTTTGAACAACAGGTATTTGTTGCTTCTTTTGCCTACTCTTATGTCAATTTATTTGAAGGGTTGGCAGTAAACATCATTCCTTCTAAACATTACACGCCACCTCTGGTCGATAAAGAAATAACCGTTCTTTATCAAGTATTTCGTATTTGATACATTTTATTTAATTACTGATTAAGTTTTATTAAAGTTGTTTACAATTTAATAGCTTCTTTTCAGTCATTTGTTGCTGTTTATCACTCAATAAAACGGTCTCATCTAAAGTTAAATATCATAATATCAACTCATTATGCTTAAAAAATTTATACATTATTTCCTGGAAAACAGGATTGTAACCATCCTCTTATTATTCGTCTTTATAGGCTGGGGATTGTCAACAGCGCCATTTGACTGGAAGACTGGTTTTATTCCAAAAGATGCAGTCCCTGTTGATGCAATTCCTGATATCGGCGAAAACCAACAAATTGTTTTCACCGACTGGGACGGAAGATCTCCTCAAGATATTGAAGATCAAATTACCTATCCATTAACCTCTTCCTTGCTAGGAATTCCGGGCGTAAAGACCATAAGAAGCACCTCCATGTTTGGATTTTCTAGCATTTTTATCATTTTTGATGAAGATGTTGAGTTTTATTGGAGCAGAAGCCGCATTTTAGAAAAACTGAATTCACTTCCAAGCGGATTGCTTCCTCAAGACGCAAAACCAATGCTTGGCCCGGATGCCACTTCTTTAGGACAGGTTTTTTGGTACACTTTAGAAGGAAGAGATCCTGAAGGCAATGTAACCGGTGGATGGGATTTGCCTGAACTGCGAAAAATTCAGGATTTTTATGTAAAATATAGCCTGAATGCCGCCAACGGCGTTTCTGAAGTGGCCTCAATTGGCGGCCACGTTCAAGAATACCAGATAGATGTAAATCCTGATGCCTTAAAAGCTTACAACATTGGCTTTGATATGGTGATGATGGCCGTAAAAAACACCAATAAAGATATTGGCGCCAACACCATTGAAATTAACAAAGCCGAGTATATGGTTCGTGGTTTGGGCTATATCAAATCGATTGACGACATAGAAAAAGCAGTAGTAACTGTTAAAAATAACACGCCAGTACTCGTTAAAGACCTTGCTGTAGTTAGTTTAGGCTCAGCGCCAAGAAGAGGAATTTTAGATAAAGAAGGCGCTGAAGTTGTTGGCGGTGTTGTTATAGCACGTTATGGTTCAAATCCGTTGGAGGTCATCAATAATGTAAAAAATAAAATCAAAGAAATTTCAACCGGATTGCCTAAAAAAACCTTAGCGGACGGCACGGTAAGCCAGTTAACCATAGTACCATTTTATGACAGAACCGCATTAATTCAAGAAACCATCGGAACCTTAGAAAGCGCCTTAACCGAAGAAATTATTATCAGTATCATTGTAATTATCATTCTGTTATTAAATTTAAGGGCGTCCATAATTATTGCAAGTTTGCTGCCTTTAGCGGTTATAATGACTTTCATTATTATGCGTTATGCCGGTGTTGATGCCAATGTGGTGGCCCTCTCCGGAATTGCCATTGCCGTTGGCGTCATGGTTGATGTTGGCATTATTTTAATTGAAAACAACCTTCGGTTTTTTGAAATGCCGGAAAACGTCGGCAAAAAAGGGAAACAGCTTATCCATGTAATTTATGAAGCAACTGTTGAAATCGCGCCTGCAATAACCGTAGGAATTGCCACAACTATAGTAAGTTTCTTGCCTGTGTTTTTTATGGAAAATGCAGAAGGAAAATTATTCAGGCCGCTTGCCTTCACCAAAACTTTTGCATTAGGAGCCTCATTTATTATTGGTGTTGTCTTTTTGCCAACACTCATCTATTTAATTTTTGGTTTTAAAAATTCAAAACAAAAAATCAGCATGTTTTGGAACGGAACCTTAATTGTCTCCGGAATTGTATTGGCAATTGTATTTTCAAGCTTGATTCCTTTGGTGCTGACATTAATCGGACTTAAAAATGTATTAGCGACAATTTATCCAAAATACTTGGGAAAACATTCAAATTTAATTACAGTTGGCATCGCCCTTTTGTTCACCACTTTAATTCTTACAAAATCTTGGGCGCCGCTTGGGCATCAAAACAGTCTGTTTTCAAATTATTTAATGGTCACTTTTATTATTGCCGCGGTTTTATCATTGATTATCGCGGTAATTAGTTATTACGAAGAAATACTTGTTTGGTGTTTAAATAATAAAGTGAAATTTTTAATGTTGCCGCTATTTACCATCCTCTTTGGTTTGTTTATTTGGATCGGATTTAATGGCGTATTTGGCTGGGCGGCAAAAGGCTATGAAAAAATAGGTTTTAACCTTAAATCGACTGCTGTTTATTCCTACATGAGCCATAAATTCCCTGGAATTGGAAAAGAGTTTATGCCCTCCTTAAATGAAGGAAGTTTTTTATTGATGCCAACTTCTATGCCTCATGCTGGAATTGAAGAAACTACCAAAACTCTGCAACTGTTAGATATGGCGGTTGTTAATATTCCGGAAGTGGAAGTTGCAGTCGGCAAACTTGGAAGAGCAGAAACTGCTTTGGATCCTGCGCCGATCTCCATGTATGAAAATGTAATTGCCTATAAATCGGAATTCATTTTAAATGAAAAAGGACAAAGAGAAACCTTTAAAACGGACAATAATGATCGTTTTATCCTAAAATCGGGAGACTCACTTTCCAATGAAGATGCCATACTTAAAGGCGTTACTAAAATAGATTTAATTCAAGATGAAGACGGTGAAAATTTCAGAAATTGGAGATCGAAAATCAAATCTCCCAATGATATCTGGAATGAAATTATCAAAGTCACCGCCTTGCCCGGAATCACCTCAGCGCCAAAATTGCAGCCCATTGAAACCCGATTGGTAATGCTTCAAACAGGAATGCGTGCGCCCATGGGCATAAAAGTTTATGGCCCCGATTTAAATACGATTCAGGAATTTGGCGTACAGCTTGAAAACATTTTAAAAGAAGTTCCATCTGTAAAAGCGGATGCCGTTTTTGCGGATAGAATTGTGGGAAAACCCTATCTGAATATCAAAATCGACAGAAATAAAATTGCGCGTTTCGGGTTAAGTATCGAACAAACCCAGCAAGCCATTGAAACCGCCATTGGCGGTATGCCGATAACCACAACCATTGAAGGGCGCGAACGATTTTCCGTTCGGGTCAGGTATCCTCGAGAATTGCGTGATGATCCTGAAAAATTGAAGAAAATTTTAATTCCGACACCAACTATGGCGCAGGTTCCGTTAGGTGAATTGGTAACTATTGAATATCTGCAAGGTCCGCAAATGATAAAAAGTGAAGATACTTTTTTGGTGGGTTATGTGTTATTCGACAAAAAAGAAGGGAACGCAGAAGTTGATGTTGTTGAAGATGCGCAGGAAATTATCGATTCAAAAATTAATAGCGGCGCATTGGTTGTTCCGGCAGGCGTGAGTTATAAATTTTCAGGAAGTTTTGAAAATCAGGTGCGGGCCGTAAAACGACTTTCCATCGTAATTCCGATTTGCTTATTGATCATTTTCATGTTATTGTACTTTCAATTTAAAACAATCACCGCTTCAGCAATTCACTTTTCGGGTGTTTTTGTGGCCTTTGCCGGTGGATTTATCATGATTTGGCTTTGGGGGCAAGACTGGTTTATGAATTTTAACGTTTCAGGAATAAATATGCGCGACCTATTCCAAATGCACACCATTAATTTAAGTGTTGCCGTTTGGGTTGGATTTATTGCCTTGTTTGGAATTGCAACCGATGATGGCGTGTTAATGGGAACTTATATTCATCAGGTTTTTGAAGAAAGAAACCCAAAAACAGTTGCCGAAATCAGACTTGCGGTTGTTGATGCCGGGAAAAAGCGAGTTCGTCCTGCTTTGATGACCACTGCAGTAACTATTATTGCATTAATCCCGGTGCTCACCTCAACCGGAAAAGGTTCGGATATTATGGTTCCTATGGCAATTCCGGCATTTGGAGGGATGATTATTCAAATCATGACCATTTTTGTGGTGCCTATTTTACAGGCATCCTGGAGAGAATCTTTAATTAAAAAAACAAGCAATGAAAGTAATATATAAACATAAAATATTAAATATCAGCTTTTTAATATTTGTATTAATATTTAATTCAATAAATGGGCAAAGCCAAACTTTGCAAGATTATTTGGTAATTGCCGCCCAAAACAATCCTGAAGTAAAAGCTGCTTATGCCGAGTTTGAAGCCGCGTTGCAAAAATCACCACAAGTGAGTTCGTTGCCAGATCCAAGTTTGACGATGAGTGCTTTTGGACGGATGATTGAAACCAGAATTGGAAGTCAGGAAGCGCGTTTTAGCTTTATGCAAATGTTTCCTTGGTTTGGCACCTTGGCCGCTAAAGAAAATGCCGCCAATTTAATGGCTGAGGCTTCATTTCAAAAATATGTGGACACCAAAAACGAGGTTTTTCTCAACGTAAAAAAAATGTATGCCGAAATCTATGAATTGAATCAAATGATTCAGCTCGAAGAAAAAAACCTGCAAATTTTAGACACGTACCGGGAACTTTCCCTGAGCAAATTCAAAAGTGGAAAAGGCGCTATGGTTGATGTGGTGCGAATTGATATCAAAAGAAGCGAAAGCAGCACCAATATTCAATTGTTGAAAGACCAAAACCAGCCGCTTCAAATTGGATTTAATAGTATGCTGAACAGGGATATCAATGAAATCATCAATATTCCCGATTTTTTGCCGGCTGATGACATTGAAATTTCAATACAGCGCGACAGTTTGTTTGCCACAAATCCTAAATTGTTGCGATTGGAAAAACAAAAAGCTTCATATGAAGCCCAGCAAATCATCGCAAAAAAAGAAGGCTATCCAATGATTGGACTTGGTGTAGATTATTCAATTATTTCAAAAAGAGACATTCCCGATCTTGAAATGAATGGACAAGACGCGATTATGCCCATGGTTACTTTAACATTGCCAATTTTCAGAAAAAAATACAAAGCGGCGCAAAAAGAAGCTGAGTTGATGGTGCAAGCCACAACTTATGAAAAACAGGCTGTCGAAAATAATTTACAGGCAAGTTACAGTATGGCCAATTACAATTTATTAAAAGCCAAAAGACTGAAGGATTTGTATAAAAATCAGCTCGAAAGCACCAACCAGGCCATCAAATTACTGTTGGCTGCCTACAGCAATTCCGGAACAGATTTTGAAGAAATTTTAAGCATGAACCAAGATTTGCTGATGCTTGAAACGGCAACAGTAACCGCAAATAAAAATGAATTTACGGCACAATCACAAATAGATTATTTACTTTCTAAAGAGGAAAAAGATGACAACAAAAACTAAAAATATACTAAAAATGACAGGCATCCTGCTTGCGGGACTTTTGTTGGGATGGATCTTTTTTGGCGGAAATGACGCGCCAAAATCGGCCA
This sequence comes from Flavobacteria bacterium RIFCSPLOWO2_12_FULL_35_11, assembly GCA_001800975.1. Classification (GTDB taxonomy): domain Bacteria; phylum Bacteroidota; class Bacteroidia; order Flavobacteriales; family Flavobacteriaceae; genus Lutibacter. Next base: position 790 of record MGWK01000016.1, on the reverse strand, counting down.
CGGAACAAACCACAGCAACCATCTGGACCTGCTCCATGCACCCACAAATTCGCTTGAATGAACCGGGAAAATGCCCCATCTGCGGAATGGATTTAATTCCGTTGGAAAACAACCATTCAGAAGCCGACCCGAATGCCCTTCAAATGACTGAAAATGCAATGAAACTGGCGAATATTCAAACGATGGTTGTAGGTTCAAAAGAAGCCAGCAAGGAATTGCGCCTGAACGGAAAAGTGCAAATTGACGAGCGTAAATTATACGCACAATCAACGCATATTCCGGGAAGGATAGAACAATTGAGCATTAATTTTACGGGTGAAAAAGTGAACCGTGGCCAGCGATTGGGAATGGTATATTCTCCAGAATTGGTAACTGCCCAGGAAGAATTGTTACAAGCCTACAGCATTCGGAATTCACAACCGGAATTATTTGATGCCGCAAAGCAAAAACTCAGAAACTGGAAAATTGGCGACAAATCGATCAACAGCATCATCAGTTCAGGAAAGCCGATTCAGCAATTTCCTATTACGGCCGATGTTTCAGGAATTGTTACGGCAAAAAAAGTGGAATTGGGCGATTATGTGGAACGCGGAATGCCACTTTATGAAATTGCCGACTTATCATCAGTCTGGATTCTTTTTGATGTTTACGAAAGTGACATTCCGTGGGTAAAAGTTGGCGATAAGGTGAGTTATACCGTCCAGTCTTTGCCGGGAGAAACATTTGAAGGAACCATTTCTTTTTTAGATCCGATGATCAATCCGCAAACCAGAGTTGCCTCTGCAAGAAT
>MGWK01000015.1 GCA_001800975.1 Flavobacteria bacterium RIFCSPLOWO2_12_FULL_35_11 | reverse complement strand
GGATTGGAAATCAAATGTTTGGTTATTCGTTTTTTCGATGATATTATTGTTCAGCAGCACCTCGTTAATATGAATTCTCGGTAAAGAAATTGACTTTTTTTCATTTGAAATATCAATAATATTCAACCCATTTGAAGTTGCCACATACACTTTATTTTTATGCACATAACAAGCCCTGACATCGTTGCTGTACAACCCGTCCGAAATGGTGTAAGTTTTAAGACGAACCAAATTATTGTTGCCGTCTAGCTCTAACCGGTTTAATCCCAAATTTGTGGAAAGCCAAATATTGTTTTTTGCATCTATAAAAATAGATTTTATATAATTGCTCAACAATCCGTCTTCTTTAGAAATTATTTTAAATTTTCCGTTTTTTAAAATTCCTAAACCATAGGCGTTCGACCCTATCATTAATCCTTTGGAGGTATTTTCCAAAGCGTAAATAGTGTTTGCATTGAATAGATTTCCTATATCATATTTTTTGGTTACGCCTGCGGCTTGAAGGTATAAACCTTTGGTGGTGCCAATCCAAAGACTGTCATTTCCTGCGTAACAAACGGCAGTACTTCTCTTATCCCATAATTTTTCAGTTAATAAAGAGGTGCTATTGATTTTTGCAACCCCATTGGCATTGGCGGTATAAATTTTATCATCAACAATTGAAAGGGATTTGAAGTTTTTTAAATTGGTTTTTAAAAAATCCGCATCGTACATATTTTTTACGCTTTCAAGCTTTAAATTTGAATTTAATTGATCAATACTATTAATACCCAAAATAAAAAGCAGATTGAAATGAGGTATTAGTTGTTTTATTCTTTTTGGGTTTTCATCTAATTTTATGGTGGTAATTGTTTCCAAGGTTTCTTGGTTTAAAATGATAACCTCGCTTTGTTGATTCCCTAAAACCAATTTGTTTTGAAATAAGCTTACTGAGTGTAAATCGTTTTTAATTGGGTCCTCAAATTGAATTCCATGGACTTTAAGATTAGGAAAAAGAAATATGCCATTGGATTGGCTGCCAACCCAGATGTTGTTATCTGAATCAATGTAAGCACGCGTTGATTGTATATTTTTTAAAATTATTTTAGGGTCGTGATAATTATCCGTTACACTGAAAATATACACCCCTTTATTTAAATTTGTAACCCAATAATCTTTTCCGATTTTATAGGTTCTTGCTAAAAAATTATTTTGTTCACTAATTAAATGTTTTGAAATTTTTTTAATAACCTCATCTTTTTCCCTTAAGAGCATGCCAAAATTATTATTTATTTTTTCAATAGATGAATAGGGAAATTGGCTTGAATTAAATTCTTTCCATTCTGTTGAATTTGAATTTCCTGATAATAGTTTTGTAATGACATTAATATTATTTTCCTTTTTTAAGTATGTCAAAAAATGCACTTTTTGATTAATATCTTCAATAATAAAAGAAGTATAAGTTAATTTAATGTCAATAATAGTTGAATAATTTTCAATTCGTAAGTCTGTATTAAGAACTTTAATGGTATTTGAATTTTGACAAAACCATAATTTTCCTTTTGAATCCTCAAAAATATCATCAATAAATTTCGGAAATTGTAATTTATCTAAAAAAGCAATGTTGTCCTTATTGTAAAAATGATTATTTTGAATAAATCCAACATTTCCATTAAATGCCGTCATCCAAATTCTATTTTTGGAATCTTTGAAAAACGATAAAATTTCATTTCCCGGAAGTCCGTCGGTAACAGTGAAATTTTTAAAAGTAAGTCCGTCAAATTTACTGATGCCATAATCGGTTGCAATCCAAATGAAACCATTCTCATCCTGGACAATGTCATAAATAGTATTACTTGGTAAGCCATTATTTGTTGTAAACTGCGTTAATCCAGGAATTTGGGCAAGTAAATTTGTCTGTAATAGTAAGAATACAATAAAAACGTGAGCAATTTTACGCATTAAAAGGTCAGTATTAAACATCAAATATAACGCTTATAAATTTAAAAAGCACTCTCATGATTAAAATATGCACGCTTGTAAATGAAGTGTTTTAATTAATAGATAATCAATGTACATTCGCATCAGTCAACTCAATTGCAGGAAAATTATTTGAAAAGGGTAAATTTACTATGAAAAAGGAAAAGGTGCTATTAAGCACCTTTTTTTGTGTTAAACTTTCAATTTCAAAAAATAATTTTATTGATTATGTATAATTAAATCAATAACTTGCCAAAGAATTCAACTTTTAGTTACTTATTTGATGCACTGCCCTTTACATTTTATGCAATATTATAATATACCATATTCTGTACAACTTGTTTTGATTGTGCCGATGTCAATTTTAGATTTAAAAAATTTTAAATCAAATCAGTTTAATTTTATGCTTAAAAAATAGTTGATATGCGGATCGGAATGATTTTGGACAAAACGTTTCCGCCCGATCCAAGGGTTGAAAATGAAGCAATTTCTCTTATTAACGAAGGGCATGAAGTTTTTTTATTTTGTTTGAAATATAATAAAAATGATGGTGATGTTTTAATTAAAGGTATTCAAGTAAAGCGATATCAATCTAATAAATTGGAATACAAATTATCGGCATTGACCTATACTTTTCCTTTTTATACGGTAATGATGGCAAATAAAATTACCCATTTTTTAAAAAAGAACAATATTGAAGCCATTCATATTCATGACATGCGAATTGCCGATGCTGTTTTTAAAGCCAATAAATCATTGAAATTGCCAACGGTTTTAGATTTGCATGACAATATGCCCGAAATCATGAAACTTTATGCGCATCTTCAAAAATTTCCAGGAAAACAGATGATTTCGCCAAAAAAGTGGAAACAGAAGGAAGAAGAATTTATTGGTAAAGCAACTAAAATTATCACGGTTTCACAAGAATTTATAGAAGAGGTTGTTGGGCGTACGCAAATCTCACGCGATAAAATTGTGTTGGTGCCAAACACGGTGCATCAGTCATTTTATAAAGACGCAATAATTGATAATTTGATTGTTGATACCTATAAGAATGACTTTGTAATTTTATATTTAGGAGATACAGGATTGCGAAGGGGACTTCAAACCGCTATTGAATCATTGCTCATTTTAAAGGAAAAAATCCTAAATGTTAAGTTGGTAATTGTTGGAGTCAGCTCTACAGATCCAATTTTGAAGCAGCAGGTAATTGATTTAAAATTGGAAAATCATGTTGATTTTAAAGGTTGGCAAGATGTAACATTGTTTCCTTCTTATATTGTTGCAAGTGCTGTCTGCATTTCACCGTTGCACAGAAATATTCAGCATGATGTTGCTTATGCAAATAAACTTTTTCAATATATGAGTTTTGGAAAACCTGTTTTGGTGAGTGATGCCATTGCACAGAAAAATTTGATTGAAAAAACAAACTCAGGATTGGTGCATTTAGAGAAAAACGCCCAAGATTTTGCAGATAAAGTGTTGCAATTATATGGTGATCCAGCGTTGAGAGATCGTTTTGGAAGAAACGGAAAGCAATTTGTTGAGGAAGAATTTTGTTGGGAAAAAACCTCAGAAAAATTAATAGCTTTGTACGAAAATCTAAGTAAATAATGAAGAAAGCGCTTATCATAACCTATTATTGGCCCCCGGCAGGAGGGTCGGGTGTACAGCGTTGGCTTAAGTTTGTGAAATATTTTAGGGATTTTGGCATTGAGCCCATCGTTTATACCGTTGAAAATCCCAATTATCCAATTTTAGATGAATCGTTGGTTCATGGTATTCCAGAAGGCGTAGAAATTTTAACCCAACCCATTTGGGAACCGAATAATTTGTTCGCTTTCTTCGGAAAAAAGAAAACGGAAAGTGCCGGTTTTTTAAATCCGAATCCTTCATTTTTTGGAAAAATATTGCAATATATAAGGGGAAATTATTTTATTCCCGATGCCCGAAAATTTTGGGTAAAACCATCAACCAGTTATTTAAAAAAGTATTTGAAAACAAACAAAATCGATGTTGTCATTACCACTGGTCCGCCGCACAGTATGCACTTAATTGGTTTAAATTTAAAGAAGGAACTGAATATAAAATGGATTGCAGATTTCAGGGATCCGTGGACAGAAATTGATTATTTTCAGCAATTGCCTTTAACTAAAAAGGCCATTGAAAAACACCATTCTTTAGAAAAAGAGGTGTTGAAAAATGCTGATGCGGTTTTGGTTGTCGGTAAAACCATGAGTGTGAATTTCAGCCCATATAACAGCAATGTTGTTACGGTAACAAATGGTTTTGATGAAGCGCTAACAGATGTAAATGTTGAATTGGATCCAAAATTTACGGTAACGCATATCGGGTTGATAAATGCCGACAGAAATCCGAAAATGTTGTGGGAAGTTTTGGCGGAAATTATTTCAGAAAAAGAGGAATTTTCAAAGGATTTTGATTTGAAGTTAATTGGAAAGGCGGATGCTTCTGTATTTGAGGATATTTCAAAGCACCGGTTATCAAAGAATGTTAAAGTCATTGATTATGTGACACATAATAAGGTGGTGGAATTTCAGAAAAAATCACAGGTATTACTGCTTATTGTAAATAATGTGCCCAGTGCAAAAGGCATTATTACCGGAAAAATATTTGAATACTTAATGGCGAAACGCCCAATTCTGGCAATAGCGCCTTTAAACGGAGATGTTTCGGAAATCATGAATGAAACAAATTCTGGCGTTGTCATTGATTTTGGTGATAAAGTTGCGCTAAAAAAGGCTATATTAGAATTTTATGCCAAATTTAAGTTGGGGAATTTGACTGTGGAATCAAAAAATATTGCACAATTTCACAGGAAGGAATTGACGAAAAAAGTTTCGGAACTCATATACAAGATTACTGAATGAAGAAAATTGTAACCATATTAGGCGCGCGACCACAATTTGTAAAAGCAGCGGTATTAAGCCGAATAATTGCCAAATACAATGTTATTGAAGAGTTTATTATACACACCGGTCAGCATTATGATGCCAATATGAGCGACATATTTTTTGAAGAAATGGAAATTCCAAAACCAAAATACAATTTGGCAATAAATGGAATGAGCCATGGCGCCATGACCGGACAAATGCTCGTTGAAATTGAAGCGGTTTTAATGAAAGAAAAACCAGATTTGGTGTTGGTGTACGGAGATACAAATTCTACTTTGGCAGGTGCTTTGGCTGCAAAAAAAATGAATATTAAGGTTGTTCACGTTGAAGCCGGTTTGCGCTCATTTAACATGAAAATGCCCGAAGAAATCAATAGAATTTTAACCGACAGAATTTCCGATTTGTTACTTTGTCCGACAGATACGGCCATAGAAAATTTGCAAAAAGAAGGGTTTGAAAATCTGCCGGCAAAAGTTGTGAAATGCGGTGATATTATGAAAGATGCCGTTGAATTTTATGGAAAAATTTCTGAAGAAAAATCGTCCATAATTACAGATTTAAACTTAATTCCGAATGAATTTGTGTTGGCAACCATCCACCGACAAGAAAATACGGACAATCTGGTGAATCTAAAAGAAATTTTCGAAGGTTTGGAATCAATAAGTAAGGAAAAGCAAGTGGTGCTGCCTTTGCATCCGCGAACAAAAGCAATTCTAAAACAGCATAATTTGACGTATAATCTTAAAATAATTGATCCTGTTGGGTATTTTGATATGTTGGAATTGCTGAAAAAATGTAATTTGGTGGTTACGGACAGCGGCGGACTTCAAAAAGAAGCTTTTTTCAATAAAAAACACTGTATTATTGCCAGGGAAGAAACCGAATGGGTGGAATTGGTCGCCAATGGATTTGCAGAAATTGTGGGCAGCGACAGTAAGAAAATGTTTCAGGCTTTTAAAAACTATCAAAAATCAACCGCTAATTTTGAATTGGATTTATTCGGCGAAAATGTAGGGGAGAAGATTTATAATGAAATATTTAAGTTGTTGTAATGGGAATTATTTTAAAGCAATCTTTTTTTAACACGCTCATTATATTTTTGGGTTTTGGGGTTGGCGGCATCAATGTGTTGTTTTTATACACACATTTTTTACATGAGGATTATTTTGGATTGATTACCTTTTTGCTCTCGGCCGCAAATATTATTTTGCCATTGCTCGTTTTTGGGATGCAACATACCATTGTTAAGTTTTATTCTTCCTATCAAACCAAAATTGAGCAAGATGGTTTTTTGACCACAACACTCATATTGCCTTTATTCGTTATAATTCCTTTGGCTTTTATAGGAACACTTATTTATGAAAGCATTGCGGATTGGATTTCTATGGAAAACCCCATCATAAAAAAATACACCTATCTCATCTTTTTGCTGGCTATTTTTATGGGATATTTTGAGGTTTTTTATTCGTGGACAAAAGTGCAGCTAAATTCTGTTTTCGGAAATTTTATCAAAGAAATTTTTCCTCGCATTTGTACCACTTTTTTGCTGTTTGCCGTATTTTTTAAATGGCTTACTAATGAACAATTTATTTACGGGGTTGTAATTGTTTACGGAATAAGCACTTTTATTATGATGATCTATGCATTTCAGGTGTATAAACCTACGTTTAAGATTGCACCTCCCACAAATTTAAAAGAGATAATTTCCTTTTCCATGTATATCATTGTCGCAGGATCTGCCGCCGGAGTGTTGCTTGAAATTGACAAGTTTATGATTCCCCAAATGGAGAAAATAGCGCAAGTTGCTTATTATTCAGTGGGAATTTATATCGCAAGTGTCATTGGGATTCCCACGCGTGCCATGCAACAAATTACAAGCCCAATCACCGCAAAGGATATGAATGAAAACAGGTTGGGTGAAGTTGAAAAATTATACAAACAAACCTCCATAAATTTATTGGTTATTGGCGGCCTGTTTTTTTTATTGATCAATTTAAATATAGCCGATTTGTATGCCTTAATTAACAAACCGGAATTCACCAAAGGAATTTGGGTTGTTATGATTATCTCGCTTTCAAAACTAATGGAATTGGCGTTGGGAACCGGGAATGCGATTTTGTTAAATTCAAAATACTATAAAATATTTTTTTACTTGTCGTTGGCCATGGCTATCAGCGTAATCCTTTTAAACAAGTGGTTAATTGATTTAATTGGCATCAACGGAGCGGCAATAGCGACCCTTATTGTGGTGGTTGTGTACAGCATTGCCAAAATTATTTATCTAAAATCAAAATTTAAAATTCAGCCTTTTGACGGCAATACCATAAAATTGGCAGTCATTATTTCGGTAATTTTCGTTGCTTTTTATTTTTGGAATTTTAGTTTTCATCCCATTATTAATATCGGACTTAAAGGCGTAATTATTTCCGTGCTGTATTTTTTGCTTATTAATAAATTGCATATTTCAAAAGACATCAATAGTTTTATTTCCAATTATGTTGCAAAAAATGATTCGCGAATTTAGTATCAGGGTAACAAGAATTTTTTAATTTTAACCTTTAATCTTATCCCCAGCCCTTTCCGAAGGAAAGTGAGTTTGATTTGAAATTAGAAAGATATCTAAAAACGAATAACATATAACCTTTAACTTTTAACCTTTTCAATACAATGAACTATTTTCTTCACGTTTTTTATGGTCTAATTATGGCTTATTTCGGATTGATTTCGCCGGGAATGCTGAATATGACCGTGCTTAAAATCAGATTGAATGTGGGCAAAATTGAAAGCGTAAAATTCGCTTTGGGTGCGGCGGTCATTGTTTTTTTTCAGGCAGGAATCGCATTGTTTTTTGCTGATTTTCTCATTGAAAATCCGAAAGTTATTGCGGCTTTAAAAATGGCCGGCGTTTTTGTGTTTTTCATCTTGTCAATTTTTTTCTTTCTGCTTACCCGGAAAAAAATGGAAGCAAAGCGTAAAATCAGCAAAGGAAATTATTTTTTTAAAGGAATGGCGATGTCTTCGGTGAATATGCTGGCTATCCCGTTTTATTTGGGAATCA
>MGWK01000014.1 GCA_001800975.1 Flavobacteria bacterium RIFCSPLOWO2_12_FULL_35_11 | reverse complement strand
CATATCAAATTCCTTTGTTGAAATCACATATTCTTTTTGGGCAGGAACGTGGATTGAAATAAAATCGGCCTGTTTTAAAACTTCTTCTTTGCTGATGGTTTTTATATTGAAAAATAACGTTTGGTGGTCGAAAAATTCTAATTCCAAGGTTGCAGCTTCTAAAAATGGATCAAAAGCAATCACTTTCATTCCCAATCCCAAAGCAACTTTTGCAGTAGCTTGTCCAATTCGGCCAAAACCAAGCACACCAAGTGTTTTTCCTTTTAATTCAATTCCTTTGGCATATGATTTTTTTAAATCGTTAAATTTTGAATCCCCAACCAATGGCATATTTCGATTCGATTCGTGTAAAAAACGAACCAATCCAAATAAATGTGCAAAAACAAGTTCAGCAACCGAATGTGAAGATGCTGCAGGTGTATTTATGACAGTTATTCCTTTTTCACGTGCATAATCAACATCTATATTGTCCATTCCAACACCGCCACGACCAATAATTTTAAGGGTAGGGCAGTTGTCAATAATATCTTTTCTAACTTTTGTGGCACTTCTGACAAGAAGTACAGAAACTTTATTTTTATTCAGATAATCCAAAAGTTGTTCTTGGGCAACAGTGGTTAAATCCACTTCAAAACCAGCTTTTTCAAGAGCTACAATTCCGCTTTTGTCCAATCCGTCATTCGCTAATATCTTCATTTTAAACTATTTTTTTAAATTATGATAATTGTTTTTCAAGTTGTTTCATAGCATCAACCAAAACTTGTACGCTTTCTATTGGCAAAGCGTTGTACATACTTGCACGGTAACCGCCAACAGATCTGTGGCCTTTAAGTCCGCTAATTCCTGCTGCATTCCAAAGTTTGTCGAAAGCTTCTTTGTTTGCTTCATCAGTAAGGTTAAAAGTAGCATTCATCAGTGAACGATCTTCTTTTTCTGAATAACCTTTGAAAAGCGGATTTCTGTCAATTTCAGCGTATAACAATGCAGCTTTTGCTTCATTTAATTTTTCGATAGCAGGAATTCCGCCTAAATTTTTCAACCATTCCAAAGTAAGCATCGATACATAAACTGCAAATACAGAAGGCGTATTAAACATACTTTCTTTGGCAATATGCACCTGATAATCTAATATTGCAGGAATTTTTCTACCGGATTTTCCCAGAATTTCATCTTTTATAACAATTAATGTTGTTCCCGCAGGACCCATATTTTTTTGCGCGCCTGCATAAATAATATCAAACTGGCTAAAATCTAGCTGACGTGAGAAAATATCGGAACTCATATCGCAAATCAAAGGACTATTGGTTTTTGGAAACGATTTTAATTGTGTTCCGTAAATGGTATTGTTTGAGGTACAGTGAAAATAATCTGCATCTGCAGGAATCGCATAATTTTTTGGCACATTTTTGTATCCGTTGTCTTTTGATGAAGCAACTACTTCAACATTGCCCAAAACTTTTGCTTCTTTTATGGCATTTGAACTCCAAGTACCCGTGTCTAAATAAGCGGCTTTTCCATCAATTTTTAAAAGATTGTAAGGAACCCTTAAAAACTCGAGACTTGCACCACCTTGCAAAAACAGGACAGAGTATCCTTCAGGTAGGTTTAATAATTCTTTCACTAAGTTGCAAGCGTTATCCATCACATCAACAAAGTCTTTGCTTCTGTGTGAAACTTCAATTAATGATAAATCAAGACCATTAAAATTTAATAAAGCATCTGCTGCTTTTTTAATAACTTCTTGAGGTAAAATCGATGGGCCTGCACTAAAATTATGTTTTTTCATTTGGCTTAAAATATGAATTTATTTTACGCAAATTTCGGAAAAAAAGACGGAGCAGACCTACTAAAAATAAAAAAATGTGTTATAAATTTAACAAAAATCGGAAAGTGTCAATGCCATCGGCATAGTCCCATAATTTTGGATGTTGTGTTTGTCCGAATTTCACAAAATTTAAATCGTTTTCGTTACAAACGATGCATTGAATGGCTTCTTTTTCTTCTTCTAATTTTAGTAATAAATTTTCAAAAGCTTCGTAAAATTCATAAAAAACGGTTGCAATGGGTGATGCATAATTGGAATCTTCTTTTAACATAACAAAACCGTTGTCTTTAATTTTAAACAAGCTCATTAAATAAACGGCTTTATTGTAATCGTAATTGTTCTCGTATTTTTTAATGTTAATGATTTCATTGAATTTAAACAAAGCATTAAAAAGCAGGTCGAAATTGTAGTTATCAGGAACAAAAATTTTAGAAACACTTCTGCATCCCAAACCGAAATATTGAAAAATATCTTCGCCTAAAGCTTCCAATTCCTGCTTGGTTTCTTTGCCGGTAATGATGGCAACGGAATTTCTGCTGCTTCGAATAATAGAAGGATATTTGCCAAAATAATATTCAAAATATCGCTTTGTGTTGTTGCTTCCGGTAGCGATTACGGCTTCAAAACCTGTTAATTTTTTCTCGGTAAAAGTGATTTTATTTTTAAAATATGGGTGGTAATATTCCAAGAATTTGGCAATTAAAGGCAAAAAATGTTTGTCGTTTGAAGAGAGTTTCACCAAAGCGTTATTTCCGCTGAGAATGACTGATAAAAAATCGTGAAAACCAACCAAAGGAATATTTCCAGCCATAATAATAGCCACATTTTTAGGCTCAGCGTTCTCATCAATTGTATAGTTTGATGTCCACTTCTCTAAATTTTCAATGGTTAGGGCTTCGCTCCAACTTTCAAAAGCATTTAAAACATTTTCTTTGGTAAACCAACCGTTAAATTCCGAAGCTCTGTTAATTTGCATTTTAAACGCATCGAAAAGAACAGGATTGAATTCAGCGTTTTCGTTCTTCTCAATTTTTGATGTTGAAAATTGTGTAAAAAATTCACCGAGTTTTGCGAAAGCTTCTGTTCGTTGCTTTAAATTCATTCTATGATATCTTAAAATTAAAATTTTATATTTGTGGCAAAATTAATCTAAATAAAATTATGGCAATAAAAATAACCGATGAATGTATTAATTGTGGTGCTTGTGAACCGGAATGCCCTAATAATGCAATATATGAAGCGTCAGAAAATTGGAAATTTTCTGACGGAACAAAATTAACCGGGAAAATAATTTTAGCAAACGGCAAGGAATTTAACGCTGATGATGCCCAAGAACCTATTAATGATGACTATTACTTTATAGTTGCAGATAAATGCACGGAATGTAAAGGGTTTTTCAACGAACCACATTGTGCCGCTGTTTGTCCGGTAGATTGTTGTGTGCCAGATGATGATATTGTTGAAACAGAGGAACAATTATTGGCGAAACAACGATTTTTACACAAGGAAGAATAGTTTTTTTACTGTAAAACTTACTTTCGCCTTAAGATTAAAAAGCTGTAACGCACAAAAAGCATTGTTATAATCGGTAGTATGGCGATATTGAAAACCTGAATTTTCAGTATCCATAAAATTGCTTGTAAAGCCAATAAAACGAGCAATAATTTATTATAATTCGCCAGCCACTTTGGCAAAACTTTTTTAAACATAAAAAAGGCGACCACTAAATTTGGTGCAAAAGCCCACAAAAAGTTAAAGTTCTTATAGGTTGCGGTATGGCTCGTGGCGAACCAAAGCAATAACACTGCAACTCCAATCAATCCGGTAATAAAATACAGAAAAAAGTCAACCCATTTGGATCTTTTGTCAGTAGTATAATTTTGATATGTTTTATAAATAAAGAACAAAGCTATCACCAAAAAAACAATGAAAGGTTGCGTTACGGAAAAGGGAACAGGTTGTTTTACTTCATTTAAAATGGTATTGTTTGCTTTTACCAAAGGTTTGTTTTTACCGTCAACGTTTATGGTGGCGTTGTTAAAACCGAGGTAAATATAATCGGGTAAAAATTTATATTCGGTGGCGGTTGCTTCTCTGTCAATCACAGATCCCAAAGCTAAATCTATCCCGAATTTCCCCCATTTAAATTTTTCCGCGGTATAGTCCGCAATTAAATCCCGGTGAGACTTATGATCGGTAATATGGTTATTGTCAAAAGTGACTTTTTCTTTTAAAACTGCTTTAATAACTTCTTCAATTTTTGTGGAACAATTGTCGTAAAAGAAATCATATTGATAAGACATGTTTTCAGGTTTTGCGTTGTTTTCCAAGAAATCATAAACTGCCTGAACATCTGCTTCATCTAAATCCAATTCCTGTGTTTTTACCCAACGGTTTTCATAATTAAACTGTTGCAAAAAGTAACCATAACGAGTTGTCGAAAGCTGGTAGGTAAGTTTTCCCTTTGCAAAATTTAAATAAAAATTTGGTTTATTGAAGTCGAAAGTGCCGTAATTATATATTTTATCCAGTTTCAAAAGCGGATCATAAACCCGGAATGCACTGTGGCCAAAAGCACTGTATAATTCGCTTCCGGGACCGCAGGTAACAACGCTTACAGTTGCTTCTGATGTTAATTTTTGTTGGGCTGTAAGTTGAAAGCAACTAAAAAGAAGTATGAAAATGAAGTGAAATTTTTTGTGCATCATATATAAAAAAACCATCATTAAAAGTTCATTGGATTGTGAAATAACCATTTGAATATGACTAAATCTAAAGTCACGTTTTTATGGTCATTAAATAAAGAAGCGAATGTAAAAAAACTTTCTAAGTTAAGTTTAAAATTTAGGAAATATTATGGTTAATAAATTCGAAAATACGCTTTTCGCTCCATAACAAATCTTTACCGAATAAAGTGGAATTAAATCCAACATGACCGCCATATTTAGGTGTTTCAAAATAGACTTTTTTATGATTCTGTGTTTCTGAAAAAGGAAAACAACTTTCCGATAAAAAACTATCATCCAATGCATTAATAAGTAAAGTAGGTTTGCATATTTCAGGAATAAACTGCTTGCTGCTGTTCTTTTCCCAATAATCTTCTGCATTTTTAAATCCGAATAAAGGTGCGGTTACCACATTGTCGAAATCTTTAAATGTTTTGGCGTTTACAATCGCTTCTTTATTTAGATTGGCCTCAGGAAATTTATTTAATTTCAACAGTGATTTTTCTTTGAGCGTTTTCATAAACATATTTTGATATAATATGTTAGAAAGGCTTTCCAAAGCGACCGCCGAACCTTTTAAATCGCAAGGAACTGATATTGCAATAGCTCCTTTAATTTCAGGCGGCAAATTTTTGTTAGTTCCCATATATTTTAGCGCAACATTTCCGCCCATACTGTAACCCAATAAAAAAATATTTCGGTATTTGTTTTGGGCTGAAAAATAGGTGATTGCCAAATCAACATCATCGGTTTTTCCACTGTGGTAGGAGTAAGGCTTGTTGTTGTCTACACCACTGCAACCTCTAAAATTAAGCGCTGCGCCGTCAATATTTTGTAAATTTAAATAATTTAAAACCGAAACAATATATTTGGATTGCGAACTGCCTTCCAATCCGTGCAATGCCAGCACCAAGGTGTCTGATTCCACAGAAGAGATGTCTAAATCAATAAAATCTCCATCATTTGTTTTTACCCGCTCTCTTGTGTATTGGATGGAATCAACAAAAAATAACGTTTTATAAGCGGTATTAAAATGGGTATTTCTGAATAAAACCGCAGGTTCGTAAGTAGATTTTAAAAGTGGCATTTAGCAATTTATTAAAAAGTTTTATTGAATTAAAGTTTAGTGAAAAACAATGATTAAATTTACGAAAAATAAAAATAATGATGCTGAAAAAATTCATTCCCAATTTATTGACCTTACTTAACTTGCTTTCAGGCACAATAGCCGTATATTTTGCCGTTAAAGAAGCGTTGGTAATAGCTGCAGGATTTGTTTTTTTAGGGATAATATTTGATTTTTTCGATGGATTTGCCGCGCGAATGCTGAAAGTTCAAGGGGAATTGGGAAAACAGTTGGATTCTTTGGCCGATGTGGTTACAAGTGGCGTAGTTCCCGGAATTGTATTATTTCAGCTGATTTCTAAATCGGTGGAGAATAAAAGTTGGGAAAATGCAGTTAATTCGGTTTTAAAAACGGGCAACGAACATTATTTTACAAGCACTTTTTTTATTTCTTTAATTGGTTTGTTATTTACTATGGGAGCCGCATACAGATTGGCTAAATTTAATATTGATGTACGCCAGACAAGTTCATTTATTGGTTTGCCAACGCCGGCTGCAGCTTTGGTGGTTTTATCATTGCCCTTAATTTTAAATTACAGTGGCAATGAAATGGTATCAAGCCTTATTCAAAATGTTTGGTTTTTAATAGGATTGGCAGTTCTTCTTTGTTATTTAATGAATGCGGAAATTCCACTATTTTCCTTAAAATTTAAGGACTACAGTTGGAAAAAAAATAAAATAAAGTATTTGTTTATTATTCTTACGGCTATTTTGAGCGCCATATTTCAATTTATTGCAATTCCATTGGTGATATTGCTTTATGTATTGCTATCGACTGTTGAAAATAGGCAACTTAAAAATTCGTATTAAAATTTTCTTCTTTTTAATTCAAAATCTTTTCCTAAATATACGCGTCTAACGGTTTCGTCTTCGGCAAGTTCTTGTGGCGTTCCTTCTTTTAAAATTCCGCCTTCAAACATTAAATAGGTTTTATCGGTAATGGCCAGAGTTTCCTGAACATTGTGGTCGGTAATTAAAATACCGATATTTCTGTCCTTTAAATGCGCCACAATATTTTGAATATCTTCAACGGCAATTGGGTCAACTCCTGCAAAAGGTTCATCCAAAAGAATAAATTTAGGATCTGAGGCCAATGCCCTGGCTATTTCTGTCCTTCTGCGTTCTCCACCGGAAAGTAAATCACCCCTGTTTTTACGCACATGAACCAAACCGAATTCCTGTAATAAAGACTCCATTTTTTCTTTCTGATCGGCCTTCGACATATTTGAAAATTGCAACACGGATAAAATATTGTCTTCAACAGACAATTTTCTGAAAATAGAGGCTTCCTGAGACAAATATCCTACACCTTCCTGCGCTCTTTTGTACATCGGATATTGCGTAATTTCATGGTTGTCCAAATATATTTTTCCTTCATTTGGCTGAATCATTCCAACAATCATATAAAAGGAAGTGGTTTTTCCTGCGCCATTCGGACCTAAAAGTCCAACAATTTCTCCCTGTTCCACTTGCAATGAAATTCCGTTTACAACATATTTGCTTCCGTATTTCTTTTTTATATTATCCGCTCTTAAGATCATTATTGTTTATTTATTCGTTGAATCGTTTAACTGTGTTATTGATTTTTTTAATTTAACCTTTAACCTTTTCAAGTTCTTCCCAAAATTCGTAAGCCCTTCTTAAATGTGGAATTACAATGGTGCCGCCAACCAAAGTTGCTATTGAAAGTGATTCCATAACTTGTTCTTTGGAAACTCCTGCTTTAAAACAACCTTCTAAATGGTATTTTATGCAATCATCGCATCGTAAAACAGCTGAAGCCACCAATCCTAACAATTCTTTTGTTTGAACGTCTAAATGGCCGCTTTTGTATGCGTTGGTGTCGATATTAAAAATTCTTTTGATGATTTTATTGTCATCAGCCAAAATTTTATCGTTCATTTTTGAGCGATAGGCGTTAAATTCTTCTACTTGATTAGGCATTTTTTTGTTCTTTTTTACGTTGTTGTCTCACCACTATTTTCGATATAATTATGCTGACTTCATATAAAATAAGTATAGGAATAGTAACAATAATCTGACTAACCACATCAGGTGGCGTAATAACTGCGGCTATAATTAAAACTATAACCAATGCATATTTTCTGGTTTTTATCAAAAAATCTGGGGTAACTATTCCCATTTTAGTTAAAAAATACATCACAATTGGCAATTCGAATATCAATCCTGAGGCCAATACGGAAGATTTTAATAATGAGATGTAAGAACTGATTGTAATATTTCGTGCCACAAGGTCACTTACTGAATAACTTCCCAAAAAGTTTACGGAGAGCGGTGTGATCACATAGTACCCAAAAAGCACGCCTACAAAAAACAAAAAAGAAGAAATAAGGATAAAAGCGAGTGCTCCTTTGCGCTCTTTTTCATACAAGCCCGGACTGATAAATTTCCAAAATTCCCAAATAATAAAAGGAAAAGCCAGAATAAATCCAATAGTAATAGAAATCCAAATATGTACATTGAATTGTTCTCCCATCTCTAAACTTTGAAAAGTGAATGGAATATCATCAATACACAAACCTTCTGTGCCAAAAAATCTCGATACATCACAAAAAACACGGTAGGTAATAAAACTAGGATCTTTAGGCGCAAAAATTATATTATTGAAAAAAAAGTCTTTCATTAAAAATGCAATTATTCCAAATAAAAAAATCGCAGCGCTTGAACGCACCAGATGCCATCTCAATTCTTCAACATGGTCCAAAAAAGACATTTCTTTTTCAGGTTGGGCTATTTTTTTTGTCATTTCAGAAAATTCCTTCTTTTAATAAATCATGCAAATGTA
Organism: Flavobacteria bacterium RIFCSPLOWO2_12_FULL_35_11; assembly: GCA_001800975.1. GTDB lineage: Bacteria > Bacteroidota > Bacteroidia > Flavobacteriales > Flavobacteriaceae > Lutibacter. The sequence continues at coordinate 40,709 of MGWK01000014.1, read as the reverse complement.
CGACACCTATGTATACAGAATTGTCTTCCACCAAAATTTGGGAAATTTTATTGTTTTCCATAGTTTCCATAGCTTCAATTGCCATCGCATCTACATTGATGGTTTTCGGATTTTTACTCATAATATTTTCAGCCACAAGCTTGCTTATGTCTGGGTTATCTTTCAACATTCTCCTTAAATCTCCATCGGTAATGATTCCTACTATTTTGTTATTTTCGATAACTGCCGTAGTGCCCAATCGTTTTTTTGAAATTTCAATAATAACATCATTAATTGGGGTATTTGGCGCAACTTGAGGCATTTCATGTTGTCCGATTAAGTCGCTCACTCTTAAATATAATTTTTTTCCCAATGCGCCTCCCGGATGGTATTTTGCAAAATCTTTACTTGAAAAATTATTGAGATGCAATAAGCAAATTGCCAGAGCATCGCCCATAACCAATTGCGCAGTGGTGCTTGTTGTTGGCGCTAAATTATTTGGATCAGCTTCTTTTTCTACAAAAGAGTTCAACGTAAAATCGGCATTGGAGCCTAAAAAAGATTCTGGATTACCGGTTATCGCAATAACCTTGTTTCCATAATTTTTAATTAATGGCACTAAAACTTTTATTTCGGGCGTATTTCCGCTTTTAGAAATGCAAACAACAACATCATTTTCCTGAATAATTCCCAAATCGCCATGTATGGCATCGGCTGCATGCATAAAGATTGCTGGGGTTCCCGTTGAATTTAAGGTGGCAACAATTTTGGTGGCAATATTGGCACTTTTTCCAATTCCGGTAACAATTACGCGGCCTTTAGAGTGATGAATAAAATTTACGGCTTTTTCGAAATCTTCATTTAGAAAATTGACTAAATTCGCAATCGCTTTGCTTTCAATTAAAATTGTCTGCTTTGCATTTTCAATAATTGTATTTTTATTTTTCAAAAGATTTAGGTTTTTTAACAAAAAAAAGTTTTATCTTTAATTTTAAACAAAAATATATTTATTTAATTAGAAATTGAATAAACTGCTAAAAAAAAGTAAAAGTCAAATTTGTAAAATTTCTTAAATTATCAGCCAAAATTTTAATTTGGGTGCTAATTTAAATTCGTATTAATAATTTAGAAAGGATAATGAACAGTAAAGAGATTGATTTACACGAGGCTTTGAAAAAATATTTTGGATTTACTAAATTCAAAGGACTGCAAGAAGGAGTAATAAAAAGTATAATTGAGGGAAATGACACTTTTGTGATTATGCCAACCGGAGGCGGTAAGTCGTTATGTTACCAACTGCCCGCTTTGGTAAAAGAAGGAACAGCCATTGTTGTTTCGCCTTTAATTGCATTGATGAAAAACCAGGTTGATGCCATACGCGGCATTTCGGCAGAACATGGAATTGCGCATGTGCTGAATTCTTCCTTAAATAAAACCGAAGTGACCCAGGTTAAAAGTGACATTGAAAAAGGAATCACGAAATTATTATACGTAGCCCCAGAATCATTGATGAAAGAAGAGTACATCGATTTTTTAAAAAATCAAAATATCTCATTTGTTGCCATTGATGAAGCGCATTGTATTTCAGAATGGGGACACGATTTTAGACCGGAATATAGAAATCTTCGAAATATTATTCAAAAAATAGACAATGTTCCTTTAATTGGATTAACAGCAACTGCGACTCAAAAAGTGCAGGAAGATATTATTAAAACATTGGGCATGTCAAATGCCAACACTTTTAAAGCTTCTTTCAACCGTCCGAATTTATTTTATGAAGTTCGGCCAAAAACAAAAAACATAAATTCTGATATTATTCGATTTGTCCGACAATTTCCAGGAAAATCGGGTATTATTTATTGTTTAAGTCGAAAAAAGGTTGAAGAAATAGCCCAAGTATTGCAAGTGAATGGCATTAAAGCTGTTCCTTATCACGCCGGATTGGACGGAAAAACCAGGTCAAAACATCAGGATATGTTTTTGATGGAAGATGTGGATGTGGTGGTTGCAACTATCGCATTTGGAATGGGAATTGACAAACCTGATGTTCGCTTTGTGATTCATCACGATATTCCGAAAAGTTTGGAAAGCTATTATCAGGAAACCGGAAGGGCAGGAAGAGATGGCGGCGAAGGTTTTTGTTTGGCCTATTATTCATATAAGGATATTGAAAAGCTGGAGAAATTTTTATCAGGAAAACCAGTGGCAGAACAGGAAATTGGCAACGCTTTGTTGCAAGAAGTTGTTGGCTATGCAGAAACTTCTATGTCGCGCAGAAAATATTTGTTGCATTATTTTGGGGAAGATTTTGATGAAGTAAATGGTTTGGGAGCGCTTATGGACGACAATGCCATAAATCCGAAGAAAAAGCACGAAGCGGAAATTGAATTAAAAATGTTATTGGAAGTTGTTGTAAAAACCTACCAAAAATATAAAGCGAAAGAATTGGTAAATACCTTAACCGGAAAAATAAATGCCCAGTTGAAATCTCATAAAACGGATGAACAACCATTTTTTGGCTGCGGTAAGGAACACGATGGAAAATATTGGATGGCATTGATCAGACAAGCATTGGTTGCCCGATACATCAACAAAGAAATTGAGCAGTATGGCGTTATAAAAATTACTGATAAAGGAACAGATTTTATAGGAAATCCGTCTTCATTTATGATGACAGAAGACCATGTTTATGATGAAAGTGCTGATGCAACTATTTTAACAAATGGAAACGGCACGGGAACTTCTGCAGATGAAGTATTGCTTAAAATGCTTAAAGAATTGCAAAAATCTGTTGCCAAGAAAAATGGCGTTCCGCCTTATGCAGTATTGCTGGAACCATCTTTGGAAGATATGGCATTAAAATATCCAATGACCATGGATGAATTGAAAAACATTTATGGTATTGGGGAAGGTAAAGCGAACAAATACGGCAAACCATTTATCGAGTTGATTGCAAAATATGTGGAAGAAAACGACATTCTTCGTCCGGATGATTTTGTGGTAAAGAGCACAGGCGTAAATTCAGGATTGAAACTTTATATTATTCAAAATACGGACAGAAAAATTCCGCTTGAAGACATTGCAAAATCAAAAGGTTTAAGTTTTAATGAACTTATTGAAGAAATGCAAGGCATTGTTTACAGCGGCACTAAAATAAATATTGATTACTGTATTGATGAATTATTGGATGAAGACCAGCAAGAGGAAATTTTTAACTACTTTATGGAATCTAAAAGCGACAGAATTCAGGAAGCATTAGACGAATTTGAAGGTGAGTATGACGAAGAAGAATTGCGTTTAATGCGGATAAAATTTATGAGTCAAGTAGCAAACTAAGCCAAATAAGCCACAACCATACCAATAAGAATAGCAACAAACTTTAAAAGGTTAAACTTGTGATCTTTAGACGTTTCAAACAAAATAATTGTTGAGATATGTAAAAATATACCAATTATTATGGCTGTAATCTCAGTTTTATAAGTGGTTAAAATTTGAACATATTCACCAGCCAAACTTCCTAAAGGAGACATTAAAGAAAAAAGCAATAAAAATAATACAGCATTCTTTCTGGAGATTTTTGAACTTACAAAAAAGGTTCCCAATATTATTGAAATGGGAATGTTATGAATCACTATTGCCCAAAGTAAATATTCGTGGCCAAGGTTATGTGCCAAAGGAATTCCTTCCAAAAAGGCATGAATGTTTAAACTTATAAATAATGCCCAAGGAAAAACAATATTTTCTTCTACATGAATATGGCCATGTTCAGCACCTTTAGAGAAAAAATCCAAGATAAGCTGCAGTAATAATCCCAAAAGAATAAACAAACCAATGTTTGTGCCTTTTGTCTCATAAACTTCCGGAAATAAATGTAAAATGGTGATAGACAATAAGTAAGCGCCACTAAACGCTAACAGCAATTGTATGGTTTTAAAACTTGGTTTTAATCCAAAAACAATGATAATACCAACTAAAACAGAGGCTATAAGTGCAATATAGGTCATTCTAAAACTAAAATTAAACGGTCAGAAGTTTCTTCATTAAATTTTTCCAATTGATAATCACCAAAAGTATGTTTAATTTTAAATCCTACAGAATTTACGTAGGAATTAATTTTGGCCAAATCCAAACTTTTCACTTTTTCAAAATAGGTATGATGCTCGCCGTCAGCATCAAAATTTATTTCTTTCACAATAAATCCGTTTTTTACGTAGCGATTCATTTTAAAGGTAATGTCATCAATTGTAAGTTCTTCTTCAGAAACAAGTTCAGAAATCACTTTTTTTGTATTCATAAAGTCTATAACGGCAATTCCATTCGGATTTAATCCGTTCTTAATATTTTGCAAAATGGCAATATCTTCCGCATCATCTTCAAAAAAACCAAAACTCGTAAACAAATTTAAAATAACATCGAACTTGTTTTTTAAAGGATTCCGCATATCATGTTCAACAAATTTAAGCGTTTCCGTTTCAAATTGTTTGGCGAATTCGATGCTGTTTTTGGATAAATCGGCACCAATAACATGGAACCCAAGCGAGTTTAAATAGATAGAATGACGTCCTTTTCCGCAGGCCAAGTCTAATATTACCTTGTTTTTTTCTAATTTTAAAAAGGTGATTAAATTTTTCAAAAAAGATTGCCCTTCAGAATAATCTCTATGTTTATATAAAATATGGTAATAGCTTGTATCAAACCAAGAAGCAAACCAGTCTTTGTTTTCAGTCATAATATTGAAATGACTGCAAAAATAAGGATTTGTTTGTTAAGAAGTTTACTTGTAGAACTGTTTATGCGTTTAATCGTTTAATTGTATATTTTTATTTCAGTACTTTTGCAAAAATTAAAGAATATGGAACGAAATTTTAAAATGGTTGCCACCACCATGTTTGGGTTGGAAGAAGTATTGGCAACGGAACTTAAAAATTTAGGTGCGCAAGATGTAGAACCAGGGGTAAGAAGCGTTACTTTTTTAGGGGATAAAGGCTTTATGTACAAAGCAAATATGGCTTTGCGTACGGCGATTAGAATTTTGAAGCCCATTAAAACTTTTAAAGTTGCTGATGAAGATGATTTGTATAAAAAAATACAACAAATTGAGTGGGAAAAATATATGAGTGTATCCAGCACATTTTCTATTGGCGCTGTGGTTAATTCTCAAGGTTTTACCACAAACTCGCATTATATTACTTTAAAATCGAAAGATGCCATTGCAGATTATTTCAGAAATAAATACAATGAACGCCCAAGTGTTGACACAAAGCACCAGGATTTGAAGATTCACGTTCATATTCATAATAATTACTGTTCCATTTCATTAGACAGTTCGGGCGATTCTTTGCACAAACGCGGTTATAGAAGCGCAACGAATATAGCGCCCATAAATGAAGTATTGGCGGCGGGTTTGGTGTTGCTTTCGGGTTATACGGGCGATTGTAATTTTATTGATCCGATGTGTGGTTCCGGAACTATTTTAATTGAAGCTGCAATGATTGCCAACAATATTCCGGCAAACATCAACAGAAATGAATTCGGATTTGAAAAATGGGCAGATTATGATGAAGAGTTGTTTTACACCATTCAGGAATCGCTGATTAAAAAAATTCACAATTCCCATTTTAAAATCATGGGATTTGACAAAGCGCCATCGGCAGTGGTAAAAGCAAAAGAAAATGTGGCAAATGCCAATTTAAGTGAATTTATTGGGGTGCATCATGTAAATTTCTTTAACTCGGTGAAAGAAGTATTTGGTCGCACTGTTATTTTATTTAATCCGCCTTATGGTGAACGATTGGATATTGATATGCAGGAATTCTACAAAAAAATTGGCGATACTTTAAAAAGTGGTTATTCAGATTCTACCGTTTGGTTTATTACCTCAAATATGGAAGCAATTAAACATGTTGGCCTTAAAACTTCGAGAAGAATTCCTATGAAAAATGGGGATTTGGATTGTTTATTTGTGCGTTACGATATGTATGAAGGAAGCAAAAAAACACATAAGAGACCAATTGAAGAAGAAGAATCTTAAGGGAAATTCTTTTATGATTTATGGAAAAACAAAGAAAGCGTTGCAATAATGCAACGCTTTCTGTTATTTATTCAATCAATTAATTCTTAATTTCTTCTTGAAGAATTTCCTCTTGAATTTTCTTTTTTATCTGATTTTCCATTAGAATCATTGCCTTTAGATTCTCTAGCAGATTGTCCTTTCTGAGTGTTTGCAGTGTTATTTCTTTGTTGCACTCTTTCAGGAGCTTGTGCTGTTCTTTGAGTTTGAGGCGCACGATTGTCAGCCATTCTTCCATTAGCCGCACTACGTTCATTCTGACTTGGTTTATTTACAGTATTAACTCTGCGATCAGTATTGTTAACTGCACCATTGCTACGACCATTCTGACTTGTTCTTTCGTTAGAAGTTGGTCTTTGAACGGTATTTGATCTTCTTTCAGTATTGTTTACCTCACCATTGCTACGACCATTCTGACTTGTTCTTTCGTTAGAAGTTGGTCTTTGAACTGTATTTGATCTTCTTTCAGTGTTGTTTACTGCACCATTGCTACGACCATTCTGACTTGTTCTTTCGTTAGAAGTTGGTCTTTGAACTGTATTTGATCTTCTGTCAGTGTTGTTTACAGTATTGCTTCTCCCATTTTGACTTGTTCTGTCATTAGAACTTCTTCTATCTTGTTGAACAGCTCTATCATTATGTTTATCATTATACCTGTTTGGAACACTTTTCGCAGCAACACGTCTTGTGTCATGTCCATCTCTTTTATTGTTTTTGCTGTAATATTTATTTCTTGAATGGTCACTATAATATGTGTAACGTGTTGGTTGATAATGATTTCTATAAGGATCATAACTTACAATTCTGAAATCAAATAATGGTCTTGCAAAATAATTGTGATATGGGTGAAACACATATGATCGGTTATAAGTGTTAATATATCCTGAATAGTGGCTATAATATCCTTGTCTGTCATAATAAACATGCAATCCACCAACGCGAATCAATCTACCAGAATCATAAGTAATACGGGTATTTCCAATTCTGTTTACGCGTCCATAATAATCATAGTAAATAGGAATATCTTCTATTTGTATAATTGCACCATAATCATCATATTGAACATAAGGACCATAGTCATAACCAGAGTTAAAACTAATATTAACGCCATTTCCCTGGTAATTAACGTCTAAACCACCTCTTTGGTTTCTTGGGTTGATGTAAAAATCAAATTCACCATTTTGAAAAATTGCAAATGTTACATCTCTTTCCACAAATGTGAATGAATCTCCATAATCATCATTATAATAATTATTTATAGAAGAATTATCAGTTTTAAAAGTTGAAGCCTGCACGCCAAACCCAACAAATAAAAACGTTGCTAAAAGTAAAAGTTTTGTTTTCATGATAAAATATTTAAAGGTTAAACTAAATTTGCTGGTTAGCAGTATTCCTTTTCACAATTACAAACAACGTGCCAAAAAAAATATGCCCAATAAAATTGGGCATATTACCTATTTAAAATCAAAAAGTATGAAATTATTCGTTACTAATATTTTCAAGTGTTTTATTCAATTTCGGGGCGAAAGTAACTACTTAAACAATCTTTATATGTAACAAATATTGCTTTTTAAGTTGTTCTGGTTCATAAAAAATTAAATTTTTCACAAACGCCAATTATTAAATTGATTTTAAATATTTTTACGTTTCAAAATCAAAACCATTGAGTAATTTTATTGATGTTATTTTACCCATTCCTTTACAAAAGTTATTTACCTATAAAATAACAGAAGCGGAAGTCTCCTTTTTGAAAAAAGGGATGCGTGTTGCTGTGGAGTTTGGAAAATCAAAAATTTACACCGCTTTGGTTTATAAAATTCACCAAACGCCGCCAATTGGTTATGAAGCAAAGGAAATTCATCAAATTTTAGATGATATTCCTGTTGTAAATAAAATTCAAATCAACCATTGGGAATGGATTTCAACCTATTATATGTGCTCTTTAGGTGAAGTTTTCAGGGCTGCATTGCCTTCGGCTTTTTTATTGGAAAGCGAAACGGAAGTTCAATTGGTTTCAGGTTTTACTAAAGAAGAAGCGCTTACTGATGAAGAATTTTTAATTTTTGAAGCCTTTCAGCATCAATCACAACTATCAATTCAGCAAATTGTTGGAATCATCGGCAAAAAAAAGGTGTTTCCAATTATTAAGGCGTTGATAGATAAAAATGTGATAGTTGTTAAAGAGCAAATTTATGAGCAATACAAACCAAAATTAGAAAAATATATTCGGTTAACGAATGCATGGAGCGCAACCGAAAAATTACCGGAATTGCTGGATTCCTTAAGCAGGGCAAAAAAACAACGCGACATCATTTTAACATTTTTTCAATTACAGGCTTCAAAAAAACCTATTAAAATTACCCAGCTTCAAGAGGATTCGAACAGTTCTTCAGCAGTGTTGAAATCGTTGATAGACAAAGGTATTTTCGAGGTCTATTTCATTCAACAAGACCGAATTAATTTTGACGGAAAATCGGGTAAGATAAAAGAACTGACTGCGCATCAGGAAGAGGCGTTTTTAGCCATAAAAGAAAACTTCAAAACAAAGCAAACAGTACTTTTAAAAGGAATCACAAGTAGCGGTAAAACAGAGATTTATGTAAAATTAATTAAACAACTCATTGAAGAAGGAAAACAAGTGCTTTATTTGCTTCCGGAAATAGCGCTTACCGCACAATTAATTGATAGATTGCAACTTTATTTCGGTGAATATTTGTCAGTTTTTCATTCAAAATATTCGATGAACGAACGCGTAGAAGTGTGGAACAATGTGTTGGAAAACAAACCAAAAGCGCAATTGATTTTAGGCGCCCGTTCTTCCATGTTTTTACCTTTTTCTAATTTAGGGTTAATTATTGTCGACGAAGAACATGAGCCTTCTTTTAAACAATATGATCCGGCGCCAAGATATCATGCGCGTGATTCTGCCATCGTTTTGGCAAATCAACACAACGCCAAAGTAATTTTGGGCTCTGCAACACCTAGCATAGAAACCTATTACAATGCGCAACAAGGTAAATACGGATTGGTTGAATTGAATCGAAGATTTGGCGATGTTTTACTGCCTGAAATTGAATTGGTCGACGTAAAAGAAAAGCATCGAAAAAAGCGAATGACCGGTCATTTTTCCGACCGTTTGCTTGAAATGATTACGGAAGCACTTGATAATAAAGAACAGGTTATTTTATTTCAAAATCGCAGGGGATTTGCGCCGGTTGTGGAATGTGAGACCTGCGGTGTTTCGCCGCAATGCCCAAATTGCGATGTGAGCTTAACCTATCATAATTACAGAAAAGAATTGCGATGCCATTATTGTGGCCATCATCAGGCAATGCCTCATAATTGTGGTGCTTGCGGCAGCGAAAAATTGAATACCAAAGGCTTTGGAACCGAGCAAATTGAAATTGAATTGATGGAACTTTTTCCAAACGCCAAAGTGGGAAGAATGGATTTCGACACCACGCGCGGCAAATACAGCTATCAAAAAATTATTGGACAATTTCAGGCCCAGGAAATAGACATTTTGGTGGGTACACAAATGCTCTCAAAAGGATTGGATTTTGCAAATGTGTCGTTGGTTGGAATTATGAACGCCGACAATATGTTAAATTTCCCCGATTTTAGGGCGCACGAAAGAAGTTATCAGTTAATGGTGCAAGTTTCAGGCAGGGCAGGACGCGCCAGTAAAAGAGGCAAGGTTGCCATACAAACTTACAATCCGCATCATCAAATATTACAGCAGGTTTCCACCAACGCTTTCGAAGAAATGTATAAAGAGCAATTGGACGAACGCTGGCAATACCATTATCCGCCTTTTTACAGAATAATAAAAATAACCTTGCGGCACAAAGATTTTAACCGAGTGGAAGAAGGCGCTATTTGGCTGGGAAAATCTTTAATCTCCATTTTTAAACACGATATTTTGGGGCCTTCAACACCGGGAATTTCCAAAATCAGGAATTATTATATCAGAACAATCATTATAAAAATCCCACAAAAACAGTCGTTGACAGTTAGTAAAAACCAAATTCAAAGGGTCAAAAATGCTTTTCAAGCTGTCAATGAATTTCGTGCCATTAAATTCAATATTGACGTAGATAATTATTAAAGGTATTTTATTAAATTTACACTTGCCAATTAAGGAAATAACCCTATATTTGCACCCTTAAAAGTAAAAACTTAAATTATTAATTATGAATCATTACGAAACTGTTTTCATTTTGAATCCCGTTTTATCTGATGTTCAGGTAAAGGAAACAGTAAAGAAGTTTGAGGACTATCTTGTTTCTAAAGGTGCCGAAATGATATCAAAAGAGGACTGGGGCTTAAAAAAATTAGCGTACACCATCCAAAACAAAAAAAGTGGATTTTATCACTTATTCGAATACAAAGTTGCTGGAGAAACAATCGCTCCTTTTGAACTTGAATTTAGAAGAGATGACAGTATTATGCGTTATTTAACCGTTGCGTTAGATAAACATGCGGTTGCCTGGGCTGAAAAAAGAAGATTAAGAGACGGTAATAAAGCATCTAAAAAATAAGCGTTATGTCTATAGAACAACAAGCAAAAGGAGGAAAACAAGGTGATGTTCGTTACCTGACTCCGTTAGATATTGAGACTAAACAAGTAAAGAAATACTGTCGTTTTAAAAAGAACGGTATCAAATATATTGATTATAAAGATGCTGATTTCTTATTATACTTAGTAAATGAACAAGGTAAAATTTTACCTCGTCGTTTAACAGGAACATCATTAAAATTCCAACGTAAAGTGTCTGTTGCCATTAAAAGAGCGCGTCACTTAGCTTTATTGCCATACGTTGCAGATATGTTAAAATAAAACAGTAAGGAATTATGGAAATTATATTAAAGCAAGACGTTGAAAACCTAGGGTTTAAAGATGATCTTATTACTGTAAAAAATGGTTTTGGACGTAACTATTTGATTCCTCAAGGATTTGCAGTATTGGCAACCAGTTCAGTAAAGAAAATGTTAGCGGAAACTTTAAAGCAACGTGCTTATAAAGAAGAAAAATTGATAAAAGATGCCACAGCAATTGCAGATGCAATTAAAGCATTGGATATTAAAATTACTGCTAAAACAGCCGATAACACAAAATTATTTGGATCAGTTAATAACCAAGATGTTGCAGATGCTTTAGCCGCTGCTGGTCAGGTTATCGAGAAAAAATACATTAAAGTTGAAGGCGGTACCATTAAAAGAATTGGAAAATACAATGCAACTATCAGACTTCATAGAGCAGTTGTGGTTGAATTGCCAATCGAAATTGTTGCTGAAGCAAAATAATTAACAATTTTTAGTTAATAAACATATTTAAAGCCCACTTTTTAGTGGGCTTTTTTCATGCAACAATTGTTATTGTCAATTGGTAAAAATATTTAGTAAATTCACCAAACAAATATTTAAAATTCCAATAATGAAAAAAACAATAATAATTTTAATATTAATGATTTCTATTGTATCGTGCAATAAAGACAAAAAAAATAGTTTAATGGAAAACGATTTAACAAACAATCCATTTTTGAAAGAAAGCACACTGCCATATTTCGCTCCGGATTTTATTAAAATTCAAAACAAGCATTTTAAACCCGCATTGGTTGAGGCCATGAAACAACAATCTGATGCAGTTAATAAAATTGTAAAAAACACGCAAAAAACTACTTTTGACAATACAATACTTGCTTTAGAAAAAAGTGGAGAAATGTTAGACAGGGTTAATAATGTATTTAAATCTTTAACCGCAGCACATACCAATGATACTTTAAAAAAGGTAGAAACTGAAATTGCGCCTTTAGCTGCAAAACATTATGATGAAATTTATTTAAATGACAAGTTGTTTGCGAAAGTAAAAGACATTTACACAAACAGGGAAAATCTTAATTTAGATGCAGAATCTTATAAATTGGTAGAAAATTACTATGAAAAATTCACTATTGCAGGCGCTAATTTATCCAAGGAAGATAAAGTAAAACTTAAAAATATAAATGAACAACTGGCATCTCTGAGTATAACATTCAATCAAGCATTGCTTGACGCAAATGATGCGGCGACTGTTGAAATCCATGATGTTAAAAAACTTGCCGGATTTTCAAAAGAACAAATTGAAAATATTAAAGATAAAACCAAAGAAAATACTTGGTTATTAACCATTACAAATACCACCCAACAATCTCAATTACAAAACTTAGAAGATAGAGAGACAAGAAAACAGTTATTTGAAGCCGGCTGGAATAGAACCAATGGCGGAAAATATGACACCAAACAATTGGTAACAAAAATGGTTGAATTGCGTGCTCAAAAATCAAAATTACTAGGTTTTGATAATTTTGCATCATGGAGATTGCAAAATACTATGGCTAAAAATCCGCAAGCAGTTTTAGATTTGTTTTCAAAATTAGTTCCAGCGGCTACCGCTAAAGCCAGAAAAGAAATTGCTGAAATTCAAAAAATGATTAGCAGCCAAGGTGAAACATTTCAATTAGAACCTTGGGATTGGAATTTTTATGCTGAAAAAGTCAGAAAATCCAAATACAATTTAGACGAAAACGAAATTAAACCTTATTTTGAATTAAATTCAGTTTTAGAAAAAGGTGTTTTTTACGCTGCCCAAAAATTATATGGCATTACTTTCAAAAAGAGAACAGATCTTCCAACTTACCATGAAGATGTGGTAACCTATGAGTTATTTGAAGAAGATGGAACACCACTAGGTTTATTTTATGGTGATTATTATGCAAGAAGTTCTAAAAGTGGTGGTGCGTGGATGGACAATTTTGTTACACAATCAACATTATATAACAAAAAGCCAGTTATCTATAATGTAATGAATATCGCAAAACCTGCTAATGGCGAACCAACTTTACTGACTTATGATGAAGTGGAAACAATGTTTCATGAATTTGGACACGCTTTGCACGGTTTTTTCGCAAGTCAGCATTATCCAAGTCTGTCAGGGACTGCAGTTGCCAGAGATTTTGTAGAATTTCCTTCACAATTTAATGAGCCTTGGGCATTAAATCCAGAGATACTTCAAAATTATGCGGTAAATTATAAAACTGGCGCTAAAATTCCTCAAGAGTTAATCACAAAAATTAAAAATGCCGGATCATTTAACCAAGGATACAGTTTAATTGAAGTTTTGGCAGCTTCTAATTTAGATATGCTTTGGCACACTATTTCATCGGATACAAAAATAACGGATGTCAATAAATTTGAAACCGATGCACTAAATTCAGTTCAGTTATTAATGATAGAAATTCCAACAAGATATAGTTCAACCTATTTTTCACATATTTTTAGTGGAGACTATTATGCAGGATACTATTCTTACTTATGGACGGAAGTTTTAAGTCATGATGCTTTTGATTATTTTACGGAACATGGTGGTTTAACAAGAGAAAATGGACAAAGATACAGAGACATGATTCTTTCTAAAGGCAATACAATTGAATTAGAAAAAATGTACAAAGATTTTAGAGGTTCAGCACCTAAAATTGAACCAATGATTAAAGCTAGAGGATTAAATTGAGTTTATTATGATAACTTAAAGTAATTAACAATTTTTAGTTAATAAACATATTTGAAGCCCACTTTTTAGTGGGCTTTTTTATTTTATTTTTGACTTCAATTAATCACATTAACTTAACTTTAATTATATGAAAAAACAAATATTATTTTCTATGCTAATTGCTATATTTTCCGTCGTTAGCGTTTTTTCACAAGTGACTACTTCGAAAATTCAAGGAGTTGTAAGCGATGATACGTCATCAGGTTTATTTGGCGCAAACGTAGTTGCAAAACACTTGCCAACAGGTACCGTTTCCGGTACTATTACTATGGAAAGCGGCAGGTATTCATTGCAAAACATGCGTATTGGTGGGCCTTACACAATTACCATTAGTTACATTGGTTATAAAACGGTTGAATATACCGATGTGTATTTAACTTTAGGTACTGCATTTGATTTAGACGTAAAAATGGAAAGTGAGAGTGAGCAATTGGGTGAAGTTGTTATCACGGGTGGTAAAAGCGCTACTTTTAATAGTGATAGAACTGGCGCTGAAACAAGTGTTGGAAGCAGGGAATTAACAAAATTACCTACAATTTCAAGATCTGCTTCAGATTTTACCCGTTTAGATCCATCGGCTTCTGGCGGTTCTTTTTGCGGAAGAAATGATCAATTTAATAATTTTACGTTAGATGGTTCTATCTTTAACAATCCATTTGGATTGGATGCAGCTACACCTGGCGGACAAACAGGCGCACAGCCGGTTTCATTGGATGCCATTGAACAAATTTCAGTATCAATTGCACCATACGATGTAACATTGTCTGGTTTTACAGGGGCTTCCATAAATGCCGTAACCAAAAGTGGTACAAATAAAGTATCAGGAACAGTATATGGATTTTTCAGAAATCAGGATTTAACAGGCAGCAAAGTAAAAGGAGAGGATATTTTTGTTCCAAAATTAGAACAAACGCAATATGGTTTTAGTGTTGGCGCACCTATCATTAAAGACAAATTATTTGTTTTTGCGAATTTTGAAAAAGATGAAAGAACTGATTTAGGACAAACTTGGTTGCCAAATAGAGGCACAAACTCCATTAATGAATCAAGAGTTTTGGAATCTGATTTACAAGCAGTACAGGGCGCTTTAGCCAATTTAGGTTACGATACAGGGGCTTATGAAGGATTTACCCATGCGTCAAACAGCACAAAAGGTATTTTAAAATTGGATTGGAATATCAATGAAAATAATCGTTTGGCAGTTATTTATAACTTTTTAGATGCATCTAGAGAGTTGCCGGCACATCCAACAGCCTTAGGGTTTAGAGGGCCAAGTGCCCAAACTTTACAATTTCAAAATTCAGGATATCAAATAAATAATAAGTTGAGATCGATTTTAGTGGAATTGAACTCCTCAATTGCTGATAATATAACCAATAAATTACAAGTTGGCTATACCCATTTCGATGATTTTAGAAATCCAATGTCCGCTCCAGCCCCAACAATTACCATTCAGGAAGGTGGATCAAATTACATTATTGCCGGTCATGAACCTTTTTCAATACACAACACGTTGGACCAAAAAGTATTTCAGTTAACAAATAATTTAAATATCAGCAAAGGAGACCATAATTATACTATCGGATTTTCATTTGAAAAATTTCAATTTGACAATTCCTTTAATTTAGGAGTTTATGGTGCAAGAGGGGTGTTTTTCCCATCTTACGGAAGTGTCGCTGATTTCTTAGCTGATTCAGTTCCAGGAGGCGGATTGCAAGGAATGCTTAATGATGCAATAGCTGCCAATAACAATTTAGAGGCTGCAGGCGAAGGAAATATTGGAGGTTGGTCTTTGGCTGAAACCAATGTGGGTCAAATGGCTTTTTATCTTCAGGATGAATGGAATTTAAACGATAATTTTAAAATTTCTTATGGTGTAAGATTTGACAAACCATTATTTTTTGATTCTGGAAAAAAAGCGCAAGAAGTAATTGACAGAAGTTTTGATTATCACTCTGAAATAGGCTATTATGATCCATCCAATGGAAATACTGTAAAATTCGACCAAACGACAATGCCTAACAATCAATTCTTGATTTCACCAAGAGTAGGTTTTAACTGGGATGTAAAAGGAGATAAAACAGTACAAGTTAGAGGAGGATCAGGGTTGTTTACAGGCCGTTTTCCTTTTGTATGGCTAGGAAACCAAATTGCCAATCCGAATTTTTGGTTTTATCAAGTGGTTGATCCTGAGTTTAAATTTCCTCAAGTTTGGAGAAATAGTTTAGGGTTGGATTACCAATTGGAAAATGGCGTAGTGTTAACCACAGATTTATCTTATACGAAAGATTTAAATGGCGCCCACGTACAAAATTGGGGATTAAAAACGCCAACAGGAACTTTAAATGGTGTTGACAGCAGAAATATTTATTTGAATTCAGATTATATGGTTGGTGCATTTGGAAGCAAAGCAAGTGCTTATGTTTTTACAAATTCAGATAAAGGAAGAACCTTAAATGCATCCTTTAAAGCACAAAAATCATTTGAAAATGGTTTGTATGTTATGGCTGCCTATAATTACCTAAATTCAAAAGATGTGAACTCTATTGAAGCAGAAATTACCGGAGATGCTTTTGCGTTTAATCCAACTTTGGAGAATGCAAATGATGCAACATTGGCGTTTTCCAAATATGGAGATATGCACCGATTTATTGGTGTTGCTTCTAAAACTTGGAAGTATGGTGCCAATGAGCAATGGGGAACAACAATTTCTACATTTTTTGAATATGCACAAGGTGGCAGATTTTCCTATACTTATGGAGGTGACATAAATAATGATGGATCTGGCGTGAATGATTTAATTTATGTTCCAACCGCAGCTGAAGTTAACCAAATGCAATTTTCAGGTACCGGTCAGGCAGCGGCATTTGAGACATTTATTCAACAAGATGATTATTTAAGCGGTAGAAGAGGAAATTATGCAGAACGTTATGGCGCTTTAGCACCTTGGAGAGGAAAATGGGATATGAAATTTATTCAGGAATTAAAAGTTTCTGATGACAATTCAATACAATTCAGCATTGATATTTTAAATGTTGGGAATATGATCAATTCAGATTGGGGATTGGTGCAACAACCTAATGCAGTGCAGCCAATTGGCGTTTCTGTAGACGGAACTGGAACGCCAACTTATACTTTCAATCCAGATTTAAAAGACACTTTTGTGTATGATGCAAGTTTATTATCCAGATGGCAAATGCAGTTTGGATTGCGTTATTCATTCTAAACTTTAAATTTAATATCTTTGAACCGCCCAAATTGGGCGGTTTTTTTATGCCAATATTTTATGAAGTACCGACAATTAACGAAAGAACAATTTTCAGCATTACACAAGGAATTTGCACTTTTTTTGGCCTCGCAACAAATTGATGCTAAAGAATGGGAAAAAATAACAAAAGAAAAACCATTGATTGCTGAAGAAGAAATGGAGATTTTCAGTGATGTGGTTTGGGAAGATGTTTTAAGCAAAACAGAATATTTAGAACATATTTCCGAAAATCATATAAACTTGTTTAAATATGAATCGGATGTCATCATTAGAATTTACATCAACTTAAAAAACAGCAACAAAAATTTTTTAAAAAATGATGACTTTCAGTGGTTTTTGAAAAATCCGCTAGATGAACAGTTCGAGTATTTTAAGGCTGAAAAAAAATATACAAAAGAACGCAATCAAGAATTGTTTGAACTCATTGAAATGGGAAGCCAAATTTCAAAAGGAGAATTGTTTACTACAATAAACCAATTAATTGGTTAACAACCTTAACAACCCCAACAGAAGCTTTTTCGGCCAAAACAGTTAGATTTTTATACTGATTTTGTTGAATAAAAGGTTTTGGATCAATAAAATAAATCGGAATTTCAGGTTTTGCATAATTGATTAATTGCGCTGCCGGATAAACCTGCATGGAAGTTCCCACAATAATTAAAATATCCGCTTCCGATGTAATTTCCAGCGCTTTGTCAAACTTTGGTACATTTTCCCCGAACCAAACAATATGTGGTCTCAACTGTGAATTTTCTTTGCAAAGATCACCCAAATTCAATGCTTTTTTCCAGTCATAAATTAAGTTGGGATTTTTAGTGCTTCTAACTTTTAACAATTCGCCGTGTAAATGCAAAACTTGCGAACTTCCGGCTCGTTCATGCAAATCGTCAACATTTTGGGTAATAATGGTCACCTGATATTTTTTTTCTAACGCCACCAAAGCTTTGTGCGCTTCATTTGGAAAAACCTCAAGTAATTGTGCCCTGCGTTTGTTGTAAAAATCCATCACCTTTTCCTTGTCTTTTTGCCAGCCAAGCGGAGAAGCAACTTCCATAATGTCGTGACCTTCCCACAATCCATTTGCATCTCTAAAGGTATTGATGCCACTTTCGGCACTCATTCCCGCGCCAGTTAAAATAACTATTTTCTTCATATCGTAATTTATTCAAAAGTAAAATTTTATCTTTGAAAAAACACCCAATTTAGATGGTAGATTATAAATTTATTGAATATTTGGAACAATTTGTATCTGAAAAAAGGAGGAATTTATTCAAAGTGGTTTTAGAAAACCGTACTCGGCATTTCACGGTGGCCATTGAGGATATTTTTATGCCGCAAAATGCCAGTGCGGTAGTGAGAAGTTGTGATGTTTTTGGCGTGCAGGATGTACATATCATAGAAACCAAATATAAATTTTATGCTTCCAACCATATTGCCAAAGGTGCCCAAAAATGGTTGGATTTTTCAGTATACAGAAAAAATGGCAGTAATAACACACTGGACTGTATTGCTGATTTACGTTCAAAAGGTTATAAAATAATTGCAACAACTCCGCACAATGATTCTTGTTTGCTGCAAGATTTTGACATTACTGAAAAATCAGCTTTCTTTTTTGGGGTAGAGAAGGCCGGACTTTCAAAAGATGTAATGGACAATGCGGACGGATTTTTAAAAATTCCGATGGTTGGTTTTACCGAAAGCCTGAACATTTCTGTTGCCGCCGCAATAATTCTTCAAAACCTGAGCGAAAAATTAAAAAAATCTGAAGTGAAGTGGCAATTGACAGAAATTGAAAAAGATATAAAATACCAAGAATGGATGGAGAAATCCATCAAAAGCATCAAAAAAATCAAAGAAAACTATTATTCGAAAATAGCTATTCCACTGTAATTTTTTCAATAAAAGCGGTTGAGTCGCAATTTTTTACCGTTAAAGTGATGTTTTTTAATTCTCTGCGTCCTTTTATATTGTATTGAATGCAGGTATCCGTTTTTATTTTGTTCCAAATATCGGCATTTCCATTTTTTAAAATCTTAGAAATTTGAGCGGTATCAACTTTTTTGGAATTTATAATTTCTAGGGATTCTTCAGAAAAAATATGGTTTTTTATGCTGATGTTTTTTAAAACCCGAGCATTCGGGCCATAATCGAAATTGGCTTCTTTTTTATCAAAAACAAAAAAAACGGCAATAATTCCCAGGGTTAAGCCTACTAAGAAATAGGGTAAACGTTGTTTAAAAGTCATATTATAAAAACAATAAATTGATATCTCTAAACGGCAAACTAAACCAGTCGGCCACTGTTTTATTGGTTAAAATTCCGTGGTAAAAGTACATTCCTTTTTGCAAACTCTTGTCAAAACGGGCAGCATTTTCAAATCCGCCGTCCTCAGCGATGCTCAACAAATAAGGCGTAAAATTATTGCTTATTGAAACTGACGCAGTTCTTGCATATCTGGAAGGAATATTGGGAACACAATAATGAATAACGCCATGTTTTTGAAAAGTGGGTTTTTTGTGGGTCGTAATTTCAGAAGTTTCAAAACAGCCGCCGCAATCAATGCTAACATCAACTATTATGGCGCCATTTTTCATCTTCATCACCATTTCTTCAGTAACCAAAATTGGAGAACGTGATTTTCCTCTAACGGCCCCAATGGCAACATCACAGCGCATTAATGCTTTTTGCAATGTTTTTGGCTGTATGGTTGACGTGTAAATAGGGTGACCTAAACGATGTTGTAAACTTCTTAATTTAGTGATCGAATTGTCAAATACCTTTACGCTGGCGCCTAAACCCATAGCCGAACGTGCCGCAAATTCACTGACGGTCCCTGCGCCTAAAATGACCACTTCAGTTGGCGGAACACCGCCTATATTCCCCAGTATTAAACCCTTTCCTTCACTGGTGTTGCTCATTAATTCGGCAGCAATTAAAATAGAAGCCGTGCCGGCAATTTCACTAAGTGATTTCACTATGGAAAAGATGCCTT
This sequence comes from Flavobacteria bacterium RIFCSPLOWO2_12_FULL_35_11, assembly GCA_001800975.1. Taxonomy (GTDB): domain Bacteria; phylum Bacteroidota; class Bacteroidia; order Flavobacteriales; family Flavobacteriaceae; genus Lutibacter. Next base: position 20,812 of record MGWK01000014.1, on the reverse strand, counting down.
GATCATCTCTAATAAAATCAAAAGCGATGGCGGTAATGCGTTTGCTAGCCAATGCATCAAAATATTTTTTAGTTTGCGTTTTTAATTGCAAGGCTGAAAAAAGGATACTTTGTGGATTAATTAATTTAATTTCATCTAAAGAAGGCGGTTCAACTTTTAAAATCATGTGGCAACCAAAAGCTTCTTTTATGTCGTAGGATATTTTCGCACCGGCTTCAGAATATTGTTTATCCGAAAAGTTTGCCCCGTCACCGGCTCCGGTTTCAATCACAAATTTATGTCCATGAGCCGTTAATGCAGCAACAGCATCAGGCGTTAAACAAACTCTTTTTTCCTGATAATGTGTTTCTTTTGGAATTCCAATAACAAGTTCACTTTTCGTTTTCGTAATCTCTAAAGTTTCTGCTTGAGGAATTAACTCTTGCTGACTGAACGGTGAAGAAATTTTTTTACCCATTATTTCTAAGTTCTATAGTTCGTAATTGATCACTGCTTGAGGTTATTGTAATAGTTACCGAGTTTAAAGGTAATAAATTTTCTACTTTATCTGGCCATTCAGCCAAACACCAGCAACCGCTGTAAAAATATTCTTCAACACCAATGTCTAAAGCTTCATTTTCATTATTAATCCTATAAAAATCAAAATGATATATTTTTTCGCCATTTGTGGTATGATATTCATTAACCAATGAAAAAGTAGGGGAGCTTACTGTATCCAAGCTCCTTAATTGTTTAACAATTTCCTTAATTAAAGTGGTTTTACCAACGCCCATTTTTCCATAAAAAAGCAACACTTTGTGTTTCGCTGATTTTATAATTTCATTTGCAATTTTAGGTAATTCTTCTAAGGAGTAATTTTTAATCATTCATTATTGTTTAATTGTTTTTTTACTTTAACCGTTAACCTTTTTTACTTATTTCGGCACAAATATAGCACAAGGAATGATCATTTCCTCCAAAGAAATTCCGCCATGCTGATAGGTGTTTTTAAAATAATTCACAAAATGATTGTAATTATTGGGGTAGGCGAAAAAGAGATCTTCTTTGGCGAAAATAAACGAACTATTTATTGAAATGGAAGGCAATAACAGTTCTTTAGGTTCTTTAACAGCATAGACGTCTTTCTCTTCAAAAGACAAACTTCTTCCTGTTTTATAACGTAAATTGGAACTTATGTTTTTATCGCCCACCACTTTTGAAGGAACCTTAGAATTAATGGTGCCATGATCTGTAGTGATAATCAGTTTTAGTCCTAAATTTTGGGCTTTTTGAATGAGTTCCAACAAAGGTGAATTAAGGAACCAACTGTTAGTCAACGATCTATAAGCCTTGTCATCACTGGCTAATTCTTTAATAACTTCCATTTCAGTTTTTGAATGCGAAAGCATGTCCACAAAATTATAAACAATTACCGTTAAATCGTTTTCTTTTATGGCATTGAAATTTTCAACCAATTGTTTACCGGCTTTCAAATTGGTTATTTTATAAAACCCTAATTTGATATTTTGTCGAAGTCGTTTTAATTGTGCCGTTAAAAATTCTTCTTCATATAAATTTTTACCGCCTTCATCTATGTCATTTTTCCAATAATCAGGATGTTGTTGTTCCATTTCCAAAGGCATTAACCCTGAAAAAATAGCATTTCGGGCATATTGTGTCGCTGTTGGCAAGATGCTGTAAAAAGCAATTTCATCCTGTTTTTTGTAATATTTAGTGATGGTTTTTTCTAAAATTTTAAATTGGTCATAACGCAAATTATCGATGACGACCAATAAAGTTCCATTTGAAGTGCTGATTTCAGGAAGGATCACTTTTTTGAACAACGTATTCGACATAATGGGCGCATCTTCATCATGAACCCAATCTTTATAATTTTTCTTTATAAATTTAAAAAACAGCGAATTTGCCTCTTGTTTTTGGCTTTCCAAGATCTCAATCATCCCTGTGTCGCTGATATTTTCGAGTTCCAATTCCCAATAAACCAGTTTTTGATAAATCTCAACCCATTCTTCATAAGAATTTACCATTGCCAAATCCATCGCAATTTTTCTGAATTCCTGCTGATAATTTGAGGTGGTTTTTTCAGAAATCAAACGAGAATGGTCTAAATTCTTCTTTAAACTCAGCAATATTTGATTCGGATTTACAGGCTTAATTAAATAATCTGCAATTTTATTTCCAATGGCTTCCTCCATAATATATTCCTCTTCGCTCTTGGTAATCATAACAATTGGCAGATTCGGACGTTTGCTTTTTATCTGGCTCAACGTTTCCAATCCGCTTAAACCAGGCATATGTTCGTCTAAAAAAACAATGTCGTAATTGTTTTCTTCACACATATCAATGGCATCGGCACCATTATTGGAAGTGGAAACTGAATATCCTTTTTTTTCTAAAAATAGAATGTGAGGTTTTAAAAGATCTATTTCATCATCAACCCATAAAATGTTTATATTACTCATATTGTTATCTTTGCATTATCATTTATAAAAATTATTGTTTTGAGCGAAAAAAAAACGAACAAACTAAAAATATTAAACGACCCAATTTACGGTTTTATTACGATTCCGAATATTTTAATTTACAATTTAATTGAACATCCGTATTTTCAAAGATTAAGAAGAATCTCTCAAATGGGTTTGTCGTACTTGGTTTATCCGGGCGCTCACCATACGCGATTTCACCACGCCATAGGAAGTGTGCATTTGATGCAAAAAGCCGTCAGAATTTTAAAATTTAAAGGCGTGCAAATTTCCGAAGAAGAAGCAACCGCGGTTTATATCGCAATTTTGTTGCACGATATTGGCCACGGCCCATTTTCACACGCTTTAGAAGGGCAATTTATAAAAGGTATTTCGCACGAAAATATCTCCTTATTATTTATGGAAGCTTTAAATGATGAGTTTAAGGGGCAACTTTCATTGGCTATAGAAATATTTAAAGGAAATTATCATCGTAAATTTTTGCACCAGCTTATTTCCAGTCAGCTGGATATGGACCGATTGGATTATTTAAAACGAGACAGTTTTTATACCGGAGTTGCTGAAGGCACTATAAATTCGGAGCGATTAATTACCATGCTCGATGTAAATAATGACAATTTAGTGGTGGAAGAAAAGGGAATTTACAGTGTAGAAAGTTTTATTGTTTCCCGCAGAATTATGTATTGGCAGGTTTATTTGCATAAAACAGCGCTTGTGGCCGAAAAATTATTGGAAAAAATATTAAAACGAGCAAAAGAACTTTCTTTATCGGGCATCGAATTGCCTGCAACAAAAACATTGTCCATTTTTCTAAAACAATCCATTAATGCAGATAATTTATCAGCTGAAAATCTAAAAACATTTTCAAAATTGGATGATTATGATATTTTGGCTGCCATAAAAGACTGGATTTCCAACGATGACAAAATACTTTCAAAATTGTCTAAAAGCTTAATCAACAGAAGGTTGCCAAAAGTGGTACTTCAAAATGAACCATTTACCGAGAACCAATTGTTAACCATAAAACAACAGGTTAAAGAAAAGTTACAATATAGTGATGAGGAGCTGGATTATTTCGTGTATCACGGAGAAATTTGCAATCAGGCTTACGATTCAACAAAAAATAACATCCAAATAATTTACAAAAACGGAAGTTTAAAAGATGTTACTGAGGCATCTGACCATTTAAATATTCAGGCATTGTCAAATCCGGTTTATAAGTACTACATCTGCTACCCAAAGAAGTAGGTAGAGTTGAAGTTTTTTTTTACTTTTGCATAACATGAAATTTACAGCAATTCAAATAGCAGAAATTTTAGATGGAGAAATCTTCGGAAATAAAAATGCCGAAGTATTTGGCCTTTCCAAAATAGAAGAAGGAGAAGATGGATCACTAACATTTCTGTCAAATCCAAAATACACACCTTATATTTATTCAACAAAAGCTTCCATAGTGATTGTGAATAAAGACTTTATGCCTGAAAAGGAGATTGAAACAACCCTTATAAAAGTTGAAGATGCTTATCAGGCCTTTTCTACATTGTTAGAGTTTTATGCCAAAGTAAAGTCGGAGAAATCGGGCATTGAAACACCATCCTATATTAGTGAATCAGCAAATATTGGCACAAATTTATATTTAGGTGCATTTTCCTACATAAGCAACAACGTTTCAATTGGAGATAATGCAAAAATTTACCCCAATGTTTATATTGGAGATAACGTAAAAATTGGGAATAATGTTATTATTCATGCAGGTTGTAAAATTTATTCCGAAACTGTTATTGGTTCTAATTGCACGTTGCATGCAGGCGTAATTTTGGGCTCGGACGGATTTGGATTTGCGCCAAGTGCGGAAGGAATTTTCAGTAAAATACCTCAAATAGGAAATGTTATTATTGAAGATAACGTTGATATTGGTGCAGCAACAACGATAGATAGAGCGACATTAGGCTCAACAATTATAAGAAAAGGCGTAAAATTAGACAACCAAATTCAGATAGCGCACAACGTTGAAATTGGTGAAAATACCGTTATTGCTGCCCAAACCGGTGTAGCAGGATCAACAAAAATTGGAGAAAATTGCATGATAGGCGGACAAGTAGGCATTGTTGGGCATATTAGTATTGGAAATAATGTTAGGATACAAGCGCAATCGGGCGTTGGAAGGAACGTTAAAGATGATGAAATAATACAAGGATCTCCTGCAATGGGCTATTCGGATTTTAATAAATCGTATGTTTATTTTAAAAAATTACCTGAATTGGTTACAACTATAAATGCGTTAGAAAAAGATATTAAAGCTTTAAAAGAAAAAAAATGAGGAATAATCAGAAAACAATCAAAAATGAAGTAACACTTTCCGGTGTTGGTTTGCATACTGGCAATAAAGTTACCTTAACTTTTAAGCCTGCGCCCATAAATCATGGCTATGTTTTTGTGCGAAAGGATTTAGAAGGAGAACCCATTATTGAGGCAAGTGCAGAGTATGTCATCAATACGCAAAGAGGCACAAATCTTGAAAAAAGAGGTGTTTTTGTAAATACTTCTGAACACGTTTTAGCGGCCGTTGTTGCTTTAGATATTGATAATATTATTATTGAAATCAATGCTCCCGAACCTCCAATTATGGACGGATCGTCCAAGCATTTTGTGGAAGCCCTTGAAAAAGCTGAGATTCAGGAGCAAGAGGCAGAAAGAGATGAATTTATTGTTAAAGAAATCATTTCATATAGAGATGAAGAATCAGGCAGTGAAATTATATTAATGCCTTGTGATAATTATCAAATAACCGCTATGGTTGATTTTGGCACCAAAGTTTTAGGGACACAAAATGCCACAATGAACTCGCTTTCTGAGTTTAAAACTGAAATAGCAAATGCCCGAACTTTTAGTTTTCTTCATGAATTGGAAACTTTATTGGACAATAACTTAATTAAAGGAGGCGATTTAAACAATGCCATTGTTTATGTGGATAAAGAAATATCTGACGAAACAATGACCAAACTAAAAAAAGCTTTTAATAAAGAAGTGTTAACCGTTAAACCAAACGGGATACTTGACAACCTAACATTACGCTGGGCAAATGAAGCAGCCCGACATAAATTATTGGATGTGATTGGTGATTTGGCCTTGGTTGGTTGCAGAATTAAAGGAAAAGTAATAGCGAATAAACCAGGGCATTTGGTAAACACCGTTTTTGCAAAAAAACTTCAAAAAATTATTAAACTCGAAAAGCGGAATTGTGTTCCAAAATTCGATTTAAATCAGCCTCCTTTAATGGATATTCATAAAATTATGAGTATTCTTCCTCACCGGCCTCCTTTTTTATTGATAGACAGAATTCTGGAACTATCAGACAGACACGTGGTTGGAATGAAAAATGTCACCATGAACGAATCTTTTTTTGTTGGACATTTTCCTGGATCACCGGTAATGCCGGGCGTTTTACAAGTTGAAGCAATGGCACAATGTGGCGGCGTATTGGTTTTAAGTACTGTTCCAGATCCGGAAAACTATCTGACCTATTTTATGAAAATGGACAATGTTAAGTTTAAACAAAAAGTGTTGCCGGGAGATACATTAATCTTTAGTGCGGAATTAATTTCACCTATAAGAAGAGGAATCTGCCATATGCAAGCTTATGGCTATGCAAACGGCAAACTTGTGGTAGAGGCAGTATTAATGGCGCAAATTGCCAGAAAACCAACAGAATAATGAATCAGCCTTTAGCATATATACATCCGCAGGCAAAAATTGCAACAAACGTAGTTGTAGAGCCATTCACCACAATTCATAACAATGTTATTATTGGCTCAGGAACTTGGATTGGTTCAAATGTGACTATTATGGAAGGCGCCAGAATAGGTAAAAATTGCAGAATTTTTCCTGGAGCCGTTATTTCCGCAATTCCTCAAGATTTAAAATTTGAGGGTGAAGATTCATTGGCAATTATTGGCGATAATACCACAATTAGAGAATGTGTAACCGTAAATAGGGGCACAAAAGCACTTGGACATACAAAAATAGGCGACAATTGTTTAATTATGGCGACCACGCATGTGGCGCACGATTGCATTATTGGCAATAATTGTATTCTTGCCAATGGTTCCATTATTGCCGGGCATGTAACTATTGGCGATTATGCCATTTTAAGTGGATTGGTAGCGGTACATCAGTTTATCCATATTGGAGAACATTCTATGGTTTCGGGAGGTTCTTTGGTACGAAAAGATGTTCCACCATTTTCCAAGGCCGGAAAAGAACCATTATCTTATATCGGCATTAATTCTATAGGATTAAGAAGAAGAGGATTTGCAACCGAAAAAATTAGAGAAATTCAGGATATCTATAGAATCTTATACCAAAAAAATTACAATACCACGCAAGCTTTGGAGAAGATTGAAGCCGAAATGGAAGCAACCAAAGAAAGAGATCAAATTATACTTTTCATTAAAAACTCACAACGAGGAATTATGAAAGGTTATACAGGAAGTTAATATAAATATAAATATTAAAATAAAATATTCATCCTGAGCCTATTGAAATGGCTCAGTTAAACAATTAAACGAATTAAAAAATAAATGGCAACAACATCGGATATTAGAAACGGATTGTGTTTAAGATACAACAATGATATTTTTAAGGTAATTGAATTTTTACACGTTAAACCAGGAAAAGGTCCGGCTTTTGTGCGTACTAAATTAAAAAGCTTGTCTTCAGGAAAAGTTTTGGAAAATACCTTTCCGGCAGGAAGAAAGATAGAAGACATTAGGGTTGAAACCCAAAAATTTCAATTTTTGTATCCTGAAGGTGATTCATTTCATTTTATGAATACAGAAGATTATAACCAGATTACTTTGCGAAAAGATATATTGGATGCTCCTGAATTGTTGAAAGAAGGTGAAATTGTAACCATTATTATCAATACCGAAGACAATTTACCATTGTCTGTTGATATGCCTCAAAGTGTCATTTTAGAAGTTACCCACACAGAACAAGGCGTAAGAGGAAATACAGCAACAAATGCAACCAAGCCTGCAACTGTTGAAACAGGCGCAACGATCAATGTCCCTTTGTTTATTAATGAAGGCGATAAAATTAAAGTTGATACCGCAAAAGGAGCTTATTTAGAACGCGTTAAAGAATAAAATTTAAACAGATGAAACTTCCCCGAAAATATAAGTTGAAAGAAATTGCTGATATTATTGAGGCAACTTTTGTAGGACCTTCCGATTTCCCAATTTCAGGTTTTAATGAAATTCATGTGGTTGAAAAAGGCGATATTGTATTTGTAGATCATCCTAAATATTATGACAAAGCGCTGCATTCAAAAGCATCCGTTATTTTGATCAATAAGGAAGTTGAGTGTCCGGAAGGAAAAGCATTGCTGATTTCAGAAGATCCATTCACAGATTTTAATAAACTGACCAAATATTTTAATCCGTTTAAAGCGGCTAATTCATCCATTTCCAAATCTGCCATAATTGGTGAAAACACGGTGATTCAACCAAATGTTTTTATAGGAAATAATGTTAAAATTGGCGCCAATTGCCTTATATATCCCAATGTAACCATTTACGACAATTGTGTATTGGGAAACAATGTTACGATACACGCAGGAACTGTTTTAGGCGCCGATGCTTTTTATTATAAAAAACGAATTGACGGTTATGACAAATTGGTTTCTGGCGGCAGCGTTCTTATTGAAGACAATGTTGATATAGGTGCTCTTTGTACCATAGACAGAGGTGTTTCTGCCAATACAACCATTAAAAAAGGCACAAAAATAGACAACCAGGTTCAGGTTGGTCATGATACTGTGATTGGAGAAAATTGCTTGATTGCTTCCCAAACCGGTATTGCAGGTTGCGTTATTATTGAAAATAATGTTACTTTATGGGGACAAGTTGGCACAAATAGCGGTATTACCATTGGTGAAGGCGCTGTTGTTCTTGGGCAAACAGGTGTCACAAAATCGTTAAAAGGCGGCATCAGTTATTTTGGAACTCCTGTGGAGGAATCAAGAAAGAAATTAAAAGAAATGGCTGAAATAAAACAAATGATAAAAAATCAAAAAAAGTAATAAATTCATCCATCTTAAACTTAGAAAAAATTACTTTTGTAACACGATAAATACTTTAATTCAAAATAAACTTAAATGAGCGTTTTAGTCAATAAAGATTCAAAAATAATTGTACAAGGATTTACTGGAAGTGAAGGCACTTTTCACGCAACCCAAATGATAGAGTATGGAACAAATGTGGTTGGTGGCGTAACTCCAGGTAAAGGTGGAACATTACACTTAGACAAACCCGTTTTTAATACCGTACAAGATGCAGTTGATCAGGTAAAAGCCGATACTTCAATAATTTTTGTGCCACCGGCATTTGCCGCTGATGCGATTATGGAAGCCGCTGCTGCCGGCATTAAAGTAATTATTTGTATTACTGAAGGAATTCCTGTTGCCGATATGGTAAAAGTGAAAGCTTATATAGATAATAAAGATTGCAGATTGGTTGGACCTAATTGTCCGGGCGTAATTACCCCAGGTGAAGCAAAAGTTGGCATTATGCCAGGTTTTATTTTCAAAAAAGGAAATGTGGGAATTGTTTCAAAATCGGGAACATTAACTTATGAAGCTGCTGATCAAGTGGTGAAAAAAGGATATGGAATTACGACAGCTATTGGTATTGGAGGAGACCCAATTATTGGAACCACCACTAAAGAAGCGGTTGAATTGTTAATGAATGATCCTGAAACCGAAATTATTGTGATGATTGGTGAAATAGGAGGTCAGTTAGAAGCAGAAGCTGCCCGTTGGGTAAAAGCAACCGGAAATAAAAAACCAGTAGTTGGTTTTATTGCAGGCCAAACCGCGCCAAAAGGAAGAACTATGGGCCACGCCGGCGCCATTGTTGGTGGTAAGGATGACACTGCGCAAGCTAAAATGGCAATTTTAAGAGAAAATGGAATTCACGTTGTTGAATCTCCTGCTAAAATTGGTGAAAAAGTAGCTGAAATATTAGGAAAACTGAAGAAGTAATAGCCAAATTATAAGTTATTTACATTTTAAAATAATTAAAACCTTTGACTTTCAGAGGTTTTTTTTAATTTTAGGCGTAAGGTAAATGTAATTAGCACGACTTCTATTAAAATAAAAATTTATGAATTTCAAACTAAATAAAAAGTCAATTTCAAATATAATTTTTGTAATTGCCATCGCATTATTGCTATATCCGCCTTCAAGAGAATGGTTTATGCGTCAGATTGCATTTGCGCCTTCTGTAAAAGAGGTGGAAAAAAGTGAAAAATTGAGTTCTTATGATTGGGAATTAAAAGGATTGAACGCCGAAAGCATCAATTTTAAAGACCTTGAGAACAAAGTTGTTTTTGTGAACTTTTGGGCAACATGGTGTCCGCCCTGCCGCGCAGAAATGCCAATGATTCAAAAATTATATGCCGATTATAAAGATAAAGTCGCTTTTGTATTTGTTACCAATGAAGATTGGCCAATAGTCGAGGGATTTTTTAATAAAAACGGATATGATTTGCCAGTGTATAATTCTGTGAGTGCGCCTCCCAATAGTTTTACCGAAACGAACAGCATTCCCGCTACCTATTTAATCGACAAAAACGGAAATATTTTAATTGCCAAAACGGGCTCGGCAGACTGGAACAGCAATAAAATGAGAAAGTTATTGGATGAATTAATTGCGAAGTAAAAACTGATTTCTTTCGACTGCGCTCAGGGTGACAATTTGTTTATATGTTTAATCTTGTTGTAGGTTTTTATTTTTGCCTTTAAACTTTTTTACTTTTCTTTAATAGTGCTTCCTTTTTTAATGGCTTTATGATTTTCATAACAAAGCAAAACCGCTTCTATGAGTTGTAAATCGCTAGCGGATTTGATGAAGTAATCGGAGTAATTGCATTCGTTTAACAATTCGTTTAATTCTTCAGCAGTCATCCCTAAATATTCCATCAACAATTCTCTGTTATTGGTATCCAGCATATTACGAAGTTTGTCATCATCTTTTAATTTCTTCAGTTTTTTTAACTGATTTGGACTTTTGCCGAACATATTGTAAACATAATCAATCGGCCTAAAAATAGCATCTACAGGCGAATTAAATTCTTTTTGTTGTCTTGTGCCCACTTCATAAGTTTGAGGCACACCGTTGATATGAATACGGGAATATTTATCCTTTGGAACATTTTTGGCGTCAATTTCCAAAACACCAATGAGTTTGTGGGAATTTACCACAATTTCATCCATTTGCTCTGTTCTTTCATACAATTCAATCACCAGCTCATTCCCTTTAAGCAAATCGTTGGTAATTTTCAATTTTATGGATTGATAACCCAAATAAGAAACATAAATGGTATCATTTACAGCAGTCGCAAGCTCAAACATCCCTTTGTCATTAGAAATGGTACCAATTACAGAGTTCAGGTTAAACAAATGCGCACCAACCAATGGCTGTTTTTTTGAATTATCAATTACTTGTCCTCTTAATGTCACTAAGAATGAACTCTTTTTTAAAGTGTCGGTATTTTTAATTTCTTGGGAAAACCCTTGAATGGAAAGTAAAAATAAAGCTGTGTATAATATTCTTTTTAGCATATGCAATTATACTGATTAATAAGTAAATTTATGTTAAAGATGTGCAAAAAAATAGCTTTTTAATCCCTCAAAAACAGTGCGTACACCATAAATATTTACGATCAATGTTTAATCTGCATTTTGCCTTCCAAAAAAAAATTTCAAACTAATAAATGGAAATGTGAATAATCATAGTTATGTAAAACCTATCATTAAATTTTATACATTTAACCGATTTAGGTTCTTAATTTTTGTGTATATGTAAATTACAATCCCATTGAAAAATCATATACATTTTATTTATAGCCCTTTATGATCGTTTATAAATTAATATTGAACGATGTAATTAATAAATAATTACTGCCTTAAATCGATTCATATTACTACTCATCTGTGAAAATTTTAAACAGTTAAGATGAATCAATTGATCAAAAAATTCGCTTTATTTTTACTTTTGTGGAGTTTATTTCCACTGAAAAGCATTGCCCAAGATATTCGATTTAAACACCTGACCAATAACGACGGGTTGTCACAAAATTTGGTTTTATCAATAGCGCAGGATAAGGCAGGTTTTATGTGGTTTGGAACCAAAGATGGCTTAAACAAATATGACGGTTATCAATTTAATGTGTTTCAAAACGAGCCAAATAATCCAAATTCAATTTCATCAAATTATATCAGTGCACTTTTTACTGACAACAATGGAAAATTATGGATTGGCACCGAAAACGGAATCGTTAATGTTTACAATACTGTTTCTCAATCATTCCAAAGAATTTCACTTCCTTTAAACAATTCGAAAAGCAAAAATACCGACGGAATTAATACGATAGCCCAAAATAAAACTGGTGATATTTGGATAGGAACAAATGGCAGCGGCATTTTTAAAATCCCTTTTTTGAACCAGCAGTTTGATTTAACTAAAATAAAGCAATACCACAATGATTCTTCGGGCAAATACAATCTCTGCAGCAACATTATCAAAAAAATAGTTGTTGATGATGCAGGAATTATTTGGATCGGTACCTACAAAGGATTGAACCGAATGGATCCCAAAACTGCAGCGATTTCTTCTTTCTATTTTGATATAAAACACCCAAATGCGCTTGCTGGTGATGCTGATTTTTCCGTTTCCGCCATCAGTAAAGCCGATAAAAATTACCTGTGGCTAGGTACACGTACCGGATTGGTTAAATTTAATACGGTTGACAATTCTTTCAAAGTATTTCCGCATCACTTGAGTGTTTTTAGATATGGATGGGGAGAAATTAATGAAATTACGCAAGACAAGCAAGGTGTTTTATGGCTGGCAACTCCCGGTGAGTTGATGCGTTTTGACACAAAAACATTAAAATATGAGTCGGTTAAAAACGACCCGTTAAAACCTGAATCAATTAGTTATAACAGTATTTCAAGTTTGTTTTTAGACCGAACAAATATTTTATGGATTGGAACCAGTGGAATGGGTATTGATTATTACGATCCAAAAGCCAATAAGTTTGGGATTTTAAAACGAAAATCAACAACCAATTCAAGGGTAACAGGTTTCAGTATTCGGGCTATTTTAGAAGAAAGTGAGCGTTATCTTTGGATTAGCGCGGAAGTTCTTTATCGTTGGGATCGGAAAACAGGAACTCTAAAAAGTTTTGAAACAAGCTCAACAAATTTGAACGCCTTCGGAAATACAAATGTATTGTCAATGATTAAATCCAAAGATGGCAATTTGTGGTTTGCTTCAACGGAAGGTTTGTTTGTTTATGACCCAAAAACAGAAAAAGCCAAACAATTTTTTCATCATAAAAACAATAAGAATGGAATTAAGCATAAAGGCGTTGCTGCTGTTTTTGAAGATAAAAACGGGTTTATTTGGATCGTAACAGATAATTTCCTGAGTAAAATGGTGGATCGGGAAAAAGGACTATTTAAAAATTATAATATTCCTAAGCATACTTCAATAATTCGCTGTTCGATTTATGAAGACAACAAAAATCAATTGTGGTTGGGAACTAAAAATGGATTGTCGGTTTTTGATAAAAATAAAGAAGTTTTTTACGGTTATCAAAACAATCCTGAAATTGCCAATAGCTTAAGCAACAATCAGGTAAATGCTGTTTTCCCTGATCCTGTAAATCCTGATGGATTTTTATGGATAGGAACTTCCGGCGGATTAAATTTATTTGACATTGGCAAACAATCATTCACTCATTTCACCCAAAAAGAAGGACTCCCAAATAATGTGATTTATGGAATTTTATCCGATTCACAGGATAATTTATGGCTTAGCACCAATAAAGGAATTTCAAAATATAATTTAAAAACAAAAAAATTCAGAAATTATGATGTGGAAGACGGATTGCAAAGCAATGAGTTTAATACAGGTGCTGCTTTTAAAAGTTTAAACGGGGAATTATTTTTTGGCGGAATTAATGGTTTAAATTATTTTTTCCCTGATCAAATTAATGACAATCCGTTTCAACCACCAATGGGTATTACAAGCATAAAAGTTTACCGCCAAAGTAAAAAAAAGAATGAAGGTGCTGAAATTAAGGATTTATGCATCAACCCAAATGAAAAAATCACTTTTACACACAGTGACGAAATCATCATTTTTGAATTTGCTGCGCTTGATTTTACAGCACCTGTTAAAAATAAATATGCTTATATTCTCGAAGATTTCAACGAAAATTGGATTTATTTAGACAATTCAAGGACAGCGACATTTACCCATTTACCGTCGGGAAACTATATCTTAAAAGTAAAAGGCAGTAATAATGACGGGGTTTGGAATGAAGAGGGAACAGCAATCTCTTTTAAGGTTTTGCCACATTGGTCGGGTACATGGTTGGCGATTGCTCTTTATTTGCTGCTTTTTTTACTTCTGATGTATTTTATCAGAAAATATGAAATGAAACGGATAGCGATGAAAAACGATCTTTTGCTCGAACAAAAGGAGTACAATACTTTAAAGGGTTTAGACCAATTAAAATCACGCTTTTTTGCCAATATTTCCCATGAATTTAGAACACCATTAACTTTGATTAGCGGCTATGCCGAAAATTTAATGGAAGCATTGCCTACAAATTATTCAAAAAAACAAGTAATTAGTATTGATCAAAATGCAAAAACACTTTTAAAATTAATCAATGAACTCTTGGATATTTCCAAATTGGAAGCCGGAAAAATGCCTTTGTCGCTAACGCAGCAAAATATAGTTTTATACCTAAAAAATTTATTCTTCTCTGTGGAATCTTTTACGGAAAAAAGAAATATTTCTCTCAACTTTATTTCTGATGAGAAGGAGATTCAAGTTGCATTTGATTCAGAAAAAATGGAGAAAATCATCATGAATATTGTGTCAAATGCGTTAAAATTTACGCCTGAAAACGGAGAAATAACCTTAACAATCCAACATAAAAATACAGAATACCTTTCCATTTGTATTTGCGACACCGGAATTGGCATTAAAGAAGAAGCCATTTCTAACATATTTAATCGGTTTTATCAAGCAGACAATTCAGACACGAGATTGTATGAGGGAACAGGGATAGGATTGGCTTTGGTGAAAGAATTGGTGGAATTGCATGATGGAACCGTAAAGGTTTATAGAAACGAAGAATTAATCGGACAAAACGGAACAACAATTTCAATAGAACTTCCAATAGGTCCCGTTTCTGAAATAAGTATGGAAAACACCCTAGAAACAGCACATCAAACTTTAGAAAGTTTAAAGCTCCATAAAAAAAACTCACTGCAAATACCTGATATAAAATTCGATAAAAAGATCATTGTTTTGGTTGAAGACAATGTGCCTATTAGAACCTTTATAAAGAATTTACTGCAGCCAACTTACAAAATCATTGAAGCCAATAATGGCGAAGAAGGTATAGAACATACCAAAAAGGTGATTCCCGATTTGGTGATTACCGATGTGATGATGCCTAAACTCGATGGTATTTCAATGGTACGTGTGTTACGGGATGATGAAAAAACAAGTCATATTCCTATTATTATTCTATCCGGCAAAGCGACGCTTGAAGACAAACTTGAAGGACTGGAAACTGGCATAGAAGCGTATTTAACAAAACCTTTTAGTGTAAAAGAACTGCAACTAATCATAAATAATCTCATTCAGCAAAGGGAACAACTCCGTAAAAAATATCAAAACAAATTTGTGGTTGCCTCTGATCAAATTCCTTTGACATCGGTTGATCAACAGTTTTTGGAAAAAGCGATTCAACATATTAAAGACAATTTGGAAAACGTTGATTTTAGTGTTGAACATTTGGCCGACAAAATGTGTTTAAGTTTGTCGCAATTACACAGAAAACTTCAAGCGCTGCTCGATCAGGCACCTGGCCAACTTATTCGCAATATCCGCTTGCAGCACGCCGCAGAATTAATCAAGCAAAACGCAGGAAGTTTGGCCGACATTTGCTATCAAACAGGATTTAACGATCAAACTTATTTTTCAAGGGCTTTTAAAAATCAATTTGGCTGCAGTCCATCTGCCTACAAAAAGGACAACTTATCTCATTTATCATAGACAAAATTCAACGTTAATTTTCAAAAGTCTATTTAAATATTTTATTCCCTTGTTTATTGCCATAAAAGTCCATGTTTTTGCAAGAATTGTGCAAATTTTTCAGGTATGCACCACTTACTTTTGGAACAACTAACCAATTAAATAGCACCTATGAAAACACTAAAAACCACAATGCTTTTTGCAATAATACTATTGCTTATACCAATGATTTCGAACGCACAGAGCAATCAAGCCTTTTGGATTCACGCCGACCAAGTAAAACCATCTATAACTGCTGAATATGAAAAAGTCTCCAAAGATTTTATTGCAGCTTGCGCAAAACATGATTTAAAAGACGCTGATTGGACTACTGCCCAAATGGATGATGGGACCTATTTAAGTCTAACACCTCTTAATAACATGGCCGACTTGGATAAAAATACTTTAGCGCCATTGGCAGAAAAAATGGGAAATGAAAATTTCTCGGCTATTTTTGGACGCTTTAACAAATGTTACGACAAACAGGCGATTATATTTTGGTATTAAACAGTGAACTTTCCTATATGCCCAATGGACTTACTATAAATACTGAGGGCAAAAACTATCGTAAATACCATTTTTTATATGTAACACCAGAAAATGTTCAAAACCTTAGAGGAAAAATAAAAGAGCTAAAAGCGCTATATGAAAAAAAGGGAGCTAAAGAACACTTTAGAATTTATCGCGCCGGTTTTGGCACTATGGGTGATTATTTTTTAGCTGTAGTATCAGCTAAAGACGCTCAAGACTATGCCAGACAAAGTGATGAAAAATGATGCTTTATTAGGCGAAGAAGGAAAGAAACTATTTGAAGATATGATTAAATATGTAGATAAATATGAAAGCAAAACTGGAGGTATGCGACCAGATCTATCTTATACAGCAACAAAATAATTAACAATTAGCTACCTAATAAACCAAATTCGGGTATGATTTTAGCTGGTCATGCCCGAATTTAAAAACGAATTGTATGAAAAAAATAATGTTGTTTGTACTTTTAATCGCTGCAATTACAGGATGTAAAAATGAAGTGCGATACACACAAAACTCACCCGAGACAGAAACCTACAAAAAGGCCATTAAAGATTATGAAATGGGAAATTGGGAATCTTTTGCAACCCATTTTGCCGATACCGCAAAAATTGTATATAACACCACTGAAAAAAATGCAATGACACTTGTGCAAGCGATCTCGCAAAATAAGGAAGATATAGCTAATTTATCATCCTACAATTATGTGGCTGAAGAATCAGAATATGAAATGGTTGTCACAGATAAAGGAGAAACCTGGGTTAATTTTTGGGGATTGTGGCAAGACAGACTGAAAGCCAACAATCAATTATATGAAATTCCTGTTCATTTAACTGCTCAATTTATTGACGGAAAAATAGTCAAGGAATTTGGCTATTGGGACAATGCTCAAATTGTTTTGGCAATTCAGGAAATTGAAGCCGCTGCAAAAATGACAGAAGCACCTTCAGAAGAAAAATAATAAACACCAAACTTAAACTCAAAATTTAACACAATGAAAACTATTAAAACTTACTTCGTAATTCTTTTTTTCTTTGCTTTTACCGGTAACGCAATAAGTCAAGATAATGAAAAAACAATCAATTCATCATTTGATTATAAAATAGCAAATATATCCAATTATGTTTATGGACAAGGCTATAAAGTAACCAAACATAGGATATTTAGGGATAGTGATAAGAACTATCTTTTTGATATTCCTGCAAAAAGTACATCTGTAAATTTTGAAACTCGTGCAAATTTAAGTGTAATTGATGGCGCCTACAAAGCGTTTGCTGTGGGCGATATCCCGGCAGTTCTGGCTGTAATGGATGCCAATATCATTTGGAATGAGGCCGAAGGCAATCCCTATGCCGATGGCAATCCTTACATCGGTCCCGATGCGGTATTGAATGGTGTTTTTGCCCGAATTGGCGCTGACCACGAATATTTTAATCTGCTAGATATAAAACTGCACGAAATGTCTGGTGACCAGATACTTGCTACTTTAAGATACAAAGCCAAATTAAAGAAAAATGGTGCAGAGTACAATACTCAGGCTGCGCATCTTTGGACGCTGAAAGATGGAAAAGTCACAAATTTTCAACAATATGTTGATACCAAACAACTTGCTGATGCTTTTGGTAAATAGTGAATCAGATAAATTAACCAAACAATTATGATAAAACCAACCTTACTTCTTATTTTTCTTGTTTTTTTCGGAACGCTTCAAGCGCAAGAAACAAGTCAATTTACTTTTAATCACGTTGCATTGTCAGTGAAAGATGTTAACCTATCTGCTAAATTTTACCAAGATATTCTTGGACTTCAGGAAATCACAAACCGCACAAAAATCGATGGTATTCGTTGGTTTTCTTTTGGAGAAGGAAAAGAATTACACCTGGTTTCTATTCTGAAAGAATCTGTCACCATCAACAAAGCTGTTCATTTTGCATTGACAACAGCTCATTTTGATGCTTTTGTCAAAACATTGGAAGCGACAAATGTCATTTATACCGATTGGCCGGGCACTCAAAATAAAGTAACAAAAAGAGCGGATGAAATTAAGCAAATTTACTTTCAGGATCCTGATGGCTCTATTGGATTGAAGTGAATAGTGTTGGGTCAAAATAACAGTAGCCGATAACTAACATAAAAACCAATTTGAAAACAAAAATTTTAATTATAAGTATTTTATTAGGGCAGCAACTCTTGGCGCAATCGTATCAAAAAATCCATGAAAATGCTATTTTCATTGACACACACAATGATTTTCTTAGTAAAACAACGGATTATGGCTATGTTTTCGATACCGATTTAAGAGGAAAAACGCACGCTGATTTGGCGAGATTAAAGAAAGGTGGCATTGATGTGCAACTCTTTTCGGTGTTTTGTGACGGCACTAAAAAAAATCCGTACGAATTTGCGAATCGTCAAATGGATTCTTTGGATGCCGTGCTAAAACGAAATCCTGATAAAATAGTAAAAGTGGCCAATAGCAAAGAATTGCACAAAGTTGTAAAACAACAAAAAATAGCCGCCATGTTTGGGGTTGAAGGCGGACATATGATTGAGAATGATTTGGATAAACTGGTGGTTTTCTACAATCGGGGTGCCAGATACATGACACTTACCTGGAACAATTCAACAAATTGGGCTTCAAGCGCCTATGACGAAACTTACAACAATGATCTGACAAACAATGGCTTATCCGACTTTGGAAAACAAGTCGTCAAAAAAATGAATGATTTGGGGATGATGGTTGATATTTCGCACGTGGGCGTTCAAACTTTTTGGGATGTTATCAACACCACCACAAAACCAATAATAGCCTCGCACAGCGCTGTTTATGCTTTATGCCAGCACCAACGAAATTTAAATGACGAACAAATTAAAGCCATTGCTAAAAATGGAGGCGTTATTCAGATGAATTTTTATTCGGCTTTTTTGGATAACAATTATAAAAAAAAAGTGGATGACTTTTTTGCAAAACATGCCGTTGAAATGGAATCTTTAACTGCAAGTGGCATGAATGAATTCCAAACAGAAGATTTTTTATTTAATAAAAATGAAGTAGAACCGTTTAGAGTTCCATTTTCAGTATTAATAGACAATATAGAGTATATTATTAAATTAGTGGGTGCAGATTATGTTGGTATTGGTTCCGACTTCGATGGTATACAATCACCGCCAAAAGAGCTTGATGATGTCACCAATTACCCGCTCATAACAAAAGCTTTGATTGAAAAAGGCTATAACAAACATGTTATTAGTAAAATTTTGGGCGGTAATTTTTTAAGGGTTTTAAAAGCGAATGAAGCAAAAAATAAATCAGAATAAAAACAACTATAATGAAAAACAATATTTTTTATCTATTAATTTCAACATTACTCTTTATTTCTTGTGCTGAAAAAGAAAAATCAAAATCAGAAACAGAAAGTGTTTCTTCTTATTTGGACTACTCCAACAGCGACGACCAATTTACGGGAGGCATCAATATGATTCCTGTTAAAACGCCAAAAGGCACATTTAACGTGTATACAAAACGTGTGGGCAACAATCCTAAAATGAGAGTACTATTGCTTCATGGCGGACCAGGCGGAACGCATGAAGAATTTGAAAGTTTTGACGGATACCTTCTCAATGAACAAATTGAATACATCTATTATGATCAGTTAGATTCGTATTATAGCGATAAACCAAACGATTCTACTTTATGGACAACGGAGCATTTTGTGGAAGAAGTGGAACAAGTCCGCAAAGCATTAAACCTCAACAAAGATAATTTTTATTTACTCGGGCAATCTTGGGGTGGAATTTTGGCTATGGAATATGCCTTAAAGTATCAAGATAATTTAAAAGGACTCATCATTTCAAATATGATGGCAAGTGCTCCGGCATATACCAAATATGCCAATGAGGTTTTAGGCCCACAAATGAATCCAGCCGTTTTTAAGGAAATTATGGACTTGGAAGCCAATAACGATTTTGGCAATCCGCGTTACAGCGAACTTTTAATGAATCATTATTATACCCAACATATTTTGAGAATGCCGGTTGAACAATGGCCAAAATCCATCAACCTGCTTTTTGAACATCTCAACCCAAATATTTATGTTTTTATGCAAGGTCACAGCGAATTTGGAATGACAGGAAATGCATCCTTAAAAAATTGGGATGTCACGGCACAATTAAAAAACATAAAAATTCCAACTTTGGTTATTGGTGCAAAATATGACACGATGGATCCAAAACATATGGAATGGATGTCTAAGGAAGTGCAACAAGGTCAGTTTTTATTTTGTGCCAACGGAAGTCATTGTTCGCAATACGATGATCAAAAAACCTATTTTACAGGCTTGATAAAATTTATAAAAGATGTGAATGAAGGAAAATTTTAATTGAATTCAAACTAACCAACCAAATCAATGATTATGTATCTAAAACAATCACTCATTATTGCTTTTACATTAAGCTTAATTAGCCTTGGGGCTTGGGAAATGTATTGGCGTTCCCATGGCTTTTACCCAACCATTGATGACAATGAAGCACTTTGGGCTACGCAACGCGCCAGAGTGGAAAAAACGACTGAGCAAGATGTCTTACTTATTGGCTCTTCTCGAGTGCTCTTTGACATTCAGCTAAATGAATGGGAAA
>MGWK01000013.1 GCA_001800975.1 Flavobacteria bacterium RIFCSPLOWO2_12_FULL_35_11 | reverse complement strand
AAAATATTTTTTGATTTATTAAAAATGAATTAGGCTGGAATTTGCTGGCTCAAGCAATGCAATGTTCCAAAACCCCAAATTAAATCGATGGCGCTTATGCCAATAATTTCTCTGTCAGGAAAACAACCGGCAATAATATTTAAAACAATTCGGTCATTTGGATCATTAAAAGTAGGCACCAAAACACATTTGTTTAAAATGAGAAAGTTGGCATAACTCGCCGGAATTCTCAGATTATCAAAATCGATTCTCTTTGGCATCGGCAAACAAACAATTTTAGGGGATTTACCGTTTTCTAATTTTGCCTGTTGTAATCGTTTTAAATTATCTTGTAATGGCTTGTAATTTGAATCTTTGGGATCAGATTCCACCACAGTAATAATAGTGTCTTCATTCACAAATCGGCACAAATCATCTATATGTCCGTGCGTATCGTCGCCTGCAATGCCGTCGCCAAGCCAAATTACATTGATAATTCCTAAATATTCTTTAAAAACCGCTTCGTAATCGGCTTTGTTAAAATTCTTATTTCTGACTTGAATGCTGGGATGCAGCAAACATTCTTCGGAAGTTAATAAGGTTCCTTTTCCATTGCTGTCAATAGCGCCACCCTCCAAAACTACTGGTTTTCCTTTGTATATTGCCTGCGTTAGCGGAATGTCCAAAAATGAGGCTACTTTTGAAGGCACCAATTTATCGAGTTGAAAATTGCTATATTTTGCCCAGCCATTGAAATTAAAATTTAAAGCTTCCCTCCCATTCTTTCCGTTTTTAACTATAATGGGCCCAGAATCCCGCATCCAGCTTCTGTTTGTTTTCTGAATGATAAATGAAACATTTGAAATTTTTACGTGTGCCATTTCCAGCATTCCAATCACTTTCTCTTTCAATTTTTCATTAGCAACCAATAAAAAAACCTTTTCAACATGGGCAACTTTCTTTATAAATTCCACAAAAGCCCATTGAATAGCGCCGTACTTTCCAGGCCAATCGTTGCCATTGTATGGAAAACAAAGCAACAAACCTTGTTGTTTTTCCCATTCTGCCGGAAATCTTCTGTTATGCTCCATTATTTATCGATGGCTCTTTTGGTGATTTCGCCATAGGAGTCAATTCTTCTGTCACGCAAAAATGGCCAGTTCTGACGCACATTTTCCTGTAAATTTAAATCAACTTCGGCAATTAAAATTTCTTCTTTGTCGTGTGACGCCTGTGCCAAAATTTCACCTTGGGGACCCGCAATAAAAGAAGAACCCCAAAACTCAATGCCTTCCGTGTTTGGCAAGTATTTTTCCAAACCAATTCTGTTTGCGGCTGCTACATAAACGCCATTTGCCACCGCATGGCCCTTCATCACATTCATCCAAGCACCATGCTGATTTATACCGTATTGTTCTTTTTCTTTAGGATGCCAGCCAATTGCTGTAGGGTAAAATAACACTTCTGCACCTTGTAAAGCCGTTAATCGCGCTGCCTCAGGATACCATTGGTCCCAACAAATAAGCGTGCCAATTTTCCCCTTTTTTGTAGGAAACGTTTTAAAACCTATATCTCCCGGTGTGAAATAATATTTTTCATAAAAGTGAGGATCATCCGGAATGTGCATTTTACGGTACAAACCTGCTTCAGATCCGTCCGTGTCAATAATATAGGCACTGTTGTGGTAAATTCCCGCCATTCTTTTTTCAAAAAACGGCACAATGATTACCACGCCCAATTCCTTTGCCAAAGCGCTAAAAGCGATGAATGAAGTGCTGTACAATTCTTCGGCCAATGCAAAATTATCAGTGTCCTCACTTTGACAGAAATAATGGCTGCTATACAATTCAGGCAATGAAATAACTTCCGCGCCTTGTTTTGCGGCATCTCGTACCCAGCTTAAACATTTTTTCAAATTATTTTCAGCGATATCGTTTAAATTTAGCTGTAAAACAGCTATTGTATAGGTTGGATTTGGCATATTTAAAAATTTATCATGTAAAAGTAGTATTTTATACAAACAGATATGAATAACAATTTTAGAATTTTTATTTAATTGATTTCAAATACAATTTTTCAACTTTATCCCTCGCCCATTGCGTTTTTCTCAAAAATTTCAGGCTTGAATTTATGGAAGGATTTGATTTAAAGCAATTGATATTAATCATTTGACCCAATTCTTCCCAGCCATACATTGCCACCAAAAATTGAAGTATTTCTGCAAGTTTAACGCCGTGAAGCGGATTGTTTGGCTGTTCTTCCATTGTTTAACTATTTAATTTTTAAATGCTTATTGGTTTAATAGCCGAAAAAACTTTTAACTTTTAACTTTTTTTAATCTTTTACCAGTCAATTGGACGGTAATCTTTTAAGAATTTACCGCTCCAATGTTTCCCTGTGTTTATGCCATCGAATAGCGGATCCATCACCCGCGCCGCGCCATCAACAATATCTAATGGTGGCTGAAAATCGTGAACTTCTATTTTATGTTTGGACAAGTCCACAGGATCTTCATCGGTAACCCAACCGGTATCCACCGCGTTGATATAAATGCCGTTTTTGGCAAAATCTGAAGCGGCTGTGTGCGTCATCATGTTCAAAGCTGCCTTGGCCATGTTGGTATGCGGATGTCGGTCCTGCTTTGTAAAACGGTGAAACTTCCCTTCCATCGCAGAAACGTTAATGATGTGTTTTTGTCCAGTATTTTCCTTTTTCATTAAATTGGACAAGCGGTTGCATAACACAAAAGGCGCAACGGCATTCACCAATTGAACCTCTATCATTTCCGTGGTTTCAATTTCTCCCAATTTCAATCGCCAGCTGTTTGTTTTTCTTAAATCAACCTGTTGTAAATCGGCATCCAACTTTCCTTCCGGAAAAACTTCACTGGCAGCCAAAGAATTGTCGAAACTATAAGGTATTTGCGATAATTTTGCTGAAGAACTTAGTCCAATTCCTGGTTCTGATCCGTGCCAGGTAACCGGAATATTTGTTTGGTTGTTAGCGATTTCAGAAGATAAATTTCGTAATTCCTGCAAACAATTGAAATGGTTGCTGAGCAAGTTTTTGGCAAACTGAGGCAAATCCTCAAAATTCATTTCTTCTTTTGCCATCAAATGATGGTAAAATCCGGCTGGTCTTCTAACAGTTTGCGCAGCATTGTTGATGAGAATGTCCAATCGGTCATATTGCTGCTCTATATAATTGCAAAAAATTTCTACGCTTGGAATATGCCTTAAATCGAGTCCGTGTATTTTTAAACGATCTGCCCAATCAAAATAATCTTTTTCTTGGGAAAAACGCAATGCCGAATCGACCGGAAACCTTGTGGTGGCAACCACTGTGGCTCCTGCGCGCAACAACATTAAGGTAATGTGATAACCTATTTTTAAACGAGAGCCCGTGACAACGGCAACTTGTCCAGTAAGATCGGCAGTTTGAAAACGCTTGGCATAATTAAAATCGCCGCATTCAGTGCACATGCTATCGTAAAAATGATGCAATTTGGTGTAAACCGCTTTACATACATAGCAATTTCGAGGAGATTCCAGTTCAAGTTCTTTGCTGTTTGATGCATCAATATGTGCCATTAACTTAGGCGCTTCAAAAATAACGGCTTCCCTTGCGCTTCTGATTCCTGTTTCTTTACGCGCATGTTTGTCGCGCGCAATCATTTTTCGTTTGATGGATTTTTTGGCGTCTTTTTTTCCCTGAGAAAATGATTCACGGCTTGGGCGTGTTAACATTCCTGCAGCTTTAAATAAAGCGATCCGTTTTTCTTCAGAAAGCTCAAATACCTGATTTGTGTCGCCCACCAACTGCTCCAATATAGCAATGCATGAATCAATTTGTTCCTGACTTACTTTATGGGTTGTTTGCTCATTTTTAGGTTTCATAAAACGCTGTTTCAAACGGCAAATATAACTATTATAAACCATAAAATTGCCGCAATAAAAGTTCCTTTTTTTCTCAAAATAAAAAGAAACCGTAACTACAGCAATGCTCTATTTTTATTTTTTTATGGAAATTTTAAAGATTAAATTTTATTAAGATTGTCTATATAGCTGTAATTAATTTTAATTTGATCACTTCTCCTACTCTTTTCTGGGCTAAAATTGCGATTGATTTTTCATTAAGTTGAAAAACTCTGGGATAACCGCCGGTAGTTTGTGCATCTTTCATTAAGATGACTAATTTACCTGATGGCAACAATTGAACGGTTCCAGGTAAAACAGGACTTGTTATTATAGATTTGGTATGTTTTACTGCTTCCTCTTCCATTCTATAGCCCATTCTATTGTTATCATTAGAAACAGTATATATTACGGAAAGTACCTTTTTTTGTTCTTCTGATGAAAATAATTCAAATTCGGGTCCATTAAAAACTTCTATAATATTCGTATCATAAAATGGAATTTTAGTATTTATTGTTCCCTTAGGTTGCTGATTATTAGTTTGATTAATTTCTTGATGCTTGAAAGAAATGAGATCATTCTTTTTTAATAGTCCTTGTGAAGTAATACCAGTATAAAATGACCTGCTATTTAAAATTATTTCCGATTGAAATCCGCCACTAACTGCCAAATAACTTCGAATGCCATTTTTTAGCTTCCCAAAAGTTAATATGTCCCCATTTTTTACAGGATATGGTTTATAATTTAAAATTGGATTGTTATTGAGTTCTGCAGACATTTCAGCTCCGGTAATAACAAGATTTGTTGAAGCCATAAAGATTAATTTCGGTCCAATCATAGTTATTTCCATTACGGCATCATTTTTATGATTGTTTAACAATGCATTTGCAAAACCTGCAGAAATTGAATCCATGGCTCCACTCATAGGAACGCCAAGGTTTCTATACCCAAATCTTCCCATATCCTGAATAGATGAGTAAAATCCCGGATGCAGAACTTTAACCATGAATCACCCTTTTAAGTTCATAACTTCCTTGTTTCTGTGCTATTTTAATTACTTCATATTCCTCTTTTGTAATTGCTTTAAATCTAATTTCATCACCCGGCGTAATTACGCAGGGCGTTTCTTTTTTCACATCAAATAATGAGATTGGTGTATTTCCAATTATATGCCAACCGCCAGGAGAATTTTGAGGATAAATACCGGTTTGGTTCCCTCCAATGGCAACCGCTCCTTTTGGCACATTTAAACGTGGGGAATTTCTTCTTGGAAAATATAATTTATCCGAGAGTCCGCCCAAATATAAAAAACCTGGTAAAAAACCAATTCCGTAAACGGTATAATCAACACTACAGTGTAACGAAATAATTTTTTCAACAGATAATTTTTTTTCAGAAGATAAATAACTTAAGTCTATTCCAAATTTTTCATCATAACATACAGGAATATGCCATAAAATTTTCTCTGATTTTGCTGGAACAATCAATTTATTGTCATATAAAGATATTAATGTGTTTTTAATTTCATTAAAACAATTATTTTTTGAATTGTAAATAATTAATAGTGAGCAGTATATAAAATTTAATTCAAGTATATTTTCACTGTTTTCACTTTCGATTTTAGCAACAAAAATCCGAATATCATTCAATATTTTCTTTGAAATTATTTGGGGCCATTCTATTAATATAGCCGATTCTCCAAAGGGTTTATATGTCAATTGATAATTCCCCAAAGCTTCACTTACAAAAAATTATTTTGATTCAATACCCGTACAATTTCTACCGCATTTTCAGTATCGGAATGCACACAAAAAGTAGCTGCTTTTATGGGCACTTTTTTTCCCGAAACAGTAGTTACTTTCTGAGTATTAACCATTTCTAAGACCTTTTGTAAAATTAATTTTGGATTGGTGATAAGCGCCTCTTTTTCTTGACGTGAAACCAAACTTAAATCGTCATTATAATTTCTATCTGCAAAAGCTTCATAAATAATGGAAAACCCTTTTTTAAGCGCATTCTTTTCTATTGCAGAATTATAAGGTACATATAGTTTTACCATATTTTTATAAGGCATTACCGCATTTAAAAATTCTACAGATAAATCATCGCTTTTTGCCAGATCGTTATACAGCGCTCCATGTGGTTTTATGTGATGCAAAGAAGCACCCTGTTTTTTAACTATTTTCAGTAATAAATTAATTTGATTTTGAATAGATTTCTTAAATTCATCAGGCTCCATAATCATTGTCTTTCTTCCAAAATTTTCTTCATCTGGATAGGAAGGATGTGCTCCTATTTTTACTTTATATTCTATAGCCAATGCGACTATATTTTGCATCTGTTTTTCATCACCCGCATGACTGCCGCAGGCAATATTGCACGATTGAATATATGGCATTATTGCATCCTCATTATTCAATCCTTCGCCCACATCACAATTAACATCAATTTTCCCCATTTTATAATAGTTCAAAAACCTTCAAAATGCTTTTAAAACCCAAAACTATTGTAATCAAAATAATAATGCCTGAAATAATATTTTGTCCTAATTTGTTTTTGTATTTACCTAAAACGGCCGTTTTATTAACAACCCACAATAAAAATAATGCGATAATAGGTAACAGAAAACCATTGGCCACTTGCGCAAATTTTATAATTTCAATAGGATTGAATTGTAAAGATGAAAACACTACACCTAACAGCAATATAAAAAACCATACAATTCTAAACCTACTGCTTTTTAAGTTTGCATTCCAGCCAAAACAACTATTTGCAACATAAGCAGCAGCCAAAGGAGCCGTAATTGCTGATGTTATTCCTGCAGCAAATAATCCGATACCTAAAAAATATTTAGCAAACCTACCGTATAAAGGTGTTAAACCTTTCGCTAAATCTGCAGCATTATTAACTTCTTGGCCGTTAATGGCCGTGGCGGCAATTATTATAGCCATAGATACAATTCCGCCGAAAATAATAGAAATAAACGTGTCTTTTCTCGCGAATTTTAAATCACTTTGTTGTTTCCATTTTTCTTTTACTAAAGAAGCATGCAAAAATAAATTATATGGAACCACTGTTGTCCCAATTAAGCCTATAATAGTTAACAGGCTATTTTCTGGGAAAGAAGGAATAAACATTCCTTTTATCATTAATTCTAAGTTTGGTTTTGTAATTATAGCCGTAAGTAAAAAAGAAATACTCATAATTATGACCAAAGCAATTAAACTACGTTCAAGTATTTTATAGTTTCCAATATAAAGTAATATAAATGCTACAACTCCAATTATGATAGGATAAAAATTAAAAGAAGGTGTCCCTAATATTGCAGTAATACCTAAAGAAGCTCCACTGATATTTCCTGCTTCATATGCTGCATTGCCAATAACAATAGCGGATAAAATTAACGTAATGGCAAATTTCTTTAATATTGGAGAGGTTATTTGTTCTTTTATAACTGTCGCCAATCCTTTTTGCGTTATAATCCCCACTCTTGCTGCCATCTCTTGTAACACAACTGTGGCAATAGTAGACAATGTCATTGCCCAAAGCAATTGATACCCAAATTTAACGCCTGCCAATGTACAAAGTGTTACTGTTCCTGGGCCAATGAATGCTGCAGCCACTAAAGCCCCAGGACCGATATTTTTAAACCATTTGTTCATATTTTAAAATATTTTCTTCATAATAAATTTCAAATTTAAATCAAAAATATCTAAAAAAAACTTCATACGTATATTCTATTTATTCCTAACATTTAAAACAGATAGTAAAATCTAAATTAGTGAATCAAGTTTATTTTTCGTCTTTTTTTTGGTTTGCGCTTAATTGTTTCATAATATCTTCCATCATTTCAACTTGCACCTGCTGAATGTTCAACAATTCTTGTTGTTGGTGAATGATTAAATGGTCGATTTTTTCGTGAAGCATCCTAATTTCCAATTCCGATTTTAAATTAACCATATAATCTTGTTTGGAACGCTCTCTATCTTTCTCTTCTTGCCTATTTTGACTCATCATAATTACGGGTGCCTGAAGCGCCGCTAAACAAGACAAAATTAAATTAAGTAAAACCCGTTGGGTGTAATTAAATTATTTGTGTTTTAATATTATTAATTGGTCT
>MGWK01000012.1 GCA_001800975.1 Flavobacteria bacterium RIFCSPLOWO2_12_FULL_35_11 | reverse complement strand
CGTTAGGGATTAAAGCGGAAATCCTTTTTTTGGCATTTTGCCCAAAAAAGATTGAAGCGAAAAGCCCGACCGCTTTTTCAGCGGGAACGCCCATAACACCAATTTACCTTCAATAATATATTCTTAAAAATAAAAAATATTAAAAAAAAACCTCCTTAAATTTATTTCTAATTTTAATGGAGGTTTTTTGATTAAATTAAATAGCACAAAAGAATGAACCTTAATCAGTTATATATAGGCAATACCAAACTGTTCACCAATACCAATAAAGTGGAAGGAAACTTTGTGAATATTGATGGCGAAAGCTTCTATAAAATTTCTAACAGCAATAAAATGCGCCCTTTCTTTATGAGTATGGTGAGCGATTCCAATCATTGGATGTTCATTTCGAGCAATGGTGGATTAACGGCTGGAAGAAAAGATTGCGACACGGCGCTTTTTCCCTACTATACTGATGATAAAATAACAGAATCTGCTGAAATTACCGGAAGTAAAACCATATTTCAAATTCATAAAGGTGGCAAAATATTGTTGTGGGAACCATTTTCCGACAAATATGAAGGTGTTTATGCGATAAGCAGAAACTTGTACAAAAATAATTTTGGCAATAAAATTATTTTTCAGGAAGTGAATCACGATTTGGGACTGACTTTTCAATTCCAATGGAATAACAGCAACAGTTTCGGATTTGTAAAAATAGCAACGCTGATAAACAATACTTTGGAAAAAATTCAGGTAACTGTTTTAGACGGGATTCAAAATATGCTGCCGTTCGGACTTTCAGCAGACTTGCAAAATAGCAAAAGCAATTTGGTTGATGCTTACAAAAAAAGTGAAATGGAAGCAGAAATCGGATTGGGAATTTATGCTTTAAGTGCCATTATTGTTGACAAAGCGGAACCTAGTGAAGCATTAAAAGCAACCACTGCGTGGGCTATCGGTTTAAAAAATCCAACTTACTTACTGTCTTCATTGCAGCTCAATAATTTCAGAAAAGGATTGCCAATTGAACAAGAAATTGACATAAGAGCCGAAAAAGGCGCTTATTTTATTTGTGCGAATCTTAATCTTGAAGCAGACGCAAAAAAAACTTGGATGCTCGCCGCTAATGTGAATCAGGGTCCGGCCGCCATAGTAGGAATTTCGGAAAAATTAAAATCGGTTGAAAATTTGGAAAAAGAAGTTTTAGCAGATATTGAATTGGGCACAAAAAATCTGATGCTGTTGGCCGGAAATTCCGACGGATTGCAAGTGACAAATGATGAACTTCGGACAACTAGGCATTATGCAAACACGCTTTTTAACATTATGCGCGGCGGTATTTTTGATGAAAATTATTCGATAGACAAAGATGATTTTACCAAATATCTTGAAAAAGCAAACAAAAACTCTTTCAAAAACAATGAAAAAGAATTGTCAACATTGCCCATTACTTTTTCATTAAAGAAACTAAAAGAAATCGCATTAAAAAATAAAGACACCAATTTTAAGCGACTTTGTTTTGAATATATGCCGCTGAAATTCAGCAGAAGACACGGCGATCCTAGTCGGCCTTGGAACAAGTTCTCCATCAATACTCGAAGTGAAATTGACGGCTCAAAAATTTTGAATTACGAGGGAAACTGGCGAGATATTTTTCAGAATTGGGAAGCTTTGGCACACGCCTATCCTGAATTTATTGAAAGCATGATTCACAAGTTTTTGAATGCCACCACTTTTGATGGATACAATCCGTACCGCGTTACTAAAGGCGGTTTCGACTGGGAAGTGATTGAGCCAGATGATCCTTGGTCGTTTATTGGTTATTGGGGCGACCATCAAATTATCTATTTGTTGAAATTTTTGGAATTTGCCGAAAATCACTATCCGAACAAATTGGCCCATTATTTTGATCAGGAATTATTTGTTTACGCGAATGTTCCCTATAAAATAAAAAGTTATTCAGAAATCCTGAAGAACCCAAAAGACACCATTGATTTTGACAATGAACTGAATCAAAAAATAAATCGGCAAAAAGCAGTTTTAGGCGCAGATGGTGCATTGCTCCTAGCCCAATCTCATGAAGTTTACAAAGTCAATCTAACAGAAAAATTGTTGGCAACGGTGCTGGCAAAACTGTCGAATTTTATCCCTGAAGCCGGTATTTGGCTCAACACCCAAAGACCAGAATGGAACGACGCAAACAACGCCTTGGTGGGTAACGGTGTTTCTATGGTAACGTTGTATTATTTGCAACGGTTTTTAAATTTCTTCGAAGAAATTGTTAAAAATACATCTGTTGAAAACGTTTCCATCTCTGAAGAAATGATGGTGTTTTTTAAGGAGATTGTTTCAACATTCGAAAAAAATAAGCGTCTTTTATCTGGAAAAATTTCAGATGCAGATCGTAAAAGTATGTTGGATGGATTAGGTTTGGCGGGAAGCCATTACAGAACCACAATTTATGAAAAAGGCTTTTCAAGCAATAAATCAGCAATCAAAAAAAATGAATTGTCGCAATTTTTTGGGTTGACCAAAAAATTCATAGATCACACGATAAATGCCAATAAAAGACCCGATAATTTGTACCACGCCTACAATTTAATGACCATTGAAAATGAACAAGAAATCTCCATTTCCTATTTGCCGGAAATGCTGGAAGGACAGGTTTCAGTTTTAAGTTCTGGACATCTTTCACCGGCAGATTCTTTGGCTTTGTTAAACAGTTTAAGAAAAAGTGCCTTGTACCGAAAAGATCAAAACAGTTATATTTTATATCCAAACAAACAGCTTAAAAGGTTTATCGACAAGAACAATATTCCTTCCGCAGCCATAGAAAAATCGGAATTGGTAAAACAATTGCTAAAAAACGGAAATTCACAAATCATTGAGAAAGATGTTTTGGGAAATTATCATTTCAACGGTAATTTTAACAATGCCAACAGCCTTAAATCTGCATTGGTGGCATTGCCAGCAGCCACATACCAAAAACTCGTTGAAAAAGATCAGGAACTGCTATTAACTGCTTTTGAAAATATTTTCAACCATAAATCTTTCACTGGTCGTTCGGGCACTTTTTTCGGTTATGAAGGACTTGGCTCCATTTATTGGCATATGGTTTCAAAACTTGCGTTGGCCGTTCAGGAAACTTGCATCAATGCGATTGAAACTGGGGCCGAAAATGAAATTATTGCCGGATTAAAAAATCATTACCATGAAATAACGGAAGGCATTGGCGTGCATAAATCGCCTGAAGTATATGGCGCATTTCCAACTGATCCGTATTCGCACACACCTGCTGGAAAAGGAGCACAACAGCCCGGAATGACTGGCCAGGTTAAAGAAGATTTTTTGACCAGAATGGGAGAATTGGGTGTTTCCGTAAAAAACGGAACTGTAAAATTTCAACCTGATTTATTGAAAAAAGAAGAATTTCTTAAAGGAAGTAAAACGTTTCGCTATACTGATGTGAATTTTCAGGAAAATGAACTAATGCTGGAAAAAAATACGCTTTGTTTCACCTATTGCCAAATTCCTGTTGTTTATACATTGGCCGAAAAAAATTCGATTCAGGTACTTTATTTAGATGAAAAATCAATTGAAATTGATGAATTGATTTTAAACTCAAAAATAAGCAATCAAATTTTTGCTAGAACTGGAGCCATTTCTATGATTTTGGTTAACCTGAATGAAAGAAATTTTAAATACAAAACAGAAACAGCCTATATCCAATAATAAATTAAAGCCAGTATGAAAAATTATCAAAATATATTAGTCGCAATATCACTTATTATAATAGTAAGTTCGTGTAAAATCGTAGAAAATAAATCAGAAAAAACAACGACCAACACTTTGAGTTTTGTAAAAACAAAAGGTACACAATTGGTTGATGCGAATGGCAATTCCCTAATTTTGAAAGGAACAAATTTGGGCCACTGGCTGGTTCCTGAGGGCTATATGTTCAAAATGAATCAGGTAAATTCCCCCCGAAAAATTGATGAAATGTTTTATGAATTGGTTGGTCCGGACAGTTTGCAGGTGTTTTGGAATGGATTTTTGAATAATTACATTACGCACGATGACATTAAATATTTAAAAAGTATTGGCAGCAACCATCTCCGATTGCCATTTCATTATAAAATGTTTACGGACGATTTGTATATGGGTGAAAGAAATGCCGGTTTTAAATATTTTGACCGATTAATTGAATGGTGCCGACAAGAAAATATGTATGTTTTATTGGATATGCACGGTGCTCCTGGCGGACAAACCGGTGACAATATAGACGACAGTTATGGCTATCCTTATCTATTTAAAAGCAAGTCTTCACAAGATTTAATGACAGAAATTTGGGTAAAAATCGCTGAAAAATATAAAAATGAACCTGTAATTATCGGTTATGATATTGTAAATGAGCCGATTGCGCATTATTTTAACGATGAACTTCCATATTTAAACCATCAATTATTTTTACTCTATAAACACATCATTACAGAAATTCGTGCAGTGGATAAAGTACATACTATTTTTCTGAATGGCTCCAACTGGAGCGGAAATTTTGAGGTGTTTGAAGAGATTATCGACAACAATGTGGTGTATGAATTTCATAAATATTGGTTTGAGGTAAATCAGGAAGCCATACAACAATATCTCGATTTTAGAGACAAACATCAAGTTCCGATTTATATTGGTGAAACAGGGGAAAATACCGATGAATGGGTAAACGATTTTAGAATTTTGCTAGACAAACATGAAGTTAGTTGGGCTTTTTGGCCCTATAAAAAAATGAATAACACCAAAGGAATTATGAATTTTAATGAGCCGGAAGATTATCATTTGATTACAAAATATGCCGATAGCGACCGTTCTACTTATGCTAAAATGAGAGAAAATCGTCCAGATGCTTTAAAAGTTCAAAAAGCGCTGAATGCTTATTTAGAAAATAGTCTTTATAAAAATAATTACCCTAACAAAGGATATGTAAAAGCCTTAAATTTTAAAGTTGATTAAAATATCCCTTGTTGAAATAAATAAACGACCACGAATGAAAAAATTATTATTATCCATTACACTTGGTATTTTTTTGATAATTGTTGGTTGTAAAGGCCAAAATAAACTGGCCAATACAACACAAACTTCATCCATTGACATAAAAGTAGATTCCATTTTGGCATTAATGACGCTTAAAGAAAAAGCGGGACAAATGTTGAATATTGGCTTGCCGGCAGTATTGACTGGCAATTATTGGGATTCTCGGGACAGTGCTGTTTACAATGTTGAAAAATTCAATGAGTTAATAATAAAATCTGCGGTTGGCTCCATTCACAATACCCCAGGTTATCCTGCAGAAAAAGAAGGCTGGTATCAAATAATTAAAAAAATCCAGGATTCCGCGATGCAAAAATCCCACTTGGGAATTCCGGTTTTATACGGAATTGACAATATTCACGGCGCGAATTATGTGAATGGATCCGTATTGTTTCCGCATCAAATTGCCATGGCGGCAACTTGGAACACCGAACTCACAAAAATATGTGGTGAAATAACTTCTTATGAATCTAGAGCTGCTTCGTTGCCATGGAATTTCAATCCGAATGCCGATGTTGCCATGAATCCGCTTTGGGGAAGAATTGGCGAAAGTTTTGGCGAAGATCCTTATTTAATTTCGGAAATGACCTTGGCTTATTTAAAGGGTTCCCAAGAAAAAGGGCTTCAAGATTCCACAAGCACAGCAGTTTGTTTGAAACATTTTATTGGATATGGTGCAGGAAAAAATGGAAAAGACCGCGCAAATGCGTTGATTCCGGAAAACAGTTTAAGGCAATATTTTTTGCCACCTTTTGAAAAAGCCATAAAAAATGGCGCCAAAGGCGTGATGATAAGTTCAAATGCGGTGAACGGCATTCCTTGTCACATCAACAGCCATTATATTAATGATATTCTAAAAGGTGAACTCGGATTTAAAGGTGTTGTGATTTCCGATTTTAGCGATGTTGAATTTTTGGTCACCGCACATCTTTCAGCAAAAGACAAACGAGAAGCGACAAAAATGGCCGTAAATGCCGGATTGGATATGATTATGAATCCTTTTGATGCCGATATTGTTGATATTATTGTTGATTTGACAGAAAAAGGCGAAATTCCGATGAGCAGAATAAATGATGCCGTAACAAGAATTTTACGCCTAAAATATGAACTGAATCTTTTTGAAGTTCCCTACAATAACCCGAAAGGCTATACAAAATTTGCAAGTCAGGAGCACATTGACGCCAACTACAAATCGGCCAGCGAGGCAATAACATTATTAAAAAATAACAACAATATTTTGCCGCTTTCATCAACCAAAAAGGTATTGGTTACTGGTTATTCGGCAAATTCTATCAATGTGTTAAATGGCGCTTTGTCACGATCATTTCTTGGAAGAGAGACTAAATTTAATGATCCAAGTAAATTAACCATTTTAAATGCCATAAAAAAACAAGTTGGCGAAGCGAACATTGAATTTGTGGAAGGAACCAATTATTTGGAAGATATTAATTCGGACAAAGCGGTTGAAATGGCTAAAAACACTGATTATATCATTGTTTGTGTGGGAGAAATACCGGCTTCGGAAAAACCTTCCGACATTAATGAATTAGACCTTCCTGAAGTGCAGCAAGCGCTTATCAAAAAACTTTCCGCAGCAAAAAAACCAATCATTTTAGTGATGGTTCAGGGACGTCCAAGAATTATCAGAGAAATTGAACCGCTGGTCGATGCCATTGTTATGGTGTATTTACCCGGAGAAGAAGGCGGACGCGCCGTTTCAGATGTGGTTTATGGAAACATAAATCCGAGTGGAAAATTACCTTACACCTACCCTAAATATTCCGGGAATGTGTTGTCATATTATTACAAAAAAGCTGACATCAGGGATATAAACTGGGGATATGACGGATTTTATCCGCAGTTTGAATTTGGCTTCGGATTGTCGTATACCACTTTTGACTATTCAAATTTGCAAATAAACAAAGATACTTTAGCAGGTTCAGAAGCATTAGAAATTTCAATAGAAGTAAAAAACACAGGAAACAGAAAAGGAAAAGAAGTTGTGGAAGTTTTTTTAAAAGATTTTTTATCAACCCTTTCTCCAGATTCCAAAAAATTGGTGCGATTTTCTAAAATTGAACTCAACCCAGGTGAAACAAAATCGGTGAACTTCGTGCTAAATTCAAAAGATTTGGCAAATATAGGAATTCAAAACAAATGGATTATTGAGGAAGGTGAATTTGAAATTCAAGTGGGTGGAAATCCTCAAAATTTACTTAAAAAAGGGATTTATTACAGCAAATAATTAGTTTTTCAAATCATAAATATCGAAAATTGAATTATCTTCTTAATTTCATAAATATTAAAAAATACATTATTAAATCATGAAAATTCAAAAAAATATTTTTATCCTACTGTTATTTATTTCTATCAATACTTTTGCGCAAGAATATCAAAAAATATGGCAAACTGAAATTGATTCATTTGACAAATTAAACGGAGCCAATCCTTTGCAAGATGGAATTCTTTTTACCGGAAGTTCCTCCATTAGAATGTGGAAAGATCCCGCCAAAGATTTTAACAATCCGAAAATTTTAAACAGAGGTTTCGGAGGTTCACAAATTATAGATTTAATAGAGAATTTTGATAAGGTGATCTTAAAATACCATCCACAAAAAATTGTGATTTATTCAGGTGATAACGACATTGAGGAAGGTAAATCGGCCGAAATTGTTTTTGGGGATTTTTGTGTTTTATATGGGATGATTAAAGCAAAATTGCCAAATGTCGAAGTGTATTACATTGCCATAAAACCAAGTTTAAACCGATGGGCAAAAGTGACAGAAATAAAAAAAGCAAATACCATGATTAATGAGTATTTGAACGCCAAATCAAACGCCGCTTTTGTGGATATATTCTCCCCAATGATTGATTTTACCGGCAAACCAAGTGAAAAATGGTTTATGGAAGATGGATTACATATGACTGATGAAGGCTATCAATTATGGATAAAAATTTTGGCGCCCTATATAAAATAACAGTTATTTAATCGGTATTATTAAATACTTATTTCAATAAATTTAATGCCCAATTCTTTCTGTATCTCGTGAATTCTTTGCACTTCGTTAGGAACAATTAAGGCAATTGAAAATCCGGTTTTTCCAGCTCTTGCTGTTCTTCCGCTTCTGTGTGTGTAGTATTCCAGTTGTTCAGGCAATTGGTGATGAATGATAAATGCCAAATTGTCTACATCGATTCCGCGTGCAGAAACATCAGTAGAAATTAAAACCTGCAGACTTCCATTTTTAAACGCACGCATCACTTTATCGCGCTCTTTTTGTTGCATATCGCCTTCTAAAGCTTCAACCGAGAAACCTTCTTCATTTAATTGTGCGGTTAAATTTTGCACACCAGCTTTTGTTCTGCAAAAAATAATTCCCCTGTCGGTACTTCTTCTTTCCAGTATTTTAATTAATAAGTTAACCTTGTCTTTTACTTCCGTTTTAATGTATTGGTGCGTAATGTTCACATTCACCAAATCCTTTTTGTTTACGGCAACTTTAGGCGTATTTGCAGCCATATAAGTTTTTATTATTTTTAGAATTTCTTCGGGCATCGTTGCCGAAAATAACCAAGTATTTCTTGAACCGCTGGTAAATTTTAAAATTCTGTTTAAATCCTGTTTAAAACCCATACTCAACATTTCATCGGCTTCATCCAAAACTATGGTTGATATTTTCTTTAAATCAACTTCACCCCTTTCAATTAGATCGAGCAATCTGCCCGGAGTAGCCACAATAATATGTGTGGTTCTTTTAAGGGATTTCATTTGAATATCAATTTTTTCACCGCCATAAACACCTTCCACAAAAATTTTATCGTCAGTATATTTGGTAAATTTAAACAGTTGTTTTTTTATTTGCTGAACCAATTCACGTGTTGGCGCCAATATTAATGCTTGGGTATAAGGCAAAGCGCTATTGATATTGTGCAATATTGGCAATCCGAACGCAGCAGTTTTACCAGTGCCTGTTTGTGCCAATCCAATAAAATCGGTTTTAGAACCCAACAATACAGGAATCGTCTTTTCCTGAATTTCTGTTGGTGTTTTTATCCCAAGTTCTTTTAATGCTTCAATATATTCTTTTCGAATCCCCAATGCTGAAAATGTGGCCATAATTTTATTTTTTTGAAAGGTGCAAAGATACACTTATTTATAAGGCTTTGACCTATATATTATTAATTACCAAAAAGGTGTATTTGATTGTTTATTTACAAGTGAAGAATTTGAATTTAAAAGCTTTTTGTTATTCAATTAAAAACATTCATAAAAAAAGCCGCTTAATAAGCAGCTTTTAATTCAAATTTTATGTTTATTTCAACTTATACCTTCTTAACTCGAACGGCATTCATCCCTTTTAATCCGCGTTCCAGTTCAAAACTAACTTTATCGTTTTCTTTAATTTCTTCCAACAATCCGCTTACGTGCACAAAATATTTTTCTTGTGACTGGCTATCGATAATAAAACCAAAGCCTTTTGATGAATCAAAAAAGGAAACTTTACCAACTTTTTCGGCAACTTCTTCTTCTCCTCTGTCTTCTTTTTTAGGAATGCCAATTTCAATGCTCGAGGCATCCACTTTTATTTTTTTTGATGGATCCATTGGTGTATCAGTAAGCTGTCCAAACTCATCAACATAAATAAACTCACTCTCCTGACCGCTTGCTTTACGCTCTTCTTTTTTAATAAGTTTATCTTGCTTCTTTTTTAGACGCTTTTTTTCTCTTTCTTTTTTACCAAAGGTTTCCTGTGATCCAGCCATTAATTATCTATGTTAAATTTTTATTTTATGATCTGTTTATCCCCAAACAGTTAAGGTTGTCATCTTAATTTGAAACTAAAGATTGGATAATGACAATTTTTAAGATTGATTTACACAATGATTTATCCAGTTTTTGCAATGACTCATCTCCGAATAAACTAAATATAGCTATTTAATTTTTACTGAAACTTTTGCAAATATAGCCTTTCCATTTTAATTCTGGGGAAACTTTTAATTAATTTAATTTTGAGTTTCAATGAATTATAGAGGCTTACTTAGCAAAATGATGAAATTTATAATACAATTTTAAAAAATTAATTGTAAACAAACAACATTTAATTATAAAATAGTATCATTTTATTGTGATTACCTCTTTTTGAGATTTGAAGAGATTGCAATAAAATATTTCTAACCATAAAACAAACTTATATCTAATTTATTTCTTCACTAATGTTTCTGATTTTAACAATTTGCTTATATTCAATAAATTACTTAATTTTAATTCATTATTCTTAAACAATAATTATTACTAACTAACACATTTAATTATGACTGACAAAACCATCAAACCAACAAGCGCTTTTTGGATTATTAGCGTTGTGGCATTAATTTGGAATATTATGGGTGTTATCGCCTATTTAGGTCAAGCTTATATGACCGAAGAAGTTTTAAAAGCGCTT
The DNA here is from genome assembly GCA_001800975.1 of Flavobacteria bacterium RIFCSPLOWO2_12_FULL_35_11. GTDB lineage: Bacteria > Bacteroidota > Bacteroidia > Flavobacteriales > Flavobacteriaceae > Lutibacter. The sequence continues at coordinate 19,107 of MGWK01000012.1, read as the reverse complement.
CCAGAAGGCGAACAAGCATATCATAACAATGCACCGGCTTGGGTAACCGCAGTTTTTGCTATTGCAGTTTTTGCCGGCGTCTTTGGAAGCATTGGCCTTTTGATGAGAAAAAAATGGGCAACTATGCTTTTTATCGTATCGCTGATTGCCGTAATTGCTCAATTAATTTACAATGTATTTATTCAAAAATTCGTGGTATTATCAGGGGAAAAAATGATTTGGCCAATAGTGGTGCTTGTTATTGCCATATTATTGGTTTTTCTTTCGCGAAAAGCCGCTAAAGAAGGTTGGATTTATTAAAAAATGATTCCTAAAAATTTAAAAAGCCTGAAAATGAAATTCAGGCTTTTTTTATGTTTGTTTTATCTAATAGGTTTCAATTAATCAGTATTTTTGAAATATTATGAAAAACCTTTTAATTATTGGATTTGTTTGGCCTGAGCCCAACTCAACGGCTGCAGGAAGCCGGATGTTACAATTAATTTCATTGTTTCAAAAAAATGGTTTTACGGTTACTTTCGTTTGTGCTGCTTCAAAAACTACCAATTCTTTTGATTTAGAGAAATTAAATATCCAAACATTCTATATTTTACTTAATGATTCCAGTTTTGATTCATTGATAAAGAAAATTAATCCAAACTTTGTTTTGTTTGATCGATTTTTGACAGAAGAACAATTTGGATGGCGAATTGCTGAAAACTGTCCTGAAGCCATCAGAATTTTAGATACGGAGGATTTGCATTTTTTGCGAAATGCCAGGCAAGTTGCCCATCAAAATAATACTACAGTTTCTTTATCAGATTTAATGAGCGATTTGGCAAAACGAGAAATTGCCAGTATTTATCGTTGTGATTTAACATTGATCATTTCAAAATATGAAATGAAATTGTTAAAAAAGACATTCAATATTGATAAATCATTGTTGCATTATGTGCCGTTTATATTGAATAAAATGAATATGGAAGCCCTTGACTCCTATCCTTCTTTCCAAAATCGAAATCATTTTATAACCATAGGAAATTTTAAGCATGAGCCCAATTGGAATTCTGTTCAATATTTAAAAACAGATATTTGGCCTTTAATTCGCGAAAAATTGCCGGAAGCCGAAATGCATATTTATGGCGCGTATGCAAAGGAAAAAGTACAGCAATTACACAATAAAAAAGAAGGATTTTTAATAAAAGGATGGGCTGAAAATTTAGAAGATGTTTTTACAAATACGCGAGTTTGTTTGGCGCCGCTTAGGTTTGGTGCAGGTTTAAAAGGAAAATTAATTGATGCAATGAAATTTGGCACACCAAGCGTAACCACAAACATTGGCGCCGAAGCCATGCACTATAAATTGCCCTGGAATGGTTTTATAACTGATGATCCAACTGAATTTGCATTAAAAGCTGTTGAATTGTATTCCAATCAAAAAATTTGGGAAGATGCACAACAAAAAGGAATTGAGATTATTAACACATGTTATTCAAAAGAAAAATATGAAAAAAAACTGCTGAATAATATTGAAAACATTCAAAAAAATATTGTTGAACACAGATTGCAAAACTTTATTGGATCCTTATTAATGTATCACAACTTACAAAGCACTAAATATATGTCGAAATGGATTGAAGAGAAAAACAAGCCTTCTAGAATCCATAAAATAAACTAAATTTAAGCTTTTTCAGACTGAAGAATCGCCATTATTTCGGAAGGAACTTTAACGGGTTTCATCGTATTTTTATCAAGCAAACACCAAATTGTTTTGGCTTTTGCCAATATTTTATCTCCCTTTTTAATTTTCACAAACCGCTCTGATTTTACGCCATAAGAATCACCAATATAGGTACTTACCGTAATTTTATCGTTTAGAATTGCCGGCAAAAAATAGTCAATTTCATGTCTAATGACAACCCAAACATAATTCTCATCAATCTCGGAATTGCTTAGAATAGCCCAATGTTTTTGAGCTGCATTTTGTACCCATTGTAAATAAGTAATGTTGTTCACATGATTTAACGTGTCAATGTCACTTTCGGAAACAATTAAAGTGTAGCTGAAGCTGTTATTTATCATTTTATTGTTATAAGAAGTTCTTAAAATTAAATAAATTTATGAATATCAAAGGGATTTATGTCCTAAAATTAAAGCAAAAAATAATTGGAATTGCAAATGATATATTTTACATTTACGGCACCTATAAAAAAAGTTTAAGAATTTTTAATCGATTAATGCTATTTTAAAAATAGGATTAAATGATTTACAGTCGCGATGCTTGCAGTAAAAAAATTTTCGTGGGGACGACAGTTTTTTTCAAGATTTTTGCGGCTGTTTTTAAGAAATAAAGTTTCAAAAAGCAGTTGTAATGGCTATATCTTTTTTATACTACCGTTGTGGGGACGACAATTAAAAGATAGTTACAACTGTTTTTTTTTGTGGGGACAACAGTTTTCCTCTTTTTATAATGCAATGCAACAACTTATTGAAGTGATGACACTTCCATTATTATTTTTAAATTTAAAATACGGGACCAACGTATTTATATAAATTCTTCCTAGTTTTTTCTGATTGCCCCTTCCGTTCTTTTTTTTAATTAAAATCATAATTCAAAATTTTCAGTTAACGCATTAAAATATCGATTTGTAAATTGCTTTCAAAACAATTTAACTTTGATTTTCATTTGGTTTTAAATAAAAATACAGCCGCAGTATTTATCTTCCGGTTACCGTTGTGGGAAAGGTGGCTTTTGGATAAAATTGTTACGGCTGCTTTTTATGATGCATAAAAATTTATCAAATTCCGACAAATTACATTGTCTAGAACCAGATAAATCCTTATTGTATAAATGTTCCAAAGGCTTTGAATATTTAATTCCGCTTTGAAACACACTGTTGCAGAATATAACAGTCAGAGAAATAATTATTAATACTATTAATAATATTGAACTCATGTTTTGGGGGTTTTGGAGTTTGGGGGTTGATTTATTTATTCCTTTATTTCAACATTTTAATAAAAAAAGAGGTAGCATCAAGGTTCTTACTAACCATCTAACTTTGTATAAAGCATTTTCGGATTGCTTTTTTAAGTATGTGACTACAGTGATACTACCTCAAAGGGTTAATTTACTTCTTCATAAATTATTTCGGGTTTAATGGTTCTTAATTTTTTTCTTACTAATCAATTAATTTCTTACTATTAATTCTTACTGTTTAACTTAATTAATTCTTACTATTTATTATAGGTTCTTTTATAAATTAATTCGCTGGGGGTGCAACTCATTATTTTATAAAATCGCCAATTTTATTTGGGGTTGGTTTATTTATTCCTAATTTTTTCCAATAATTTGTTAAGAGTCAGAATTTCATCTTCTGTTAAGCCTTCAACGATACCGCTTTGAAAATCCAAATGAACAGCGTCAATTTCAGCCAGCAAATTTAAACCACGCTCAGTGATTCGAATTTCTACCATCCTCCTATTCTCTTCACTTTGAATTCTGCTTATCAAACCTTTTAATCGTAATTTTTCAACCAAACGCGTTGTATTGCTATTTTTACTCACCATTTCGGCTTGTAAAGTCAAAAGATTTGCAGGTTCGCCTCCCAATTCTCTTAAAGAACGTAAAACTTGATACTGTTGAATAGATAAAGCATATTGTTTTAAATGATCTGAAAACTTTTCATTCATCCAATTACCTGTATGCAATATATTCTCAATTGTATAATCAGGTAAGCTTGACGCATCCTTTTTATCATTTTTATTCAACTTCGGGGGGACAACAATTATCTATACTACTATTGTATATACATCAAATGTATGTACAAAAATTAAATCCACCAAATATTTTTGTTAAAAACTTTCAAATAATAATCAAAAAATAGTTTTAAACCACAGATTTATAATGAAATAACAAGCAGTCAATTACCTTTTAATGAAGCTATACGCCTAAGAGAATCCCTTTGTTTATGCGCTATTCCATCTGAATTAACCGCTTTTAGAATAGATTATTTTATTTTATGGGCATATACTTTTTCTGGAAGATAAAATGCGTGATTTTTTTTAAACAGCTATTGAAAATTGTTAATAAGTTCCCTTATTTTTTCATAAAATGCTAATAATTAGCCCTTACTCCTACCCTATAACGGTAACTTAGGTAGCAAATTTATGTTAGCATTAACCGTAAATTTATTAAAAAATAAAATATTATGAAGACCATCGTTGCCGTTACCGCACAAAACAGAAAAACAATATTTGACCATGCCGGAAAATGCAGAAATTTTTTAATTTACACCATAGACAATAATGAGATTGTAAGTAAAAAATTATTGGAACTTTCTGAAAAAGAAACTTTACATCATTTTTTTCATCAGGAAAATAGTAATCCCAATGCTGCCAGTTCCCTTTTTGATATTGATATTTTATTGACCAGAGGAATTGGCGAAGGCGCCATTCAAAAATTGGCCATGCAAAATGTGGTTTGTTATAAAATTGAAGAATTGGATCCTGATACTGCCATTAATAAACTTATTAATGGCACATTGGAAGCCATGTCACCGGTTTCACACGATAAATCTGGATGCAGTTGTAATTGTGGCGATCAGCAGCATCACCAATTAATTATAGAATAAAATCAAATGGCCTAAATTTAAATTTAGGCCATTTGATTTTATTTTTTTAAAGTTTGAAAGAAATATTTTTAAAATTGTCCCATCATACCTCTACCCGTTCCTTTCCCCATTCCATTTTTACTGATGATTCTTGCTTTTTTTCATTACAACTAATAAAGAAAACGAAAAGAATCGCCAAAATTGAAATATTAGATTTCATATTAATTAAATTTATAATTTAAACATTGTTTTATTCTAACTATTTTCCACATTTCTCGTTACTGCGATTGAAAAACCTATTATTTTCATTTATTATTTGTTTAAAGTAATTAATATAATCTCAATAAAAGTTAGACCTAATAATTTAGAAAAAAGTTTAAGGCCTAATAATAAATTTCTATGATTTTTGATTCTAAAAATAAGAAATAAAAAAGCGCTTTCAAGTTAATGAAAGCGCTTTTATAAATTTAAGATAAAGTTTATTTGAAATTAATTTTTCGCATACGTAAACTTAATGGCGTAACTTCTAAATATTCATCATCCTTAATATACTCCATACATTCTTCCAATGAAAATTCTTTCTTTGGAGCAATGTTTACGGCAGTATCTGTTCCGGTTTTACGAACGTTTGTCAGTTTTTTACCTTTTATCAAGTTAATGGACATGTCATCTTGTCTGTTATTTTCACCTACAACTTGTCCTTTGTAAATTTCCTGATTGATATCTATAAAGAAAATACCTCTGTCTCCTAACTTATCAATTGCATAAGCGGTTGCTTTACCCGCTTCCGCAGAAATTAAAGCACCATTCACAACTTCGTTAAAATCACCTTTATATGGGCTAAACTCAACAAAATTATGGTTAATGATTGCGGTACCGGCTGTTGCTGTCAATAATTTATTACGCAAACCGATTAAACCTCTTGATGGAATGGAAAATTCTAAATGTTGTAAATCACCTTTAGGCTCCATAATCAATAAATCTCCTTTTTTCAAGGAAACCAAGTTAATTACTTTACTTGAAGATTCTTCAGGAACATCAATTACCAAAGTTTCATATGGTTCACATTTAACGCCGTCGATATCTTTCATAATTACTTGTGGTCTTCCCACTTGCAATTCATAGCCTTCTCTACGCATTGTTTCAATCAATACAGATAAATGTAAAATTCCGCGACCAAAAACATTAAATCGGTCTTCACTATCCGTATCTTCTACCCTAAGGGCCAAATTCTTTTCAATTTCTTTATACAATCTGTCACGTAAATGACGAGAAGTTACAAATTTTCCTTCTTTTCCATAAAAAGGCGAATTATTAATGGTAAACAACATACTCATCGTAGGTTGATCCACTTTTAACCTTGTTAATGGTTCAGGATTTTCAAGATCGGCAATGGTATCACCAATCTCAAATCCTTCAATACCTGTGATGGCGCAAATATCGCCGCTTCTTACTGAAGCCGCTCTGTCTTTACCCATACCTTCAAAAGTATGAAGTTCTTTAATACGCACTTTTTTAAAGCTGCCGTCGGCTTTACAAATCGCATAATCTTTACCTTCAACCAAATCACCTCTAAATACACGTCCGATAGCAATACGGCCAACAAATGAGGTAAAATCTAAAGAGGTAATTTGCATTTGAGGAGTTCCTTCATAATAAGGAGCCTCAGGAATATTTTCTAATATTGCATCCAATAACGGAATAATATTATCAGTTTGTTCTCTCCAATCCGTATTCATCCAATTATGTTTGGCTGAACCATAAATTGTGGCAAAATGAAGTTGTTCTTCAGTTGCGTCTAAAGCACACATTAAATCGAATACTTTTTCATGTACCAAATCCGGTGTGCAGTTTTCTTTATCAACTTTATTTACCACCAATATTGGGGTTAAACCCAACTCTAGTGCTTTACCTAAAACAAAACGTGTTTGTGGCATTGGGCCTTCAAAAGCATCCACCAACAATAAAACACCATCGGCCATATTTAATACCCTTTCTACTTCACCACCAAAATCGGCGTGACCAGGAGTATCAATAATATTGATTTTTACGCCTTTATAAATAATAGACACGTTTTTAGACAATATGGTAATTCCTCTTTCTCTTTCTAAATCATTACTGTCTAATAATAATTCTGTACGAACTTTTCGTTCATCTAAAATGTGGGCTTGATCAATAATTTTATCAACCAAAGTCGTTTTACCGTGGTCAACGTGGGCTATAATAGCGATGTTTCTGATAGATTGCATGTTCTAATTTTTTTAGGCGATGCAAAAGTAGTTGTTTTATTTTGTTTTATATCACAAAAGTTTCATAATGATTTTTCTTCTTTTACGCGCTTAACTTACTGTAAGTGTATATGTTAAATAAATAACAATAGCATTTTTTGAAAATCCAATTCAATCAAATCTTTGGTAATATGGATTATAAGCAGACTTCTTTAGCTATTATTGGTATTTATAAGTGAATTGTTATCTTAAAAAATAGCGGAAAAAAAACTGCCAGTAATGGCAGTTTTTTTAATTATTTCAAAAAGATATTAAATTTTTCGTCTTTCACGTTCGCGTTTCAATAATTCGAGTTCACGATTTGTTTGTCCGGCCACTGAAGTATTTTCTTCAGCACGTCTAATTAAATAAGGCATCACATCGCGAACAGGGCCGAATGGCAAATATTTAGCAACATTGTAACCTGCAGCAGCCAAATTATAACTTATGTGATCACTCATTCCATACAATTGACCAAACCAAATTCTCTTATCATTTTTGTCAAAATTATAGTTGTTGATTAAATCCATACATAAGTAAGAGCTGTCTTCATTATGAGTTCCTGCAAAAATGGCCATATCGTCAATGTTTTCCATCATATAGACCAAAACATCATTGTACATTTTATCCGTAGCAGCTTTGTCAGCACAAATTGGGTCTTTATATCCAAATTCCGAAGCACGTTCCCTTTCTTTTTCCATATAAGCGCCACGAACCAATTTTTCTCCAATTTTAAAGCCTTTTTCTTTAGCGCGGCTATGCAATCCTTTAAGATAATCTAAGCGGTCCCAACGATATAATTGCAAAGTTCCAAATACAATCACTTTTTCTTTATTGTATTTTTCCATCATTTCTTCAATTAAATTGTCTGCCGCAAGTTGCATCCAACTTTCTTCAGCATCAATTAATAAAGGAACATTTGCTTCATATGCTGCTTTGCTCACAGTGTCATATCTTTCCTTTATGCGCTTCCACTCCACCAATTCATGTGCATCTAAATGCGTGCCTTCAGTCATTTTTTGATAAACCAAGAACCTTCCAAAGCCTGATGGTTTAAACACCGCAAATGGAATACTTGGTTTCTGAAGACCAAATTTAATGGTGTTTAATGTTTTTTCCATCGCCAAATCAAATTGTTCTTCAACTTCTTTGCCTTCAGCAGAATAATCCAATACGGAATATACATTTTTTGTGTACATTTTATCGATTGTTGACATACAATCAGTTTCGGTTACGCCGCCGCAAAAATGATCGAAAACGGTAGCTCTAATGATACCTTCAACCGGTAAATGTGTTTTAAGGGCAAATTTAGTGACAGCTGTGCCAATTTTAACAAGTGGCTCACGCTTAATCATTTCAAACAAATAATAGGCTCTCTCAAGTTCTGAATTTGTTTTTAAAGCAAATGCAACTTCAGTATTGTCAAATATTTTTTTCATTGTAAATTCTATTTGTACAAAGATACCCACAAACAGTTTATTTTTTAATTATTTTACCTTTAATTTGCACAAAATATTATCTATTATGCAACCTATTTTATCCAATAATTACTATGTAAACTTTAATAAAGAAGCCTATCAGAAACTTAATTCTTATATTTCTGATTACAACCCTTCTGCAATTTTCATTTTAGTTGATGAAAACACCAATAACTATTGTTTACCCATTTTGTTGGAAACGCTTGAAACAGAAGCTGAAATCGAAATTATTGAAATTGAAGCCGGTGAAGAAAATAAAAACCTCGATACTTGCTCTGGCGTTTGGCATGCCTTGACTGAGTTGGGCGCCGACCGAAAAAGCCTGATGATAAACTTAGGTGGCGGCGTTATTACGGATTTGGGCGGATTTGTGGCTTCCGCCTTTAAACGCGGAATTGCTTTTGTAAATATTCCCACAACCCTTTTAAGTATGGTGGATGCATCTGTTGGCGGTAAAACCGGTGTGGATTTGGGTGTTTTAAAAAATCAGATTGGCTTGTTTTCTGATCCGGAAATGGTGCTGATTGATCCTCGTTTTTTAGAAACTATTTCCGATCGTGAATTGCGTTCAGGATTGGCGGAAATTATAAAATACGGGATTACTTATGACATTAATTTATGGAATGAAATCAATAATTTTGAAGAGATAAATATCAGTGCCATAAGTAAATTAATTCATCGTTCCATTGAAATTAAAAATGAAGTGGTCACAAAAGATCCTAAAGAAAAGGGGCTTCGTAAAATTTTAAACTTCGGACATACATTGGGTCACGCCATAGAATCCTATTTTTTGGAATCGGAAGACAAAGAGAACTTAACGCACGGAGAAGCCATCGCCATTGGAATGGTTATGGAAGCTTTTATCTCACAAAAACTATTGAATTTTCCATCGGAACATGTAAAATCCATCAAAGAATCCATTTTGGCCATTTATGAAAAAGTGGATATTGATGTTCTTGATTATGAAGGAATTATCGGCCTTTTGATTCACGATAAAAAGAATGTGGGCGGACAAGTAAATTTTGTGTTATTAACTGATTTTGAGCAATTCAAATTAGATTGCAAAGTAGAAAAAGCCTTATTGGTAGATGCTCTAAATTATTACAATGCCTAACAGCAATTGACCAATACTTCTCTATATACCGCCATATACGAAGGTAAAACATTGTCTAAACTGAATTTTTTGGCTTGTTCCAAAGCGTTCTGTTTAAATTGTTGAAGCGTGTTCAAATCCTTCAAAATAAATATTCCGTTTTTAGCCATATCGTCAGTATCTCCAACATTGCTTAAAAAGCCGGTAACTCCCTGAATATTTACTTCTGGCAAACCGCCTGAGTTTGTGGAAATTACCGGTGTTCTGGCTGCCATTGCTTCTAAAGCTGCGAGTCCAAAGCTTTCTGTTTCTGAAGGCAATAAAAATAAATCTGAGTAGCATAGCAACTTATTTACTTCATTGCTATTCCCCAAAAAGAGCACTTTGTCCAAAATTCCCAATTCTTTAGCCTGTTGTTCAATACTTTCCCTATCAGGACCTTCACCGACCAATAATAATTTAGAAGGAATTTCCTTCTGAATTTTATAAAAAATAGTAATGACATCACCAGCTCGTTTTACCGGACGCAAATTGCTGACATGGGTAATAATACGTTCATTTTCGTTTGCAATGGTAATGCGTTTGCATTCTAAAGAATGAATTTCGGGGTATTTCTCAAAATCAATAAAATTATAAATGACTTTTACCTCTTTTGTGATGTTAAAAAGCCTAAGGGTGTCTTTACGCAAACTTTCTGATACTGTGGTAACTACATCGGAATTGTTGATGCTAAATTCTACCGCAGGTTTGTAATTTGGGTGACTTCCCACCAAAGTAATATCGGTTCCATGCAAAGTGGTGACTACTTTAATGTCAATTCCTTTTTCCTTAAGCATTTGTTTCGCCATATAAGCGGCATACGCGTGAGGAATTGCATAATGTACGTGCAATATTTCTAAATTGTAATATTCTGCGACTTCAACAATTTTACTTGATAAAGCCAATTCATAAGGCTGAAAATGAAATAAAGGGTATTCTTCCACAAAAACTTCATGAAAATGAATGTTGCTCGAAAGAAAATCGAGCCGAACCGGCTGTTTATAGGTTATAAAATGTACTTGATGACCTCTTTGTGCCAAAGCCATTCCCAATTCTGTCGCCACTACACCACTTCCTCCAAATGTTGGATAACAAACTATACCTATTTTCATTTAACTAATTTAAATTTTTTTTGAACAGACGTAAATATAAGTGTATTCTTACAATTAAAGCTGAATCGATTTCAATTATATCATAAAAAAATCCTGCAAAAGCAGGATTCGTGTTTTAATAATCGCCTAATGTTTCTGGATTCTGACTTAGTGCATCTTCCAATTGCGCATCATTTGGCGCTTTCCCGTGCCAAGCGTGGGTATGCATCATAAAATCAACGCCGTTGCCCATTACGGTATGCAACAAAATGCAAACAGGTTTTCCTTTTCCTGTTAATGATTTAGCTTCTGCCAAACCATTTTTAATGCTGTCAATATCATTTCCTTTTTCAACATCTAAAACAGTCCAGCCAAAAGCTTCAAACTTGGCTCTTAAACTTCCCAAAGGCATAACATCATTAGTTGCGCCGTCTATTTGCTGACCGTTATAATCTATTGTGGCGATATAATTGTCTATTTTTTTACCGGCAGCATACATGGCTGCTTCCCAAATTTGACCTTCCTGCATTTCGCCGTCACCGTGCATTGAATATATTAATTTTGAATCCCCATTCAATTTTTTTGCTTCTGCAGCACCAATCGCAACACTCATTCCTTGACCTAAAGAACCGGAAGAAATGCGTATTCCCGGCAATCCATCGTGGGTTGTTGGATGTCCTTGTAAACGCGAATTTAATTTTCTGAAAGTTGCCAATTCACTCACTGGGAAAAAGCCGCTTCTTGCTAAAACACTGTAAAAAAGTGGTGAAACATGGCCGTTCGACAAAAAGAATAAATCTTCATTTCTTCCATCCATCGTGAAATTGGTGGAATAGTCCATAACTTCTTGGTACAAAACTGTCAAGAACTCATTACAGCCCAATGAACCGCCTGGATGTCCAGAATTCACGGCATGAACCATTCTAACAATATCTCTTCTTACTTGTTGCGCAAAATCCTGTAATTGTTGTGTTGTCGGCATTTATTGAAATTTAATTTTAAGGTAGCAAAAATACAGTTTTTGAATTTTGAATCACTGAAATAATAAAAAAATTATTGTGCTGTTATTAACATCACGTTTTTTGATTTTTCTTTTTTGCAGCAGGAAATAATACATTATTTAAAATCAAGCGATATCCCGGCGAATTTGGATACAGAGAAAGTTCGGTTTTGGCATCGCCAACTTTATGCTGATAATCTTCCGGGTCGTGCCCACCATAAAAAGTAAACATTCCTTTTCCTTTTACGCCATGAATATAACGGGCTTCACGGTTTGATTTGTTTTCACCCATCACCAACACGCTCGATTTTACAGTTTCCCTGTCGAATGAAGTGGTTTGACCCATAAAACCTTTAATTAACTGGGTATGATTTTGGCACAACATGGTAGGAATTGGATCCCATTTTGCTGAATATTCCTGTAATGAAAAGTAATCGGATGTACGTATTATTTTTCTTTTTTGGGTCATATCGATGGAAGAAAATTCATATTCAACGGGATTTCTGACCAGCGTAAAATCTTTGAAAGCAAATGTTTTGTTGAAATCTATTTTTTGCTGATAATCTATGTCTGAGGGATCTCCATCAAACATAGTTTCGCAAATATCTACGCCTTCTGCAGCAAGCGCAATGTCGAAACTGTCGGTGGCAGAACACATGGCAAACATAAATCCGCCGCCAATCACAAAATCCCTAATTTTTAAGGATACTCCTAATTTTTCTTCTGAAACCTTATTGAAACCCAACTTTTTAGCCAATTCTTCGGCTTCCCTTTTTTGTTCAATATACCAAGGTGCCGTTCTGTAAGCCCCATAAAACTTGCCATACTGTCCGGTAAAATCTTCGTGATGCAAGTGCAACCACTCATACAAAACCAATTTTTCTTCCAAAACTTCTTCATCATAAATAACATCGAAAGGAATTTCAGCATAAGTTAAAACCAAAGTTACGGCATCATCCCACGGCAAACTCGTTTTTGGAGAATAAACCGCAATTTTAGGGGCTTTTTCCAATGTAACTGCCTCCATATTTTGTGACGGACTGCTTATTTCTTCAAGGATTTTAGTGGCTTCAGTGTCAGAAATTATATGAAAAGTAACGCCTCTAATTTTACATTCGTTTCTTGTGGCCTCATTGTCTTCAAGTAAAAATGAACCGCCTTCATAATTTAGCAACCATTTTGCTGTATTTCCCTTTTGAAGTGACCAATAAGTAATTCCGTAGGCTTTTAAATGATTTGTTTGGGAAACATCATCCATAGGAATTAATATAAATGATGCATAGATTGAATGGGAAAAAATCAATAATACGGCTATCAATGATTTTTTTAATATTGATTGGAAACTTTTTGTTTTAAAACGCACATATTTAGAATGGCACGTCATCCTCGTCATAATTATTGGGAGCGTCAAAAGCATCTTCGGCACTCGCAAAATTGCGCTGCGGAATCGCATTGTTCATTTTTGAATGAAACTCACTTGCAATACCGTCATCCAAATTACTGAATTGCGCTAAATGTGCCGTAAATTTAAGGCGGATATTGTCCAAACCACCATTTCTGTGTTTGGCAACAATAAATTCTGCCTGACCTTCGCAAGGCGATCTTTCCTCATCATCCCATTCTGTAAGTCCGTAATATTCAGGACGATAAATAAATGTCACAATATCGGCATCTTGCTCAATGGCACCAGATTCACGCAAATCCGACAGCAAAGGACGTTTGCTTCCTCCACGCGTTTCAACGGCACGCGATAATTGCGAAAGTGCAATTACCGGAATATTCAATTCTTTGGCCAGGGCTTTTAAATTTCGTGAAATGGTTGAAATTTCCTGTTCACGATTTCCTCCGCCTTTTTGCGCAGTTCCTGCAGTCATTAACTGCAAATAGTCAATAATAATAATTTTAATACCGTGTTGAGATGCCAAACGACGCGCTTTTGCACGCAAATCGAAAATGGACAACGATGGCGAATCATCAATAAAAATAGGCGCTTTTGATAAGTTTTTAACTTTTACGTTTAATTGTTCCCACTCATGAGGTTCTAAATTTCCTTTTCTTAATTTTCCTGAGGAAATTCCTGTTTCACTGGAAATCATACGCGTAATTAATTGCACAGATGACATTTCCAATGAAAATATGGCAACAGGCTGATCAAAATCTATGGCCATATTTTTAGCCATAGACATCACAAAAGCCGTTTTCCCCATACCCGGACGTGCCGCTAAAATTACTAAATCCTGAGGTTGCCAGCCGGAAGTCAGCTCATCTAAACGCGTAAATCCGGTTGCGGCACCGCTCATCCCCTGTTTATTCCCAATTTCCTGAATTTTCTTAATCGCCTGTGCAACAAGTCCTTCAGAAGTTTCTGATCCTTTTTTTAGATTTCCTTGGGTAACTTCAAACAGTTTGGTCTCGGCATCATCCAATAAATCGAAAACGTCAATGGTTTCATCGTAGGCTTCCTCAATAATTTCAGATGAAATCGTTATTAATTTTCGCTGAATAAATTTTTGAAGAATGATACGTGCATGAAATTCTATATGGGCAGATGAAGCCACTTTTTGTGTTAAGCGAACCAAATATAAATCGCCGCCAACAGCCTCCAAATTATTTGTTTTTCGCAACTGATTTGCAACTGTCAGTAAATCGGTTGGTTCAGCGTTTTTAAATAAAATAAAAATGGCCTCATAAATTAATTGATGGGCTTCTTTATAAAAAACTTCCGGATGTAAAATATCAATAACATCATCTACACCCTTTTTATCAATCATCATTGCGCCTAAAACAGCTTCTTCCAAATCCAAAGCCTGTGGCGGAATTTTTCCTTTTTCAAGACTGATTATGGTGCTTTTTTTTGGGGTAAATGATTGTAACGGTTGCAAATTTTTCACTTGTTAGCTGCTTTTTATATGATTGTTAATCAGTTTTTTATTAATTATTCTTCCTAAAAAACTTTAAGATACTCTTTTTTTGTTAAAAAATTTAATTGCTTTTAAACTTTATGAAATAACTAAATTTTAGAATCAGCATTTTTGACAAAAGCAAATGTAATTTTTAAAACACAATTTCAGCTTGAATTTTTGATTTTATTTTTCACAAAAAATGTTGACAAGTAACAAAATTGTTAATAAGATTTGAAATGTCGCTTTCTGTAAAAATATTGCTTATTTTTGAACCATGGACAATAAAAAAACGTATAAAATTCTTACGGTACTGTTGATTATGCAATGGGCTTTTCTTCGAATTATTGCCCAATATCCAACTGCAATAGAAAAATATTATTCAAACGGACTTTACATTTACATTTCTAAGTTTTTAAGTCTGCTTTTTGGCTGGATTCCTTTTTCAATTGGAGATATTTTATATGCCGCACTGGCTATTGTAATTATAATAAATATTTACACCGCCATAAAAAACAAAAAGCTTCACTTAAAAAACACCTTATTTAAAATTGGCGGATATATTTCCATCCTTTTTTTTATATTTCATCTAAACTGGGGTTTGAATTATTTCAGACAGCCAGCTTACAAAACCCTGAATTTTGAAAATGAAAAATACAGCTCAAATGATTTGCTTCAATTAACTGAAAAACTGATTGTAAAAATAAATCAGGTTCAGCTTTCCATCGCAAAAAATGACAGTATTGTTGTTGAAAATGAATTGAATAAAGCGCAAATTAAAGAAGTTTCTTACACGGTTTATGAACAATTCCGAGATAAATATCCGCAATTTTATCATGTAAATTTGAAGGTAAAACATTCCCTGTTTAGCGTTCCTTTAACCTATATGGGATTTGCCGGTTATTTAAATCCGCTTACAAATGAAGCCCAGGTAAATTCCTTAATTCCCAAAAATAACTATCCTATGATTGTTTGTCACGAATTGGCGCATCAAGTTGGAATTGCTTCTGAAAGTGAAGCCAATTTTATTGGTTATTTGGCGTCAACCAATGCTAACGACGTTTATTTTAATTACTCAGGATATTTAATGGCATTGCGTTTTTGTTTGTTTGAAATTTTTCAAAATGATCCGGCGCAATTTGAATTACTTAAAATTAAATTGAATAAAGGCGTCATAAAAGACATTCAGAATACTGAGAATTTTTGGGAATCTTACCAAAACTGGTCGGAAAAGTACTTTAAAACTTTTTACGATACCTTTTTAAAAGCCAATAAGCAAATTGATGGGATTAAAGGCTACAATAAAGTGGTTGTACTTTTGGTGAATTACCACAAAACAAGGGAATTATAGCTGTTTTTTTGATATCATATCTTCTTGAATTTCAATTCTTCATTCAATAAAAATTCATTTTATTATTTTTTCATTAAGTTTAATGGATTTGTCAATATTTTATTAAATTGCTACCTTAAAAAAACCTTTTAATGCTATTAAATTAATTTTACTAACCAAACTTTAAATTTCTTTTAATGAAAAAAATTCTTTTATTGCTGTTATTTTTGAATACACTCAGCATAAATGCCCAGGAATATTTTCCGGCAAATGCAGGTGTAAAAACAACAGAATCCAATACTTATGCGTTTACCAATGCGAAAATTTACGTGACGCCTACCCAAATTATTGAAAACGGAACCTTACTTATTAAAGATGACAAAGTGGTTGATGTTGGCACTGCTGTTTCTATCCCTAAAAATGCCCAAATAATTGATTTAAAAGGCAAATCTATTTATCCGTCTTTTATCGATTTGTATTCAAGTTTCGGCATTGAAATTCCAAAAACTGTTCCAACTAACTTCCGAAGTTCAAGTGCTGCGCCGCAATATGACGCCGGCCGCGAAGGCTATTATTGGAACGATCATATTCGCCCGGAAACTGATCCTGTTTCACTTTTTCAATTCGACAAAAAACTGGCTGAAGAATTGTTGAATGCTGGATTTGGCGTTGTGAATACACATTCACAGGACGGAATTATTAGAGGAAATGGACTTTTGGTCGCTTTAAATCCGAATGCCACAGATGCTTATCGCATTTTGGATTCGCGATCGGCACAGTATTTATCATTCAAAAAAAGCGCAAAATCCAAACAAATTTATCCCAATTCCTTAATGGGCAGTATGGCCTTGATTCGTCAGGTTTATAATGATGCCTCCTGGTATTCAAAAGGTTTGGCAAAAAACAAGGATTTATCGTTGGAAGCCATCAATAAAAATAAAAATCTGATCCAAATATTTGAAGCCGGAGGAAAACAAAATAATTTACGAGCCGATAAAATTGGCGATGAATACGGAATTCAATATGTTATTGTTGGCGGTGGCGACGAATATGAAAATATTGAAGCGATAAAAGCCACAAATGCAACTTACATTATTCCTGTAAATTTTAGAAAAGCTTATGATGTAAGCGAACCATATTTGGCTGATGAAATTGCACTAAGCGATATGCGGAAATGGAATCAGGAACCTGCCAATTTACAACTATTGCAACAAAATAAAATTCCTTTTTCCCTGACCACAAATCAATTAAAATCGATTTCCGATTTCAATAAAAATCTTCAAAAAGCTTTTGATTATGGTTTCGACAAAACTGCGGCATTAGAGGCTTTAACTACAGTTCCTGCAACTATTTTAGGGAAATCCAATGAAATTGGTTCCTTAAGAAAAGGCAGTTATGCAAACTTTTTAATCACTTCCGGGGAATTATTCGACAAAGAAACTACGTTGTATGAAAATTGGGTGCAAGGCTCAAAAAATACCGTAAACGCAATGAATATTAAAGAAATTGCCGGCGATTACGCACTTTCTTTAAACGGTAAAAATTACGATTTGTCCATTACCGGCAAATCTCCCAAATTAAAAGTTGCGGTGAAAGATGGCGAAACCAAATTAAAATCGAAATTAATTTATAACGAAAATTGGCTAAATCTGATGATTAACAGTCAGGTTGATTCCACAAAATTCAACCGACTTATCGCAAGAATTTATCCAAATTCCGATAATTTAAGCGGAACAGCCACAGATGAAAAAGGAATGGAATCGACTTGGAATGCCATCAAAAAAAATGATGCCAAAGAAAAAGAGAAAAAAGAGGATAATGCAAAAATTACCATTTTACCAATCACCTATCCAAATATCGCTTTCGGGTTTAAAGAAAAACCAAAACAGGAAACCATTTTATTCAAAAATGTAACTGTTTGGACCAGCGAAAATGAAGGCATTTTGAAAAACACAGATGTGTTGATAACAGCTGGTAAAATCTCAAAAATTGGCACAAATTTATCGGCAAAAGATGCGAAAATAATTGATGGTACAGGCAAACATTTAACGGCCGGAATTATTGATGAACATTCTCATATTGCCACTGTTGCCGTGAACGAGGCAGGGCAAAATTCCACTGCCGAAGTTTCTTTGGAAGATGTTGTGGATGCTGACGATATTCAAATTTACAGAAGTTTGGCAGGCGGTGTCACCACAGTTCAAATATTACACGGCTCAGCAAATCCGATTGGCGGACAAGCAGCGCTTGTGAAATTGAAATGGGGAGAAACAGCCGATAATTTATTGTATAAAAACAATGATAAATTTATAAAATTTGCGTTGGGCGAAAATGTAAAACAAGCCAATTGGGGAAATACCGAAACTGTTCGTTTTCCGCAAACAAGAATGGGTGTTGAGGAAGTTTATATGGATTATTTCCAAAGAGCCAAAGAATATGACGTAATTAAAAAGAGCGGAAAACCTTTCAGAAAAGATACAGAAATGGAAATTTTAGGGCAAATTCTGAACAAAGAACGCTTTATTTCTTGCCACTCCTACGTGCAAAGTGAAATAAATATGTTGATGAAAGTTGCCGATAAATTCAATTTTACGGTGAATACTTTTACGCATATTTTGGAAGGTTACAAAGTTGCCGATAAAATGAAAGCACATGGCGCCGGCGCTTCTACATTTTCCGATTGGTGGGCTTATAAATATGAGGTAAATGACGCCATTCCTTTCAATGCATCCATAATGCATAAAGTAGGAATTACCGTTGCCATCAACTCTGACGATGCAGAAATGAACCGACGATTGAATCAAGAAGCCGCTAAAACCATAAAATATGGCGGATTAACGGAAGAAGAAGCCTGGAAATTGGTTACTATCAATCCGGCAAAACTGCTTCACATTGATAACCGTGTTGGAAGTGTTAAAGTTGGAAAAGATGCCGATGTTGTTTTGTGGAACGACAATCCGCTTTCCATCTATGCAAAAGCTGAAAAAACGCTTGTTGATGGTGTTGTTTATTTTGATACGGAAAGTGATTTACAATTAAGAGAACAAGTAAAAAGCGAACGAAATTCATTAATTAATATGATGTTGATTGAAAAAAATAATGGAAATGAAGTTCAATCACCCAGTAAAAAAACACCTGTGCATTTTCATTGTGATACTGTGCTAGAATATTAAAAACATAAAAAAAATGAAAAAACAAACCATATACAACCTGCTATTTTTATTTTTAACAATAACAATTTCGGCACAGCAAACTCCGGCTTCAAAACAAACAACCGATTACAGTATTGAAGGTGCAACAGCGCACTTGGGGAACGGCGA
>MGWK01000011.1 GCA_001800975.1 Flavobacteria bacterium RIFCSPLOWO2_12_FULL_35_11 | reverse complement strand
TTGGTTCAATATATCAATAAATTTATATTTGACAGACCAATAAATAATATTAAAATTCAAATAATTTAATTACACCCAACGGGTTAAAAAGTATTCTGATGAAAACAACTTAAAATCAAACAGATTAGCCCTTGAATGCTTTTTGTGGGGCTTAGGAATATTAGAGTTAGAAGAAATTGTTCAAACATTAGATAAAGATTTGATAACCAAAATAGCCTTTTTTATTGACCAAAATATTGAATCATATACTGAACAAGATTATGGATTTAATAAAGAAGTTTTGACAAGATATTTAAAAACGACAGAATTCTTTCAAGTTAATTACAAACTTGATACTTCTATTTATATTTCACCAAATGACTTAAAAAGAGTTGAAATTAAAGAGTTAATAAAGCCTGATGATACATCAACTAAATTATCTGAACTTGAGTCTTTGAGACTCAATAAGCCTGAACCTTCAAGGATTTCAATAGATGATGTGGTTCGTTTAATGAATAAAAGAAGATTTTTAGTTCGTCCTTCTTATCAACGTAAAGAAGTTATTAATCCAACCAAAGCCTCCTCTATAATTGAAAGTATTTTACTTGGGATAACATTACCAGCTATATTTATTTTTAAAAGAGAAGATGGGGTGAGTGAAGTAATTGATGGGCAACAAAGATTATTAACATTATTAGGCTTTATAGGATCTGAATATATTGATGAAAAAGGAAAATCTCAGAGTTCAAAAAATCATAAGTTCACATTAAGAAAACTAAAAATACTTAAAGAATTAGAAGGCTCCAAATTTGACAAATTTAATGAGGAACAACAAAACAAGATATATGACTTTCCTCTTTATTTAGTCGAAATTGACCAAATACGGAATCCTCAATTTGACCCGATAGATTTGTTTATTAGATTAAACGACAAACCATATCCAATAAGAGAAAATTCATTTGAAATGTGGAATTCTTGGGTCGACATTGATATTATTAATTATATAAAAACGCTAAAATCAAATACAGAAAATTGGTTTTACCTAAAACAATTAAGATCAACCAATGATAGGGATAGGATGGAAAATGAAGAACTTCTTACATCATTAATTTTTTTAGAGTATTCATTGCTTTCATCTGACACAAGAAAGATTTTAGATGTTTACCAAAAAACCGATCGATTAAACGCAAGGATTAGTGATAAAGTATTAATAAGTAATTTACTTCTTGATTTAACTGAAAATGGTAATGAGAAAAAGTCTGTTTTTGATTTTGCGTCAAAAAATATTAAAAGTTTTATTAAAAAGTTAAAATATATTTTACTTGATAAAGATAAATCAAAGGATGAACTTTTTGATTATTTGAGAGATGAACTAGATGAAGTTTTCAAAGCAGGTAAAGACCCTAGGTACTTTAGAAGGACTATGCAGGATTTTTACTTTATTTGGTTAATTATAAACGAAATAAACTTTGAAATGATAAAATTTCATAGAATTAGCATGAAATCAGAAATAAAAGAAATGTTTATCTATTTAAAAAACATTCCTGAAAGTGATTTTATAGATAGTACAGGATTAAACAAGTTTAATATTCTAGTCTATGAATTTAAAAATAAACATAAAATATCTGAACGCAAATTAATTTTAAATGAATCAGAAAAATTAAAACTAATTGAATCTCAAAGAAATGTTAGCAATATATCAGGTGCGCCAATATTTTTAGGTGATGATATTGAAGTTGACCACGAATTCCCAATTGCAAAAGGCGGTAAGGATGAGATTGCAAATTTAAAGATTGTACACAAAGATGAAAATAGAGAAAAAGGAACAAAAATATAAACACTACAAGCAACAACCCTACTTGTGTAACAGCTAAAGCACCCAATAAACAAAATCAATTAAAAATTGTCCCTATTTTATACTGAAATAAATTTCCGATAACCAAAACTAAGCAAAACAAAAGGATTGTCTAATTAAAAATTATCAAAACTTGCATAAATTGCAAGTTTTGATAATTTATTTTATATCTTTGACTTATGGCCAATTACACAAATCGGAAGGAATACATAAGCAAACTACTGTCGTATAAAGAAAAAGACCTCATAAAAGTTGTGAGCGGTTTGCGAAGATCGGGCAAAAGCACTTTGTTGGAACTTTACCGTGAGCAACTTTTAAAACAAGGTGTCGGCAAACGACAAATTCAGTTTTACAATTTTGAATTACCTGAAAACTACCTTAACAAAACGTGGAGCGATATTTACTTTGAAATAAAGAAAAAAATGCAACCCAATAAAACAAACTATGTTTTTTTGGACGAAGTGCAAAACATACCGCTTTTTGAAAAATTAGTGGACGGGCTGTTTGCCACTGAAAATACAGATGTTTATATTACAGGTTCAAATGCCTTTTTGTTGAGTAGCGAATTGGCAACTTTGTTGAGCGGCCGTTACATAGAAATTTCTATTTTGCCTTTTTCTTTTAAAGAATACTTAATGGCACGCAACATTGAAATGAGCAACAAATACATTAATTACGAAGCTTTGTTTTTTGATTACGTAAACGAAACTTCATTGCCAAAAGGTGTGGAACTCCGAGAAGGTGGTTTTGATAAAATTTACGAATATCTGGAAGCCATTTACACCACGATCATAGAAAAAGACATCACCCAAAGACACCAAATAAACGATAAGCGTGCTTTTGCGAATATTGTAAAGTTTGTGGCTTCTAATATTGGAAATGCGCTTTCGCCAAACAATATTTCCAAAACGCTCAAGCAAGACGGACAAAACATCCATCATGCCACCGTAGAAAAATACTTGGAATATTTGGTGGCGAGTTTTGTGTTTTATAAAGTAAATCGCTTCGACTTGAAAGGTAAAAAACAATTGGCTACACAAGAAAAATATTATTTGGTTGACGTAGGTTTACTAAATATTTTGGCTGGAAAAGACCGAATAACCGATAGAGGTCACATTTTAGAAAATATTGTGTATTTAGAACTGCTACGCAGAGGAAACAAAATTTGGACAGGCACAACCCGCAGCACTGAAGTGGACTTTGTGTGTAAAACCCCAAAAGGCGACATTGAATACTACCAAGTAGCGTGGCAAATGGATAATGAAAGCACTATAGAACGTGAGTTTAGGGCATTAGAAAAAATAAAAGACAACTACCCGAAGTATTTGCTAACGACAGATTCGTTTACGCAAAACCGAAGTGGAGTGAGACATCTGAACGTATTTAATTGGCTACTTGAAATAAGCAAAAATCAAGAATAAAGCTGATCTCAATATTTTATAAAAATCCCCTGCTAACACCAGTATCCCGCTTGTGCAACAGATAAAAATAATCACCTTAAAAATTGCGTCAGTTTTTTACTAAAATAAATCCTGATTGCAGTATGTTTGCACAAAAAATTAGTACAATAAGCATACAACTATTTATGCAGGAATCTGCCCATTTTAAAGGATTTTCATTGGCCATTATAGCTTCCGTTCTTTGGGGAATTTCAGGGACTTTTGCCCAATTTCTATTTCAGCGCAGGGGAATCAATGTGGAATGGTTAATCACAACAAGAATGATGGTTGCCGGTTTTATCCTGCTTTTGATTGCCGGATTTAATAAAAATCCCGACTTATGGAAAATCTGGAAAATAAAAAAAGATGCCATTCAATTGGTATTGTTCAGCATTACTGGGATTTTGGCGGTACAATACACTTATTTTGCCGCAGTAAAATATTCTAATGCCGCTACAGCAACCATTTTACAATATGCAGGTCCGGTTTTAATTGCCATTTACCTTACCCTAAAAAACCATCGGCTCCCGAAAGCTTTCGAATATTTAGCAATCCTATTGGCGGTTTTGGGAACTTTTTTATTGATTACCCACGGCAATATTCACAGTTTAACAATTTCGGGTATGGCATTTTTCTACGGAATTGCCTCGGCATTTGCTTTAGCGATTTATACCTTACAGCCAATCGCTTTGCTAAAAAAATACAGTTCAACGGTAATTATAGGCTGGGGATTGTTTATTGGCGGCGTGGCCTTTTCTTTTGTAAGAGCACCTTGGAACGTTGAAGGTAATTGGGATGTTTACACCTATACTTACACTTCCTTCATTATTTTGTTTGGCACTTTAGCGGCATTTTATTTTTATTTAAAAGCGGTGCAACTTATTGGCGGACAAAAAACAAGTTTATTGACTTCTGCCGAACCACTTTCCGCCACCATACTGGCTATTTTATGGCTTAACATTCCCTTTGAAACGATTGATTGGATAGGCGGTTTCTGTATTATTTCCACGGTATTTTTGCTTGGAAGGAAGGAAAAACCTGTTGCCGTCAATAAAGGAATCTAAAAACCAGCCCATAAAAAAAGCCCTTATAAAAATAAAGGCTTTTCGATTTTAATAAGCGTTTAAACTATTCTTTGCTGAATAAATAATTCATTAATCCGCCAAAGTCGCCATAAACTTGTTGGTATCTTATTTTTCCTTCGGCATCAAAATCGTAAGACTCATATAATTTAACTACGCCCGATTTGGCTGCTGTAGAATCGGTTGCGGGAACCGTAACTTCCCAACTGCTGTAAAACCGAACAGAACCATCTGCCAATTTAGTGTCAGGATTCACGCCCGGCAATAAAACAGGAGGCGAATCAAGCAATTTAAAATTAAATGTTGCCCACATTTGCTTGTCGTTTGCCATCATCTCATCCAAATTTACAGAATCTTTAGGAGCACCAAAGCCAGTCTCTAACAGGGCGAAATCTTTAGCGTACACGGAATAATCAATGTTTTCGTTTTGCCAACCTTCAATATTGGCCAACACTGTTTTTGAGTTTTTTTCGAAAGCCTCGTTTGCCGAATTATCGGTTTTCGGCTGACATCCCACAAAGAGGATTGACAAAAATAAAATTGCATAGATACTTTTCATAATGTTGATCTTTAGTTAATTAGAAATTAAAATTAAATAATTTTACAATACAAAAAACATAATAATCAAAATTTTATGTCTTTTTCAGAAAAGTATCGACGGTTTTATTGATAGGATTATAATGCAATTGGCAAAAACGTCTCGCTTGAAAACATCATTTTTTGGGGTGTTACCACAAATGATGCACTTCTTTTTTTATGTATTTATTATAAATATCATTCACTTTTTCTACATCACTTGCTAAAAGTGGCGTTGCGGAAAATGTGTCTAAATTTGACAGCAACTGAGAAACGCTGGAAGCTCCCGGTATAATGCAACTTACCTCTTCAAAAGCCAAGATCCACTGCAGTGCTTTATGAACCAAGCTTTGGTCCTTAAAAATTTCTTTCAATTCATGTACCGCTTTCAATCCCAAATCAAAATCAATTCCCGAAAAAGTTTCTCCTTTGTCGAAAACTTCGCCTTCCCTGTTAAAAAACCGGTGATCATCTTTATCAAAAGTTGTGCTCTTTCCAAACTTGCCGGTTAACAAACCGCTGGCCAAAGGCACGCGGGCAATAATCCCCACATTTTTAGCTTTCGCTTCCCTAAAAAACAATTCGCTGGGTCGTTGGCGAAACATATTAAAAATAATTTGTACCGTGCTAACGCCCGGATATTCAATCGCTTTTAAGGCTTCTTCCACATTGGCCACGCTTACGCCATAATTTCTGATTTTTCCTTCTTTGATAAGTTGGTCAAACAAGTCGAAAATTTCCGGACGGTAATAGACTTCTGTTGGCGGACAATGCAGCTGAATTAAATCTATGCGCTCAACACCCAAATTGGACAAGCTATTTTCAATAAATTTTCTTAAAATCGCCGGTTGGTAAGCAGCATTTGTGTGCGGGTTTAAATGTCGCCCGCACTTTGTGGCAATGTAAACCTCTTCCCCGCGTGAGCGAACCACTTTTCCCACAACTTTTTCGCTAAGTCCGTTGCTGTAAACATCGGCTGTATCCAAAAAATTAATGCCGTGGTCAATGGCGGTATTGATAATTTCTTCTGCGTTTTTTTCATTAAAATCGCTTCCCCATTTCCCGCCAACTTGCCAGGTTCCCAAGCTAATTTCCGAAACTTTAAGTCCTGTTTTTCCCAATATTCTGTAATTCATCTCTTAATTATTTTAGTCAAAAAATTTACTTTTTTCCGCCAACCACCAGCACAAATTCACCTTTTGGCGGTTTGTTGGTAAAGTGTTCTATCATTTCGGCAACGGTTCCTCTTAAGGTTTCTTCGTACAGTTTGGTCAATTCCCGTGATATGGAAATTGGCCGGTCGGCGCCAAAAAATTCGGCAAAACTGGTGAGTGTTTTTAATAATTTATGCGGCGATTCGTAAAAAATGATGGTTCGCGTTTCATCGGCCAAGAAAGTCAGACGTGTTTGCCGCCCTTTTTTAACAGGCAAAAATCCTTCAAAAACAAATTTGTCGTTTGGCAATCCGCTATTCACCAAAGCAGGCACAAAAGCTGTGGCGCCGGGCAAACATTCAATTTCTACGCCATTTTCCAAACAGGCGCGCGTGAGTAAAAAACCGGGATCGGAAATGGCGGGCGTTCCGGCATCGGAAATCAATGCCACAGATTCCCCATTTTTAATGCGTTGCACAATATTGGCCACGGTTTTATGCTCGTTGTGCATATGGTGGCTGTGCATATGGGTTGAAATTTCAAAATGCTTTAACAATTTTCCGCTGGTGCGCGTATCTTCGGCCAAAATTAAATCGACTTCTTTTAAAACCCTGATAGCTCTAAGCGTTATATCTTCTAAATTTCCGATTGGCGTTGGCACTAAATATAATTTCGATTCCAATTTCTTAAGTATTTTGGATTGTTGCCCTTCGACTACGCTCAGGGTGACGTTTGTTAGTTGTTTGTTTAACTTTTAATATCTAACTTCTAATATTTAGAATGACTTCAAAGTTACAAAGTTTTTGACAAGATTTAAGGTTTTGATTTTAAACAAGAAGTGAATTTATATAAAATTAAGTTATCAAACCTTTGGCTTTATTAGCAACCTTGAACATAAAAAAAATTTAACCGCAAGAACGCAAGGAAAATACGCAAAGAGCGCCAGAAAAAATTTTGAACTTTAAACTAAACCCGCGTTAGCGATAGCAGCGATATCCTTTTTTGAAATGAAATGAAAAAAAAAATTTAGCGAATAGCGCGACCTGAAAGGAAACGCCCAAAAAAAGATGGTTAACCTTAAAAACTATCGGCTAAATCACTAAATTTGTGCTTCCTTAAAAAAAGATTACGATGTACAGAACGCATAAAAACGGAGAATTACGATTAGAAAATATAGGCCAGGAAGTTACTTTGGCCGGCTGGGTGCAAAAAACGCGCGATAAAGGGTTTATGATTTGGGTTGATTTGCGCGACCGCTACGGCATTACGCAGTTGATTTTTGATGAAGATCGCACGCCAAAAGAAATGATGGAAAAAGCGAAAATGCTGGGTCGCGAATTTGTGATTCAAGTGAAAGGCGAGGTGATTGAACGTGTTTCTAAAAACGCAAATATGCCTACCGGAGACATTGAAATTTTGGTGAAGGAACTGACTATTTTGAACAAATCTTTGGTGCCGCCATTTACGATTGAAGACGATACGGACGGCGGCGATGAGTTGCGGATGAAATATCGCTATTTGGACATTAGAAGAAATACCGTAAAAAACAATTTGATTTTCCGCAGCAAAGTGGCGATGGAAACCAGAAAATATTTATCCGGGGAAGGATTTATTGAGGTGGAAACGCCTTATTTAATCAAATCTACGCCAGAAGGCGCTCGTGATTTTGTGGTGCCAAGCCGCATGAATGCAGGGCAGTTTTACGCATTGCCGCAATCGCCGCAAACTTTTAAGCAATTGCTGATGGTGGGCGGATTGGACAAGTATTTTCAGATTGTAAAATGTTTTAGGGATGAAGATTTACGTGCCGACAGACAGCCTGAATTTACGCAAATTGACTGCGAAATGGCGTTTGTGGAACAGGAAGATATTTTAAATGCGTTTGAAGGACTGACACGTCATTTGTTAAAAGAAGTGAATGGTGTTGATGTGGCCAAATTTCCAAGAATGACCTATGATGAAGCGATGCGCAAATACGGAAACGACAAACCGGATATTCGTTTTGGGATGGAATTCGGCGAATTGAATGCCGTGGCGCAGCACAAAGATTTTGGCGTTTTTAATGATGCAGAATTGGTGGTGGGAATTGCTGTTCCGGGAGGAAACAGCCTGACCCGAAAAGATATTGATGGCTTAATTGAATTTTTGAAGCGTCCGCAAGTGGGAGCTTCGGGAATGGTTTATGTTCGTTGCAACGAAGACGGAACTTTAAAATCTTCTGTAGATAAATTTTATGAGGAAGCCGATTTGAAGAAATGGGCTGAAATAACCGGCGCAAAAGCCGGTGACTTAATTTGCGTTTTATCGGGCATTGCCGATAAAGTGCGCGGGCAATTGAGCGTTTTGCGTATGGAAATGGCAAACAGATTGGGATTGAGAAATCCGAAGGAATTTGCGCCTTTGTGGGTGGTTGATTTTCCTTTGTTGGAATGGGATGAAGAAACAAAACGTTTTCACGCGATGCACCATCCGTTTACCTCACCAAAACCTGAGGATATGGCAATGTTAGATACTGATCCGGGAAAAGTGAGAGCCAACGCTTATGATTTGGTGCTGAACGGAAATGAAATTGGCGGCGGATCTATTCGTATTCACGACAAGCAAACTCAGGCTTTAATGTTCAATCATTTGGGTTTTACACCTGAAAAAGCAAAAGAACAATTCGGATTTTTAATGAATGCCTTTGAATATGGCGCGCCGCCACACGGCGGAATTGCTTTTGGACTTGACCGTTTAACGGCGATTTTGGGCGGACAAGAAACGATTCGTGATTTTATTGCGTTCCCTAAAAACAACAGCGGCCGCGATGTGATGATTGATGCGCCTTCTCAAATTGACGATGAACAATTAAAAGAATTGTGCTTAAAAATAAACCTGCCTTTATAGGCGATGTCAACTATTTTAATTTTTTAAAGGCTGTCTGAAAAGGCAGCTTTTCTTATTTAAGGAAGAATTTTAGATTGACGATTTACGATTTGTCCATTGTCGATGCCTAAATAACGTTGACCGAATTTGACAAGAACTTTTATTTTTTTCTGTTAAACTGTATACTATTTAACTCCAGGCATTTTAGGCACTCTTAACTTTAGGCACTTTTTAGAGAAATATTTAATAATTACATAATGATTTGGTTACACTAAAAAGGATTTATTGGTTGAAATTTGCGGTGTATTTAAACCCGTTTTAAATATATCCTTTCATAATATCCATTTAGTTTTTGTCAACTAATTTGTGAAATGTTTAAGGCTGCCAATTCTGGCAGCCTTTTTTTGTTGTAAACTTTATTGAAACGGTAACATCTTCTTAACATTAACTTAACAAACACATAAGTTCTTTGCAGCGACAAAAACTAATACTGGATGAACCAATAAAAGCAGCAACTGTTTTTTTACCTTCTTCCTTCTAAATTGAAATAAAAAATTCTTGGCCAGAAAAGAGGCTCAGATTTAAAAAATGATATTCGTCAATATTGATTGTTGGATAATATCTTAATTTTATAAGTTAAATAAAATTTTCACCAATTGGTGAATGTAAATCAAACAGAAACAAATGAAAAAACTATTCTTATTATTAAGTGTACTCCTTTTAACAATTTCTTCATTTTCCCAAACTACTGAGGAAGAATTTAAGCCAGGCGGTGAAGTTCAATTTAAAGTTTTTTGGAATTACCATTACGACTTTTCTCAAAATGCCACCAAAAAGAGTGCTTTTGAAATAAACCGCTCTTACTTTGGGTACGCCTATGATTTCAGCAAAAACATTTCTGCAAAAATTATTTTTGATGCAGGCAGCGACGCTGGTTTTAGTGAATATTCAATTTTATTAAAAACTGCACAATTGGATTGGAAAGTGGCTGAAGGCGTAAAATTGAGTATGGGATTAATTGGCATGAAACAATTTAATGACCAAGAAGATTTTTGGAATTATCGCTATGTTTTTAAATCGTTTCAAGATGAACACAGTTATGGACCAAGTGCCGATTTGGGCGTAAATGCTGAATTTAAGGTAACAAAAACCTTAAAAGCGAATTTTGTGGTTTCCAATGGCGAAGGCTATAAAAAATTACAGGATGAAGACGGAAACCAGAAAATTGGCGGAAGTTTGATTTTTGAACCCATAAAAGGTTTGACAACAAAAATTTATATGGACAGCCAAGCTATCACCGATTCAAAAGCAATTAGCGCTTTGGCCTTGTTTGCCGGTTATAAAACATCCGATTGGAGATTGGGCGCGGAATACAACAAATTAAACAACGGCAAAAAATATTCGAGCGCAGCTGTTGACCATGAATTGGATGGTTTGTCATTTTACGCAACCTATGCAATTAACAAAAAATTTGAGGTTTTTGGCCGATATGACCAACTAAGCTCAAATACCTTAACTGGTGGTATAAACGATTGGAATATTGCCAATGATGGCAGCCAAGTGATCGCAGGAATTCAATTCGCGCCCGTTAAAGGCCTTAAATTCTCCTTAAATTACCAAGGCTTTAGTTTTGACGATGCTGCTTTAGATGCCAAATCGTTGGTGTTTTTAAATGCTGAATTTAAATTGTAATTCTATTTAATGTAAAGAAAACAACAACCTATAAATAATTTTTAGTTAACCTAAAGTTAACAATCAACAGAGTCCTTTGCATAACAAATTAAAACAGACAAAAATGAAAAAATTAGTATTTATCTTATCCTTAGCTTTGGTATTCGGAGCTTGCGGAAACAAAAAAGAACAAAAAGACGGTGGCACTGATGCCGCAAAATTAACAGGCACTATCAATATTGATGGTTCAAGTACAGTTTTCCCGATAACGGAAGCTGTGGCAGAAGAATTTAGAACTGTTCAGCCAGATGTAAAAGTAACCATTGGTGTTTCAGGAACCGGTGGCGGTTTTCAAAAATTCTCAAGAGGAGAAACAAACATTTCAAACGCATCCCGTCCAATAAAAGACAAAGAAATTGCGGCTTGTGCTGAAAACAACATCACTTATTTGGAATTGGAAGTTGCTTACGACGGATTGGCTGTAGTGGTTAATCCGGGAAATACTTGGGTAGACAGTTTTACCGTGGAAGAATTGAAGAAAATTTGGGAACCTGCAGCCCAAGGAAAAATAATGAAATGGAATCAAATTCGTCCGGAATGGCCAAATGAAGAAATCCATTTATACGGACCAGGCGTTGCTTCAGGAACTTTTGATTACTTTACCGAAGCTGTGGTTGGAAAAAGCGGCTCAAGCAGGGGTGATTATACGGCCAGTGAAGATGACCACGTTTTAGTGCAAGGAATTGAAGGCGATAAATATTCTTTAGGATTCTTTGGCTTGGCTTACTATGAAGAAAGTAAAGACAAATTAACACTGATTGGCATTAATAACGGAAAAGAAGTTGTAAAACCAACTAGAGAAACTGTTAGTAACGGCACTTACAGCCCGTTATCCAGACCGCTATTTATTTACGTAAACAGCACTTCCATAAAACATCCTGAGGTAATTGAATTCGTTAATTTCTATATTGACAAAGCCGCAGAATTATCGGAAGATGTAGGTTACATTAAATTGCCTGCAGAACTTTACGCAAAACAAAAAGAAAATTTTAAAGCTTTTGTTGAAAAAAATAAATAAACAAAATCTAAACTTAACAAAAACAGATGTATCTTACATCTGTTTTTGTTTTAAATAAAATTTGATGCGTAAAATCAAAGAATTTGTCATTGAAAAATCACTTTTCTCAAGTGCCTTAATCACTGTTGCCGTTACTGTTGGAATTATTTTGGTGCTTGCCATTGAAGCCTTTAGTTTTTTTAAAGAGGTTTCCATTTTCGATTTTTTCACCGACACGCAATGGACGCCTCTATTTACCAAAAAACATTATGGGATTCTCCCTTTGATTTCGGGCACATTGCTCACCACATTCATTGCAATTTCTGTTGCATTGCCCATTGGCTTGTCCATAAGCATTTATTTAAGTGAATACGCCCCAAGAAGTTTTAGAAAAACAATAAAGCCATTATTGGAACTTTTGGCCGCTGTGCCGTCAGTAGTTTATGGTTTTTTCGCATTGGTGGTGGTTACCCCATATTTGCAGCAATTTATGCCAAATTTATCAGGTTTTAACTCACTGTCTGCCGGTATTGTCATGGGAATTATGATCATTCCTTTTGTGTCTTCATTAAGTGAAGATGCTTTATTTGCTGTTCCAAAAGCATTGAGGGAAGCCTCTTACGGAATGGGTGCAACCCGGCTCCAAACCGCTTTTAAGGTAGTGGTTCCGGCGGCTTCATCAGGTATTATTGTGTCTATTATTTTGGCCATTTCAAGAGCTATTGGCGAAACTATGATCGTTGCCATTGCCGCAGGTCAACAGCCAAGACTAACATTTGATCCAACAGTTCCGGTGGAAACCATTACCGCTTATATTGTTCAGGTAAGTTTGGGCGATGTGCAGCATGGATCCTTGGAATACAGAACTATTTTTGCCGCTGGTATTACCTTATTTGCACTTACATTTTTATTGAATACGATAAGTTTCCAAATCAGAAAAAAATTCCGACAAAAATATGAATAACGTTCAAAAAAACAGGCTAAAGGACCAGCTCTTCAAATTTTGGGGAATTGGATGCACACTAATCGGTTTGGTTTTGCTGGTGGTTTTTATTGGCGGAATATTGATTGATGGCCTAAGCAGAATAGATTGGGCTTTCATTACCGATTTGCCTTCAAGAAAAGCAGAAAAATCGGGAATATGGACGCCGTTAATGGGAAGTATTTGGATTCTGGTTTTAACAGCGATTATTTCGTTTCCTATTAGCGTTGCCGCAGGTGTTTATTTGGAAGAATACTCAAAAAAGAACAGACTTTCAGCACTGCTGGAAATTAATATTTCCAATTTGGCGGGTGTTCCGTCGATTATATATGGATTATTGGGATTGGAAGTGTTTGTGAGAATTATGAATTTAGGGGCCAGTGTTTTGGCAGGTGCCTTGACCTTGTCACTTTTAATTTTGCCGATTATTATTGTGGCAACAAGAGAAGCCATAAAAGCGGTTCCCAGCTCTATAAGGGACGCGTCTTATGCCTTGGGCGCCTCAAAGTGGCAAACAATATGGAACCAGGTATTGCCGGCATCAAGTGGTGGTATTTTAACCGGCGTTATTTTGGCACTTTCACGAGCCGTTGGCGAAACCGCTCCTTTAATTGTTGTTGGTGCTTTGGCTTATGTTCCATTTGCGCCACAAGGTCCGTTAGATCAATTTTCGGTTTTGCCAATCCAAATTTTTAACTGGATTTCCCGACCTCAACAAGGATTTATTGACAATGCGGCAGCCGCAATTATTATTTTATTATTAATTACATTTATCATGAATGGAATAGCGGTTTATTTCAGAAATAAATGGCAAAAAAAATTACAGTAATACAATGAGTGATCTTATGCCAGAAAAAATTGAGGATGCTAAAATAGAAGCGCCAATTGTAGAAAAATACAAATTGCATACCAAAGATGTCAATGTTTTTTATGGCGATTTTCAGGCCATTAAAGATGTTTCCATGAACATCAAGCCAAGAAGCATCACTGCTTTTATTGGTCCTTCCGGTTGCGGTAAATCCACTTTTTTGCGTTTATTCAACAGAATGAACGATTATATTGAGGATTTTAAAATGGAAGGCAAAATTAAAATCGACGATAAAAATATCTACAAAGACAAAATACAGCTGGAGCAATTAAGGAAAGAAGTTGGCATGGTGTTTCAAAAACCGAATCCGTTTCCGAAGTCCATTTTTGAAAACGTTGCTTACGGATTAAAAATTCAAGGCATCAATGACAAAAAATTGATTACTGACCGTGTGGAAAAGGCGTTGAAGCAAGCCGATTTATGGAATGAAGTTAAAGACAATTTAAACAAATCGGCCTTAACTTTGTCGGGCGGACAACAGCAACGTTTGTGTATTGCAAGAACTTTGGCGGTTGAACCTTCCATTATCTTAATGGATGAGCCAACCTCTGCGCTCGACCCAATTTCTACTGCTAAAATTGAAGAATTAATTCATCATTTAAAAGCCGATTATACCATCATTATAGTAACCCATAATATGCAACAGGCCGCCAGAATAAGCGATTATACCGCATTTTTCTATATGGGTGAACTCATTGAATTTGACAAAACGAAAAAAATATTCACAAATCCGGAAAAAAAGAGAACGGAAAATTATATCACAGGAAGATTCGGTTAAAAAATAAAATTTATGATAAATATTGAAGAACAAAGAGCTATTTTAAGTAAGAATGGTGAAGAAATGTTAAACCTGGTTCATAAACAAGTGCAACTTGCCTATGAAGCATTTACTTCATTTGACACAGATTTGGCGGAAGAAGTTGTTTTAAAAGAAAACAGAGTCAATGCGCTCGACGTAAGAATTGAAAAGGATACCGATCATTTTATTGCATTGTACAGCCCTGTGGCAACCGATTTAAGATTTTCGCTGGCGCTACTTAAAATTAATTATAATTTGGAGCGAATTGGCGATCAGGCATTTGACATAGCAAACCATACGGTAGATTTAAATCAAAAACTGGTGCCCGAGCTTGTTGAAAGAATGCAATTTAACCTCATGTTTGAAACGCTGGAAAGCATGTTTAAAGATGTGGAAACTGCTTTTATTACTGAAAATTTAAAATTGGCCCGAAAAGTATTTAAGAAGGATAAAATTATCAATGAAATAAATGCAAACGCCTTCGATATTGTTGCCGAAGATGCTGTTAAAAACCCTGAATTAATTCGTCAATATTTAATGGCTTTGGTGGTGATGAAAAAATTTGAAAAAATTGGCGATTTACTAAAAAATATTTCTGAAAGCATCATCTATTTTATTGATGCAGAAATTTTAAAACACAAAAAGAAAAAGTAAATTTTTTGAAGCGATTAAATTCATTTGTTATTAATGAAAAAGGTGTTTAATTAAAAAGAACCTGTTCAATAATTGAACAGGTTCTTTTGTATTTATATAAAAGTTTTTGACCTTTTTGAAGCGTTAAAAACTTATTTTGATTTTTTACTGTCTTTCCCAAGTATATAAAACTCCTGGTACAACTCCAGCAAATTCATTAAAGCGGAAATTAAATCTTTGGTTTCCAATAAAATTCCAAAATACAAGGTGGTGTTTTTCGGACTTGATTCCTCTGTTCTGATTCTTGAAATTTGCTTGTCGATAGACAAGGAAAGATGGTCAAACAAGGCTTGTTTTTCAGCAATTATCGCTGTCAAATTATTGAAATCTTTTTTATTGAAATCGCTCTCTATTTTATCGAATAAAACAATCAATTTTTCGCTAATGATCGTCAAATCTCCCATTTGGGATTTCTTTAAATTTTTGTGGTTGTTACTAACATGTTTGTAGCTTGTTGTTGAAATATACTCAATAGATTGGGTTATGTCCTGTAAATATCCCAATACCAATATGTAAAATCTGCTTGCTTCAACAGAGGTTTCATGAAGTGATCTGATAAAATAAAACACATCCTCTTTAAGTACATTAACTTCTTTATTCAGCTTTTTAACATGCTTTTCCGTTTTAGAAAGTTTGTTTAAATCATGCAAACCTAAATCATTCACCACATTGGTGTATAATTTATTTACGCGTCTTATCACTTCAGAAATATGGTCAGAACTTTCGTTTATAACCTCATTAATGGTGATTAATTCAGCTCTGTCAATATAGCTTTTCTTCTTTTCTTCTTTAACTCTTTTTGAGTGATTTATGGTGCTTCTAACCAATAAAAAAACAACCAACAATAATAAAATGGCAATTACCGGAGTTCCTCCCAAATTAATAAAATAGGCAAAGGTACCGGCAGAAACAAATGCAATTAACGCTGTTGAAAACCATCCAAATATAACGTTCATAACACCTGCAACCCTAAACACGGCACTTTCTCTGTCCCAAGCCCTGTCGGCCAATGAAGTTCCCATGGCGACCATAAAGGTTACATAGGTGGTTGATAAGGGCAGTTTATAAGAAGTTGCGATTGATATTAAAATTCCGGACACCATCAAATTCACAGAAGCCCTGATCATATCAAAGGCCGGTAATTCATATGATTTGTCTTTTGGCAAAGTAATGACTGGTTTTAAAAACTGGCCATCAATTTTTTCCTGTACGCTTAAAGGTAAAAAAAAGTTAATGGCATTGCCAACATTTAATGATCCTCTAACAATAAACCGAGATAAAAAATTGGCCTGAAATTTTTCGTGGCCATCACCTTGTCTTGCCAATCCTATTTCGGTTTCTGTTACGGTTTTTGCTTTTTTAGAAAACCATAAAGTGAGCACCATAATTGCTCCGGCCATAAACAATAATCCTGTTTCCGTAGGAACTTTTTCGGCCAAAATTTCCATTGAAAATGCGTTGGCAGCAACTCCTGATGCAGACCAGGCTTCATAAGAATGCCAGGCTGCCATTGGAACTCCAATAAAGTTCACCAAATCGTTACCTGCAAAAGCCAAAGCAAGTCCGAAGGTGCCAATGATAATAACTAAAACAAGATTATTTTTTTTAAATATATAAGAAAATATTATTGAAAATATCAACCAAAAAATAAAACTTCCCAATATAATATAAAATGCATTTCCTTCTAACAATTTAGAAATTTGACTGGCAAAAGGAGTGCCGTGCAAACCATTGATAAAAATAAAATAGGTAATGGCGGTTAATGCGGCACTACCAAAAGCGGTGCCTATATATTTCATTTTTTTCTCGTAATGAAATGAAAATAACAACCGTGAAAAATATTGAACAAAAGACCCTACCGAAAATGCGATGACTACCGACATTAATATTCCGGAAATAATTCTCAGTGCAGAATCTGAGTTGATATATTTTCCAAGATTCAAAATCGTTTCAGAATCGGAGGCATTAATTTTTATCAAAGCCATAACCACGGCTGCACCCAACAATTCAAACACCAATGAAACGGTAGTGGATGTTGGCAATCCGAGTGAATTAAATAAATCCAGCAGCAAAACATCCGTAATCATTACCGCCATGAAAATAATCATAATTTCATCAAAGTAAAATTCACTGGGAATAAAAATACCTTTTCTGGCAACTTCCATCATTCCGCTAGAAAATACTGCACCAACAAATACGCCCAAACTTGCCACGATCATAATTGTTCGCATTGAAACTGCTTTAGATCCAATGGCCGAATTTAAAAAGTTTACGGCATCGTTACTAACGCCCACAACCAAATCAACAACTGCCAATACGGTTAGTGCAACAATCATTAAAATGTAAAAATCTCCCATTATTTAGGTTTTAATTTCGCAAAAATACGTTTTAAATTTAATTTAGCATTAACGTATTTTTAACAATTCAAAAAGTTTGTTTGTTTGAAAGTCAATGTGCAGCGTTTTTAGATAAACCTGAAAATAATTGTAAGCCAAAATTGAAAATTTAACATCGTCTATTTTATAAAAACAACCCTCAACTTTTATAATAAAAGTTGAGGGTTGTTCAAAAAAAGGAATGGGTTTTTAAAGTTATGATCCGCACATTTCACAATCATCAGGATTCTCTTTTGATTGCAAAATCATTTGCCTTAATTCATCAGGCGTAAGCGGTGTTTCTTCTTCTTTTTTCTTGTTTGAAACGGTAAATTGCGTGGCATTTACAGCACTTTTTGTACGCAAATAATACATCCCAGTTTTTAGACCCGATTTCCAGGCATAAAAATGCATCGACGTTAATTTGGCATAATTGGCATCTTGCATAAACAAGTTTAACGATTGTGATTGATCGATAAAATAACCACGCTGACGGGACATATCAATAATATCTTTCATGCTCATTTCCCAAACTGTTTTGTACAAATCTTTTAATTCTTGAGGAATGATTTCTATGTGCTGAACAGATCCGTTGGCGCGCATAATGGCCTCTTTCATTTCATTGTCCCACAAACCGAGATCAACCAAATCTTCCAATAAATGTTTGTTCACCACAATAAATTCGCCACTTAAAACCCTACGGGTATAAATATTTGAAGTGTATGGCTCAAAAGCTTCGTTGTTTCCCAATATTTGGGAAGTTGAAGCGGTTGGCATCGGTGCCACCAACAACGAATTTCTAACGCCATTTTTGATTACTTTTTTGCGCAATGCTTTCCAGTCCCATCTTCCACTTAACTCATCTTCCGAAACGCCCCACATATTAAACTGAAATTCACCTTGTGACATTGGAGAACCTTTAAATGAAGAATACGGCTCTTTTGCTTTCGCAATTTCCATGGATGAAGTTACCGCTGCAAAATAAATAGTTTCAAAAATTTCTTCATTCAGTTTTTTGGCTTCGTCGCTTGTAAATGGTAAACGAAGCATGATAAAAGCATCCGCCAAACCCTGAACGCCTAGTCCGATAGGCCTGTGTCTAAAATTCGAGTTTTCGGCTTCTTTTACCGGATAATAATTTCGGTCGATTACCGTATCTAAATTACGCGTAATTTTTTTGGTGATTTTATGTAATTTTTGATGATTAAAAAACTTGGTTCCGTTTTCGTCTTCTTCAACAAACATAGGAAGCGCAATGGATGCCAGGTTACAAACCGCAACCTCATCTTTTGCGGTGTACTCCATAATTTCGGTACATAAATTTGAAGAACGGATGGTGCCTAAATTCTTTTGGTTTGATTTTCGGTTGGCGGCATCTTTATACAACATATAAGGATTTCCGGTTTCAATTTGAGCTTCCAGTATTTTTTCCCAAAGCAACCGCGCTTTGATGGTTTTGCGTCCTTTCCCTACTTTTTCGTAACCCGTGTATAATTTTTCAAATTCCTCGCCATAAGTATCAAACAAATGCGGACATTCATTTGGGCACATCAACGTCCAGTCACCGTTTTCTTCAACGCGCTTCATAAATAAATCGGGAATCCACATCGCATAGAACAAATCACGGGCGCGATTTTCTTCGGCACCGGTATTTTTACGGAGATCCAGAAAATCAAAAACATCGGCATGCCAAGGTTCCATATAAATGGCAAAAGAACCTTTTCGTTTTCCGCCGCCCTGATCCACATAACGGGCGGTATCATTAAAAACTTTTAACATTGGGACAATACCGTTTGAAGTGCCGTTAGTTCCCCGAATATAAGAACCTGTGGCGCGAACATTGTGAATTGACAATCCGATACCTCCGGCAGATTGCGAGATTTGAGCGGTTTGTTTTAGGGTATCGTAAATTCCGTCAATACTGTCGTCTTGAATTTGCAACAAGAAACAGGATGACATTTGGGGTTTTGGCGTTCCTGCATTGAAAAGCGTTGGGGTGGCGTGCGTAAAGAATTTTTTGGACATTAATTCATACGTTTCAATGGCTTCATCAATATCTTCCTGATGAATTCCAATGGCAACGCGCATTAACATATGTTGCGGACGTTCGGCTATTTCACCGTTCAGTTTCAGTAAATAAGAACGCTCCAATGTTTTAAATCCGAAATAATCATAGCCAAAATCCCTGTTGTAAATAATTGTGGAATCAATTTTTTCGGCATTGGCCATAATCACATTATAGGTTTCATCCGATAACAATGGCGCTTTTTTTCCGGTGCGCGGATTTACATAATTGTACAAATCGGCCATCACTTCCGAAAAAACCTTTTTGGTATTTTTATGTAAGTTTGAAACGGCGATACGCGCTGCAAGTTTTGCATAATCTGGATGTTGTACCGTCATGGTTGCTGCAGTTTCAGCGGCTAAATTGTCAAGTTCCGAAGTTGAAACACCATCATATAAGCCTTCAATTACACGCATGGCCACTTTAACGGGATCTACGTGACTGCTCAATCCGTAACACATATTTCGAACCCTGGCCGTGATTTTATCGAACATCACCGGCTCTTTTTTGCCGTCTCTTTTTAATACAAACATTTTTTTTAGCTATATTTAGTTAGTTAGTTTCTGAAATAATTTTGATTTACTAATTTTTTCACAATCGTAAACCAAAAACCTGCCTGTCCGGCAGGCAGGTCGTAAATCGTAAATCCTTAAAATTCCGCATCAAAACTGATGCTTCCTGTTCCTGTGCCGCTTTTTACACCGGCTTTTTGATATTCAGAAACGCGTTTTTCAAAAAAATTTGTTTTGCCTTCCAAAGAAATCATTTCCATAAAATCAAAAGGATTTGAGGAATTGTAAACTTTATCGCAATTAAACTCCGTCAATAATCGGTCGGTCACAAATTCCAGATATTGCGACATTAATTTTGCGTTCATGCCAATTAAACTTGCCGGCAATGATTCTGTAATAAATTTGCGTTCAATATCGAGTGCATTGGTTAAAATTTCTGTAATCCGTTCTTTCGGAACTTTATTTACAATATGATTGTTGTGCAAGTGAATGGCAAAATCGCAGTGCATTCCTTCATCGCGCGAAATCAGTTCGTTTGAAAAAGTCAATCCGGGCATTAAACCTCTCTTTTTCAACCAAAATATGGAACAGAAACTTCCAGAGAAAAAGATGCCTTCAACAGCTGCAAACGCAATTAGTCGCTCTGCAAAACTCGGACTTTCAATCCATTTTAAGGCCCAATCCGCTTTTTCTTTAATGGCGGGAAATACATCAATGGCATTGAACAATTGATCTTTTTCAGCTTCATTTTTAACGTAGGTGTCTATGAGCAAAGAATACACTTCTGAATGGATGTTTTCCATCATTATTTGAAAACCATAAAAGAATTTTGCTTCGGAATATTGCACTTCGCTCACAAAATTCTCCGCCAAATTTTCATTTACAATGCCGTCAGAAGCCGCAAAAAATGCCAGAATATGTTTGATAAAATAACGCTCGTCATCATTTAATTTAGTTTCCCAGTCAATTACATCTTGGTGCAAATCAATTTCTTCCGCAGTCCAAATGCTCGCTTCCTGTTTTTTATACCATTCCCAGATATCCTGGTGTTGAATTGGAAAAATCACAAAGCGATTTTTATTAGGTTGAAGAATGGGTTCAAGAAATGACATGAATTGTAATTTTTTAGTTAGTAGTTAGTTGCTGTTTTTTGGTAAAAAAACGAGTAAAACAAATATTGAAAAAAAATAGATACAAAAAAGGCTTACTTATTCACATTTGTTAGTAAGTTTTTAACATTATTGCGTTATTTAATAAAAAAAACAATATTGTTAATTACTGATTTATAAGACTTTGTGAATTTTTAAATTGATCTCCTCTGGTTTCAGGGAGTTTGCATGAAAAGCCAAATTAAAAAAAGAGCACCTAAAATTGTGCTCTTTCAACTTACGTATTTTACGCCTTAAAAAGTTTTATTGCTGTTTGTGATTCTTGGCAATTTTTTCCAATTCCATATACCAATCTTCACCAAATTTTCTGATTAAGGCATCTTTCACGAATTTGTAAACCGGCACTTGCAATGCTGCGCCCAACGTACAGGCATCGTCACAAATTGGCCATTTGTGGTAATTTACTGCTGAAAATTCGCTGTAGTCTGTAATTCGGATTGGGTATAAATGGCAGGAAATTGGTTTTTTCCAATTAATTGCGCCCTGATTATAAGCTTCTTCAATACCGCATTTAACGGTGTTATTTTCATCAAATATGGAATAGGCACAATCTTTTCCGTCTATTAAAGTCGTTTCAAATTCGCCTTCATCGGTGATGAAAAGTCCTTGGTCTTCAATGGCTTGAATTCCTTCCGGCCTTAAAAAAGGTTTTACTTTCGGATAAATATCCATAAGTATCAGCAATTCATCTTCATCCAACGGAGCGCCGGCTTCCCCATCAATACAGCATTTACCTTTACAGGCCGACAGATTACAGACAAAATCTTTCTCTATAATCTCTTCTGAAACGATTGTTTTTCCTAGTTGAAACATCTGGCAAAAATAACTATTTTTTTACATTACTTTTGTTATAAATCAATTTTTGATTGGATACTTTTGCCAATCTTTTAAAAAAGGCATACGATGGAAATAAATTTTAAAGAGATCGTTACTGCAACGATGGTATTATTTGCAGTGATTGACATTATAGGCAGTATTCCGGTAATTGTAGATTTACGGGTAAAATTTGGACGTATCCATTCAGAAAAAGCATCTGTGGTTGCCTGTTTAATTATGATTGCTTTTCTGTTTTTGGGAAAAAGTATCTTAAACTTAATTGGCATTGATGTTAATTCATTTGCGGTTGCGGGTTCGTTTATCCTGTTTTTTTTAGCTTTGGAAATGATTTTAGGCATTTCGCTTTATAAAGAAGAAGAAACGAACGCCAAAACAGCTTCCATATTTCCATTGGCATTTCCTTTGTTGGCCGGCCCGGGAAGTTTAACCACATTGCTTTCGTTAAGAGCTGAATTTTCGACCATAAATATTGTAATTGCCATTATTTTAAATACCGTTTTTTTGTATGCAGTGCTTAAAACTTCGGTAAAAATTGAAAAAGTAATTGGCAAAAACGGCATAAATATTATTAGAAAAGTATTTGGAGTTGTTCTTTTGGCGATAGCCGTAAAACTGTTTACTTCAAATATTCAGAGATTATTTCATAATTAAATTTTTGAATATGGACACTTTTGATGTGTTAATAATGGGCGGCAGCGCTGCCGGATTGTCATGCGCCTTAATTTTAGGTTCGGCAGTTAGCAAACCTTTTGCGAACAATAAAAAAATTGGGATTGTTGCCCATCAAAAAAGTTCCGCTTTAAATGAGGCATTGCTCAACAATGTTTTAGGGTTTAAAAAGGGAACCAAAGGAAATCAGGTTTTGGAAGACGGCATCGTCCAGCTTTCTGAGTTATACCCGCATGTAATTCAGATTGAAAATGAAAAGGTCACTAAAATTGAAGGTGAATTTCCAAATTTTAAGGTATTCACCAATAAAAATTCCTACAATACAAAAACTGTTGTCGTGGCTGTTGGCCCTTCAAATCTTTTTAACATTGAAGGCCTTATGCAATATGTAATTCCCCATCACAGTTTGCCTCCACAAAAAGAACGTATCATGTTAAAAAACAACAATCATTTGGTTGCTGAAGGTATATACGTGGCTGGCGTTTTAGCCGGATGGAGAAGTCAGTTCGCAATTGCAGCAGGCAGCGGAGCGCAGGTGGCAACCGATATTTTAACCTTTTGGAATGACGGAAATCACACCATGGTGCACGACTCCATATCTAATTTATAATCGCTATCAATTAAATTGATTGAAAAACTTATTTAAATTTAAACTGACTTTAAATAATATAAAAATTAACCGATTCCTGTTTAAATATTATGAAACCTTTGTAAAAAAGAATACTTTTACCAACAGTTTTAAATATATGAATTTAAAATTATTTTAAAACCCCAATAAGAACCCCTAAAAAAACGCTAAAAAACACTATGAAAAAACTTTTTTTTGAAAAAAACACCCAATTGGTGTTGTTCCTTACTTTTATTTTACTGGTATTTGGTTTAAGCATCTACAACCTTATATGGGTTGCAAGAATCTGTATTTAAGTACTTACAATTGTCTTGGTTTTGAATGCGTAATTTCCTGAAGTATTTATGTGGAAGGAGAATTTCCATATGTTACCTCTTTAAATACACAACACTTATACCAAAAGTATAAGTGTTGTGAGTGGTTTTGCTAAAAATATTTTTGAATTTGATGGTGTCTGTTTTTCGTTACTCCACCGTAACGGATTTTGCCAAATTTCTTGGTTGATCCACATTGCACCCTCGCATCACAGCGATATAATAAGATAACAATTGCAATGGTATTGTAGATAAAAGTGGCGTAAATGCTTCTTCCGTTTCCGGAATTTCAATCACATGATCAGCCATTTCCTTTACTATGGTATCGCCTTTGGTAACGATTGCAATAATTTTACCGTTGCGCGCTTTTATTTCTTGAATATTACTCACCACTTTGTCATAATGACCCTTTTTAGTTGCGATAACAATGACTGGCATATGTTCATCAATTAAAGCGATAGGACCGTGTTTCATTTCCGCAGCAGGATAACCTTCTGCATGAATGTAAGAGATTTCCTTTAATTTTAAAGCTCCTTCCAATGCAACAGGAAAATTAAATCCCCTGCCCAAATACAAACAATTTGGAGCATCTTTATAAATTGCGGCAATTTTTTCTATCTCTTTATCCATTTTTAAAACCTCTTCCACTTTAGCTGGAATTAAGCTCAATTCTTGGATATAATGATGATACATTGAGTTTGAAAGTTCTCCTTTTAAATTACCCAGTTTTAGTGCCATTAAAGCAAGCACCGTAATTTGGGTGGTAAAGGCTTTTGTTGAAGCCACACCTATTTCAGGCCCTGCGTGTGTATAGGCACCTGTATCTGTTTCTCTTGCGATGGAAGATCCAACCACATTGCAAACCCCAAACACGAAAGCGCCTTTAGATTTTGCCAATTTTACTGCAGCAAGCGTGTCAGCGGTTTCACCAGATTGTGAAATTGCAATTACAATATCGTTTTTATTTATTATTGGGTTTCTGTATCTAAACTCTGAAGCATATTCTACTTCAACAGGTATACGTGCCAAATCTTCGAACAAATATTCAGCCACCAATCCGGCATGCCAAGAAGTTCCGCAGGCCACAATCACCATACGGTTTGCATTTAAAAATTTTGCAATGTTGTCATCAACACTTCCCATTTTTATCATGCTTTTGGAGGCTAAAAGTCGTCCTCTATAAGCAT
Source organism: Flavobacteria bacterium RIFCSPLOWO2_12_FULL_35_11 (assembly GCA_001800975.1). Taxonomy (GTDB): domain Bacteria; phylum Bacteroidota; class Bacteroidia; order Flavobacteriales; family Flavobacteriaceae; genus Lutibacter. The sequence goes on along the minus strand of MGWK01000011.1, from coordinate 130,116 downwards.
CTAAAATAGCATTTGGTTGCTCATGAATTTCCTTCAGCATAAAATGCTCATATCCACCTTTTTCAATTTGCTCCAAATTAAGTTTTAATTGCTGAATATCTGGCTCAACAATAGTATTATCCTGAATTTTACGAATTCTGATATCTCTTCCTAATTTAATGATTGCCAATTCTTCATCTTCTAAATAAATGGCATTTCTGGTATATTCAATAAATGGAGATGCATCTGAAGCAACAAAAAACTCAGAGTTGTTTTCACCAATACCAATGGCTATCGGACTTCCCAATTTAGCAACTATGATTTCATCAGGTTTTTCAATATCAAAAACTGCAATGGCATAAGCTCCAACCACATTGGTTAACGCCATTTGAACAGCTTTGCCCAATTTGCAGTTATTTTTGGTCTTAACCTCTTCTATTAAATTGATTAAAACTTCGGTATCCGTATCACTTTTAAAAGTATATCCTCTTGTAATAAGTTCCTTTTTTATGGTATCATAGTTTTCTATAATCCCGTTATGAACAATCACTAATTTTCCTGAATTTGAAAGATGCGGATGTGAATTTTCATCACTTGGCACTCCATGTGTTGCCCAACGCGTATGGCCTAGAGCTAAATTTCCTTCAACATTTTTTTGTCGGGTGATTTTTTTTAAATCAGAAACTTTTCCTTTTGTTTTATAAAGGCTCATTTCATTGCCATCAAGCAATACCACTCCAGCACTGTCATAACCTCTATATTCTAAACGCTGTAAACCGTTAATAACTATTGGGTATGCTTTTCTAAAACCTAAATAACCGGCAATTCCACACATCTCAATTTTCTTTTTTAATTATTTATTTTTGAATAAGATATTTCAAGTTTTACTCTTTTATCTCCAAAACTTGGGTCTTGCCCAAACAATACAACACCTTTTGGTGTCCAGCTATATTCCCTAATTTTCACATCATCAATAGCGGAAGGAGCGTCTGATGGGTTGTAAACTTTCAACCCTATTTCGATTAATTCTAATGGCTCGTCTGTTTTTAATAATTTAGATATGTAATCTGTAATTTTAAAAACATATCGGTAAGGTTTTCCGTCATCATCTCTTTCCAATTTTCCGCCAACCGCATCAATTCCTTCGGTCATAACATCGGTAAACTGCAAATTTTCTGTATAATTATAAATAAATAATTGTTCAGGAGCAATATCACTGACCGCATTTTGATCTACATAAAAAATTAAATTCGCATCATTAATCAACCAATTATTATCTTGCAAATCGACCAAGTTTTCATTGTTAAACAATTTAACAGTGGCTATTGAGCCTGCTGCGCCCTGAACATATAACCTGTCTTCACCGCTTTGGTGCGAAACCGTATAATCTCTTTTAAGCACATTTGATTTTATGGCTCCAAACGCAAACTCATAGTTGTGCTTGGTTCTAACGCCCAGCTCACCATTAATTTTATTTCCGTTTAAATCTACAGTAGCGCCTTCATCTTCATCTTTTGAATAATAAATAATCATTTTTGCATTCATCATATCTAACGAAATCAAATGAGCTTTATTGGATGTTAATGCTTCAGCTTCAATATAAAAACCTCTAAAATAATGCTGAAAATCGTCTAAAGACTGAAACTCAGCTCCAGCGGCATTGTCAACAAAAATTTGCTTAATTAAATTTTCATTTAAAGGAAATTTAATGCTTGGACTTATGGTTGTTGCTTTAATTGTGTCAATCTTATAAACTGAAACGCCGTTGGGCATATATCTTTTTATGTAAGATACGGTATCATTTGGATTGACTTTAAAGTTTCCTGAATAAAAAGGTACATCCCCTTTTTGAAATTCTTTATCAGAATAATAAATTGCAGGTTTTGAAGGGTCGTTTAGATCTAAAGTGTTTAAAAACGTTTTCAGTTCATAAATGCCCAATTGAAATGCAACATTTGTATCGCCAATAACAGAATCAATAGAAAATTTTGGTTTTCCGTCGGCATATTTTTCTGCTTCTTTAGTAGATTGATATGGAATAACCATTAAAACAGAATCTATCCCGAAATTTGTTCCGTAATTATATGCGTCACCTGTTGATGGAAGCCCCAACTGCGAAACAATCGATGCTTTTAAAGTTCCAAATTCATTATCGGAATAAACCCCCAATAAATATTGGTCAACGCCGCTAGCGGGCACTCTTAGAATGTCTTCATTTGTCGTTATAACTTCTGAAGTATCTTTATTTGTGGAGAAATTATTATTGTCAACCAGGTTAACGCCAATAGTTTCAATTTCCTTTTCGCACGAAATTATAGTAAAAAATACTATTGAGGATAGCCCTAAGTATTTTAAAGCATTTACAACTTTAATTGCCATATATAAATGTTGGATTTTTTATGATAAAACTTTATTTAAGTAAAAATTGGTGTAGGCACTGTCAAATTCACTGATTGGAAAATAATCCAAAACAGGTTTTTCGCAAGTTTTTAAATAGTCGAGCAAATCATTTGGAAGTTGCTCGCTTGCTTTAATAACCGCATCAGAATTTTCAATGGCATTAATCAAAAGATTTGTGTAGGTTGGATTAGAGATGGTCTTAATTTTCGCTTCATCAATATTGTCAAACTTAATCTTTTCAAAAAAATTGTTATTTAAAGTGCCCTCAAAACCGGTATTGTACAACGAAGTTACTATTTTGCTGTTTGAAAATAAGGGGTCATCTTTATAATATTCTTTAATATATAAGGGTAAAAGTGACGCCATCCATCCATTAACATGAATAATATCGGGCGACCAATTTAATTTTTTTACGGTTTCCACTACGCCTTTTGCAAAAAATATAGCGCGTTCATCATTGTCCTCAAATAAGTTATTGTCTTCATCAGAAAACAACGCTTTTCTTTTAAAATATTCATCGTTATCAATGAAATAAACCTGCATTCTTTCCTTTGGAATTGAAGCAACTTTAATAATTAAAGGCATGTCCATATCATTAATTACTAGGTTCATCCCAGACAAACGAATAACTTCATGGAGTTGATGTCTTCTTTCATTTATCAATCCAAACCGAGGCATAAAAATTCTTGTTTGCCCACCGTTGCTATGAATCATTTTTGCTGTTTCAAATGAGGTCGTTGACAATTCATTCTCAGGTAAATAAGGAACAACTTCTGAAGAAACAATCAATACTCTCTTATCTTTCATAAAACCAACTCTTATTTTTAAAATATATGCAAAATTACGAAAATTTATGTAGAATTTAGCTTGAAAAATGTAAGTTTGCACGCTTTTAACGTTAATTAACAAATACGTTATGTTGATTTTTACTGAAATAAAATCGCTACAACAAAAAATAAAGTCGCTTAAAAACGGCACTACTATTGGGTTTGTGCCAACTATGGGGGCACTTCATGAAGGACATTTATCGCTTGTTGAAAAGGCAAAAAAAGAGAATGATATTGTGGTTGTGAGCATTTTTGTGAACCCAACACAGTTCGATAATGCAGATGATTTAATAAATTACCCAAAAACAATAGAAAAAGATTTGTCACTTTTGAAATCTTTTAATTGCGACATCGTATTTACGCCAACTCCCGAAGAAATTTATGCCGATGATATCCAGTCGCAATCCTTTGATTTTGACGGATTGGAATTTCAAATGGAAGGAAAATTCAGGGCTGGCCATTTTAACGGCGTAGGCACCATTGTTGAACGGTTGTTTGAGGTTGTGAAACCGCATAAAGCCTATTTTGGGGAAAAAGACTTTCAGCAAATCCAAATCATTCGTAAAATGGTGGAAAAAAGAAATCTTCCCGTACAAATTATTTCCTGTCCCATTCACCGGGAAAAAGATGGTTTGGCGATGAGTTCGCGAAATACCAGACTTACAACGGCGCAACGGGCCGCAGCACCATTTATTTATGAAACATTAAAGAAAGCCAAAACTCTATTTGGCACAAAAAATGCTTCGGAAGTGATAAAATGGGTAGAAAATGAATTTAAAAATCACCCTTTATTCAACTTAGAATATGTTGAAATTGCCGATGAAGAGACGCTTTTACCAGTTGAAACTAAAAATCCAACAAAGAAATATCGCGCTTTTATCGCTGTTTTTGCAGGGAAAGTAAGGCTGATAGATAATATAAGCTTATAAATATTAACAGATTAATTCAAAATCATTAATTTTGCATTATGCAAATACAAGTCGTAAAATCAAAAATTCACAGGGTTAAAGTAACCGACGCCGATTTAAATTATATCGGCAGCATAACTATTGATGAGGATTTAATGGATGCCGCAAATATTATTCAAGGAGAAAAAGTTCATATTGTTAACATTAACAATGGTGAACGTCTTGAAACTTACGTAATTCCTGGTCCGAGAAAAAGTGGAGAAATAACCTTAAATGGCCCTGCTGCGAGAAAAGTGGCAAAAGGAGATATTATTATCATTATTTCTTATGGCATCATGGATTTTGAAAAAGCGAAATTATTTAAACCAACGTTAATTTTCCCCAACGAAAACGACAATACGTTAACCTAAATTGATCAACAAATTAAAAAAAATTAGTTATATAACACTCCCAATAGCCTTGGGAGTTTTTTTAATTTGGTATTCTATCTCAAAATTTACGCCTTCAGACATTCAATCAATTAAAACGTCCTTTAAAACAGCCAATTATTGGTGGGTGGTTTTGTCGTTATTTTTCGGGGTTTTAAGTCATTTGTCACGCGCCTATCGCTGGCAATTTTTATTGGAACCCTTGGGCTACAAACCAAGATTTGCAAACAGCGTCATGGCCGTTTTAATTGCCTATTTACTTAACTTATTCATTCCCAGATCAGGAGAAATTGCACGTGCTGCAACCATAAAAAAATACGAAAATATTCCTTTTGAAAAAGCAATAGGAACCATCGTTGCAGAGCGCGTTGCCGATGTAATCATGCTTTTCTCGATAACCGCAATCGCCTTTTTTTTACAAACCGAATTAATGGGAAGTTACCTTTTCAAAGAAAACGAAGGAAGCAGCATTTATCTAAAAATTGCGTTTTTGGTGCTGTTCCCGCTGTTGGGAATTGCGACCTATTATTTCCTAAAAAAATCAACACATCCATTTATACAGAAAATATTTAAGTTCATTAAAGGCTTAATTGACGGTATAAAAAGCATTATTACCATGAAAAAGAAATGGGCGTTTATTTTTCACACCGTTTTCATCTGGTTTATGTACGTGCTCATGTTTTACACCGTAACTTTTGCCCTTCCAGAAACAACCAACCTTCCGTTTGCGGCCATCATTGTGGCTTTCGTGGTTGGCGGTTTTAGCATGGCGCTCACAAATGGCGGATTGGGAACTTACCCCGTTTTTGTGGCAAGCGCCCTTATTTTGTACAATATAGAAGACAATCCGGCACGCGCTTTCGGTTGGATTATGTGGACAGCCCAAACAATAATGGTGATTATTTTTGGCGGACTCTCCTTTTTGTTGATTCCAATTTATAACAGATTAAAAAAATAACAGCATCAACCATTTCTTAAAATGATGCTTGTATTTTGGGCCTGCCCGCCTTTTCGGTGGGCTTGCCGGCCTTATCGGAGGGCTTTACCGCTAAAAAGCGGTCGGGCTTTTCGTTTCAATCTTTTCAGCAATAAAAAAATCGCTAAAAAGTATTTCCACTTCAATCCCTAACGCACATCGAATTAATAATTGAAAATTGATAATTATAAATAACTGGTTATTCTTCCTATATTTACTTTTTCAATAAAACCTTAAAATGGCCAAAACCAAAACCTTATTTTTCTGTCAGAATTGTGGCGCCCAATATGCAAAATGGCTCGGACAATGCACATCCTGTAACGAGTGGAATACCATTGTTGAAGAAGTGATCCAATCCGAAGAAAAAAGAAACTGGAAACAATCCACCGCTCCAAAAAAAGCCAATAAAGCGGTAAAAATCAACGATATCGCTTTTGACAAAGAAGACCGAATTTCAACCAAAAACAAGGAACTCGACAGGGTTTTAGGCGGCGGTTTGGTAAAAGGATCTATGTTATTATTGGGCGGTGAACCAGGAATTGGAAAATCAACGTTGCTCTTGCAAATCGCATTGACAATGCCAAAAAAAGTATTGTACGTTTCGGGTGAAGAAAGCCAGTCGCAAATAAAAATGCGGGCCGAACGACTTCAAAACTCAAATACCAATTGTTTAATTTTAACCGAAACAAACACCCAAAACATTTTTAGGGCCATTGAAGAAATAAATCCGGAAGTTGTGGTAATAGATTCTATCCAAACACTTTACACAGAATACATTGACGCTTCTCCGGGTTCCATTTCTCAAATCAGGGAAACCACGGCCGAATTGATAAAATTTGCCAAAGAAACCGCCACGCCGGTGCTTTTAATCGGTCATATCACCAAAGACGGAAATATTGCCGGCCCAAAAGTTTTAGAACATATGGTTGACGTTGTGCTGCAATTTGAAGGCGACAGAAATCATGCTTACAGAATAGTCCGCGCTCAAAAAAACCGATTTGGTTCCACTGCGGAAATCGGTATTTATGAAATGCAATCTTTTGGCTTGCGCGAAGTTGAAAACCCATCAGAAATATTAATTTCCCAAAAAGAAGAGGATTTAAGCGGTACGGCCATTGCCGCAACTTTAGAAGGAATGCGTCCTTTAATGATTGAAGTTCAGGCCTTGGTAAGCACGGCGGTTTACGGCACGCCGCAACGCTCGGCAACTGGTTACGACACCAAACGGTTGAACATGCTTTTAGCAGTTTTAGAAAAACGCGCCGGATTTAGATTGGGCGCAAAAGATGTGTTTTTAAATATTGCAGGAGGCATAAAAGTGGATGATCCGGCCATTGATTTGGCGGTGATATGCGCCATTTTATCCTCAAACGAAGATGTTTCAATTGCTCAGGATTTATGTTTTGCCGCCGAAATTGGCCTCACTGGAGAAATACGCCCGGTAAACCGTGTGGAACAGCGCATTATGGAAGCTGAAAAACTAGGATTTCACAAAATATTTATTTCAAAATTCAATAAAATCAGCAGCACAAACCACAAAATAAAAGTGGTTAAAGTCACAAAAGTTGAGGATATTTTTGCCAACTTATTTTCATAAAAAAAACCGAGTTTTACTCGGTTTTTTTATGCTATTTGTCTAAGTGTTGTTTTTTATTGACTTCAATAATATATTTTTCCAAAGCCATCGTCATTGAAGGAGATTCAGGAGTTGGTGCCTGAATATTGCATTTTAAACCGGCATCGGTCGCCGCTTTTATGGTCGAATTGCCAAATACGGCAATGCGCGTGTCATTTTGCTTGAAATCTGGGAAATTTTGAAATAGGGAATCAATTCCTGATGGACTAAAAAAGACCAGAATATCATAAAACACATTTTCTAAATCAGATAAATCGCTTATCAGTGTTTTATAAAAAATACCGCGCTCCCAATTAACGCTAATTTCATTTAAAGTTTGGGGAACAATATCTTTTAACTTATCGGATGAAGGCAATAAAAACTTTTCATCCTTGTATTTTTTAATAATTTTTGCCAAATCGGCAAAAGTGCGCTCGCCTACATAAATCTTGCGTTTGCGATATACCACATACTTTTGTAAATAATACGCCACTGCTTCCGATTCACAAAAATATTTCATGTCATCGGGCACCGTAAAACGCATTTCTTCAGCAATTCTAAAAAAGTGATCAACTGCATTTCTGCTGGTTAAAATAATAGCCGTATAATTTTTTAAATCGATTTTTTGGGCTCTCACCTCTTTAGCAGAAACACCTTCAACATGAATAAATGGCCTAAAGTCGATTTTAACCTTTTGTTTTTCCGACAATTCTAAGTATGGGGAATTTTCAGTTTTAGGGGTTGGTTGAGAAACTAAAATTGTTTTCACTTTCATAAACTTCAATTTTGTTTTTAAATTGTTAATTTTAAAATAATCGCTAAAGGTGCTATTTCTAGTGCGCAAATGTACAAAATAAAATAAAATAAGTTGTTAATAATGAGCTTTTTATTATTTGCAAGGATTAAACTGTACCGTAAAATCAGCAATATTGTAAGGACTAAAAATGTGATTTTTACAAAAAAATCTTTGTGAATATTTGCATAAGCGCTAAAAACTAAAAACGGCAATATCCACAATATTAGGTTGTTAAAATAACTTACCTTGTCATAAACAATTCTATTGTATTTGCTTTTTATATTGAATATCTCAGCTAAAAACAGCCCCATTAAATACCGCAAACAAAAATACAAACCCACTCCCGCAACTAACAATAAATAGCCATTTAGTTCGTTTAACCTCAGGGAAAATTGCCATAAATTATTTGCAAAATAAAACAATAGGGAAAGCGCAAGAATTTGCACCATAAACAGTGAAAATTGAAATAAATTTAAGATATCATTCTTCTCTTTATTGAAATAAATAAAAAGGTATTTATTGGAGACAAACAGCGTAGCTGTATGAAGCAGCCTGTCTTTATAAAAAACTTTTGCCAAGGCCAAAAAAATAAGGATTGCCAAAAAAACAAGTGAAACCCAATTGTGACTTTGGTGTATTATTTCTTTTGCCTCAAACATCAAGTATGTTATTATTTAATCGCAAAATTAGTGATAATTTGTTTTACCTTTGTCGCGTAATTTTATTTTATGTCGAATACGCTTGTCATCATCCCAACTTATAACGAAATAGAAAATATTGAGGCAATTGTCAGGGCCGTATTTTCACAAAAAAAACAATTCGATATTTTGGTTGTTGACGACAGTTCCCCTGACGGAACCGGCGATATTGTCACTAATTTGCAACAAGAATTTCCGAATTTATTTTTAGAAGTCAGAAAAGAGAAAAGTGGTTTGGGAACTGCCTATATTCACGGATTTAAATGGGCGATTGCTAAAAATTACGACTATATCATTGAGATGGATGCCGACTTTTCGCACAATCCAAATAATTTAATACAATTGTATAACGCTTGTGCAGAAGATGGCGCCGATTTTTCAGTAGGATCAAGGTATTTAAACAATAAAATTAACGTAATCAATTGGGATTTTAAACGACTGTTTTTATCCTATTTTGCCTCTAAATACGTAAGATTCATTACTCAAATTCCAATTTACGATACCACTGCAGGGTTTGTTTGCTATAAACGCAAAGTATTGGAAAATATAGAATTAGATAAAATAAAGTTTGTAGGTTATGCGTTTCAGATTGAAATGAAATTTAAAGCGTGGAAAAAAGGATTCAAACATAAGGAAGTTTCCATTATTTTTACCGACCGAAAAAAAGGAACATCGAAAATGAGTGGTTCAATAATTTCTGAAGCCGTTTTTGGTGTCATAAAAATGCGCTTGGAAAGATTGCCTAAATAAAAGAAGAAGAAGACTATGAGTTTATTGCTAATTAAAAATGCCCGTATTGTAAACGAAGGAAAAATAATTGACGGCGATGTGCTGATAGATGGCGAATTTATTGTGGATATAGATACCTCAATTAGCTCAAAATCGGCAGATACCACTATTATTGACGCTGAAGGAAAATATTTAATTCCGGGACTAATAGATGATCAGGTTCACTTTCGCGAACCAGGATTAACCCATAAAGCAACCATTGAATCTGAAAGCAAAGCTGCCATTGCAGGAGGCATAACGTCATTTATAGAAATGCCGAATACCGTGCCGCAAGCAACAACGCAGGAACTGCTGGAGCAAAAATTTGAAATTGCTTCAAAAACATCTTATGCCAACTATTCATTTATGTTTGGCGGCACAAATGATAATTTGGAGGAATTGTTGAAAACAAATCCGGCCAATGTTGCCGGAATTAAATTGTTTTTGGGCTCTTCAACAGGAAATATGCTGGTTGATGATGAGAAAGTGTTGGAAAAAATATTTTCTTCCACAAAAATGCTCATTGCGGTTCATTGTGAAGATGAGGCGACCATAAAGAAAAATTTGGAAACCTATATGAAAGAATATGGTGAAGATATTCCTGTAAAATTTCATCCGAAAATCAGAAGTGAGGAAGCTTGTTATATCTCATCTTCCAAAGCAATTAAACTCGCAAAAAAAACGGGTGCACGATTGCATGTTTTTCATTTATCAACAGCAAAAGAAACCGAACTTTTTTCGCATAAAGGACCTGTAGAAAAAAAACAAATTACTGCAGAAGTTTGTGTGCATCATCTTTGGTTTGATGAAAGTGATTATGAAACTAAGGGAAATTTAATAAAATGGAATCCTGCCATAAAAACTTTGCACGACAAAGAAGGCTTGTTAAAAGCACTGCTCGATGACAAAATTGATGTGATTGCAACAGATCACGCGCCGCACACAAAGGAAGAAAAGGAACAGGTTTACACAAAATCGCCAAGTGGCGGACCTATGGTGCAACACGCATTGCCGGCCATGTTAAAAATGTTTCAACAGGGAAAAATTTCCATTGAAAAAATAATTGAAAAAATGTGCCACAATCCTGCAAAAATTTTCAAAATTGAAAAAAGGGGATTTATCAGAAAAGGATATTACGCAGATTTGGTGTTGATTGATATTTCTTCGCCTTGGACCGTTACCAAAGACAATATTTTGTACAAATGCGGCTGGTCTCCTTTTGAAGGAACCACTTTTTACTCAAAAATTACACATACCTTTGTAAATGGCCATTTAGTTTATAAAAACGGCAAATTTAATGACGGCAATAAAGGCAAAAGATTATTGTTTAATAGGTGATAAAGTCAGAAGTCCGAAGACGGAAGCAGGAAGACAAAAAACTGATAGTTCAAAAACAAATGAGAAAAATTAGTTACCTCTTATTTTTGGGTATTTTTTTTATTGGTTGCACCAGCAATACAATCATAAAAAAGCCCGACCATTTAATTCCTAAGAAACAAATGGTGGATTTGCTGACTGATTTGGTTATTGCCTCAGGAGCCGAAAATATTAAAAATAACAGCCTTCAGCGTAACGTAAACTATTATCCGTTGGTTTTTAAAAAGTATGGAATAGACAGCACACGTTTTAAAGAAAGCAATTATTACTATACTTCACGTATTGATGACTATGAGGAAATCCTGAAAAAAGTTGACGAACGCCTTAAAGCATTTAAAAAAGAATTGGACGATCAAATTAAATTACAGGATTCTCTTAAAAATGATTCCATAAAAAATCTTCGGGAAAATTTTAAAAAAGTGCCTAAAAGACCGCGTAAAATTGATTCTTTAAAAGTGTTCCACTAAAATAGATATTTAACTTTTTTCGTTTTTATAAAGAATACAAACCCTTTTTATTGTTTCGGAAATGGTTTCAAAATTAAAATTCAAAGTTTTTTGTATTTTTTCTGAAGAATAATAACGTTTGTCGTGAATGGATTTCGCCGCATATTTCGTTAGCGTAGGCGGATTATTTGTTAAAATCGACTTCAATATTTGCAATCGCCAGCCTATGGCACTCATTAATTTTGTGACTTTTATGGAAGGGGGATTTTTTCCCAAATTTTGTGCAATTTGAAAGAATATATTTTTAAAACTGCTGTTTTCGGCCACCAAAATATAGCGTTCGTTAACAATGTCGCTTTTCATGAGCAAAATCATAGCCTTTACCACGTCATTTACAGAAACAAAACCCATAACGCCTTCACTGTAGAAAGAAAATCCCTTCTCAATTTTAGAAAATAAAGCGCCCGATCCCTGATGCCAAAATCCGGCACCCAAAATGATTCCGGGATTTACAATTACAATAGGAACGCCTTCTTGCGATGCGCGCCAAACTTCCATTTCTGCGCCGTATTTTGTAAGGGCATATCCGTAGCTCACTTTTTCAGTATTCCATTCGTCTGCCTCACTCATTATTTTGCTGGTAACCGATTTTTCAATAGTGGCAACAGAACTCACAAAGCACAATTTTTTAACCTTGTTCTCAATACATAAATTCACAATATTAGTAGTGCCTTCAATATTGATTTCGTCCATGTCCATATAATCTTTCGAATTAAAGGAAACCAAAGCTGCGGAATGATAGACTTCCGTCACATTTTTAAAAGCTTCTTCCAAAGAAATAATATCGGTAATATCCGCTTCAACCCAATCAATTTTTTGAAAAAGTTGCTCATAATCCTCAGAAAAATATCGAAATACATTTTTTACGGCAAGTAAATTGCTGCTTTTTCTATGAATCGCTTTTATCGTATCATTTTCCAAAGAAAGACGATACAACAAATGCGAGCCCACCAAACCTGTTCCTCCGGTTACTAAAATCATAAAACGAAAGTATAAAAAATGTTTGTTTTATCACCTAAAACATCGTTTTTAAAAAACCAATCCTAAAAGCAGTAACTAACAAGTAAAATTTTATCTTTGCTGAAATTTAAAAATTTGATGATGAATTTTGTTGAAGAACTGCGTTGGAGAGGTATGTTACACGATATTATGCCCGAAACTGAGGAATATTTATTGAAAAATAAAACAACCGGATATATTGGATTTGACCCAACGGCCGATTCATTGCACATTGGAAGTTTGGTGCCTATCATTTTGCTGATGCATTTTCAAAAAGCAGGTCACAATCCGATTGCTTTAGTTGGCGGCGCCACAGGAATGGTGGGCGATCCTTCAGGAAAATCGGAAGAACGCAATTTATTGGATGAAGAAACTTTGGCCAAAAATGTTGCCGGCGTAAAAGCACAATTGGCGCGTTTTTTAGATTTTAACAGCACTACGGAAAATGCCGCACAATTGGTGAACAATTACGATTGGATGAAAGAAATTTCATTGATTGAATTTGTGCGCGACATTGGCAAACACATTACCGTAAATTATATGATGGCAAAAGATTCGGTAAAAAAACGCCTGGATTCCGATTCACAAACTGGAATGAGTTTTACGGAATTTACTTACCAGTTATTTCAGGGCTACGATTTTTACCATTTATACAAAGAAAAAGATTGCAAACTTCAAATGGGCGGTTCCGACCAATGGGGAAATATTACCACGGGAACAGAATTAATCAGAAGAAAAGCGCAAGGAAAAGCCTATGCTTTAACCTGTAAATTAATTACAAAAGCCGACGGGTCAAAATTTGGGAAAACTGCCGGCGGAAACATTTGGTTAGATGCAAACAGAACCTCGCCTTACAAATATTACCAATACTGGTTAAACTGTTCTGATGAAGATGCCGAAAATTATATTAAAATTTTCACCTTTTTAGACAAGGAAACCATTGAAACATTGATTGCTGAACATAAAGAAGCGCCACATCTGCGCATTCTTCAAAAGAAAATTGGCGAAGAAGTTACCATTATGACACACGGAAATGAAGCCTATGAAAACGCCATTAAAGCCTCAAATATTTTGTTTGGAAATTCTACCGCCGATGATTTAAAAACGTTGGATGAACAAACATTCTTGGATGTTTTTGAAGGCGTTCCCCAAGCGGAAATTGAACGTTCTGTTATTGAAAAAGAATTGGGAATTGTCGCTGCTTTTGCCGATTATGGTTTTTTAAAATCGAATGGCGAAGTGCGCAGGGCTTTAAGCGAAAATTCCATTTCAGTAAATAAAGAAAAGGTAAACGAAGATTTTATGATTACCCCAAATGATTTAATTGCCGATAAATTTGTGCTGCTGCAACGCGGAAAAAAAAGTTATTATTTGCTGAAAGTGGTTTAAATGAATTGCTGCAAATATTGAAATAATCTAGAGCGACTCCTGAAAATGGAGTCGTTTTTTATGACATCACCATTAAATTACAGCCTCTGATATCCGAATTGTCAAACCTGCCCAAAACCTCAAAGGTGCCGTTGGGATAGGTTTTTCCCAAATCCTGAGTAGCTATAAACGAACAGGAATTGACATTTGCCAAATCTATAATATTGATGCCACCCGATTTTCCTTCGGACAAAACCGTTAAGGCATCTTCTGTATCTCGCGTCAGTATTTTCATCCAGGGCGGACATTCGAAAATTCCGTTTCCCTTTGAATAGGCCTGACTCAACAATTCGGTCATTCCATATTCCGAATGTATGTTTTCAACCCCAAAACCTTCGCGTAAAATTTGGTGCAATTCTTCCCGAATCAACTCTTTTCTTCGGCCTTTCATGCCGCCGGTTTCCATAACAATGGTATTATTTAGATTAAATTTGTGTTTTTCAACCAAATCCAGCAAGGCAAAAGAAACGCCAATCAGCAATACTTTTTCATTATTTTTATCCAAATCAACCAAATTCTTAGCCAATTCTTCCAAATTGTTTAGGTAAAATCCACTTTTTTTCTTTTTCGATTTCTGAATAAAATCGTTCACCATATAAATCAAGGAAGAACCATCGCGCTCAAGATAGGAAGGCAACAAGGCCAAAACGGTATAATCTTCAATAGCGCCATAAAAATGCTCAAATCCTTTGGTAAAGCTTTCTTCGTAAATAGATAAATCAGTAACAAAATGCTTGCTTTGCTCATTTCCTGTGGTTCCGCTGCTTAAAAATATGCGCTGTACGGTTTCTTTTGAAGACACAACATTATGTGATTTAAAGAATTGAATCGGTAAAAAAGGAATTTCCTCAACTTTATCAATGCTTTGAATATCAATGTGTAAATGGGTTAAGAATTCTTTGTAAACTAAATTATTTTTAGCTTGAAATTGAAATATCTCAAGCGCCATTCTTTCAAATTCATCGTTGCCATGAAGGTTAAAAAAGCTATTTCTTTTCATAAAAATTGGGAAACGCCACAAAAGTAATGTAAATTTACGCAACCTATTATCTTTTTAGGTATCTTATTAACAATTAAAATGCTTGTATTTGGGGTTAGATAATCTCATAAAACAGTGTGCTAATAACGATCGAAAGGCACAAAAGGAAATTTACCAGCTTTTTGCAGGTAAGTTGTTTTCCATATGCCTAAAGTACTCTAAAAACAAACAAGAGGCCCAAGACAATTTTCAAGATGGCTTTATCGTCATTTTTGAAAAAATTGGGCAGTTTAATTTTAAAGGATCGTTTGAAGGCTGGTTAAAACGGGTAATGATTAACACAGTTTTGTTAAAATACAGAAAGAAAAACGTGTTAAATATTGTGACGGAAGATATTCCTGATGAGGTGATTGTTGACGTTGATGATGATGAAATTTCCTTAGATTTTTTGCTAAATCTAATCAATGAATTGCCCGACAGGTATCGACTGGTTTTTAACCTTTATGCGTTGGATGGGTATTCTCATAAAGAAATTTCAGAAATGTTGCTAATTGCAGAAGGCACCTCAAAATCAAATTTAGCCAGAGCAAGAGCCATTTTAAAACAAAAAATAGAAATTCATCAAAAAACACAACAATCTATTTAAGATAAAAGATACTAGTGAGAGATTTTAAAAACATTGACAGATTATTCCAAGAGAATTTAAAAGACTTTGAGGTTTCCCCACCTAGCGAAGCTTGGGATTCTATTGAAAATAGGTTAATGCCAAGAACTAAAAAAAGAGGAATTCCATTTTGGTTAAAACTTTCAAGCATTGCGGCAGTATTTGCGCTGTTTTTTAGTGCAGGAACCATTTATTTTCTTCCTAAAAATAATTTTTCCAAAAATTTCTTTCTTAAACAAACCACAAATAAAGAAATTTCAAACCAAAAAGATTCAGCAACAACAATTACCGTTGAGGAGAAATTAAAGGAAATGCAAAAAGTAGTGACCGCTTTAAGCAAAGAACTCGCCGAAATTGAGCATAACAACAATTTTACCGCAAAAGCTGAGGAAAAAACAACTGAACAAACTGCTTCAACACAAAAATCAGAAAACAGCTTTTTGTTCAAAGACGCCAAAAACTTACCGTTATCTAAATTCGCCGACAAAGAAATTTCAAAAAAAGAAATCACAGAAAGCAAATTTAGCGTGGCCACCATTTTTGCGCCTATTTATTTCAATTCATTTGGCGACGGATCGGGCGTTGATGCGCAATTTAAAGACAATCCAACTTCCGGAAACTCATCTTATTCTTACGGCGTAAAAGTGGCTTATCAGCTTACAAACAAATTCAGCTTGCAATCGGGCGTTAACTTAATCAATTTAGGGTTAACCACAAATAACATTTACGTTACGCCGGGCGTTGCTGTTGTAGGTTTTTCAAATTTATCGGCAAATCCACTTTTGTCAAGAAGCACAGATATTTCAACACTTAAAGAAAATGCATTAAATGCTGATGACGCTTCAGGCGGAAGTTTGAATCAGGTTTTTGGTTATGTGGAAATTCCTGTTGAAGTAAAATACAGCGTAACTGACGGAAAATTCGGCATTAATTTAGTGGGCGGATTTAGTACGCTTCTTTTAAACAGGGATGAAGTTTTTGTTGAAACCAACAGCTTTTCACAAAGTTTGGGTTCTTCAAACAACTTAAGATCCGTAAATTTTAGCGGTAATATTGGACTGGACATCGATTATTCGCTTTATAAAAATTTATTCATCAACGTTTCCCCAATGTTCAAAGTGCAAACAAGTACCTTTTCTAAAAACTCCGGAAGCATTCAGCCTTATTATTTGGGAGTTTATACAGGTTTAAATTATAAGTTTTAGTTGGTTTATTTATTTGGTTGGTTACCAAATATTGAATGAAGAAAGCCGTTTCAAATTTGAAGCGGCTTTTCTTTTTTATAAAATATTTTGGACCTGCCCGCCTTTTTGGTGGGCGTTCCCTTGCAGGTCAGGCTATCGCTACTCGCATCCCGTAAAAAACGGGAGTGCTCAAACAATAGTTTACCCTGAGCGTAGCCGAAGGGCTCTATCCTTAACGCAAATCCAATTAATAATTCATAATTTCAAAATGACAATTAATTCATTTACCAATTGGCTCATTGTCTCCTTTTTTACTATTCAGCAAAAAAACAAACCAATCATATATTTCTTTTACCAAAATTTCAAAGATTGGGCGGTATTATTCGTATTTTTGCGCAATCTTAAATCTAAATTGAATCCTTCTTATGGAAATTACAGCAATAGAAAAAACTATACAACAAGCTTTAGATAAACTAGGGGTTAAAACTTTAAATAATGGAACTTCAACAGGTTCAAATTTTTTTGGAGTTGGTGACATTATGGAATCCTATTCCCCAGTAAATGGAAAACTTATCGGAAAAGTTAGTGCAACTACGAAGGATGATTTTGAAAAAGTGATGGAATCTGCTCAAGCAGCTTTTACCACTTGGAGAATTAAACCGGCACCGCAACGTGGCGAAATTGTTCGTCAGTTTGGAGAAAAATTGCGCGAATTAAAACAACCTCTGGGAGAACTTGTTTCTTATGAAATGGGAAAATCACTGCAAGAAGGTTTGGGAGAAGTTCAGGAAATGATAGACATTTGTGACTTCGCAGTTGGATTATCAAGACAATTGCACGGTTTTACCATGCATTCCGAACGTCCGGGACACCGGATGTACGACCAATATCATCCTTTGGGAATTGTGGGAATTATTTCGGCATTTAACTTTCCTGTGGCAGTTTGGGCCTGGAATACCGCACTGGCTTGGATCGCCGGTGATGTTTGCGTTTGGAAAGCTTCAGAAAAAGCGCCTTTATGCAGCATTGCCTGCCAAAACATCATCGCCGATGTTTTAAAAGAAAATAACCTGCCTGAAGGAATTTCCTGCATCATCAATGGCGATTACAAAGTTGGCGAATATATGACCAACGATAATCGTATTTCCTTAATTTCAGCCACAGGATCCATAAGAATGGGTAAAATTGTGGCAAAAACAGTTGCAGAACGTTTGGGAAGGTCATTGTTGGAATTAGGCGGCAACAACGCCATTATTATCACGCCAAGCGCAGATATTAAAATGACCATCATTGGCACTGTATTTGGTGCTGTGGGCACTGCAGGACAACGTTGCACTTCTACTCGCAGATTAATTATTCACGAATCTATGTTTGAGCAGGTAAAAAACGCTTTGGTGAAAGCTTACAAACAATTGCGCATTGGGAATCCGTTGGACGAAAACAACCACGTTGGACCATTAATTGACAAAGATGCCGTTAAAATGTACGAAAATGCATTGGCAGAAGCCGTTAAAGAAGGCGGAAAAATTATTGTGGAAGGCGGCGTTTTAAGCGGAAAAGGCTACGAAAGCGGTTGTTATGTAAAACCCGCAATTGTTGAAGCCGAAAATCATTTTGAAATTGTGCAGCACGAAACTTTTGCGCCAATTTTATACTTGATAAAATATTCTGGGGAACTTAAAAATGCCCTAGCATTGCAAAACGGGGTTGTGCAAGGACTTTCTTCTGCAATAATGACAAATAATTTACGCGAAGCCGAACTGTTCTTATCAGTTCAGGGTTCCGACTGCGGTATCGCAAACGTAAATATTGGCACTTCGGGCGCTGAAATTGGCGGTGCTTTTGGTGGTGAAAAAGAAACTGGCGGCGGACGCGAATCTGGTTCCGATGCCTGGAAAGTTTATATGAGACGCCAAACAAATACCATTAATTACACAACTGAATTGCCTTTGGCCCAAGGCATAAAATTTGATTTGGACTAGGTTTCAATTTATTAAAGCTATCTGAAAATAAAAAGTTCTTAAAACCAAATTTGATTTGGTTTTAAGAACTTTTTTAATAGTCTTACTTTTTTAGAAAAAATGTGACTAAAAAGAATAGAACAAACCTACGCCCAGCATTTGTTTTATTTGAATTTTAGGCCCTACAGGAATCAGTATCCCGGCGTTATTAATGTCCTCTTTATGTTTAACATCATCATCATATAAAAAATGTGAACCCACATTTGCAGTTACATGTTTGTTAATGGTCATATCAAAATTAACTTCCCAATTCACATCAACATTGCCATATTTGTTTAAATAATCGGAATATAAAATCAATTTATTGCTCATTTTTATATTTTCCATTACCGCTGTTTTCCATTCGCTGGAAATAAAAGTTCCAACCTCTACTTTAAGATTTTCACCTGCCGTCAACAAATTCCCTGCATCATCATAAACAGCCGAAGCAACACCAAAAGCGCCCTCATTTGTAAGAACTTGACTGTAAACAAAAGTCATTTTATTGGTGAGTGGAGAAAGATATATTTTAAGCTCGTTTTCCTTTGAAAAATATTCAGACCCAACGCCTAAAAAATTGTAAGCCGGCGAAAAGAACTTTGATATTGGTTTTTCAGTATTTGGATATATATAGCCATTTGTGAACTGTGTTTTAAAATTGAATTTGGCGGAATAATACCACTTAGAAGTAATGTCTTTTCTATAACCAAATGTTGAGTTTAACTCAATTAAGTCCTCTGTTTTCCGCAATTCACGCCTGGCTTCTTTATTTAAACCGTAATTGGCTTTCAATTCATTTTCCCAAACTTTATGATTGTTTTTGTAATCTCTTTTTATGTTTATTTTCGCAATTCCAGAAATTGAATTGTTCCCTCCGGCACTCCAATTAACGAATGAATTTTGGGTAAAAATCAACCGAAAATTATTGGTTTCCTCCCAATTGGTGACAGGGGCTAAATTGAGGTCCAATGTGTCTTTTGAAATTGCTGCTTTTATGTTGAGAGTGTAAAGAATTGTAAAAATAAAGAATAGTTTTAATCGCATTTTACTATAATATTAGGGGCTAGAAAATATTTCGGCAAAGAAACACAAAATATTTTTTTTATAAAAGTTTCAACAGGAATTCCTTTATTTTTTCTTCGGATAAATGAATGCTTTCAAACAATTCATCTACTTTTCCGTGTTCAATAAAATGATCCGGAATCCCTAAATGTTTAACGATTTTGTTCTTATAATTATTGTTTGAAGCAAATTCTAAAATAGCGCTTCCAAATCCGCCGACAATTGTGCCGTCTTCAATAGTGACAATGGTTTCAAACTTTTTAAATATTTGATGCAACAAATTTTCATCCAAAGGTTTTACAAAACGCATCGCATAGTGCGCTACCTTGTTTTTTGGCAATTCGGGTTGAAGTTCAATCAATTTATTTCCGATAGTGCCAATACTTAACACCACGATTTCTGAACCTTCAAAAATACAACTGCCTTTCCCAATTTCAATTTTGCCAAAGGGCCGTTTCCAATCAATAAGGGTTCCCTGTCCGCGAGGATAACGAATCGCCAGCGGAAAATCGATGCCCAATTGCGCGGTATACATGATGTTACGCAATTCAATTTCATTTAAAGGCGCAAAAATTACCATATTTGGAATGCAGCGCAAATAGGCAATATCGAAGGCACCATGGTGCGTTGCGCCGTCTTCGCCAACAATTCCCGCTCGGTCTATGCAAAAAATTACGGGTAAATGTTGCAATGCCACATCGTGAATGATTTGATCATAGGCGCGCTGTAAAAATGTGGAATAAATGGCACAAAAAGGAATCAGTCCCTGGGTAGCCATTCCAGCAGCCAAAGTCACTGCATGTTGTTCGGCAATACCAACGTCAAAAGCCCTTTCGGGCATTTCATCGAGCATTAATTTTAGCGAACTTCCTGTGGGCATTGCAGGCGTAATTCCTACAATTTTTGGATTATTTTTTGCCAGTTCCACCAACGTTTCCCCAAAAACATCCTGATATTTTGGCGGTTGCGGCACCTTATTTTTGGCCGGCAATTCTCCGGTAATTTTATCGAATTTTCCTGGCGCATGATAAGTGACCTGGTCATTTTCAGCTTGTTGCAACCCTTTTCCTTTGGTGGTAATAATATGCAAAAACTTAGGGCCTTTTATCGATTTTAAGCGCTCTAATTCTGTAATAATTTCATCAATATTGTGTCCGTCTATCGGACCGGAATAATTAAAATTCAGCGCCTCAATAATATTGTTTTTCCGGACCTTTTTTCCCGCTTTCACATCGGTAAAATACTTTTTTAAAGCACCGACGCTTGGGTCAATTCCCATGGCATTGTCGTTTAAAATAATCAACAAATTGGCATTGGTAACCCCAGCATGATTCAATCCTTCAAAAGCCATTCCGCTGGCAATGGAAGCATCACCAATTACGGCAATGTGCTGTTTCTGGAAATCGCCTTTTAATTTTGAAGCAAGCGCCATTCCCAACGCCGCCGATATAGAAGTAGAAGAATGACCCGTGCCAAAGGCATCGTAAATACTTTCGCTTCGTTTTGGAAAACCTGAAATTCCGCCCAATTGTCGGTTTGTGTGAAAAACATCCCTTCTTCCGGTTAAAATTTTATGTCCGTATGCCTGATGGCCAACGTCCCAAATGAGCAAATCGTTTGGCGTATCAAACACATAATGCAGCGCAATGGTTAATTCCACAACGCCCAAACTGGCGCCTAAATGCCCTTCTTTGGCGGCAACAATCGCAATAATAAATTCGCGCAGTTCTTTAGCAACAGTTTTAAGTTGATTTTTGGCCAGCTTCCGCAGGTCTTTCGGATCGTTAATATGTGCTAATAAATTTGTTTTCACTACTACAAAACTAAGCTATTTAAATTGTTCAATGAATGAACTCATATTGACTTTTTCCAATTGGCTAAAAAATTGCTCTTTTGAGCCTGCTTTTTGTCTTTTTTCCCTTCCATAGCCCTGCTATGTAACTCAAAAAAACTTCAATCAGACTCAAATAACTAATTTTCACTTCAATAAAAAAAATCAAGATGAGTTCAATTAAAAATAATTACTTTTGATGCATGATGGATCCATTTGACGACACTTATTTTATGAAACGCGCTTTGCAGGAGGCGGAAATGGCTTTGGACAAAAATGAAGTTCCTATTGGAGCGGTCATTGTGATGAACAACCAAGTTATTGCCCGTGCGCATAATTTAACGGAAACTTTAAATGATGTCACTGCACACGCCGAAATGCAGGCTTTTACGGCTGCGGCAGATTTTTTAGGCGGTAAATACCTAAAAGATTGCACATTGTATGTTACTTTAGAACCTTGCCAAATGTGCGCAGGCGCCAGTTATTGGACTCAAATTGGGAGAATTGTATATGGCGCTTCTGAAGATAAAAGAGGTTTTTTGGTAATGAAAACTACCTTACATCCAAAAACAGTGGTTGTTGGCGGTGTGTTGGAAGAAGAATGCAGCAAGCTTCTGAAACGTTTTTTTATTGAAAAGCGCAATTTAAATTGATAAAAATAGTGCCTAAAGTTTGGAGTGCCTAAAATGCCTAAAGTTAAATTGCGATCAATTTTTTAGGCAATGATAGACAGGACCTTTTTTACTTTTTAAACAAATAGTTAATTCAAAAATATATTGTTTTGCTTTGGCAGGCAAAAGTGCTTTTTTAAACTCTAAGTACTTCAAACTTTAGGCACTTTAGACACTTATTTATCACTTTTACTTCGCTCTTCAAGGTCTTTTTTGAATTTCTCAAAGGTAAAATCGCTTAATTTTTTGTTTTTGTACCGATAGTAAATAAACAAAGGCATTAAAACAAACGCCACCATCAAAACGCCAAGTCCAATCACAATTTCTCCATTGGCATCGCCTCCGTTTTTCAGATAAAAACCGATGGCAAGCATTCCTAAAGTAAGTATCAAAACAAAAATGATGACATATTTCATTTATTTATATTGTATAATTATTGTGCGTAAAACTACAAAAAACCATACATTTAAATAAACTTTAAACTGTAAATATGTATCGCTTTTTAATCATTTTTTTAATGTTGTCCTTATCTTGCGGTGAACATAAGCCGGAACCAACAATGGAAATTCAAAAAAATAAAAAAGTGGTGATTGCGCACAGAGGTGCTTCGGGATATTTGCCCGAACACACCTTGCCAGCAAAAGCAATGGCTTATGCGATGGGCGCCGATTATTTGGAGCAGGACATTGTGTTGAGCAGAGACAATGTTCCCATCGTGATTCACGACATTCATTTGGAAATGGTTACCGATGTTGCCAAAAAGTTTCCGAAGAAAAAAAGAATTGACGGCCGATTTTATGTGATCGATTTTATTTTTGAGGAACTAAAACAATTAAATGTCTCTGAAAGATTTGATCCCGTAAACGATAAAGCTGTTTTCCCAAACCGTTTTCCGGTATTCACAGCAACATTCAAATTGCATTCTTTGCAGGAAGAAATTGAATTCATTCAGGGATTGAACAAAAGCACCGGAAAAAATATTGGCATTTATCCAGAAATTAAGGAACCGGAATTTCACAGAAAAGAAGGCAAGGATATTTCTAAAATTGTGCTGAAAGCTTTAAATGAATATGGCTACAAAACCAAAAAAGACAACTGCATATTGCAGTGTTTTGATGCCAAAGAGCTAAAAAGAGTCAGACATGAATTCAAAAGCGAACTTTTTATGGTGCAATTGATGGAATTTAAATCCGATGAAAAATTGGAAGAAATTGCCACTTACGCTGATGGCATCGGACCTTGGATTCCCCAAATTATTAAAGGAAAAGACAAAAACGGGAAATGGCAAATCACCAGTTTGGTCGCCAACGCTCATAAACTAAACTTAAAAGTCCACGCCTATACTTTTAGGGCTGATCAATTGGGCGATTTTGATTCGTTTGAAGATTTGTTGCAAGTGGCTTTATACGAAGCAAATGTTGATGGCATTTTTACCGATTTTCCCGATAAAGCGGTTGCGTTTATTGATAAAAAGGAATAAGGTCTATATTTTTTTAAAATCGTAATTGGTAATTCAATTTGCGTTAGGGGGTGAAGTGAAAATCCTCTTTTGAGGTTTTTCACCGAAAAAAAGATTGCAACGAAAAACCCGACCCTTGCGGGAACGCCAAAAACACTATTTTTTAAGGTTTTGAAATTTAAATCTGAAAACTAAGCAGTTACATCAATTAATTTTCTTCGGTAGGCGGTAAGCAAGCGCGATTTAGAGATAAACCCGAAGTATTTCCCGTCTTTCAGCACCACCAAATTCCAAGCGCCGCACCTTTTAAACTTGTTCAAAATATCTTCGGCAGAGTCTTTTTCGTAATAAATAATGTCCGATCCGGCGTGCATCAAACTTTCGACTTTCACCGTGTCGTATAATTCTTTATTGAACATAATGCTTCTAATATCGTTGATGGTAAGTATTCCCAAATAATCCATTTCTTCATTCACCACAGGAAAATGGTTTCGGGATGATTTTGCAATTGCCTCATTTACAACATCTCCCAAAGTCATCTCGGGATGAAGCAGCACAAAATTCTTTTCAATGAGCTTATCCAAATCGAGCATCATGAGCACGTTTTTATCTTTATCGTGCGTAATGAGCTGCCCTTTTTTCGCCAATTCGGAAGCGTAAATATTATAAGGCACAAATTTTTGTGTCACCACAAAAGAAATCAGCGCCACAATCATTAGCGGCACAAAAAGTTCGTAGCCACCGGTAATTTCAGCAATGAGAAATATTGCCGTTAAAGGTGCCTGCAAAATACCTGCCATTAAACCTGCCATACCAACCATCGCAAAATTGGTTAGGGAAAGTTGGTGGCTAAACAAGTTGCTGGCATTTACCATCATGGCAAAAACGTAACCTGTTACACTGCCCATAAACAATGTTGGCGCAAATATGCCCCCAACGCCGCCTGCGCCAAAAGTAACCGAGGTGGCAATTATTTTAAATGCGATTAAACCCATCAAAAACAAGATAATCATGTAGGTGTTATCTGAGAGTATTTTCAGTATGTTATTTCTCACGATCCCGTTTACATTTCCGCGCAAAATATTGTTGATGGTTTCATAACCTTCCCCAAAAAGCGTAGGTATAAAATAAACAATAACGCCCAGTGACAATCCACCAATAAGAAGTTTTATATAAGGATTTTCGAATTTTTTAAAAAAATTGCTGATTCCAAAATACATTTTACTGAAATAAATGGAGGCCATTGCAGAAGCAAGGCCCAAGAAAACATAGAACAAAACGTCGTTTAGCTCAAATTTATCCTGTATGGTAAAGTGAAGCAACACGTCATCACCAAAAAAGAAATAAGAAGTTAAAACCGCAGTAATTGACGCCAGAAGCAGTGGAATCATAGAGGCAAGCGTCAATTCCAAACTAAAAATCTCGACCGCAAAAACAATGGCAGCAATAGGGGCTTTAAAAATAGAGGACATGGCACCGGCAGCGGCGGCACCAATAAGTAAGGTTCTTGTGGTTTGGTTTAGATGAAAAAATCGTGCAAAATTAGAACCAATGGCAGCTCCTGTGGCAACAGTTGGTCCCTCTAACCCCACAGATCCCCCAAAACCAACCGTTAAAGGCGCAGTAATTAAAGATGCCCACATTTGGTGTTTGGGCATAATTCCCTTTTGTTTTGAAATGGCATACAAGGTGGAAGGAATTCCGTGCCCTACCTTTTTCCTAATGACGTATTTTATTACAAGCAAAACTATCAAAAAGCCCAGAATTGGGAAAATAAAATAAAATGCCTGGTGAATTTGCCTAATAAATCCTCCTTCCAATAATTGTTGGATGAAGTGGGTTAAATTTTTTAAAACAACAGCACCCAACCCTGCCAACAATCCGATAACGGTACTGGCAATATTAGTAAATTGCTTGTTGGAAATATGTTGGTATCTCCATTTTAAAAACTTAAGAAATAATTTTTTTGAATTAATTGGCATTTTATCTTTCTGAAAAGGAAATGCAAAAGTATTAAAATCTAGCCTTTAAGGCAATCGATTTGGACATTTTTTACAAGTCTTGTTGCTTTTATGCTTGTATTTTTCACAGCATTTTTCATTTATCTCATTGTGTGGTTTCCTTTTAGCCAATGCGCCCAGATCAAAATCGTAGTTAAAAATACCTGAATTTTCAGTAGTTCCCAAAATACTTATTTAGAATGATTTTAAACAAAGGTACAAATACTTTGAAAAGCAGCAGCAATAAGTTCTATAAATTTTAACTGAAAAATATTAAATCAATGTAAATTTTAGGTTAAGAATAGCTGTTTTCTTAAAATCCTAATTTATTAATGAATTTAAAATAAATATAAACTATTGATTATCAATAATTTAATTTTCTGAAAAAAAACTTAATGTAAACTTAACGTTAATTTAAAGTAAATAAAAAGCAATTGACCTACTTTTATATGAAGTAAATAAAGAACTAAAATAAATAGATCATGAAAACATTTATAAACATCGTTATATTGTTGTTTTGTGTAACAGCATTTTCGCAAGAGCAAAAAGTCGTATATCAAAAAATGGATAACGATTTGGTAAAAGCAACGTATTATTTTGCCGACAATAGTAATATTATTGAACGAGAAGGTTTTTTCAACAAAGAAGGCAAACTTCACGATACTTGGATCAGCTATGATTTACTGGGAAATAAAACTACAATTGCCACTTACAATAACGGTAAAAAGGAAGGTGTTTGGACTTACTTTAAAACGGATAAAATCAACCTCGTTACTTATCAGGAAAACAAAATAATTCATGTTGAAGAGAAAGCATTGGTAGTTAATTAACGAAAAAAATAATTGTTTCATTTGTAAACAAAAAGGCTGAAATTTAAATTTCAGCCTTTTTGTTTTTATGCACCAACTCTTTATAAGCTGAGACTGTATCCTAACGAAAAAGCCATTCCAGGTTCCCTTAGAGAAAAAGGTTGCGCTGTGGCCCCATAAGAATCGTACAAACTTTGACGTTTCTCATCTAAAATATTATCCACTTTAAGGCTTATGGAAGACCTATTTTCTTTGTCTAGCGTTTTAGAAAAGTTAAAATTCAAACTATTAAAAGGTTGTACGTATACATCTGGATTTTTCCCAAAACCAACTACTTCCAGTGTTTTTCCCTGAACATTAAAAAACAAACCTGTTTCTAAACCTATTGTTTTATTGTTGTAATTTAATCCTGCGTTTATAAGAAATGGCGATTGTCCTTGCAATTGTCTTGTACCGTCAATGACTTCTCCGTCTCTGGCAAAAGTTTGTCTGGAATCAAATTCTTCATTAACGCCCTTATTCATTTTTATTTTAGAATCAATAATAGAAAGGTTTACGTTTAAACTCAGGTCTTTTAAATTTTCAGCAATAAAATTAAAATTCTTTCTGGCTTCAAACTCCAATCCAAAAACTTCTGCAGATGGTGAGTTTCTTGGCGTAAATTGGTTGGATGCAATTACGGAATAAGCGACCAATTCAATAGGATTTTTAAAGCTTTTATAAAAGCCGCTTAAAGCAAACATTTGAGCTTCTTTTCCATACATTTCAAATCTAAAATCAACATTGTCAATGTAAGAAGGTTTTAAATCGATATTTCCTAAAAACATTACCCCGGTAAGCAAATCGGGAATTTGAACCACCGACAATTCTTTAAAACTTGGCCTTGCCGTTGTTTTAGAATAGGAAGCCCTAATGTTTATTGCATCATTGTATTCATAGATCAGGTTTGCAGAAGGGAAAAAATCCAATTCTTCTAGTGTATTTTCATTGTCATACATCTGGGTTCCCAAATTATTTTGGCCGGTAAAGAAAGTGGTGAAATATTCGGCTCTCACCCCTAAAATAGTTCGCAATTTATCGCCAATTTTAAATTCATTTGAAACATAGCCGGCTGCAGTATTTTGGTTGGAATCAAATGAGTTAGAAGGTTCAAAATTTCCGCGTATATAGGATCCTGAATTGGTTGCTGGCGTCCAAACATTTTCATAGGCCAATATGGCATCGGGATTCCCTTCAAACACTGTCGGACTCAAATTTCTAAAGGCGACTTCATAGCTGTAAATATTGTAGGTACGTTGTTTATAGCTATACAATCCGCCAAATTTTAAAATGGCTTTGTTGGTAAAAATATCATATTTTTTTGTGAAATCAATTTTACCCACTGCATTTATTTCTTCCAAATTCCGCCAAATTCTATTTGGAAAACCGGCATCCGAACTTATGGTATATCCGTCTGGTTCTCTTATAAAAGTTGTTAATCTGACATCCTTATCATACACTCTTGAATAGGTGGGAGACAATTTCCATTCGGTGATAAAAGAGGCATCATCACTCGTGTTTTTGCCCGATAAAAGCAAGTTTGAAATAGAACGTTCTGTGTATTCTAAGTTGTCTTTTACCACATCAATGGCATTTGATATTTCTGTTTTTTGATCAAAAAACGCCGCCCTGCTTTCACCGTTTTGAATATGTAAAACGTTAAGATTGTATTTTGATTTTTCGGTTTTGTAAGACAATCCCGTTAAAACAGAGGCCAAAACATTATTTATGCCAATATCTCCTCTTTGTCTTCTGTCAAATAAAAGCTCAAATTCATCTCTTTCCTCAGGTTTTTGGTAAATACCGTTTTCAAATCCCTCATAAAAAGTGGTGGTGTTTTTATAATCAATGGAAGCGATAAAACCAAGTTTATTGTCATTAACATCAAACTGATTTCCATAATTAAACCCAAAACCAAAATCGGGCAAACTTGTTTTTTGCGCTGTGGCCAAAGTGCTGTTAAAAGCGCGCGTAATTGGCTCTAAAGTTTTATTTTTTGTTGATGCCGGATTTGGGATAACTTGCGCCGTTGAAATTGGCAACTCTCTGGTGCCGTCATCAAATCCCAGAAAATCTGTTGCGCCGCCTTTATAAATTAAATAATTGTCTTTTAAATGCATACTCGGATTAAAACCTCCTGAAACAGAAAACTCCATTTGCTTTTGTGAAGGAAAATCTTTGGTCACAATGTCAATAACTCCGCCAGTAAAATCGGCAGGCAAATCAGCGGAAGCCGATTTAACAATCAAAATATTTTCCAAAATATTGGTAGGGAAAATATTCATTTGAATGGTATTTTTATCGGGATCAAGTCCGGGAATATCCATGCCATTTAGTATAGATTTGGTGTATCTGTCTCCCAATCCTCGAACATAAACAAACTTTCCGTCCTGGACAGAAACTCCCGGAACGCTTTTTATTGCAGAAGCGATATTGCTGGCACCGGTTTTATTGATGCTCGCTATGGACAAACCATCCATCAAGGTCGCCGATTTCTTTTGATAAAATAAAACCGATTCCTCCGTATTTTGTCTGGCTGATGATGTTATCATCACTTCCTTTAACATTACGGATGAATTTAAAGTGACATTTAAATTTGTTACCTCATTATTTTTTATGCTAACTCCTGTTATTTCTTTTGATTCATAGCCAATAAATGAGAAAACAATGGTGTAATCGCCCTCTTTAAGTTCCAATTCATATAACCCGTCAAAATCTGACGAAGTTCCTTTTTCAGTCCCTTTTACCGAAACATTGGCAAATGCCAGCACATCATTATAATCGCCATCCAAAATTTTTCCCGTTACTTTTCCTGTTTGTGCATTTATCACTTGCATAGCCGCCATTAAAAACACAATTGTAAGAATCCCCTTTTTTAACATCTAGTTTTTTATTTAAAATATTAATTGAATGAACAAAATGCCCATAGCCTAAATAGGCATATGGACATTTTGTTTTAAAAATTTAAAATTATATTAGTAGGCACTTTTTGAAGCTGCATAAGTCCAAGAAAAAACAGAAGTAGTTGCTCCTGTTGTTGCGGCACTTGGCGTTGCAATTGCTGTTGCATTATTGATGAATTTTACTTCATCTCCCGCTTTCGCTCCAGTAATTAAATCTGCTACCGTAACACCAACCGGCAAAACAACTTGCCAATTGGTAAAAGTAATTCTGCCATTTGTAAGTTCTGTTTGAGAATCGGCACCATTTACCTTAACTTTAGAATCAACTGAAAAACCATAAGCCAATACGTTTTTCATATTTGCAATCAATCCATCTCTTAAATCGGCATATTTGCTTGAAGTACCTGCGCCTTTAAGCGTGACATTCTCAAAAGTATAGCCAGCTTCCGTTACGGCAGAACCAGCAGGACCGTCTAATTCTAAGGCACTGTCTGAGTCAGCTCCTAAAATAACCAAAGCGTTTTTTACAGATCCAGACCAAGCTTCGTCACAATCCAAACCATCATCGCCTTGTGCCCAGGTAAGAACGTTAGTTACATTTACAGAACCTCCAAACCATTCGATTGCATCATCTTGGTTGGCAACAACTTCAATATAGTCAATAACGGTTCCTGAACCAACACCGCCAAGGGTTAATCCATTAATCTCGTTATCTGCACCAATGGTAATTCCTCCATGTCTTATAGAGATGTATTTAAAAATTCCTGAGTTATCATTAGCAACATTTCCCCCATATTGTCCAAAGGTGTCCGTTGCAGGAATTCCTTCTATTTGTTTTGTGGCAACATCACCGCTTACAGAAATTGGTGCTTTACCAAGTACTATTAATCCGCCCCACAAACCGTTGTCGGCAATCGTTAAATTTGTGCCGGCTTTTTGTCCGATTTGGATATTATCCAATACTGATGTAAAAATAATTGGTTTTGCGGCGGTGCCTTCAGCAACTAATTTTCCGCCTTGGTCAATTATCAATGCAGAAGCTAATGAGCCTTGTCCTTCAGCGCCCTTAATGATTGTTCCGGCTTCAATGGTTAATGTAATCCCTTCATCTACAACAACTTTTCCTCCTAAAATATATATTTTGTCAGCAGTCCAAGTTTCATTTACTTTAATAATTCCGGCTTTCGTGACTACCGTTACTGGCACTTCCTCGTCAATGATCAAAGGTGAGTCATTGTCATTTCCGCAACTTGCGGCAAAATTTAAAAATAAAATCGATACAATTAAATAATAAAAAGTTTTCATAAGTATTAATTTAGTTTAATTTATTTGTTTAATGTTGGGGCAAAGAAATTGCGTTGAGTTAAACAGAAGGTTACCGAGAAGTTATAAAAAGGTGATGGAAGGGTAAAGTTAATGTTAAGCGGAATCCGATTAATTCGCCAATGAAATATCAGCATTCAACTTTAGGGCACTTAATTTTTGCTTAATGGACAGCGTATTCCCCGCAACAACGGCAACATTGCCCAATTCTATGGTTGCATAACCCAAAAATTGAATTTCCAAGGTATATTTCCCAGGTTTTAAATTGAATGAAAAAGAACCATCTAAATCTGAAGTCGTTTCAAAATCAGTATTTTTAACTGAAATGGTTACAAATGCCATTGGTTCATTATTGACTTCATTATCCAAGACTACACCTTCAATTTTTCCTTTTTTTGAAAAATCAGTAATGAGAGAACCAACTTCAAAAGACTGGCTGTATAAAAAAGTACTTGAAAAAATTAAAATTGAAGTTACCAATAATCGCATTGCTTTATATTTATTTTATGAACTACAAATTAAGTCGCCCAATGTTAATTAATGGTTAATCCAAGTTTACTGTTTTATAACTTAAATGTTAAGATTGCCCAAAATAAGCCTTCAAAAAAATATAAATTATTAAGTATCTTGCACAAAATATTTAACAATGGGAATGAACTGGAGCCAACTATTGTCGCTCAAAAGATTTGGAGACACACAAATACGACCGCGCAAAGACCAAGACGAAACCAGATTGGGTTTTGAAGTGGATTATGACCGAATTATTTTTTCAGATTCCTTTAGAAGTTTGCAGGATAAAACACAGGTTGTTCCGCTTTCTAAAACCGATTTTGTGCATACCCGACTCACCCACAGTTTGGAAGTAAGCGTTGTGGCGCGTTCTTTAGGCAGAAGAGTTGGCGAACAGGTGCTTAAAAATCATCCTGAATTGGTGGAACAAGGCTATACCATGAACGATTTTGGCGCTATTGTGGCCACAGCGGCTTTGGCGCACGATATTGGAAATCCGCCTTTTGGCCATAGCGGAGAAAAAGCCATTGGAGAATATTTTAAACATGGAAACGGGCAACAATACGAAACCCATCTTACCAAAAAACAATGGCAAGATTTTGTGGATTTTGAAGGAAACGCCAACGGTTTCAGAATTTTAACCGAAAGTAAAGCCGGCATGGAAGGCGGATTGCGGTTGTCTTACGCCACTTTGGGCACTTTTATAAAATATCCAAAAGAGTCTTTGCCAAAAAAGCCAACCTCGCATGTCGCCGACAAAAAATATGGCATTTTCCAGTCGGAAGTTTCTTGTTTTAAAGATGTCGCAAATGAATTGGGACTTGCTTCAAAAAGCGGAAATTCAAGTTATCACCGACATCCTTTGGCTTATTTGGTTGAAGCTGCCGACGATATTTGCTATACCATCATCGATTTTGAAGATGGCATCAATTTGGGATTGATTGAAGAAGATTTTGCGCTTGAATATTTGATTAAATTGGTAAAAGATACGATCGATACCAAAAAATACCATCAATTACAATTTAAAAAAGACCGATTAAGTTACCTCCGCGCCTTGGCCATAGGAAACCTGATCAATGAAGCGGCCAATGTTTTTTTGAAACAGGAAGAAGCTATTTTAAAGGGCGAATTCCAACATTCCTTATTGGATAAATGTGTTTATGAAGCCCAAATAAATGACATTATTAAACTTAGCGTCGAAAAAATTTATAAAAGTCGGGAAGTCATTGAAAAAGAATTGGTTGGCTATAACGTAATTGCCACTTTATTGGATGTTTTTGTTTCTGCAAGCAACCGGAAGTATGAAAATTCATTGACAAATTACGATAAATTAATTTTGAACTTGTTGCCTGAAAGTCTCCAAGAGCCAAAAGAATCGCTGTATTTAAGGGTTTTATCCATTTGCGGTTATGTGGCAAGTTTAACCGACGGTTATGCGCTGGAATTGTTCAAAAAATTAAAGGGTTAATTTTTTATAGCTATTTCGTCCAACAATAAAGAGTGCCAAATTAGCTATACTTAACTTTTCTAAGAATTCTAACCGCTTCTTTGTATTTGATGTATCCGGTTTTGTCTTCTAAATTTCTAAGCAACAGTTCTGATTCTTTCAGCCTGATAAAAGCGTTTGGGATTTTATTTAAAACACAAATTAAATAATAGGTGGGCATTTCATGAACATCTTCCAATTCAATTTCCTTTAGCGGCAAGTTCTTTTTTAATTTCTCTAAAATCGCATTGCAATTGTTAAACACATGATGCAATAATTTTTTATCAAACTGGGGCGGCTCAAATAACAATTCACTTACAATATCATATTTTCCGTTTTCCTTAAAATGCATCACGGTTTTTTCCAGAGGATAATAATCGAAGGATTTTATAAGTCCTAAATAAACATACTCCGTTATTCTAAAGGAATTTTTGTCAAATTCAATTTTTACCTCATCCAACGCTGAATAAAAGAGACGCACCTGTTCATTTATCAGCTCAATATCTACACGTGAATAAAAAGTTGCGCCTTTCACAACTCTTTTCTCTCCTGCCCAACAAAGCACAATTTGTTCATTAAAAACTTTATAAGCTGGGTGATATGCTTTTTTGTGCCGGTTCATAAAATCAAAAACCGCATCTAAAGTAAGCTGAATGTTGTTGCTGGCGTTTTTTTCTATCGCCTCAACAATCGTTTTATTGGACTCTGTGATTTCAAAAGTTTCCAAAGTTGACAGGGAATTGCTTCCTCTTCTGTAAAAAATGGTTCCGTTAACATATTTCCAAATACTTTTCTTAAGTGAGGCTATTTTCTTTGAAGGATGAATGGTAACCAATCCAACAACTTTGTGCTTTGGCAATCGCGGAAAAGGAATGTTTTCATATTGAATTTTTGGCGGATTGTTAAAATAGGAATTCATTAAATTTTGAATCTTGCTGTCATCAAAAAAATCGACGCCTTCAATTTTGTTCGACTGATCATCAATACCAATTACAATATAGGAATTGTTTTCGGGATTTGAATTTGCCAGGGCACAAACGATTTTCAAAAATTTTGCTTTTCCTTCTTTATGTTCCAATGAAATTTTCAGCTTCTTGTCATAAAAGCTATTTTCATCGTTGTGGGCCAACAAATTTTTTATTAAGAGCCGTTTGTTAATCATGTTAAAAAAGTTAAAAATAGCAATAACTTTGAAATTACCTCGTTAAAATTCAAACGCGTTTCCACAATTACAAATTAAAATCTTTAAAATAAAAATTTAAAACATATAAATATGAAATTAAGTAATTTATTTTTAGTTGCAATGATATTTGCGACTTTAAGCTTTGTCAGCTGCGATAATAATGGCAGCAATGGTGAAAACACCTCAAGTATTCAATTAAAATTAGTGGATGCTGAAGGTGAATATGAAAAGGTTTTGGTTAATATTATTGATGTTCAATATAACCGAAATGATGGCGATAGCGGCTGGATTAGTTTTGAAGGTTTTACCTTACCGAATACTGACGACCCATTAAATCGTGTTGATTTGACCGAACTCGTAGCCGGAAATACGCTTGTTTTAACTGATGAAGATATTGAATCAGGAATGTTAAATCAAATTCGCTTGATTCTTGGAGAAGGCAACGCCGTAGTTTTAGACGGTGAAACAGCTGAAATTCCGCTTAGTACGCCAAGCGCGATGCAATCCGGACTTAAACTTCATTTAGACACTACTTTAGAGCCAGGATTTTCTTACACATTTATTTTAGATTGGGATGTGCAAAAATCCATCGTAAAAGCAGGAACTTCAGGAAATTATAATTTAAAACCGGTAATAAGAGTGATTGCTGAAGTTAATTCAGGAACAATTTTAGGCCGCGTTGCGGATGTTACGGAAACAGAAACTGTTTTAATGCCTGTAGAAAACGCAACGGTTTATGTTTATAATGAAACCGACCTTACTTTTTTAACGCCAATAGCCTCAACTTTTACAAATAATGAAGGTCAATTTGTTTTACAAGGCTTGCCTGAAGGAAATTATTTATTGAAAATTGAAAAAACGGATTATACGCTTTTAACTACAACAGTGCCAATTGAAGTGACAAAAGGACAAGAAACCAATGTTGGAACAATTTTAATCACTAAAATTGCCCCATAATTTGAATAAGTATTTGTAAAAAAAGAGGTTTAAACTAAGTTTAAACCTCTTTTTTTAATATGGTTGCTGAAGCTTGCGCTGTTGGATATACGATCAAATCTTCTATGTTTACGTGGTAAGGTCTTGATATCACAAAGTAAATAATATCAGCAATGTCTTCAGGCTGCAAGGCCTTAAATCCTTTATATACATTTTTTGCCTTTTCTTTATCGCCCTTAAAACGAACTTCTGAAAATTCAGTTTCCACTGCACCGGGATGGATTGCGGAAACACGAATATTGTGTTGGTTTAAATCAATCCTCATCGCTTTGTTTAAAGCGTTTACCGCGTATTTTGAGGCGCAATACACATTTCCATTAGGATACACTTCTTTACCGGCTATAGAACCTATATTTACTACAAAGCCATCATTTCGTTCTACCATTTGCGGAAGAATTGCTCTTGAAACATACAACAATCCTTTCACGTTGATATCGATCATCGCATCCCAGTCATCCATATTTCCATCCTGAACGGTACTTAATCCATGCGCGTTTCCTGCATTATTGA
This sequence comes from Flavobacteria bacterium RIFCSPLOWO2_12_FULL_35_11, assembly GCA_001800975.1. Taxonomy (GTDB): domain Bacteria; phylum Bacteroidota; class Bacteroidia; order Flavobacteriales; family Flavobacteriaceae; genus Lutibacter. The sequence continues at coordinate 94,802 of MGWK01000011.1, read as the reverse complement.
TGAGAATGTCAATTTTTTTAAATTCATTTGGCAATGAGGCAATCGCCTTGAACACTTCTTCTCTATTGCTAACGTCAAATTGAAGCGTGGTTACCTCGGTTAATTGGCTAAGTTCTTCTTTTAATTGATCAAGTCGATCTCCGCGTCGGCCGCAAAGAATTAATCGTATTTTGTTTTGTGCAAAAAGTTGGGCGGTTGCTTTTCCAATTCCTGAAGTTGCTCCTGTAATAAATGCTGTTTTATGATTCATTTGTATTGTTTTTTTTAAAACCATAAAGGTACAAAAAAAAGCCGCTCCGATGAGGGAGCGACTAACTCAATTGGTTATAAATAACCAACCAAAAATCAACTAACCAAACTTTATTTTAAATTTCTTCTAATTTCTGTTTCTCTAAATACTTTAGTTCTCGCTCTGCCTTGATCGCTTGTGGCGCTTTTGGCTAAACTTGAACTTGATTTCAAGTATTGTATGTAACCTCTTCCGCTAAACTCATATGTTGTGCCAGAAGCTATATGATACAAACTAATCTTCGCATCATTAATAACGGTCAACTCAAACTTTTCATTGCCAGAAGAATCATAATCTAATGTTAAAATTTTTAGATTGTCATATCCTTGCACATTGGCTACTGTGTAAGATCCTACATAGTCCCAATATATATTACCAATAGTTGTGCCAACATTATCTTGTGAAGAATAAAATGTTGTTAAATTTTCAGGAGTGAACTGTAAAAAGTTCTCATTATCAAATTCATTTATTGCTCCAGCATCACTTGTATAGGTTTTTTCCCAAGCTTGATACTCCTGTAAAAAATATTCTATGTTATCGTAAAATACTTGATCAAAATCAAATGTTGATTTATGATATCCAACCAAATTATAGGTAACATTGTTATAATTATCTCTTAATTTTATGTTATCTATTGACAATTGAATGACTTCAAAATTGTAAAACCCGTCTAAATTATGATCTATTTTTAATCGGCCGTCAAACGTATCGTAAAAGCCAATTTGAATACCATAACCATTTCCAACTGTTCCAATTCCCACCAAATTGTTATTGGCAAACACTTTTCCGTTAATAAATGATATGGTGAAGGCTTTAGATAAAAACGGTACATCGCCGGTTCCAGCAGTATTATTGTAATCTATATACCATAAATCGTTTGCTGTTATAACTTCCTCAAGTGAAGCATAATAAGGTTCATCGATAGTGTTATCGACAATACAGGAAGTGAACGACATTCCAATAATTAACGTTCCTAAAAGTAATTTTATAGTCTTCATAATCATTCGGTGTTATGGGTTATTTCATTTGAAATTCAAATTCTATGCCAAATAAAATTATATTACATTTATATCGATTTTAATCATCTAAATTTTAATGCTTTGAATACAAAAATTAAATGGGGAATTATCGGATTGGGTAAAATTGCCCATAAGTTTGCGAACGACTTATTGCTGTTGGATACTATTGAATTGGAGGCTGTGGCATCAAGAGATTTGTCCAAAGCTGAAGCCTTTGCCGCAACTTACGGTTCAAAAAAGTTTTATGGCTCTTATGAAGCATTGTTGCAGGATAAATTTATTGATATTGTTTATATCGCAACGCCTCACAACAGTCACGAACGACTTTCAATTTTAGCTTTGGAACATAAAAAAGCGGTTTTGTGCGAAAAGCCGTTTGCCATTAACCAACAACAGGTTTTTAAAATGATTGAAGCCTCCAAAAAGCACAATTTATTTTTAATGGAAGCTTTGTGGACACGGTTTTTACCGGCCATAAAAAAAATAAAAAGCACCATTGAAAATGGGGAAATTGGTGAAATAAGTTATATAAATGCCGATTTTTCCTTTAAAGCCCTTCCTTCAATACAGCGAATTTACGACAAGGAATTGGGAGGCGGATCTATTCTTGATATTGGTATTTACCCAATATTTTTGGCTTATTTGATATTGGGGATGCCCGACAAGATTATAGCCAAGGCTCATTATTTTGAATCGGGTGCAGATTCACAAGTGTCCATCATTTTTGATTATAAAAATGCCCAGGCAGTACTTTTCAGCAGCTTTAATTCAAATTCTAAAAGAATCGCAAAAATAAGCGGCACTTCAGGTGAAATTATTATCGACAGTCCGTGGAATGAAGCAAGTACTTTTTCGGTATTTAAAGACAGCCAAGAAGAAAAAATTTCATTGCCGAAGACAGGGAAAGGATATGCACATCAAATTGTGGAATGCAATTCATGTTTGCATGAAAACCTTACAGAAAGCAGTTTTTGGTCGCATCAAAACAGTATAGAACTTATTACTTTATTGGATGCCGTCAGAAAAGAGATTGGTTTGGTTTATGCTGAAGATTTATAGATTTTAGTCGTGCAGTCTTGCGGTCAAAGGGGTCTTGCGGTCGTCTAATCAAAAACTTCGGTCTTCGGTCTTCGGTCTTCCGACTTTATTCTTGCTTCACTTCCAAAATTTTATAATAATTGATTTTGTCCTTAAAAAAATAACTTACCACCGCTTCATTTTCTTTAATTTCAAATGGTAATTTTGAAACCGTAACTGGAGGTTTATTTCCGAATTCCTCTTTTGGATCACTATGTAAAATATAGTCGTGCGGGATTGTTGAAGTTGTAAAACTTCCTGTAAAAATGGCGTTTTCAATACTGTCCACTCGTTTTAATGACGCGCTGTTATTTCTAAAATAAACGCTGTCCAATTGAATTTCCTTATTGTTTATGGTAATTCTTAGCGTGGTTCCAATCTTATCAGGCTGTTCGCCAGCCCAGTTGGTATAAGTGGCTTCCAAAACCTTAAAAGGAGCTTCATTCTGCGCTTTTACTTTTGATGCGCAACAGCCAAAAACCGCGAAACTCAGTAAAATTACCAATCCTGTGCCTATAAATTTTTTCATGGTTATATTGTTTTAAAATGAGTTTGCAAATTACATACCAAACTAAAAAAGAGCTTATCATAACTAGATAAACTCTTTTTTTTAATTTTTATTTGGTGATTTTTTTAGTAGTTATTCTTATCTAATTATTAAGGGCTTCAGCACCTTTGGAAAATTTGACTCCGCTAGCGTTCCGTCTAATTGTTCAACGCCTCAGCGCCTCCAACAATTTCTAAAATTTCGTTGGTGATGGCGGCTTGTCTGGCTTTGTTGTAGGTCAATTTTAAATCGTTTCGCAATTCCGTTGCATTGTCTGTTGCTTTGTGCATTGCGGTCATTCGAGCGCCATGTTCTGAAGCGTAAGAATCTCTAATTGCTTTGTACAACTGCGTTTTTAACGATTTTGGTATCAACTGCAATACAATTTCAGCCTTATTTGGCTCAAAAATATAATCGGTACTTACATTCATTTTACCTTCAACTTCAACAAGTTCAACCGGTAAAAATTGCTCTATAGTCAATATTTGGGTTGCTGCGTTTTTAAAACGGTTGTAAACCAATTCAATTTTATCATATTTTCCCTGCGCAAACAAAGTCATTATTTTCTCGGCAATTACGGCAACATTATCAAAGGTTAAATCGTCGTATATTTCATTATGTCTCTCAACAACATTAAAATTCTTCGATAAAATATCATATCCTTTTTTTCCTATCGATAAAATATCAACCTGTTTGCCCTGATAATTGTCTTCAATATATTTTACGGATCCTTTAATTACCGATGAATTAAAACCTCCGCACAAACCTCTGTTTGAAGTAATTGCAACAATCAATACTTTTGAAACTATTCTTTGTTCTGCATAAACATTTTCAATATCACCTTCTAAAGTAGCACTTAAACTTTGTAAAAGTTCTGTCAACTTATTGGCATACGGACGCATTTGGGTAATTGCATCTTGTGCTTTTTTCAACTTTGCCGCAGATACCATTTTCATGGCACTGGTAATTTGCATTGTTGAACCAATGGATGTAATTCTGTTTCGTATTTCTTTTAAGTTTGCCATTTTTTCCTATCCTAAATCCTTTCCAAAGGAAAGGACTTTATTTTTTGTTAATAAAAGCTCTTTCCTCCCCTTCGGGGAGGTCAGGAGGGGATTAAACGTATTTTGCTGAAATTTCTTTCGCTGAAATGGTTAATATATCAATAACCTCATCGGTTAATTTACCTGCTTTTAACAAATCTAATGAATCTCTGTGCTTTGCATTTAAGTAAGCAAGAAAATCGCGTTCAAATTCCTTTACTTTTTCAACAGGAACCGCTCTCAATAAGTTTTTGGAACCTGCATAAATAATTGCAATTTGATCTTCAACTTTAAACGGATCGCTCTGATTTTGTTTTAAGATTTCAACATTACGTTTCCCTTTTTCAATTACGTTCATGGTAGCTGCATCCAAATCAGATCCAAACTTTGCAAACGCTTCCAATTCACGGTATTGTGCCTGGTCTAATTTTAAAGTTCCCGCTACCTTTTTCATCGATTTAATTTGGGCATTTCCTCCAACACGAGATACTGAAATACCTACGTTGATGGCCGGACGAACACCAGAGTTAAATAAATCGGACTCCAAGAAAATTTGTCCGTCGGTAATTGAAATCACATTAGTTGGAATATATGCGGATACGTCACCTGCCTGAGTTTCAATAATTGGCAAAGCAGTTAAAGATCCTCCTCCTTTTACTTTTCCAACCAGTGAATCCGGAATGTCATTCATTTGCGCTGCAATAGTATCATTGTTGATAATTTTTGCGGCACGTTCCAACAAACGGGAGTGTAAATAAAATACGTCTCCAGGATATGCTTCACGTCCCGGTGGGCGACGTAACAATAAGGAAATTTCACGGTAAGCAACTGCTTGTTTAGACAAATCATCATAAACAATTAATGCAGGACGGCCGGTATCTCTAAAATACTCCCCAATTGCAGCTCCTGCCATTGGAGCATATACCTGCATGGAAGCAGGGTCAGAAGCGTTGGCGGCCACAATTGTGGTGTAAGCCATTGCGCCTTTTTCTTCAAATAAATTTGCAATATTAGCCACTGTTGATCCTTTTTGACCAATAGCAACATAAATACAATACACGGGAACGCCGGCATCGTAAAATTCTTTTTGATTGATAATGGTATCAATAGCCACTGTTGATTTTCCGGTTTGACGGTCACCAATAATAAGTTCACGTTGTCCTCTACCAACCGGAATCATTGCGTCAACCGCTTTTAAACCTGTTTGTAATGGTTCAGTTACCGGCTCGCGGTAAATAACACCCGGAGCTTTGCGCTCTAAAGGCATTTCAAAAGTTTCACCCTGAATTGGTCCTTTACCGTCAATTGGATTTCCTAAGGTGTTTACAACACGACCAACGATTCCTTCACCCACTTTTAAAGAGGCTATTCTTTCAGTACGTTTTACGATAGATCCTTCTTTGATTGCTCTTGAATGACCTAATAATACAACGCCAACATTATCTTCTTCCAGGTTTAGTACCATTCCTTCCATTCCATCTTCAAATTCAACTAGCTCACCATATTGCACATTTGCAAGTCCGTAAACACGCGCAATACCGTCACCTACTTGCAAAACAGATCCAACTTCGTCTAATGAAGCTGATGCTTCAAATCCCGCCAATTGTTGTTTTAAAATTGCTGATACTTCAGCTGGTTTAATTGATGCCATTCTTTCTATTTTTTAAAACTAAATTCTTTTTTTAATTATGAATTAAAACTTTCGTTTTCAAACTGTCTTTTTAGTACCTGTAATTTATTGGCCACACTTGCGTCATATTGAATATCTCCAATACGAAGGATAAATCCGCCAATAATATCAGGATTTACGATGCTTTCAATAGTTGCTTGTTTTCCCGTAATTTCAATTACTTTTCTTAAAACCTGTTGATTCAATTCTTCAGTAAGCGGAATTGCAGTAGTCACTTTTGCCACTTCAATTCCTTTTAATGAATCAAAAATCACGTTATATTTTTTTGCAACCTCACCTAAAATCGGCAATCTTTTGTTGTCGATTAAAAGATTGATTAAACTAATTGTTAAAGAGCTAGTTTTGCTCGCAAAAATTTCTTTTAAAGCTGATTTTTTCAATTCAGTTTTCAACACTGGGCTGTTAAGCAATAACTGTAACTCTTTACTGTCTTTAATGGTATTTGCAACAAGCAACATATCATCGTTCACTTCAACTTCTTTTTGTTGTTCAAGTGCAAAACTTAGTATTGCTTTTGCATATCTTATTGCCGCTCTGGATCCGTTCATTTGAAATTAATTCTTATAGCTTTACTTCCTTTAACATGTCTTCAACAAGCTTAATTTGCTTGTTTTTGTCAGATAATTCATTTCTCATCACTTTTTCAGCAATTTCTAATGACAATTCGGCTACCTGATTTTTTATTTCGGCAATTGCAGCGTGTTTTTCAGACTCAATAGTTGCTTTTGCCTGCTCAATTACTTTGGTTGCCTGTGCATGCGCTTCCCCTTTTGCTTCAGAAATAATGCTGTCTTTCATTTCACGCGCTTCTTTTAACATGGCATCACGCTCAATGCGTGCTTCCTTTAAAATACGCTCGTTGTCTGCAGTCAAATTTTGCATTTCCTTGCGTGCGTTTTCAGCAGATTCCAAAGCTTTTAAAATACCTTCTTCTCTGTCGTTTACGGCATTTAAAATTGGTTTCCAGGCGAATTTTTTTAACAAAAGCACCAAGGCAACAAATAAAATTAATTGCCAGAAAAACAACCCTAAAGAAAACTGTTCTATTAACTTATCCATGGTATATTTTTAATATTTTTTTGTGTCTAATTACTGTTTTAAACATTGGCCGCAACCAACCGTTGCGGCTAATTGTTTTTTTATGCTGCAAATAAAGCAGCAAATCCAATACCTTCAATAAGCGCTGCTGCAATTAGCATTGCTGTTTGAATTTTCCCGGAAGCTTCTGGCTGACGTGCAATAGCGTCCATTGCTGAACCACCAATTCTACCGATACCTAAACCAGCACCGATTACGATTAAACCTGCTCCTACAATAGTTGGAATTTCCATAATATATATAATTAATTAATTAAACATTCAATTTTAATGATGATCGTGTTCTTCCACAGCGGAACCGAAGTAAAGTGCAGATAACATGGTGAAAATATAAGCTTGCAGCGCTGCCACCAACAATTCAAGCAATGATAAGGCAAACGCCAAACCAAATGACAACGGACTGCCGATCCAGTTTTTGAAAATAAACATCAAACCGATAATACTCATTAACACAATATGCCCTGCAGTGATGTTTGCATACAAACGTATCATTAATGAAAATGGCTTGATCACAGTTCCCAGCAATTCAATAGGCGCCAAAATGATTTTCATTGGCCACGGCACGCCCGGCATCCAAAAAATATGTTTCCAGTAATTTTTGTTTCCTGAAAATGTGGTGATAAAATAAGTTACCAAAGCCAAAGCCAACGTTACGGCAATGTTATTTGTTACATTCACCCCAAGTGGCGTTAAACCCAATAAGTTGATGATCCAAATGAAGAAAAATACCGTTAACAGGTAACTCATGTATTTTCTGTAATGTTTTTCGCCAATATTTGGAATTGCAATGTCGTTTCTTATGAATAAAATAAGCGGTTCAAATATGCGGCCGATACCTTTAGGCATTGGATTATTTTTATAAGAATTGGCCATTCGGCTGAATATTAAAAGCATAAACAAACCTACAAGAATAATGAATACAACGTTTTTAGTAATTGAAAAATCTAGTGGTTTTTCGTTTGTTGCGTGGTTTTCTTCATTATGATTTATTGTGCCGAGGGCATCGGTTTTATAAATTTTATTGTGGTATAATGCGTAAAATTGTCCATCCACTTCAGCAACTGTTTCTCCGTGATGAAATTTTGAAGACGAAAAAACTTTTAACCCGCTATCAATCAAAATTACAGGCAATGGAGCACTAATATATTTGTGTTCTCCTGCATCATTTGTATAGGAATACAAGGTAAAATCATAAGAATCCAACAAGTGATGGTTGATGTATTCCTTAATTTCTGTTTTTAGATTTTGTACGGGAGATTCTTGTTCAGCAGGAATTGCTTCATCAGGATTGTTGGCTGCGTTTACAGAGACTGTAATTGCAAAAAACAGGAATGTAAGTGTTTTTAATACGTTAATTCTATACATATACATTATTAATAGTGGTGCCCAAAAATATTTTGCAAATGTACATTTTTATATTAAAAACCTAAAACTATTTTATTTGTTTTTTAGAGAGGTTTATTTATTAATTTTTAACCCATTACATCTTGTTATTCAACAGTTTTATTAAATAAAAAGTTTCAACAATTAAACACAAAAGATAGGGTGTTAAAAAGGCGGTTGCCTCTTGTGAACTTACCAATCCGTTTTGCTTAAAAACTGGATTGAAAAAAATAAAATATACCCCAAATTTAACGAAGCTTCCGGCCATAAAAACAAAACCCAGCAAATCGAGATATTTTTTTTTCAGTTTTACTAAAATAAAAAAAATCAAAAGGGCCAAAAAATAATTGGTGATATAGCTTGGAATAAGTAGGTTTTGTGCTATTGAAATGCCTAAAAAATATAAAATAACACTGTGAATTCCAAAAACAATACTAAGTGCAATCAATAATTTTATGCCAAAAACCTGTAGTTGTTTAATCATCTTTCTCATTGATCTTTTTTAACTGGGCCAAAACGCTCCAAAGCGAAATGATCAGTGCAACCAAGGTAAGGATAATGGTATATGTTTTTTCCGTCTGAAAATAGGCGTCAAGCTTTTTTCCAAAATAAGCGCCTAAATAAATAGTGATGCCCATTTGAAATGCAATGCTCGTTAATTGCAGGTATTTATTAAGCTGTTTTTTCTTGTTTGGATTGATCATTTTGTAGCTCCATAACGGATCCTTTCATTGTGCAGGTTGCATTAAATTCAGCTCCCGGTTCAACCAATAATTTGCTGATGACCACTTCTCCCATAATTATTGCTGTAGCTTTTAGGGTTAGTAAATTATTTACCAATAGTTGTCCTGAAAATTTCCCTTCAATATCGGCATTGTCGCATATAATTTTGCCATTAACACTTCCCAATGCGCCAATAACCACACGCCCTGCGGTTTTTATGGTTCCTTCAACGCTTCCGTCAATTCTGAAATCTCCTTCCGACTTAACATCACCAACTATGGAGGTGTTTTTTCCCACCACATTTCGCTCTGATGCTAATGGGGGAATCACTTTTTTTTCTAAAAACATCAACTTTTGCATTTCGGATTATTTTATAGTTTTAGTTTTATGGTTTCTATCACCTCCAATGCTTTTTTTGCTTCTTCCGTGTTCGGATAATTCAACGCAACAAATTCCAAAGCTTCCTTAAATGAAACCAATCCTGCTGTTTTTCCAATGGCATACGCTTTTAACAATTCTAATTTCGGAACGATAGGTTCTCCTAAATATTTGCTGATTGCAAGGGTGGTTTTTTCGATAACCGATTCAAATTTCTCTTCTTTATATTCGTAAAAAATGGCAGCATAGTCACTTTCGGCCGCATTTTTTTCTTCTTCCTCAAGCACTTGGTTCGGATTCAAAATAATCTTGGCAAATTTTGAAGTTGGATAATTTTCGACAATGTCATTTTTTAAGGAAACGGCCTTTTCATTGCCCTGGCTTTCGTAAATTTTATACAAATGATATTTGGCAGGAATCAGCAAAGCCAAATCAGGATTAAACCCAATTAATTTTTCGAATTTGTCTTTTGCCAAATCCGATTCATTAAATTGTTCTTTATAAATAATTCCCAATTTAAAATAGGCGGTGTTGCGTTCATTTGCAATACTGTCTATCTTCACTTTTTCTGAAGGGATTTTGCCCAAATAGTAAGAAAGTTCCAGTTTTTCCATCACATCAATATCATCATTGATTTGTGCAATATCTTGATTGTTGACAAAACCTAATTGTGATTTGTCCCTCAAACGCCAATTGTCTTCCAAAGGACGATCGCCCCAAATTTTCTTAAATTCCTGTTCTCCAAAACCAACAGCCTGAATGTTATAAAAATACCATTTTCCTGAATTATCGCCAGTTCCTGCCTTGGAAATATTTTGATTGAACAAACCGGTTTTAACCGTTATTTTGATTGCTTGTTTTTCTTCTTGGGCTTTTAACTTTTCAATATGGGCGTTAAAAAAAGCAATTCGTTCTTCTTCACCCATGGCAACAACAGTTAAAATACTGTCGTTTATTTTTGAACTGTTTTCATATAAAATAATTTCATTTAAATTATTTCGGTTTCGCAACAAACGGCGCACGCGTTTTGTGTTATCGCTTTTTGTGATGTTTAAAATACTGTCGTAATAGGCGCCGGCAACCATAAATTGGGCTTTGTCAAAATACAAATTTCCAAGCGCTTCATAAGAAAGTTCTTTTTGAAGGTTGTTTTCGGAGTTTGATTTCAACGATTTTTTAAAATTGGCGATAGCACTTTCTGTACTGTTTTCCTGTTCAATAATTCCAATACGATAATACAATTCATCCAAAAAAGGTCTGTTGTCCCTGTCCTTCACCAACTTTTTAAGAATCGCTAAGGTTGATAAATCATCCTCTTTATTGGTTGAATTTTTGGCTTTTTCCAATTGCGCATGAATTTTGTACTTATAAGGCGCTTTTTTAAAATCGATTACTTTTTGGAAAGCGATGTTCGAAGAATCTTTCAGTCCTTTTTCGCTGTAAAGCTGCCCGAGTATAAATAAATTTCTTGCCGTTTGTTCTTTATTATTGTCCGATGAAACTGCTTTATTCAGATGATTTATAACAAGTTGTAAACTGTCCAAATTCATATAAGCCATCGCAATTACGGTATGGGCATCTTCCTTTATGTCGCTTTTCAAAGATTTGTTTTTTAACAAATTATTCAAGCTTCGAATCGCCTGTTCTTCATTTTGCAACCGAACCTGGGTTTTTGCCTGCCAAATGATGGTTTCATTGATTAAATTAGCTTTCGGATAGTTAAGAATCACATAATTAAATGCTTCCAGAGCGGGCACAAATCTTTTGGAATAATAACGCGATTTTCCCAGCAGCAAATAGGCATCGTCAATTTTTTTGTTGCGTTCTTCGCGGGCAATAAGCATCGAATGTTTTTGCACCGCTTTTACCGCTTTTTCTTCTGCTTTTTCAAATTCTTGGGGCGAATTATCGGTGTCTGCCGACATTCCTGGCAGCGCCAGTTCATCAATTTTTAAAGGTTCGATGGGCAAACATTCCCAATAATTGTCTTCATAATTGGCGTTTAATTGTTCCAAACCAACGCGTAATGCTTCGTCGCCATTATAAAGTACGTTGTACTTTGTGGAAACCGAATGGTAACTTCTGTTTAAAAACGCATCTTTTTTAGTTGAGCAATTAACCACAAAAAACGCTATTAAAAAGCTTGCAATTATTTTAAAACTATTTTTCAAAAGAAATTGTTTTTTACACCCATTAACTTATTACAACCTATAATTATTGCCGTAAGGAATGTAAAAATACAAAAATCTATGTATTTAACTTGAGTTACACCGAAAAATACGTCTCCAGCTCCTGTAAGGTTTCTGCTGAAGTTTGCAGGTCTTTAACAATTTCACCTTTTTCAAGCACCACAATTCGATCGCAAACTTCGGTTACGTGGCCTAAATCGTGACTGGAAATTAAGATTGTTGCATTGCTGGCTGCAGTTAAATCCTTCAATAATTTTTTAAGCCTTATTTGGGTTGTGGGATCTAAATTCGCAAAAGGCTCATCTAAAACAATGACTTCCGGATGCCCAATCAATGCGGCAATAATACCCACTTTTTTCTGATTTCCTTTGGATAAATCTCTTAAATATTTTTTTTTATTTAGAATTTCGCCATTAAAAATTTCTTCAAACTGACCTAAAAAAGCATCAATATCGGCCTTGTTCATTCCTCGAAGTTCGCCAATAAAATAAAAATATTCTTCAGGCGTTAAATAACCTATTAAAAAACTTTCATCCATAAAAGCCGAAGTAAAAGGTTTCCAGTCTTCACTTTTATTCACCTGAATTTCATTGTTTATCACATTTCCGGTGGTTGGTTTGATAAGGTCCAAAACCAAATTGAAAAAGGTGGTTTTTCCCGCGCCGTTATTTCCAACTAACCCAAAAGCCTGGCCTTTTGGAATTTCTAATGATGCTATATTTAAAACGGTTACCCCGCCGTATTTTTTTGAAAGTTCTGTTACTCTTATCATTTTATATATGTTTAATCGTTGATTTGTGTATTTGTTTAAATGCTTTAAGCTGCAAACTGTTTGCTAAATTAATTGTCCTGGTCAAATGCGTTGATCATTATGTATTTTGAATGTAAATATTTGGAAACGATAAATCTCATTATTTTTTGATGGAATACAATTCCAATTGCCCCTAAAATAATTAAAGTGGCCACACCGGCTTCAAAACCAATTAATTTGTAGGGCCCATAAAAAATGGCAACCGGAACAATCAATAATGGGAAACCCACCAGCCATTGCACGGCTCCAGTTCCTTGATAATTAAAGGCAGCACGCTGTGTTAAATCGATTTTCTTTCTGTTAAAGGAACCCGCCAAAAGAATGATGTAAGTATTTATGCCTAAATTATAAATCATTGCCGCAAAGTGCAACATCAAAATTTTCCATCCAAAATAAACATAAGGAATGCTTAGGACAAACATAATTATGGAACTCATGACCATTAATGAATACTTGGAATTTAAATATTCTTTGTATTTGATATTCTGGCTCATCAACAATTTATAGTAACCACTGTCCCAAGCCGGAATAAACTGTCCGAAGTTGATGATAAATATTCCGGTAACGAAAATACCGACAAAAACATACAGCCATTCCAAATTGTCATACGCTGGATTTGGATAAAAAAACAAGCCATACAACAAACCGATAATCAAAATAAAAATGGAAGACCGCGGCCGTTTATTCCGCCACAATAGTTTTAAATCCAATTGCAAAAAAGGAGCAATCGTTCCAAACCTGCGCGTCCAAGTCAAATCGGTTGTTGAAGCAATTTGGGTTTTTGCTTTTAGGGAGCCGTCCACATACAGTTTTTTCAATAAAAATGTATAGTTGATATAATAAACAGCCGCTAAAATTGCCAATGGAATTAAAATTAATGCCGGATTTATATGAATGGCATTGATGCCATTTGCCAATTGGGTTGATAAAGAGACTATTTCAAAATAATTTAAGGCGAACAAACCGGAAGCGATAACTATTATTGGCAAAAAAGACAACTCTGTTTCTGCCGATCTTGATTCAATAATGATATTTAAAAAATTAATGGTTAGCGTAAAAATAACCATTAAAAGCATCCAAACCAAAGCGGTTATTGTTCCGTAATCTTCAATAATTAGCATAATTCCAAAAGGAATAACCGCAAAAAGCGGTAAAAAGTTGAAGAATGAAACGGCCGATTTCCCCAATACATAATGTAAAATGCTTCTTCTTTTTATAGGCAAAATCAAAAGCGGTTTTATGTTCATAACCGGCAATTTTTGCAAGAAAAATCGCATCAACAAATCGGCTAAAAACCAATAGAATAAAAATCCGTTGAGCAATTCCAGCGGATCAGATTCCGGAAATTGCTTGTCAAGTATAGGAAATAAACTTATGCCCAGAGCTAAAAATGTCAATATAAAATAGAGCGCCAAAAATGCCATTAGAATATTTAAAGCAATACTTTTTTGCCAATAGGAGGAACGAAAAAATTGTTTCCATTCAAAATTTATAAAATGTTTGATCATTTGGTTTGTTGTATTTCTTTACGGTTAATGAGTGTCGTATAAAATTATTTTGTTAAAGGTAAATGTAGCGTTTTAAAAAACTTTTTATCTAAAGTTTAACTATTTTTGTAATCTTAAAAATTGAATATGCCGAAATTTCATTCGCTCACTATAAAAGAACTCAAAAAAGAGAGTCAAAACGCAGTTTCAATACTGTTTGATATTCCCCCTTCTTTAAAAGAAGAATTCAAATTTATCGCCGGACAATATATTAACATCAAAAAAAGCATTGCAGGCGAAGAATTGCGCAGGGCATATTCCATTTGTTCAGCGCCAAACAGCGACGAATTACGCATTGCCATAAAAGCAGTTGACAACGGAATATTTTCTGTTTTTGCCGTCACCATTTTAAAAGAAGGCGATGTTTTGGAAGTGTCTAAACCACTGGGGAAATTTATTTTGGAAACCAATTTAACCCAAACAAAAAATTATCTCGGAATTGCTGCAGGAAGCGGAATCACGCCAATTATGGCAATGATAAAAGCGGTTTTAACCGAGGAGCCTAACAGCACTTTTACGCTTATTTATGGCAATAGAACAGAGGTTGATTCCATTTTTTATGCCGAAATAAAGCAGTTTCAGCTTGCGTATCCAAGTAAATTTAATGTGCAATATGTTTTTAGCAGAGAACAGAAAGAGGCCGCCTTATTTGGAAGAATTGACAAAGGAAACCTCAACTTTATCCTCAAAAATAAATTTAAAAACATCGCTTTCAACGCCTCATTTTTATGCGGGCCGGAAACAATGATTCTTATGGCAAAAGAAACATTGATTGAACACGGTTTGGATGAAAATACCATTCATTTTGAATTATTTACGCCTCCTGTTATTTCTGAAAGTGAAACACACATCGCTTTTGAAGGAACTTGCGACCTTACGGTAATTCTTGATGATGAGGAAACTAACTTTTCCATGGATTCCAAAAACACCATTTTAACTGCCGCCTTAAAAGAAGGTTTGGATGCGCCCTATTCTTGCCAAGGCGGAATTTGCAGCAGTTGTTTGGCAAAGGTGACCGAAGGGAAAGCGGTGATGGATAAAAATTCAATTTTAAGTGATGCAGAAATTAAGGATGGATTAATTTTAACCTGTCAGGCGCATCCAACCACACAAAAAATCACAATCGATTACGACAATGTTTAATAAATTATAGTAATTTCACATTTTGGTAAACTAAATTTATGACCTTTTACGAACTTAAAGAAGCTATAATCATTGGGTTTTTCCTGTCTTTTATGATTGGTCCCGTTTTTTTCACGTTAATTCAAACCAGTATTCTTAAAGGTGCACGTGCCGCTTTATCATTTGATTTAGGCGTGGTTTTAAGTGATGTTGTGTTTATTTTAATCGCTTATTATGGAAGTAAGAGCTTTTTGGAAGAAATTAAAGATGATCCTCGTTTATTTTTTGTTGGCGGTTCCATTTTGTTGGTTTATGGACTTATCACTTATATGGATAAAAGTCAGAAAAGAACCATTCAGGATGAAACTTTGGTGCTTCCCGAAAAAACAAATTATAAAAAACTATTTTTAAAAGGATTTCTGCTCAACTTCATCAACGTTGGGGTATTGGCATTTTGGCTGGGAATGCTGGTTATTGTGGGTTCCAATCTGCAAATGAATTCGGCAAAAATATTTAACTACTTTACCCTGATTATCGTCAGCTATTTGATAACCGATATAGGGAAAATTTTACTTGCCAAACAATTGATAAAAAAATTAACGCCTTCTGTAACCTACAAAATAAAACGCGCTATGGGTATTATGCTTATGGTTTTTGGCCTTGTATTAGTTTTAAAAGGATTTATTCCGAAAGAAAAATTACATTTTAAAACCGTTAAAACTGTTATTGAAAAAACAGAATAAAGTTAAAATATAGCGCAAACAGATTTCAGATTTACTTAATGACAAATATTAATTCCAAAAAATACCAAGCAAAAATTTTAAGAACATTCAGAAAAGTTCACCGTACAACAGGAGCTTTACTTTTTATTTTCTTCTTTTTTATCGCTGTTTCGGGCGTTATTTTGGGATGGAAAAACCACAGCAACGGACTTATTATACCCAAATCATTTGAAGGAACTTCAACCAACCTTAAACATTGGTTGCCATTGGACAGTTTGCATAAAAAAGCCAATTTTATTTTACATGATTCTATATCGGCAGATTTATCTTTAGAACTCGATCGCATTGATATCAGAAAAAATAAAGGCATCTTAAAATTTGTGTTTAAAAATCATTATTGGGAAATTCAACTGGATGGAGCTACAGGAAATCTTTTAAACATTGGTAAAAGACATTCCGATTTTTTTGAAAACATTCACGACGGTTCTATTCTCGACCGCTATTTTGGAACTTCAAACGGTCAAATTAAAGTAATTTACACAACCGTTATGGGCTTGGCTTTATTTCTTTTCACCGTTACCGGATTTTGGCTTTGGTACGGACCCAAAAGAATGAAACGCATTAAAAGTTAATTTTCCTTTTTTTTTAAACAAACTTAATTATCAATCGGTTTTACTGATTTAAATCAAAGAAAAAATGCAATATGTTTTGTACATTTGGGTGTATTTTTTTTCTGTAAACACCCGTAATTTATGTCAGCAATCATCTTCAATATCTATTTATAAGGCAATAAAAGAAGTTATTACTGAAGAAATTTAAGTTGGAGATAGTTTGATGGTTAAATATACAAAATCGATATTTTTATAACTTAAGACATGTCAATTTTTAAGGGACTAAGCAGTGAGGAAGCCTCGCAAAGATTAAAAAAGTTGGGCTATAATGAGCTTCCAACATCTCAGTCAAAAAATATTCTGCATATAGCGCTCGAAGTTGTAAAAGAGCCCATGTTTATCTTACTTATCAGTTGTGGCTCGCTATATATGCTTCTGGGAGATTACACAGAAGGAATAATTCTACTATGCTGGGTGTTCATTATCATATTTATTACTTTTTACCAACACCAAAAAACCGAAAAGGCGCTTGAAGTACTCAAAAGACTCTCTTCACCTAGAGCATTGGTAATTCGGGATGGTAAAGAAATAAGAATCGCAGGCCGTGAGGTGGTTCCGGATGATTTGGTTATTTTAAATGAAGGTGATCGGGTTCCGGCTGATGGCGTTTTACTTGATTGTTTGAACCTCTCCATAGATGAATCATTGCTAACCGGAGAATCAATGCCGGTAACCAAAGCAAACCAAAGCGAAAATGAAACAAACTGTCAGGCATTTAGCGGAACTTTGGTCGTTCAGGGCAGAGGTATGATGAAGGTATTGGGAACAGGGGTAAATACCGAGTTCGGTAAAATTGGCAAATCTTTACAGCTTATTGAGCAAGACCAGACCAATTTGCAAAGGGAAATGAAAACCCTTATCAGGAATCTATTTATTGCCGGGGCAGGATTAAGCATTGTTGTAATTTTGGCTTTTTACTTTACCCGCGGAAATTTTATTCAGTCATTGCTGAATGGTTTGGCCACCGCAATGGCGATGTTGCCTGAGGAATTTCCTGTGGTGCTTACTGTATTTCTCGCCATTGGTTCGTTGCGTTTGTCACAAAAAAATGTATTGACAAGAAAATCATCTGCCATAGAAACACTTGGTTCGGCAACAGTTCTGTGCAGTGATAAAACAGGCACCATTACCCAAAACAAAATGGAAATTGCTTCCTTGTTTTATAAAAATACCATGTTTCATAAATCAAAGTTTCAAGAGAACACCAACAATATTCAAGACTTATTAAAGGTTGCGTTTTATGCTTCTCAAAAAAACACCATCGACCCTATGGAAAAAGCCATTGGTGTTTGCTTTGAAAAATATGCTGCACAAGAAAATGTCACCTTTGAGCTGTTAAAAGAATATCCTTTGAGCAACAGTTTATTTGCTATGACAAGGGTGTTGCAGTTAAGCAATGATGAATATTATGTGTGCTGCAAAGGCTCACCCGAAGCGGTCCTTTCACTTTGTAAACTAAACAAAAGTGAAGAAATTTCACTTCTTACTTATGTGCAAAGTATGGCAGAAAAAGGTCAGCGGGTTTTAGGTGTCGCAAAAGCCAAATGGAACAATCATGTTTTTCCGGAAACTCAGGTTGAATTTGAATTTGAATTTGTGGGATTTATGGGTCTTGAAGACCCCATAAGGCCGGAAGTTCCCCAAGCCATTAAAGAATGTTATGATGCAGGAATAAAAGTAATTATGATCACCGGTGATTATCCGTCCACCGCCAGGAGTATCGCGCTGCAAGCAGGAATGAACGCAAACGAGCTGGTGTTGACCGGTACCGACTTAATGAATATGAGCGACAATGAACTGAAAGAAAAAATTAAATCTGTAAATATTTTTGCCCGCATTGTTCCTGAACAAAAGCTTCAAATTATTAGGGCACTCAAAGCAAATGGCGAAGTAGTTGCCATGACAGGCGATGGCGTAAATGATGCTCCCGCACTAAAAGCAGCCGACATAGGAATCGCAATGGGTGGAAAAGGAACTGATGTGGCAAGAGAAGCTTCTTCATTGGTTTTACTGGATGACAATTTCAGTTCAATCGTATCAGCAATTCGCGCAGGTCGAAAAATTTTTGACAACCTTCAAAAAGCGATGTCTTACATTGTAGCAATTCATGTTCCTATTATTGGATTAACCTTGCTGCCAGCATTTTTCCCCGGACTGCCAATATTACTGATGCCAATGCATATAGTTTTCATGGAACTTATTATTGACCCGGTTTGTTCCATCGCATTTGAATCTGAAAAAGAAGAAAGGGGTATTATGGATCGTCCGCCACGCAATCCTGATATACAATTTTTTGGATTTAATAAAATATTTTCCAGTGCTGCAATGGGTATTCTATTGTTGGTGATGGTTATCGCTGTTTATTTTATAGCGATTGGAGAGCAACATACAAATGGAGAAATACGGGCCATCGCCTTTTCTTCATTAATTATCGGAAACATATTTTTGATTCTAACAACACTATCAAAAACCCGAAACTTCATTACTGTATTGTTAGAGAAAAACATCGCCCTACTTGTAATAATTATTGCTGCATCGGGATTAATGATTCTGCTTATAGCAACACCATATCTAAGAACCATTTTCAGTTTTGATTATCCGGGACTAAGCCATTTTTCAATCTCCATTATTGGCGCATCTATAGTATTGCTGACATTGGAGATTATAAAATATTTTAGAATGAGACTTCTTTAAATGAAAAATGATCTTTATGTACAGGCCATATTCATTAATAATTCCATTTTGTTAGAATTCTATTTACAACTTCAATAAAACTTTAGCTTGTAAAAACTGAATTATCATCAGATTTTTTTATCTTAATTCCAACTTAATAAACAATACTTTTGCAAAACGAAATTCCGCGGAATAATTGGATTTGGAGAAGATCCTACACAAAAAAGAAGTGCATAAACCATTATAAAACGGGCATAAGCGAAGGCCAAAAAAAGCATTTCTCAAAGGAATACTAAATTTAGCGGCAACACTATTTTGACATTTGTTTAAAAAAAAACTTTACTTTTATAGTTTATAGTGATTGGGCAATGAATCCATTAAGGCTTTGCGCAACTATATTAAATTTAACAAACTCAATCTCTAAAAAATAAGGAGGTTTAAATATAAATTATTCAGAAAAAAATTAAAAAAATGGAAAAAAGTGGATGGATTCAAACCATTATAATCTCTTGTTCAATAGTGGTTGCAGGTTACTTTATTGGGAATACTTATTTAAATGGAAAAGCGTTTGAGCGCTCTGTACAAGTAAAAGGCTTGTCGGAAAAACAAGTGAATGCAGATTTGGCTGTTTGGCCAATTAGCATCACCATTGCGGGAAATGACTTAAATTTATTGAAAAACGACCTGAAAAAACAAAATAAAGAGATCAAAAGCTTTTTTTTAAGTCAGGGATTTACTGAAAAAGAATTGAATAGCGGTACCACAAATATCAATGATACAAAAGCTGTTTTATATGGCGCCGAAAATCAAAATCGGGAATTTAGGTACATCGCAAGTTCAGATTTTACGGTAAGAACAGGCGATATTGAAAAACTTCAAAAAGCGCTTACTAATTCATTGGAACTTATTTCAAAAGGCATTTTAATCAGTTCAAAAAATACTTGGCAACCCATTCAATATAGTTTTTCAAGCTTAAATAAACTAAAACCTGCTATGATTGAAGAGGCAACCAAAAATGCAAGAGAAGTGGCCGAAAAATTTGCGCTTGATTCCAATTCCAAAGTCACTAAAATTAAAAGCGCTCAACAGGGACTTTTTTCTATAAATGATTTGGATCAAAACACTTCCGACATTAAAATTGTAAGGGTCGTTTCCACCATCGAATATCAACTAGAAGATTAAAAAAAATGAAGGGATTTTTTAAGAAACTTTTTAAATGGATTTTTAAAGCTATCATTTTTTTTATGGCACTTTCGGTTTTTTCGGTGATTGTTTTTCGCTGGGTTCCGGTTCCGTTTACGCCTTTAATGATCATTCGAAATGTAGAGCAGTGGAGTAAAGGCGAAAAAGCGCCGTTTGAGCACGATTGGGTGCCTCTGGATAAAATTTCTCCAAATTTAGGCAAAGCCGTTATTGTGAGTGAAGACCAAAAATTTATGGAACATTCCGGCTTTGATTTCGAAGCCATTGAAAAGGCATTTAAAAAAAATAAAAATAGAAAACGCATAAAAGGCGGAAGCACCATCTCGCAACAAACTGCAAAAAATGTATTTCTATGGCCACAACGAAGCTATGTCCGAAAAGGTTTTGAGGTTTATTTTACTTTTTTAATTGAAGTTTTTTGGGGAAAGGAACGCATTTTAGAGGTTTATTTAAACAGCATTGAAATGGGAAATGGTGTTTACGGTGCAGAAGCGGCGGCACAACATTGGTTTAGAAAACCGGCGGCCAAACTTTCTAAATACGAAGCGGCTTCCATTGCTGCCATTTTACCGAATCCGAGAAAATATAAAGCAATCAATTCGTCGGGTTATATTGAAAGAAAAAAGAACTGGATTATGAGGCAAATGAATTATTTAGCCCCGCTAAATTTTGAATAAAAAAACTTCATTTTTCATAAACCGTATAAAAGCAGAAAGCCATCAAAATTGATGACTTTCTGCTTTTATACGATAAGCGCGGCTTACTTTTTTTCTAAATTACAAAATTCACCAAAGAAAACAGCATTCATTAATAATTTGTTTGTACCAAACCAAAATGCCCTAAAATTGGTGTTATCAGAAAACAATAAAACTTTACCACCTCCAAAATTAACCGCTTTAAAAGCACTGGTATTTGCCAATTCTTTTAAATTGTCTTTAGAAATATAACCGCTTAACAAAGGTTTTTCCGAAAAAAGAATGGGGTTATTATAACTTTGGGCATCTGCCTCCATATAGAAGGTTGTATCTTTAAATAATGGAAGCGTATTGTTTTTATATCCAAAATTAATTGGGTGCGACCGATCCAATTTTGCTTCAAAAATGGCGCCACCAATCTCTTTTGCGCCACGATAATCCATTTGGTTTTCAAAGGAAACATTTCTGGCAGTGTCCTTTTTTTCTTCAATTGCAAGTTTGATTATTTCGTTAGAGTTCGCCCAACGTGCCGCGTTTTTATAGCCAATTAAAATACCTCCGCCTTTTATCCAATTTTTGACTTTTTCAGTTTCGTCTTTATCTAAAAAATTATCTTTGCTCTCAGGTAAAATAAGGTGTGTGTAACTACTTAAATTTTTTCGGCTAAATCCTAGAACGTCCAGTTTGGTAATTTTCATGGCATAACGTTGGTCGAACAAATGCCATATTTCGCCAGCGTCTAAATAGGTAATTCCATCGCCAACAAGTAAAGCGACTTTTGGCTTTTTAATGGTTTTAAAATTACTGCTTCCTAAATCAATTCCTTTTGTTAAACCTGTTGAAACTGGCGTAATGTTAATATTCGCTTCTTGTGCAACTTTGTTTAGCAATTTCACCAATTCCTGGGCTGGCATTTTTTGATTTTGAACGGGAATAAGTATAGTTCCATAATCGTAATCAATGCCACTTATAGAAAACTGCTTGAGTGAAACTTTTGCCGAAATTCCAGCTTCTAAAATTTGGTTTAACGCTTTTGGTGAATAATATTCATGCCATTCCATCAAATATGCATAATTGGAGACGGGAATGTTGGAGACCAAACGAGGTTTTACCTCCATTATTTCTGCACCCATTTGAGAAATTGGCGCATTCTCATTATAGTCTAAATTAAACGCCAATGGAAATGACCAAGCAGAAATGTCATAAAATAAACTATCCTGAAAAGTGGTTCTTTTTTCAAAAATAGCTTCAATTAAGCGGGATTGCTTTTGATTTTTTGGCAAAATATAACTATATCCCTTTTTATAATTTCTGCCATTTTGGGTAAAATCATTTTTGATTTCGTGAATTTTGACTTGGTGTTGTTGAAGAATTTCGGCTAAATGGTAGGCTTTCGCGGCATCTTTTTCATCGCCAAAAACAATGGCTGTTGCTTTTGCTTCCTTTCGTGCTTCCTGAAAAAACTCTCGCTGAAAATTCAATATTTTTTCTCTTAATTTAACGCCTGCTTCCAAGGTAGATAATGCCGTTACGAATTGGTTTTTTATAGTAAAAGGGAAAGTTAACAGTCCATTATCGCTTTCTTGTGCATGGCCTCTGGATGAGGCTTGTTCAAAAAGAATTCCTATGCTTCCTTGAATATCTGGTAATGTGGAGCCTTTACCAAAATAGAAATCATCAAAATTTTCTTCAGAAAAATATAAACTCCCAATTTTGTCTAAAGCATTGACATGGAATTGGGCAATCTCTTTAGTTAAGTTTTGGTTTTTCTTAGGCGTTAAAGGGTGTGTTCGTGATGGAACCCCCGGTTGAAAGAAAAAAGTGGAATTGGTTCCCATTTCATGGTGATCGGTAAGAATATTTGGATACCATTTATAGTAGGTTTTAATTCTCGCCTTACTTTCCGGAAATTGGGAAGGCAGCCAATCGCGATTCATATCAAACCAATAGTGGTTTGTTCTTGCCCCAGGCCAAGCTTCGGCATATTCCCTGTCGTTGGGGTCTGGATTTATATTTTGGCTTTTATGCATGTTTACCCAAGAGGAAAAGCGTTGCATTCCATCAGGATTAAAAGAAGGGTCAAAAAGAATAATCGTATTGTTAAGTAATTCGTCAATTTTATCACCTTCTGCTGCAGCCAAATAATATGCTACCGCAAGTGCTGCATTGCTGCCGCTAGGTTCATTTCCGTGTATGGAGAAACCTTGATTTACAACAAGTGGCATGGAAGATAAATCTAAACCGGATGAATTTGCATCTGTGATACTTAAATGCTTCAACCGTATATTTTCTAAATTTTTATGGTTGTTTGGTGATGTAATGGTGAGCAGAATTAAAGGCCTTCCTTCAACCGTGGTGCCTCTATTTTCAAAGGTAATTCTGTCACTGCTGTTAGCCAAAACCTGCATATAATTTACCAACTTATCATGAGTGACATGCCATTCGCCCACTTCGTGGCCAATAATGCTTTTTGGCGTTGGAATATTGCTGTTGTAAGAAACATCATCAGGGAGATAATAAGATAAATCTAATTGGTTGGTTTGTGAGATACTTACCGCAGATATAAATAAAAAAATAAAAATAAGATAGTTTTTCATTGAAGTTAAAATTAGTTATGGCGCTAAAGATAAAAAATTAAATAAATTCATAGGAGATTATTATTCTCAATCTAAAGAAGACTTGAAAACAGTTCGCTTCCTGAAAAATTGGGAGGCGAACTGTTTATTTTGAAATTATTTTTTAAAAACACAAAATTTTGCAGGAACTCTTTTATTACTTGAATTCAAGAATTAAAAAACCCGAAACAAAATAAATTCTGTCTCGGTTTGGTTTAAATTTGACTGATAAATAAAGTTAAACTTCTCAGAATAACTCATTTTAATCAAAAGTGTAAATTATTTATTTTCTGCGTAAAGTTTTGCTACATAATCCCAGTTAATCACATTGTAAAAATTTTCAACATATTCTGGTCTTCTGTTTTGGTAATGCAAGTAATAGGCATGTTCCCAAACATCCAATCCTAAAATAGGAAAACCTCCACAACCAATTCCAGGCATTAAGGTATTGTCCTGATTTGCAGTAGAGCAAACCTCCACTTTTCCACCTTTGTGAACGCATAACCAAGCCCAGCCAGATCCAAAACGGGTAACTGCAGCCTTGGATAAAGAATCTTTAAAAGCTTCGAATGAACCAAAAGCAGCGTCAATGGCCGCAGCCAATTCACCTGTTGGTTTTCCGCCTCCATTTGGTGACATCACATTCCAAAAAAGTTCGTGGTTGTAAAAACCGCCTCCATTATTTCTAACTGCGGCATTGTTCATATCTAATCCGGATAAAATTGCTTCAATGGATTTTCCTTCTAAAGCTGTTCCAGCGATTGCATTGTTTAAATTATTGGTGTAAGCTGCATGATGTTTTCCGTGGTGAATTTCCATGGTTCTTGCATCAATATTTGGTTCTAACGCGTCAAAAGCGTACGGTAATTTCGGTAATTCAAAGGCCATAATCATGTGTTTTAGTTAAACTTAAATATATTCAAAGGTACCAAACCCTTTTCGTTTTATAAAATCAAATGTGTTTATAGTTGTATTGTTTAATCTTATGGGGCCTTAATATTTCGCGTCTTTAGGATATTTAGCCATAAATTCTTCTGCTTTCTCCACCATTTTGATACTTCCGCAGAAAAAAGGAACGCGTTGGTGCAATTCGGTTGGTTTAATGTCTAAAATTCTCATATAACCATCACTTGCTTTTCCGTTGGCTTGTTCTGCTAAAAAAGCCATTGGGTTGCATTCGTACAACAATCGCAACTTTCCTTTTGGTCCAATAGAGCTTGTAGGATAAATATAAATCCCGCCTTTAATCATATTTCTGTGGAAGTCGGAAACCAATGAACCAATATAACGGGAAGTATAAGGCCTGTTATCTTTTTCTTCCTGGCAATATTTTAAATAATCTTTTACGCCTTGCGGAAAGTGTACGTAATTTCCTTCGTTGATGGAATAAATTTTCCCAATATCAGGGAATTTCATATTTGGATGCGATAAATAAAAGGAGCCAATTGCCGGATTTAAAGTAAACCCGTTAACGCCATGCCCCGAAGTATAAACCAACATTGTGGAAGTTCCATAAACCACGTAACCAGCTGCAACCTGCTGATTTCCGCGTTGCAAAAAATCTATTTTTTCAACAGGCGTTCCAATAGGCGTAACGCGTCGGTAAATGGAAAAAATAGTTCCCACAGAAACATTTACGTCAATATTGGAAGAGCCGTCCAACGGATCCATCAACACAACATATTTATTTTCATTTGTGCCGTGTTTGCCTTTTACGGTTACAAAATCATCTTCTTCTTCACTGGCAATTCCGCAAACAATTTCTCTGTTGATGAGTGTTTGCATAAACACCTGATTCGCAAAAACATCTAATTTTTGTTGGTCTTCACCCTGAATATTGGTGTCTCCGGCATCACCCAAAATATCGACCAATCCTGCTTTATTTACCTTATAATTAACAACTTTCGCGGCCAATCGGATAGAGCTTAACAAGCGTGTAAATTCTCCGGAAGTTGATTTATAATGTTTCTGATTTTCAATAATAAACTCTCCTAAGGTAAGGTTGTTATTTTTCATTGGTGCGAGCAGATGTTTGTTTGCACAAATATCGAAAAAATTATTTTTAAAAAGACCTTTGTTTTGAGATACTTTGGATAAAGATTTTTTACTTTAGCCAATACCATTTAAAATAAAAATTAAAGATGAATTTTAGCATTAGGGAAGGGAAAATATCTGATATGCCGTCGGTATTGGAATTGATAAAAGAATTGGCCCATTTTGAAAAAGAGGCTGATGCCGTTGAAATTTCAGTAGCCGATTTAGAAAAAGACGGTTTTGGAAATTCCCCTTTGTTTAAAACATTTGTTGCTGAAATTGGTCAAGAAATTGTAGGAATGGCTTTGTTTTATCCAAGATATTCCACTTGGAAAGGGCCAACCATTCATTTGGAAGATTTGATCGTCAAAAAAAGCAAAAGAGGGCTAAATATTGGAAGCGCCTTATATAAAAAAGTGATTGAGTATGGCAGTAAATTGGGCGTAAAAAGAATAGAATGGGTGGTTTTGGACTGGAATACGCCAGCCATAGAATTTTACAAAAAAACTGGAGGGCATATTTTAGAAGATTGGAAAACGGTTCAAATGAATGAACGAGCCATTAAAAACTATTTGGAAACTTTATGAAAATTTACAAGTTTGGAGGTGCCTCCGTAAAAGATGCAGAAGGCATAAAAAATGTGGTGCGTGTTTTAAGAAACGAAGGATTTAAAAATACCCTTATTGTGATTTCCGCAATGGGAAAAATGACCAATGCTTTTGAAAAAATCATCAATTCTTATCATCATAAAACCAATGATTTACAGCAACATATCGCATTTGTAAGGGATTATCATTCAACAATAATGAATGCGTTATTCAACAACAAAGCACATCCTGTTTTTAGGGAAGTTGAAGCGCTTTTTGAGGAGCTAATTAAATTTTTAAAAAACAACAAATCAACCGATTATAATTTTATTTACGACCAAATTGTTGGGTATGGTGAATTGCTTTCAACCAAAATTGTGAGTGCCTATTTGAATGAAATTGGCATTGAAAACCAATGGATTGATGTGCGCGAATATATAAAAACTGATGACAGTTATCGGGATGCTTATGTAAATTGGGAAGTAACTTC
Source organism: Flavobacteria bacterium RIFCSPLOWO2_12_FULL_35_11 (assembly GCA_001800975.1). Classification (GTDB taxonomy): domain Bacteria; phylum Bacteroidota; class Bacteroidia; order Flavobacteriales; family Flavobacteriaceae; genus Lutibacter. Next base: position 68,197 of record MGWK01000011.1, on the reverse strand, counting down.
CCGAAATATTTCAACCTTAAACCCGAATAAATTATACATTACCCAAGGATTTTTGGGCAAAGATGCGCAAGGAAATACCACCACTTTGGGCAGAGAAGGATCCGATTATACGGCAGCTATATTTGCGCATTGTTTAAATGCCAAAAGCTTGACCATTTGGAAAGATGTTGACGGCGTTTTAAATGCCGATCCGCGTTATTTTGAAAATGCACATTTGCTGCATCAAATTTCCTATAGTGAAGCCATCGAAATGGCATTTTACGGCGCTTCCGTCATCCATCCAAAAACGCTAAAACCGCTTGAAAATAAAAATATTCCTTTGTATGTCCGCTCCTTTTATAATTTGGAATTAAAAGGAACAACCGTTGGAAATGGAGAAGATTTAATTCCGGAAGTTCCTTGTTTTATTTTGAAACAAGATCAAATATTGGTGTCAATTTCGGCTTTGGATTTTTCTTTTATGGTGGAATCTAACTTGAGCGATATCTTCAGTATTTTACACGACAACAAACTTAAAGTAAACTTAATTCAAAATTCCGCCATTAGTTTTTCAGTGTGCATTGAAGATAAATTTAACAACTTTGAACACTTTTTAGCGGAGTTAAAATCGAAATATAAAGTGACTTATCTTGAAAACGTTTCATTGTATACCATTAGGCATGCAACTGAAAAAGCAATTGATGAAATTGAACAAAAAGGAGAAGTGCTTTTAAAACAGGCAACAAGAGGTACAGTTCAGGTTGTAATGAAATAAGGGACGGTTCAAGGCCAATCAAATGAGTGCTAATGCCAAGGATAACTAGCCGGGAAATGATAATATTAGTCGGCTTATGAAAAAAATTTGCGTATTTTTGTCCCTCCCTTAAACATACTTGAATGAGTTTAGTTTCAGCTAAAGAAGTTGCGAAAGTAGTAAACCTTGATAAATACGGATTTCTAGGCACATTTTTTGGCTGGACTTTAATGAAAGTTCTTCGAATTTCTACCATTAACAAAATTTACAACAAACACAAGCATTTAAAAGATTTGGAATTTTTTACGGCATTGCTTGATGATTTAGAAATTAAATTTGAAATTCCTGAAGAAGATTTAAGGCGAATCCCTAAAACTGGCGCTTTTATTACCGTATCTAACCATCCGCTCGGCGGAATAGACGGTATTTTATTGTTAAAATTATTGATTGAAAAACGCCCGGATTATAAAATTATTGCAAATTTTTTACTGCAGCGAATTGAGCCAATGAAGCCCTTTATTATGCCTGTGAATCCTTTTGAAGACAAAAAAGACAAAAGATCGAGCATCACGGGATTAAAAAATGCATTGTCACATTTGAAAGAAGGAAATGCCCTTGGCGTTTTTCCGGCAGGTGAAGTTTCCACTTATAAAGATGGGAAATTAATAGTGGACAAACCTTGGGAAGAAAGTGCCATTAAATTAATTCAAAAGGCACAAGTTCCCGTGATCCCTATTTATTTTCATGCAAAAAACAGCAGGTTCTTTTACCTCTTGTCCAAACTGAATTCCAAATTACGTACCGCAAAATTACCTTCCGAAGTATTGTCACAAAAAGGCCGCGTGATTAAAGTCAGGATTGGAAATCCAATACCGGTAAAAGACCTTGAAGAATATACCGATACCCAAGATTTTTGCGATTTTATTCGTAAAAAAACATATATGTTGGCAAACCCTTTTGAGAAAGAGCCCAAAAAATTAAAGGCGCCATCTTTAAAAAAGACTAAGCCTCCCAAAAAAATTGTGAGCCAGAAAAATATTGACAAAATGATTTTGGAAGTTGAAGCCTTAAGAAATAGCGAAGGCCGTTTGCTTAAAAGCAAAAATTATGAAGTGTTTTTTGCTTTGAGTAAACAAATTCCAAATATCACGTTTGAAATTGGGCGGTTGCGTGAGGTCACATTTAGAGAAGTTGGTGAAGGCACCAATGAATCTCTAGATTTAGATGCTTTTGACAGTTATTACCACCATTTATTTTTATGGGACAATGAGGCCAACAAAGTGGCGGGCGCTTACCGAATGGGATTGGGGAAAAATATTTTCAAAAAGTATGGGATTGAAGGTTTTTATGTGCACACTTTGTTCAAATTTGAACCCGAATTGTACGCTATGATGGAAAATTCCATTGAAATGGGACGCGCTTTTGTGATTAAAGAATACCAGCAAAAACCGATGCCCTTATTTTTGCTTTGGAAAGGAATTGTTCATATTACCTTAAGATATCCGGAATATAAATATTTAATTGGTGGTGTAAGTATCAGCAATCGATTTTCGAATTTCTCAAAATCGTTAATGATTGAGTTCATGAAATCCCATTATTATGATCCTTACGTGGCGCAGTATATTCATCCTAAAAAAGAATATAAAGTTAAATTAAAAGATGCCGACAAAGATTTTGTTTTTGACGCTACCCAGGCCGATATGAACAAATTTGACAAGATCATTGATGAAATTGAACCGGGTTCATTGCGTATTCCTGTATTAATTAAAAAATATGTGAAGCAAAATGCAAGATTGGTGGCATTTAACGTGGATCCTAAATTTAACAATGCCATTGACGGCTTGATGTATATCAGAATTGCTGATATCCCTGAAAGCACCGTAAAACCCGTTATGGAAGAACTTCAGGCCGAATTGGAAAAATCTCTTGAAAACGAAAATAAAGAAAATGAAATTTCTTTAGACTCCCTTTAATTTTAAAACCACGCCTTTTTATTGGTTTGGTACATGTAAATAAATTCTTCATCAGATTTTGTAAGGTAAACGATACCTTCAACAAGCCCGATAATACTGGTTACAGCGCCGCCTATACCACAAGTTACCAAAGTAATTGCCAGCAAAATGATGCCTTCATTTGTATAACCGAGCACAAATTTATGGATGCCAAAAACGCCCAATAAAATTCCCAACACACCTGCCAAAACTCTTTTACTTTCTTCCCTGCTTTTTGGGATTATATTCCCGTTATCGTCTAGTACTTCCATGGTTTTATTTTTTATAAATATAAAATTACAATATTTTTAGGATAAAAAAGCAACATCTTTTGGCTCCCAAAGTTCAATTTTATTTCCTTCAGGATCTAAAATCCATCCAAATTTTCCGTAGTCATATTCTTCAATTTCTCCAATTACAGCAACACCTTCTTGTTTTAATTTGTTTAAAAGCAAGCTTAAATCTTCAACCCTGTAATTAAACATAAAATCTTTTGTTGAAGGAGAAAAATAAACCGTGTCGCTTTTAAACGGACTCCATTGGGTGCAAGCAGGTTTTCCGTTGTTGTCTTTCCACCAAAAAGTAGAACCCCAATCGTCAACATTAAAATCCAGATGTTTTTTGTACCACTCTTTCAGTTTGGCGGGATCTTCCGATTTAAAGAAAAGTCCGCCAATGCCGGTAACTCTTTTTAACCCACTTTCAGTTTGAACCGCTTCTTTTGAAAAAAACAAAGCATCCACCTTATCAACAATCGTTTGCGCCAATTTCACTTTAGATTCAACCGTCCAGCCTGCAATGTGGGGCGAAAGCAATACATTTTCAGCGTGAATTAAATAATCAAAAGCTTTAGGGAAAGAATTGTTTTCAAATAAATTTTCGAAGGATAATTTTTCATATTCCAGCACATCCAAACAAGCGCCCAATATTTTTTTACTTTTCAAGGCTTCAACCAAATCATCGGTAACAACGGCAGAGCCCCGAGCGGTATTGATCAAGTAAAAAGGTTTTTTAAAATTGTTGATAAACTGCGCATTTACCATTTGATGAGATAGTTTGTTAAACGGCGTATGCAAACTTAGCACATCGGTTTTTTCCTGCAATTCTTCCAAAGTCACTTGTTTGCAATTTTCATCGCCAACATCCTCTTTTATGTCGTAACAAATCACCTCAACCTCAAAGCCTTTTAATTTTTTAGCAAAGGCTTTTCCCATATTTCCGTAACCAATAATGCCAACTGTTTTTCCTTCCAATTCAATTCCTCTGTTGGCTTCTCGCAACCATTTTCCCTCTCTAATTTCTAAATCTGCTTTTTTCAGGTTGTTGAATAACGCCAAAATCATTCCCAGTGCGTGTTCACCAACGGCATTTCTGTTGCCTTCGGGCGCTGAAATTAACTGAATACCTTTTTTTTCGGCACAGTCAACATCAATACTTTCCAATCCGGCACCAACGCGTGCAATAAATTTTAAATTTGTGGCTTTTTCTAAAAATTGTTGGTCGATGTTAAACCTGCTTCTGATAACAACCCCTTCATAACCGCTTATTTTTTCTTCAATTTGTTGTTTGGTTGAAAAATAATCTTCCTCACAAACACATCCCAGTTTTTTCAAACCGGACTGAAGAATTGGGTGATTGCTATCTATCAGAAGGACTTTCATTTGTTGATATTTTTTTTGAGTTATAAGTTATTAGCTATTGGTTTTTTTGATTCAATAAAAAAACTCCGAATTCCTTTTCAGACAGGATTTTTAACCAATAATCATATAAATTATTAATTGTTAATTATGAATTGTTAATTGCTAATACTGCTCCTCATCACTAGGAAAATTCCTGCTTTTTACATCAGTAATGTAACTTTCAAATGCCGTGGTCATTTCCACATATAAATCCATATAGCGACGCAAAAATCGCGGATGGAATTCGTGGGTCATTCCCAACATATCATGCGTAACCAACACTTGTCCGTCAACACCATTTCCCGCGCCAATTCCAATAACCGGAATAGAAATACTTTCGGCAATTTCCTGGGCTAGTTTTGCAGGAACTTTTTCTAAAACCAAGGCAAAACAGCCCAATTTTTCCAACAATAATGCATCTTCTTTTAATTTTTCAGCCTCTTCTTCTTCCTTCGCCCTAACGGTGTATGTGCCAAATTTATAGATAGATTGCGGTGTCAATCCTAAATGTCCCATCACTGGAATTCCAGCTGTTAAAATTCTGGTTATAGACTCGCTAATTTCACTTCCGCCTTCCAATTTAACCGCATGACCACCAGATTCCTTCATAATTCTAATAGAAGAATCCAACGCATTTCTTGAATTTCCCTGGTAGCTTCCAAAAGGCAAATCAACCACCACCAAACTTCTATGAATCGCCCTTACTACGGAACTTGCGTGGTAAATCATTTGATCTAACGTTATGGGCAAGGTTGTTTCATGGCCAGCCATGACATTAGATGCAGAATCGCCCACTAAAATAATATCAATTCCGGCATTGTCAATAATTTTCGCCATCGTGTAATCATAAGCGGTAAGCATGGCAATTTTTTCGCCATTTTTCTTCATTTCCACCACACTTTTGGTGGTAATTCTCTTATAGTCTTTTTTTGCTGTAGACATTTTTTTGTTGTTTAAACTTATGGAAGGTAAAAGTAATGAAAAAACTGTGTGGTTGATAAAGATATGTCCTTAAGAACGTAATATCATATGAATTATTCATTTGAAACTGTCTAATCAAATTGTTGGCAATAATGAAATTCGAAATAAATATTTGAAACCAATTATTTTAAAATTATATTTACGTAAAATAACATCAGTTTGGTGAAATCAGGAAAAAATTCAGACAAATACATTCAGGAATTAGAAGAGAAAATTATTGATCTTAGCTTAATGCTGAAAAGCAAGACGAATGCGCTTATTGCTGCCGATGAAACAAGGGCTAAAATTCTTGGAAAATTGACCCATAATTTAAAAAATCCGGTTGGTGTCATCTTTTCGTTTTCTGAAATGATGTTGGAAGACCTCGCAGATTATTCGACTGAAAAATTAGAAAAACACTTGCAAATTATTAAAAATTCCGCAACATTTTCATTGGCGCTTCTCGACACCATTTCAAAATATTCAAGGGTGCAATCACCCAATTTTGTCCTAAAATGCCAAAGCCATAATTATATTGAATTGGTAAACAAGCTTATAGAAGAGTTTAAATCTGAAGCTTCCAAAAAAAATGTCAGATTAGATTTTGAAGTTTCAACAAATGAACTGTTTTTAACGCTTGATGAAGCTGAAATATCCCAGGCATTACGTGCCGTTTTAAACAATGCGTTGCGTTATTCCAATGAAAATTCAACCATTACCATTGCGGTTAATGCCCAAAAAAATACTGTTGAAACAACAATAACCGACCAAGGAATCGGAATCGCCGAAACTGATTTACCGAATATTTTTGATGAATTTTATGTGGTTAATACTTATTCGGCCGATAAACAAAAATGCGTTGGTTTGGGCTTGGCCATTGCCAAAAAAATTGTAGCCCTTCATAAAGGTAAAATCTCAGTTAAAAGCACTTTAGAAAAAGGCGCAAGTTTTAAAATTATTCTTCCTGCAACTTCGATTTAATTCATAAAATAATTGCATTCACCGTTAAAATTTAATTTATTAAAATAAAACATAAATAATAATTTGTATTTTACGCCCCTTAAACCCCAAAGAATGATAGAATGAAACATTTAGATCCCATAAAGATTGTTCCTGTTGGTGCTGAAAATGAGACTCCTAACTTCGAAAGTTTTGAAGAAAAAGCCATGTTAAATAATGACATGTATTTTACGTTTTTTGAACAGGCCCCTGTAGCCCTATGGGTCGAAGATTTCTCAAAAGCCAAGCTTTTTATTGAAAAAATTGCCAAAGAAAATAATACTGACATAAAATCATTTATTGCCGAAAACCCAAAAATTATTAAAAAATTAATTGATCTCATTGAGATTAAAGATATTAATGATGCTGCTTTAAAATTATACAAAGCCAATTCTAAGCAAGAATTATTGCAAAACTTAAAGCTGGTTTTTGCAAAAAAATCCTATAGGGGTTTCTCAAAATTAGTGGTTGCTATTCTTCTTGGAGAAACTGTGACCGAAATTGAAAGCATCAATAAAACATTAGAGGGCGAAGAAATCAATGTCCTAATAAAATATAAAGTTAGTCCCGGAAATGAAAAAACACTTGAAAACGTCATTGTTTCCATCGAAAATATTACAGATCGCTTAAAGGCAAAAAAAGAGGTTGTTGAAAGTGAATACCGGCACAAAGAAACGCAATCATTGGCTAAAATTGGAAGCTGGTTTCACAATTTTGATACAGATGAATCGTACTGGTCTGATGAAGCCTATAAAATATTGGGCTTAGAGGCCGAGAAAGACTTTTTAAATATTGAGGTTTTTACAGGTTTTGTGCATCCCGATGATCGAGAATTTACAATAGACTATTCCTTTGAATCTTTTTTGAAAAATCCCATCCAAAATTTACAATACAGAATTATCACCTCGAGCGGAGAACTAAAATATATCTCTGAAATAAGAAACGCTATCCTAGGAAATAAACATATTGTTAAAATCATAGGAATTGGACAGGATATTACGGAGCGCGTTCTTAGTGAACAAAAACTGAACACCGCTAAAAACTTTTTATCAAATACCCTATCAAGCATTGAAGATGGTTTGGTGATCCTGGATTGCGACTCAAATTACATTTATGTAAATGAAAAAGCGGCCGATTTATTGGGTAAAAATGTAGAAGGACTTATTGGCAAACATCTTTGGACAGAATTTCCAGAAAAAGCAGGCGATATATTTTATGACAATTACCAAAAAGCAATAACAACAGGAAAACCAATAAGTTTTGAAAATTATTTTATGCCCTGGGATAAATGGTTTGAAAACAGAATAATCCCGTCGCAAGACGGCGTACTAATGTTTTTTCATGAAACAACAGATAAAAAAGAAAAAGACAATAAAATAAGAGCGGCTTATAATATTATCAATAAAAGTTCCTCCGTTGCAATTTTATGTGAAAATAAACGTGATTTTCCGATTGTATTTGTATCAGAAAATTCAAGTAATTTATTTGGATACTCACATACCGAACTTTTAGCGGGAAATGTGAAATTATACCGATTGGTTTATCCTGATGATGCAGAATGGGTGAGTAAGAAATTCTTAAAATTTTTGAAAAACGAAAAATCAAACGAATTAAAGTTTCAACCTTTCCGAATTTTAACAAAAAATGGCGATGTAAAATGGATTCGTGCCAATTTAGACGTTGTTAGAAATAATGCCAATGAAATAACCCATATTCAGGGTATTTCAGAAGATATTACAGAACACAAAAAGGCCGAAGAAGAAAACAGAAAACACTTATTGGCAATAGAAAAAAGTGCAAATATTATTACTATAACAAATGCAAAAGGAGTTATTGAATTTATAAACCCAAAATTCACAGAGGTATATGGCTTTACGAAAGAAGAAATTCTTGGAAAAACGTATAACATTTTAAAATCAGAAAAACAGCCCAAAGAATTTTATACCCAAATGTGGCAATCTATTATGGGTGGAAATATTTGGCAAGGACAACTTCAAAACAAAGCCAAAAACGGTAAATTAATTTGGGTACAGCATACAATAACACCTATAAAAAACGATTTCGGAAAGGTTGTAAACTATATTACAATATCCGAAGATATTACTGAACGTAAAAAGGCCGAAGATTTATTTTTTGAGAGCAACCAACGATTAAAAGAACAATTTAACCATACACCATTGGCGTCCATTATTTGGGATGCAGATTTTAATGTATTGGAATGGAACAGTTCAGCAGAACGTATTTTTGGGTATTCTGTTGAAGAGGCGAAAGTAAATAATATCAAAGATTTAATTACGCCAAACTATTTAGCTCCCGAAATGAAAAAAGTTCAGGAGGATATATTAAGTCAAAAATACGGACATAGAAGCACCAATGAAAATGTAACCAAAAGCGGTAAAATAATAACGTGTGATTGGTACAACGTAACTTTAAAGGATGCATCGGGCAACATAATTGGCATTGCCTCCTTGGTTGACGACATTACGGAACGCATGAATTCAAAAAAATTACTTGAAAATTCCGAAAGAAAATATAGGGATATTTTTGAAAAGGCGATTGATGCGGTTCTTATTATAAAAGACGGCCATTTTGTAGACAGCAATGAAGCTGCCATAAAAATGTTTGGTTTAGACAAGGAAACGCTTTTTAGCATACATCCGGCACAACTTTCACCAAAAAAACAGCCTGACGGAGCCAGTTCTTTCTTAAAAGCGGAAGAAATGATGAAAATTGCTTTGGAAAAAGGAAGTAACAGATATCGATGCAACCAACAACACATAAGCGGACACGTTTTCCCAACTGAAGTTACGCTTACAAGAATTAATGAAGACGATGACGGATTTACCATTCACGTAGTGGTATCAGATATTTCAGAAAGAGTAAAAAAAGAAGCATTGGAAGATGTGCTTTACAATATCTCTAAAGCAGCATTAACTATTGGTGATTTTCAGGAATTTAGTTTGTTTATAAGAAATGAATTGCACAAAATAATTGACACCAGCAATTTTTATCTAGCACTTCACAATGAAGAAACCGATATGATTACAACTCCAGTTTTTGTGGATGATAGAGAGATGGTAGAAGAATTTTCAGCAAAAAACTCGTTAACGGGCTATGTCATAAAATCAAAAAAACCATTAATCCTAAACAAGGAGGCTCACCAGGAACTTATTAAAAACAAAAGGGTAGAATTGATTGGCAATTTTGCCAAAATATGGGTAGGTGTTCCTTTATTTATTCAAGAGAAATGCATTGGGGCAATTGTGGTTCAAAGTTATGTGGATGAAAATGCCTATAATGAAAATGATGTGCAATTGCTAGAGTTTGTCGCCGACCAAATTAGCACCACCATTCAACGTAAAAAAGTCGAAAACGAATTGAACAGGGCCTTAGTCCAAGCTCAAGAATCAGACAAATTAAAATCCGCTTTTTTAGCGAATATGAGTCACGAAATAAGAACACCAATGAATGGCATTATTGGATTTTCAGAATTGTGTTTAGATCCGAATATCACAAAAGATAAACAAAAAGAATACGCTAACATTGTCATTAAAAGCAGCAAGCGCTTACTTTCAATCGTAAACGATATTCTGGACATTTCAAAAATTGAGGCAGGGGCAATGACCTTAAACTTAGAAAGTGTTAATTTGAATAAATTACTAGATGAATTGGAGACCTTTTTTAAACCAATAGCCCAAGAAAATAATTTAATATTAAATTGCGAGAGAGGGCTTGAAAATTATAAGAGTTCTGTTGAAACCGATAAAACAAAATTAAATCAGGTGCTCACAAACCTACTGTCAAATGCCTTTAAATTTACAGATACAGGAAGCGTGACATTTGGTTACCAATTGATTGAAAATAATCTGCAATTCTACGTAAAAGATACGGGAATTGGAGTTGAAGAAAATTTACAAAATAAAATTTTCGACCGATTTTCTCAAGGAAACCTCGATTTAAGCAAACAACATAAAGGAACAGGGTTAGGTTTAGCGATCACCAAAAAAATAGTTGAATTGTTTAATGGAGAAATTTGGTTAAATTCGAGCGAAAATGGAACAACAATTTATTTTACAATACCTTTTATTAAGTCAAAAGTACCTTTAATTTCTTCTGTTATTGAAGAACAAAAACCAGCAATACAAGTGAAAAATAGGGAGATAAACATTTTAGTGGCGGAAGACGAAGAATACAATATGATGTATATCACAGAGTTATTCTCTATAACTAATTTTAAAATTATTGAAGCCGATAATGGTAAAAAGGCATTGGAATTGGCTCAAAACCATCCTGAAATACAGTTGGTTTTAATGGACATAAAAATGCCGATTATGGATGGGAATGAAGCCATGAAAGAAATTAAAAAGTTGAGACCTTCATTGCCTATAATAGCGCTTTCTGCGTTTGCCATGGAATCGGATAAAGCAAAAGCATTGGCACTTGGGTTTGACGCCTATTTAACAAAACCATTGGACCGAACAGTTTTGTTTCAACTCATAGAAAGTCTTTCTAAAAAAGGGTAAAAAGCGACTGGTAATTGAGTTGTTGGATTTAAGCTGATATTAAAAAATATCGAATACCTGATACTTGATACCAGCCACCTATTTTTCAAATAAATACATTTTTAACACGTCCTATTTCTCCTGTTTCAAGCTGTACTTTTATGCCATGGGGATGTGTAGCGGCATTTGTGAGAATTCTTTTCACCACGCCTTCGGTTAATTCACCGGATCGCTGATGGTTCTTCTGTACAATTTCTACTGTTTTTCCCGGTTGTATATTTTTTCTGATTGTTCCGTTCAGCTTTGTGTTTTCCATATATTTTATAATTAATTGTTTTAAAAAATGGAAATTTCAGTTTCCGTGGTAAACAATTCCAGAAATTTTATTCCCTTGCTCGAATTTCCCTTTTCATTCAACCTCGGACTCCATACAGCGATGCTATATTTATGCGGGAGAATGGCAACAATTCCGCCGCCAACACCACTTTTTCCAGGCAAACCGACCTTAAATGAAAACTCGCCGGCTTCATCATAAAATCCGCACGTTTGCATAATGGCATTTACACGTTTCGATTTGCTGATGCTTATCACTCTTTCATTGGTGAATGGATTAACGCCATAAGCCGCCAGAAAAAGAAATGTCTGTGAAAGCTCTCTGCAAGTCATTTCTATAGAACATAAATTGAAATAAAAATCCAGCACCATCTCAATATCATTTTTAATGTTGCCAAAAGATTTCATTAAATTAATTAAAGCGGCATTTCTATGACCGGTTAATTTCTCTGATTCCGCAATTCTCGGACAATAATTGATTTCGGGATTCCCGGAAATACTTCTTACAAACGCAATAAAATCGTCTTTCGGATTTTTAAGATGGCTCACCAAAATATCGGAAATTACCAATGCGCCCGAATTTATGAGCGGATTACGCGGAATTCCCAAATTAAATTCCAGCTGAAACAGCGAATTAAACGAGGTTCCTGACGGTTCTACGCCAACCCTTTCCCACAATTTTTCGCCTTCCTGTTTGTAGGCGAGCACCAGCGCCAAAACTTTGGCAATGCTTTGAATGGAAAACTTTTCTTCTGAATCGCCAAAATGATAGTGTTGATGGTCTACGGTGGTTAAGTGAATGCCGAATTTTGTTGGATCTACATTGCCCAGCTCAGGAATATACATGGCGACTTTGCCCAAATCTTCCGTTTTATTTAACTGTCTATCTATTTTTGAAAATATTTTATTATAATTCATTTTTTTAAGTTGAATGTTGAAAAGCTTGCCTGCCGTAGGTAGCTTAAAAAGCTATAAAGTTAAATCAAATATGAATTAGACTCTTGAAAATTTCACATTTTTATAAAAAAGCCATTTCTAAAATTCCACTTTCAAAACCAATGAATCTTTCCTTAAAAAAGATAAATAATATTTGCGGATTTTCCTCATTTTAGCATGAAGTTTTAAGTACTTTAGCGGCTTAAAAGTTAAGTATGTTAACATCCCATTTAGGTGAACTTTTTGCCTTATTGACAGCGTTTTTTTGGACCACCACCAGTTTATCTTTTCAACAAGCAACCAGAAGAGCTGGATCTTTGTCGGTCAACGTATTGCGATTAATAATAGCTTTTTTCATTTATGCCTTAATTTCCTATTTCTCCAGAGGGTTATTTTTACCTTTTGATGCTTCAGCACATCAGTGGATTTGGATGTCAATATCAGGATTGGTGGGATTTGTTTTTGGAGATTATTTTTTATTTAAATCGTATGAATTAATAAGCGCAAGAATCTCCATGTTAATCATGTCGTTAAGCGCTCCAATTGCCGCTTATTTAGGCTGGTTTATTTTAGGGGAAACCATGAATCTCATTTCTTTGATAGCGATGTTTATAACCATTTTAGGAATTATGATGGTCATTACAGAAAAAAAGAAATTGGATGACGAAAAATTAGGGATAAAAAACAAAAAAATTCAATTTTCCTTTTCTCCCAAAGGAATGATGTTTGCCTTTTTTGGAGCCATTGGCCAAGCATTAGGCTTGGTTTTGAGCAAATATGGAATGGGTGATTACAACGTTTTTGCAGCCACTCAAATTAGGGTTATTGCAGGTGCTATTGGCTTTATCATTCTAATCTCAACGATTAAACGATGGCCAAAAGTGAAACAAGCCGTAACCGATTCTGTTTCCATGAGATTTATAGTGATTGGATCTATATTTGGTCCTTTTTTAGGAGTTTATGCCTCCTTATTGGCGGTAAAATACACCACAGTTGGCATTGCTTCAACCATTATGGCAATTATACCCGTTTTAATTATTCCGCCTGCCATTTTACTTTACAAAGAAAAAGTAACCGTAAAAGAAATTATTGGCGCTTTTATAGCGCTTGGCGGCATCGTATTATTTTTCATTAAGTAAACAAATTGCACGTATTTTATCGCTAAAAATTAGCTGATGCGCGACAAAATATCGATGGGTTTTAGTTCCCAAATTAAACAAAGAAACTTTCAATTTATTGGATGGTCTATTTCTGAAATTAAATACCAATATGCCAATTATTATTTACTTTTGTAAATTATTGTATTTAACACACAAAGCGTGTAAATATTTATAGTAATTTTGCCTCCATTTTTTAAACGAACAACACCAATCAATTGAAGATACTCAATAACATAAAACAGTATTTAATTCGAAATTTCAATTTTAAAAATTACACCAAAAAAAACTGGTTTAACTTTTTTAAAAAAGGCATTTTAATTCTTGGCGGGTTGTTTATAATTTTTATAATCACCGTTTATTTTGGCTTATTCGGAAGGGTTCCCACCAGTAAAGAAGTAAAACTTTTTAGAAATATGGAAGCTTCTGAAGTTTATTCCTCAGACAATGTATTGCTTTACCGTTTTGATAAAGAAAACCGCTTAAACATCCCTTTTGATTCTATTCCAAAACATGTGGTTGAAGCCCTTATATCGTCTGAAGATTCTCGTTTTTATGAGCATTCTGGTGTCGATTTAAAAAGTTTGTTGCGCGTTATTGTAAAAACGGTTATTCTTAGAGATAAAAGTTCTGGAGGCGGAAGCACTATTACACAGCAATTGGTAAAAAACTATTTTCCCAGAAATTCGTATTGGATTTTATCAACGCCGATTAACAAGTTCGAAGAAATGGTGGCTGCCTATAAACTGGAAAGTCATTTTACAAAAGAACAAATTGTTGAATTTTATTTTAATACTGTTCCTTTTGGTGATACCGCTTTCGGTATTGAAAGTGCCTCACAACGCTTTTTTAGCACTTCAACTTCTAAATTAACGATTGAACAAGGCGCTGTTTTGGTTGGAATGTTAAAAGCAACTTATACCTATAATCCAATAAAATTTCCTGAAGCTTCCAAAAAAAGAAGGGATATTGTTTTAAATTTAATGAGTCAGGAAAAATATATTTCAGAAAAATTTAAAGATTCTGTCGTAGCAATTCCTTTGCTTACTCAGCCAAAAAGACTCTCCCGTCATAAAGGACAAGCGGTTTATTTTACAGAGTACGTGCGTTTAATTATGAACGATTGGTTAGAAAATAACAGAAAACCAAGCGGAAAAAAATATGATTTATATAAAGACGGACTTAAAATTTACACTTCCTTAAATTTTGAAATGCAACAATATGCGGAAAAGGCGGTTGCAAAAAGATTAAAAATTTTACAATATGAATTTGATCGCCAATGGGGTAATGAAGATCCTTGGCAAGATGTCCCAATCGTTTTAACCAACGCTATCAAAAACTCGGCTAGGTATAAAACGCTGAAAAAAGCTGGGCTATCCGAATCAATGATCCAAGACAGCCTGAACAAACCGGTGAAAATGAAAATTTTCTCTCACGACGGAGATCGATTGGTAACCATGTCACCTTTAGATTCAATAAAAAACTCCATGAAATTCTTGCATGCCAGTTTTATTGCCATGGAACCGAAAACCGGGCACATTAAGGCCTATGTTGGAGGTATTGATGAAAATTATTTTCAATATGATAATGTAACCACCAAAAGACAAGTTGGAAGTACGTTTAAACCATTTGTTTATGCGGCAGCTATTGAAAGCGGAATTTCACCTTGTGATATGTACCCAAATGAATTGATTAAATATCCACAATACGAAGACTGGGAACCTAAAAATTCCGATTATATTTATGGGGGTGAATTTAGCGTTTGGGGCGCATTGGCGGCTTCAATAAATACCGTTACCGTTCAGCTTATGGAAAAAGTTGGTTTGCCTAAAATTATCGATTTGGCTAAAAATATGGGTATTGAAACCGAACTCCCTGCAGTTCCTTCTTTATCATTAGGCACCGCCGAACTTTCTTTATTGGAAATGGTGAGGGCTTATACCACATTTCCCAACTACGGAAAACCAATGCATGAGGTTGCCATTATTAAAATTTTAGACAGAGAAGGAATTTCTTTAAATATTTTACCGGTAAAAGAGACAACACAAGTGTATTCAGAAAAAACGGGCGAAATTATGGTCGAAATGCTTAAACGTGTTGTATTTCAGGGAATTGCCGCTCCAATAAGGTACGATTTTCAATTGTTTGATGACATTGGAGGCAAAACCGGAACTTCTCAATCTCAAGCAGATGGCTGGTTTATTGGATTTACCTCAAACTTGGTTACTGGCGCCTGGGTTGGTGCAGAAAACCCTTCAGTTCACTTTAAAACCATGGATTTAGGTCAGGCTTCTCATACGGCACTTCCCATCAGCGGAGAGTTTTTAAGAATGTTAAATAAAGATGTTTCCTATCAATATTATTTAAAACAAGGTTTTAAAAAACCTTCAAAAGATATTTTAAAACTTTTCAATTGCAATTCGCGAAAAAATGTGCCACGACCTGTAAAAGACACCATTTCTGATGTTCTTATAGATTCTTTAAACATTGAAAATCTTGAAATAGTAAATGACAGTATTGTCATTGAGCAATAAAAACAGCAATTAAGTTCTAAAAACATATTGGGCCAGCCCGCCATTTCGGTGGGCGTTCCCGCCGAAAAGGCGGTCGGGCTTTCACTACTCGCTTTTTTTGGCTGCGAAAAGCATCCAAAAAATAGCTCAAACATGCCGTTCAATCCCTAACGCGGTTTGAATTAATAATGAAAAATTTAAAAACAGAAATCACTTATAACACCAGCAATCCGTGCGCCCGTAAACTGTTGATGGGTTTGGAATACCAAAACAATTCGAAATCGCCAAAATGGGTTTCGTAGTCTGCTTTTAAAGCAGAAAAAGTAAGCTGTTCGTTATGGTAAACGGACAAACGTTCCAGCATAGTCAAAAACCATTCGCCGTTTTCTTTTTCCATTTGCACCTGAAAGCTGTCATTTTTATCGTGAAAAGTGAGCTGAAGTTGTTGTTTCGATTTTCCCTTTTTAGATTTTGTTTGTTCTAAAACCAATGGTTTTCCTCCAAGCCAAATAATTTTAGCCGAAGGTTTTACCATAAAATACGGCTCAGCTTCCAGGCATTTTTGCATAAAATCATTTTTGATGCTGGTTTTCGGAATTTTAAAATCGAACCAATCCTGCAGCGGCAATTCAAAGCCAACGCCGTGCATAAAATTGAAGATCGATTTTTTTAGCCCAAAACTAAATTTATCGTGGTTAATGCCTGTTTTGTCCTTAAACTGAATGTCGTTGTTGGCAAAAGTGATTTCCTTGTAGTCGGGAAAAATGCCGTATTCAGCTGGATTTAAACCAATCGGACTGTGGGTTGTCAACGCAAACTGATGCCAAAATCCCGATTTTATAGTGCCCAGTTCAAACAATTGCCGCACCATTTCCAAACTGTCAACCGTTTCCTGAACCGTTTGTGTTGGAAAACCGTACATTAAATAGGCGTGAACCATAATGCCGGCATTGGTGAAACTGTTGGTCACCTGCGCCACTTGCTCCAACGTTACGCCTTTTTTAATCAGCTCCAGCAATCGGTCAGAAGCCACTTCCAACCCGCCAGAAACAGCTATGCAGCCCGATTCTTTCAACAAAACACAAAGGTCTTTGGTAAAACTTTTCTCAAAACGAATATTCGTCCACCAAGTCACCGTGATTTTCCGTCTGATAATCTCAATCGCTAACGCCCGCATCAGGGCCGGAGGCGCGGCTTCATCCACAAAATGAAATCCTTTTTCGCCGGTTTGCGCAATCATTTCTTCAATGCGGTCCACCAACATTTTTGCGGCGATTGGTTCGTATATTTTAATGTAATCGAGAGAAATATCGCAAAAAGTGCATTTTCCCCAATAACAGCCGTGCGCCATCGTAAGTTTGTTCCAACGGCCGTCGCTCCACAAACTGTGCATCGGATTGGCAATTTCTATGACGGAAATATATTCGCTGAGCAACAAATCGGCATAATCCGGCGTGCCAACGTAAGCTTGTTTGTAATCATTTTTAATGGACAAATTGTTGTAAACCACTTTTCCGTTTTCCTTCAAAAAAGTTCTTTTGAACTGCTTAAAATCGGGATTGTCCGCCAAAGGATGCAACACATTCGACAGCAACAATTCAACCGGCAATTCGCCGTCATCCAAGGTAATAAAATCGAAAAAGTCGAAAACACGAACATCCGTAACGCTTCTTAATTCCGTGTTTGGAAAGCCGCCTCCCATCGCCACTTTAATCTCAGGATGGTTTTTTTTAATGAACTGCGCACACCTAAAAGCGCTGTACAAATTCCCGGGAAACGGCACCGAAAAACAAACCAGTTTTGGTTGAATTTCCTTTAAGGTTGCATCCAGAATTTTCAGCGAAATTGCATCAATAACGGTAATTTCATGTTGCAGATTTTCGTGCAGACCATTAAAGTCATTGGCGCTTTGTCCCAATCTTTCGGCATAACGGCTAAAACCAAAATTTTCGTCAATGCATTCCACGATAAAATCGGATAAATCTTCGAGGTATAAGGTTGCCAAATGTTTTGCCTTGTCCTGAATTCCCATATTTCCAAAAGCCCATTCCAACTCATCAAGTTCAGAAAACCGCGAAGCTTCCGGGAGAAAATTTGACGTGCAAATTTGCCTTGCAATCGTTTGGTTTTTTCCCTGCAAAAATCCAATGACATCACCAATGGTTTTTAAATAATCGGCTTTCAAGGCATAAATTCGCTGTGCATTTTCAGGGACAATCTTATCATTTTCAAAAGCAAAATCGAATAGTTTTTTTAAACTTTCTTTGGAAAAAAGTTCTAAAATCACCTCAATGCCCAAATCCATTTGAAAAGAACTGATGCCTTTTGTATTCAAAAACCCTTTCAAATATGCCGTGGCGGGATAAGGCGTATTTAATTGCGTAAAAGGAGGCGTAATCAGTAAAATATCTTTCAAAATAGAGGTGTTGAAGCTGTTATATTATTGTTCCTTGAAAACTGAATCGCCAATTTGGCAATAAGTTTTTAAACCAATGCTAAATATATGAAAATAGTTGGTCTTGAAATAAACTTAAAATTTCACCTTAACCCTCTGTCTTCTGACTTCCGTCTTCGGACTATATTTTTACTTTTTTTAGTACGCCCTTTTGTCGCTTCCTTCATAAAAATTAATGAAAGCATCGTTTACCACGCGGTTTCCGCCGGGAGTTGGATAATCACCCGTAAAATACCAATCGCCCAAATGGTTTGGACAAGCAATGTGTAAATTTTCAACCGACTGAAATATGATTTCAACTTCTGCATTAATTTCCGGTGTTTTTAACATTTCGGCAATTTTATCGGAAATTTGTTCATCGCTAAAGTTCCTGTAAATTTCCAATACGGCGTTTTTAATTTCCGTGTCTTCCAAAGGTTGTTGGCTTTTGCAGTTGTTATAAACTTCCTGCACAATATGGTACTGGTTTGTTTCTTTCAACAATTCCAAAGCGGCTCTAAAAGCAATAAAATCGCCCAATTTTGCCATATCAATTCCGTAACAATCAGGGTAACGGATTTGCGGCGCCGAGGAGACAACAATGATTTTTTTAGGATGCAATCGATCCAAAATTCTTATAATGCTTTTCTTTAAGGTTGTTCCGCGCACAATGCTGTCATCAATAATCACCAAATTGTCGGTTGGTTTTACAATGCCATAAGTAACGTCGTAAATATGCGCCACCAAATCGTCTCTGCTGGTGTCATCGGCAATAAAAGTTCGCAGTTTCGCGTCTTTAATGGCAAGTTTTTCAATACGTGGCATTTCTGCCAATATTTCAGTCACTTTTTCAGCCGACAAACTGCGTCGGCCTTTTAAAATAGCGTCTGTTTTTTGAACATTCAAAAAATCTACGGCAGCTTCGCGCAAACCGTAAAAAGAAGTTTCCGCAGTATTTGGAATGTAGGAGAAAACCGTGTTTCTGATATCGCCTTTTATTTTCTCCACAATTTGCGGAAAAACCAATTTCCCTAAATTTTTACGCTCAATATAAATATCAGCATCACTTCCCCTAGAGAAATAAATGCGTTCAAAAGAACAGGCCTTATTTGGCAGTTGCTCCTTAATTTTAGCCATGGAAATTTTACCGCTTCGTTTTATGATTAAGGCATGGCCTCTTTCAATTTCCTTAACATCTTCTATAGCCACATTAAAAACAGTTTGAATGGCAGGGCGTTCCGAGGCAACCACCACAAACTCGTCATCAGCATAATAAAATGCAGGCCTGATTCCTGATGGATCGCGCAATACAAATGCATCGCCGTGACCCAATAAACCCGCCATTGCATAGCCGCCGTCCCAATTTTTTGCCGATCTTTTTAAGATTTTTTTAATATTGATGCGTTCCTCAATCATAGGAGAAGCTTCCTTTTTGGTAACGCCAAATTCCTTTTTAATTTTTTCGTACAACTTGGCCACTTCATCATCGATAAAATGACCTATTTTTTCCATCACGGTCACCGTATCGGTCATTTCTTTCGGGTGCTGCCCTATTTCAACCAAGTCGTTAAACAAGCGCTTAGAATTGGTCATGTTGAAATTTCCGGCAACAATTAAACATTTGTGCATCCAGTTGCTTTGGCGCAAAAATGGGTGAACACTTTCAATGCTGTTTTTTCCAAAAGTACCGTAACGCACATGTCCCAAATACAGATTTCCAATATATGGCGCATTGTTCAGTTGCCATTCCACATCGTCAATTTTATCGGGAAATTCAATATTTAAATTGTTTAATCGGCCGTTAATTTGGTCGAAAATATCTTGAATCGGCTGATCTTCATTGGAGCGGATACGGCTAATATACCGTGTTCCTGGAGGCACGTTAAATTTTATGCTTGCCAAACCTGCACCATCCTGACCGCGATTGTGCTGTTTTTCCATCAACAAATACATTTTGTTTAAGCCATAAAACGCCGTTCCGTATTTGTCTTTATAATATTGTAATGGTTTTAACATTCTAACCATTGCAATTCCACATTCGTGTTTAATAGCGTCGCTCATAGTAGTAGCATTAATTGTGATTCAAATAAAAAATTCCGCACGCGTGCGGAATTCATTTTAACCTAATTCAATTTCAAATTGGGTTAATTGTTTAAATTGTAATAATCGTTTTTGTATTTCCGGGTGCGTCAAATTTTCCATGCGTTCGGTGCCAAATTTCTCTACACAAAATGAAGCCAGGTTTGAGCCTGCAATCACTGCGCGTTTCATATTTTCAAAAGAAATATCTCCTGTTTTGGTAATATGGCCAATAAATCCGCCCGCAAAAGTGTCTCCTGCTCCGGTTGGATCAAAAACTTCTTCCAAAGGCAATGCAGGCGCAAAAAACACATTGTCGCCGTTAAACAACAAAGCGCCGTGTTCGCCTTTTTTTATCACCACATATTTTGGTCCCATTTCCTGAATTTTTTGAGCCGCTTTTACCAAAGAATATTCTCCGGAAAGCTGGCGCGCTTCTTCATCATTGATGGTAATCACATCTATTTTTGCAATCACTTCCATCAACTCGTTCCAGGTATTGTCCATCCAAAAATTCATTGTGTCCAACACCACCAATTTTGGGCGAACAGGAATTTGTTTGATGACTGACATTTGAACGGCCGGATGTAAATTTCCTAAAATTAAATAATCGGTATCCGTAAAATTATCCGGAACAACAGGCCTAAAATTTGCCAATACGTTTAAATCGGTAATTAAGGTATCTCTCGAATTTAAATCGTTGTGGTATTTGCCGCTCCAAAAAAATGTTTTTTCATCCTCAATAATTTCAATGCCATCGGTATTGATGTTTTTCAGATTTAATTTTTCTAAATATTTCTTCGGAAAATCACCTCCAACTACAGAAACAATTCCTGAATAAATGCCAAATTGTGCTGCAGAAAGGGAAATATAGGTTGCGGAACCTCCTAAAATCTTGTCCGTTTTTCCAAACGGCGTTTCAATGGCGTCAAAAGCAACGGTTCCTATAATTAATAATTTACTCATATTTTACGGTAGTTAGCACACTGTTGCACGGGATTAATTTGTCTAATATTTTTTTTAGAGAAACCATGTGTTTACTTTTGCAAAAATAAGTTTAAAAAATGACTATCAAAGAAATACAAGAAGAAATTATAGACGAGTTTTCCATGTTTGAAGATTGGATGGAACGTTATGAATATATGATTGAACTGGGAAAATCATTACCAATGATTAAGGATGAATTTAAAACCGATTCAAATTTAATTTCGGGCTGCCAATCAAAAGTATGGCTGCATTCTGAAATTGAAGGCGACAAAATTAAATTTACGGCCGACAGCGATGCCATTTTAACCAAAGGAATTGTGGCGCTATTGTTACGCGTTTTCAACAACCAAAAACCTAAAGATATTTTGGATGCCGATTTGTATTTTGTGGATAAAATTGGCCTGAAAGAACATTTGTCGCCAACGCGCGCCAACGGATTGGTCTCCATGATTAAACAAATAAAATTGTACGCGCTGGCTTTTCAGTCGAAAATGAGTTAAAAAAGACGGAAGTCCGGAGACGGAAGAGGGAAGTCCGAAGACGAAAGTATCAAAAAAATCATCTGCTAGCGCGAGCGTCTCGCTTGTGCTTTTGTTAACTCTAATCACGCAGTCACGAGCTGGAAGCTCGCGCTAGCTTAGGAAATTCAGCTAAAAAAACCAATATTACGCATCATTAACTTTCCAACTCAATTTGTGTTAGGGATTGCGTGGTTTGTTTGAGCTCTCCCGTTTTTTTTACGGGAAGCGAGCCACAAAAGCCCGACCGCCGAAAAGGCGGGAACACCCACCAAACAGGCGGGCAGGCCCAAAATATTCTATTGAAGAGATGAGAAATTAGCCGTAAATAGTTACGCGAATAGGTAAATAATTGTATATTTGCCCTTATTTAGAATGAATATAAAGAAAGGCTTTTAAAATGAACAGCACACACGCACAAGAACTTGGCGATAAAATAGTTGCGAAACTAAAAACTATTTACGATCCTGAAATTCCTGTTGATATATTTGAATTGGGTTTAATTTATGACGTTTTTGTGAGTGAAAACAACGACGTTAAAATATTAATGACCCTAACTTCACCCAATTGTCCCGTTGCAGAAACATTGCCTGTGGAAGTTGAGGAAAAAGTAAAAACCATTGAGGAAGTTAAAAATGCCGAAGTTGAAATTACTTTTGACCCAATGTGGACGCAGGATATGATGAGTGAAGAAGCAAAATTAGAACTCGGGTTTCTATAAATGGCTGATGAAATTGTAAATAGGGTTGCGAACAGCAAGTTGAAAACAATTGACCTGGAAGATTTTTATCCGAAAGGCACAAGAAGGGTCATAGACATTAAAAACTGGCTGTTTCACGAACAAATTTTGAAAGAAACCGATTTTAGGGAACACCTGAAAAACCACGATTGGTGCCAGTACAAAGATGAATATGTTGCATTATCTTGTTCTTCTGACGCCATTATTCCTTCTTGGGCCTATATGCTGATTACCACCTATGTTTCTCCTTTTGCCAAAAAAATTGTGGTCGGAAATTTGGCCGCCTTGGAAACTTCCATTTTTCAGGACATCATCGCGCATTTTGAGGTGAAAGATTTTGCAGGAAAACCTGTAATTATCAAAGGCTGCTCCAACAAACCAATTCCGGAAACCGCTTATATTCAACTGATTGAAAAATTACAGCCGGTGGTAAAATCCATTATGTTTGGCGAAGCCTGCTCTACCGTACCGCTTTTTAAAAGCAACAATTAAGTTTTTGCTGAGTTTTTTAGAACTGTCTTTTTAATGGAATTTTATTAAATCTCCTCTTCAAATTCTTCATACAACAAATCGTTATAAGGAAAACGCGTGATGTGAATTTTTTTCACTTCTTCAAAAACTTTTTCCTTGAAAGCTTCCATATTTTCTTTGTTCAACGCAGAAATAAACACGCAATTGTTGTTTAGCCTGTTCATCCAGGTTTTTTTCCATTCGTCCAAAGAAAAGTGAATTTCCGTTTTTTCGGTCACCAAATCATCCGATTCAATAGTTTGGTGCGTAAACGCATCAATTTTGTTAAAGACAATAATGGTTGGTTTGTCGGCACTTCCAATTTCGGCCAAAGTTTTGTTTACGGAAGCCATATGATCTTCAAAATTTGGATGTGAAATATCCACTACATGAAGCAACAAATCAGCTTCCCGAACCTCATCCAAGGTAGATTTAAACGATTCTATTAACTGTGTAGGCAATTTTCTGATAAAGCCAACAGTGTCTGTCAACAAAAACGGAAGATTTTTAATCACCACTTTTCTAACGGTCGTGTCCAAGGTTGCAAACAATTTATTTTCGGCAAAAACTTCACTTTTGCTCACCACATTCATCAAAGTTGATTTCCCAACATTGGTGTATCCCACTAAAGCAACGCGCACCATTTTTCCTCGGTTTTTGCGTTGAACGGCCATTTGTTTGTCCACAATCTCCAGTTTTTTTTTCAGCAAGGAAATCTTGTCCCTAATAATTCGTCGGTCAGTTTCAATTTCGGTTTCACCCGGACCACGCAATCCAATTCCCCCTTTTTGACGTTCCAAGTGGGTCCAAAGTCGGGTCAAGCGAGGCAATAAATATTGGCATTGCGCCAATTCAACTTGCGTTCTTGCATAACTTGTTTGCGCTCTTGCCGCAAAAATATCGAGAATTAGGTTGGTTCTGTCCAGCACTTTAACGTTCAGCACTTTCTCAATATTTCGCAGTTGGGAGGACCGCAATTCATCATCAAAAATAACCGTTCCAATGTTGTTGGCTTCAATATATTGGCGCACATCCTCCAATTTACCGGTTCCGATAAATGTTTTTGGATTGGGCGTATCTAACTTTTGGACAAATCTTTTTACGGCCATTCCGCCTGCGGTGAGCGTTAAAAATTCCAGCTCGTCCAAATATTCATTGCATTTCTCTTCATTTTGATATTGCGTAATCAGCCCAATCAAAACAACTTTTTCCGTATTATCTTCTATAATTTCAGTCATAATCAAAATAGCCGGAAGCTATATTTATATTAAAAAATTGAAGCAAAAAATAGTTTCTGCCAATTTGATGTCTTTTCGTTTAATACGCAAAGATACAAATTACCAAGTTCAATTTTGATTTTGTGTTGCGGGCTTTTATTTAAATTGATTGCTGGTTTCATCAAGAAAAAGCAATCGTAAATCCTAAATTTAATCCGACTTCTCTTCCAATCAAATTTTATTGTAATTTGCGGCCGGTTTTTATCAGACAAAATCAATAAAAACCAATGAAACTTTATACCGAAGAAAATCCATGAAAACATTTTCAGTTAAGGAAATCAACCAGCTCTTAAAAGGCACTTTGGTTGGAAATACCAGCCACCAAATAAGCGGACCGGAACAATTGGAAAAGGCCGGCAACAACCATATTTCATTTATAGGAAGCAAAAAATATGTGCGTTTGTGGGAAACCTCAAAAGCCTGTGCGGCAATTGTGAATGAAGACCTGGACTTTGAACCCGGCGAAAATCGCGCCTTGATCAAAGTAAAAAATGCCGATTTGGCAATGGCCAGGTTGCTGGAAATATTCAGTCCGGATTCGCCAGTTTTTGAGGAAGCAGTTCACGCCACTGCGGTTGTTCATGCTTCAGCAACCATTGGAAAAAACTGTAAAATTGGGGCAAACTGTTATGTCGGAAAAAACGTGGTGTTGGGTGATGGCGTAGTTTTGTATCCAAATGTGACCATTTTTGATGAAACCAGCATTGGAAATGGAACGGTGATTTGGTCAGGAACCGTAATTAGGGAACGCAGTGAAATAGGCAGTTTTTGCATTTTTCATCTCAACGTGAGCATTGGCGGAGACGGATTTGGCTATTGTGCCAGTGAAGACGGCAGGGGCTTGGTTAAAATTCCGCACATTGGCAATGTGGTTATTGGAAATTATGTGGAAATAGGCTCAAATTCTTGCGTGGATCGAGGCAAGTTTAGCGCCACACAAATAGGAGATGGCTGTAAAATTGACAATCTTGTGCAAATTGCGCACAACAGCATTATGGGACGCTCTTGCATTATGGCTGGCCACAGCGGTTTGGCAGGTTCTGTTACGCTTGGCGACGGCGTTGTTATTGGCGGTAGCGCTTCCATTAAAGACCACGTTACCGTTCATTCGGGCGCAGTGGTGGCAGGCGGTTCTGGTGTGATGAATGATGTTGAAGCTGGTAAAACAGTGTTGGGCTATCCGGCGCAGGATTCAAGGGAAATGTTGAAACAATGGGCTGCCTTGCGCAGACTTGTAAAGTAGCATAATAAAATTACATTTCGCATCAAAATAAAAACATCACCTCACTCTTGGATTAAAACCCTCTGGCGCATTTTGCGGTGAATTCGGATTTGTAATATTCGCATTTGAAGCGGCCGAATAAATACCCCATTCGCTAATAGTAAATATAGGATTTGGCGCAGAAACCGTTAAGTTTCTTGTCGCCTTTCCATCTAAATATTCCCAATTTGTGCCGTTTCCGTCTTGGCCAATAACTCCAAAAATATCCATTCTTGCGCCGGTATTGTTTATCAATTCATATACATCGTCGCCGTTTCCTGAAATATAACTTGTTTCAATGTTTGGGGTGTCATTAAACAATATTTTGTACTCGCTGCCGGCAATAATGGCAAATCCGCCAGGCGGAATTACGATGCCTGTCAATGCCAACGGAGAACCGGAAACCGTTGTCGCTCCGTTCAAATATTTATTCAGTTTCCAGCCCGTTAAATTTACTTCGCCATTTCCTGCATTGTAAAGCTCCACAAATCGCGCAGAAACATTGTTTTTTGGATCTGCAACTTCAGTAATCATGATTTTTGGGACAAAAACCTCACAAGCTGCATAGGCTTCAGAAAACTGAACGTCGGAAACAGCTCTCAGTTCAAGAACATTGCTTAAAACACCGGTGATATTTCCTTTTCTCTGCGGAAATAATTCGTTTGCAAAAGTGGCTTTGCCGTTGGTGAAAACCGATAGTTTTGTGGATTCGTTGCAGGTTTCCAACGTTCGAAATCCGTTGTTGGTGCCGCTGAAATAGGTAAACGCCGAACCCAGCTCGTTTTGAACCAATTGTACATTTTTTACTTTTACCAACGTATTTTCAAAAGCGGGATTTAACACTTCAGTAATTGAAATTTCCCTGGGAATAATGCTAAAATTTTCACCGCTGTTGTAAATGAAATCTCCAATTTGAGTTGCTGAAATTTCGGTTATAGCAGTTCCTTTTGGAAAACCGACGGTTAAAATGCCGTCTTTTTTGGCCATATAAAGCCTATTCAACTTCACAAAAACCTTGTCGCCTATGTTGTATTGTTCAAACAATATTTCTGAATCAACCAACACCTGAATACCGGCGGTTGCATTTTCAACAGCATCCTGTATCACCAATTTTTTCTCAAAACTTCCATTTTCATCGCTTGAAACCACATAGCCTTCAACTACGTAATTGTTGCTTACGCCAAATTCAACCATGGTTCCTTGGTACATTTCTCTAACTTCCGCCAAAGAAATAGTTGGCAGAAACGAATTGGACGCATCGCACCGTGTTTCGGTTAATTTTACATCGTCCGTATCGCGCAAATACAATTGAAAATCGTCATAATAATTGCTAAAAATAGCAACGACACTTCCTTTTCCTTCGGGAAGCATCTTGTTTTTAAAACTGGCAAATCCGCTATTTCTTAATATAACTTCATCCAAAAAAGTGCAGGAATTGTCAACACTTTGCAGCACCCGATTTACGGTTACGGTATTGTCGGCATTTCCGTAGGTTTGTCCAATTTCACTCGATTTAAACTGAACATTTTCAATTTCTATAAGCATTTCCAGCAGGTCTTTATTCAAGTCTGCAATCGCAACTTTTTTGGGAATTATTTCGGCAACTTCGCAGGAACGCACAATATATTTATCGAGTTCCGACCCTAAAATACCTTCCAAACCAGTTCCAGTAGCTTTTCCTATTTGCACGCTTCCAAAACTGTAACCAACCGCCAAACCTTTTAATTTCACATAAATTTTTCGTCCCACATTGTATCGGGTATAAATGTTGGTTTGGTTGATGGAAATTTTGATTGCCGCAGTAGGATTCTCGGGTTTGTCCTGAATGGAAATTGACTTATAAATATTCCCAGATTTATCGCTGGAAACCACATATCCTTCCATAATAATATCGGTTTCAATAATGCTTCCGACGCCAAATTTGTACATTTCTTTTACCTGCTGAATCGTGGTTGTTGCCGTAAGTTGCGGTTCGTTGCAATCCACATTTGGCGTTTCAAAATCCCCATCTTTTACACAGCCGGCAAAAAGGAAAATTAATAGAAGAAATCGTGCTGTTTTGAGTGTTTTTTTATTATTTTTCATAGCGATAATTTTTAAAATCTTACATATAAGTTAAGGTAATAGGAGGTCTTTCCGCCGTACCAATATTTTGGTCCGAAAATGGGTTTCTCCAATTGTTTGTCTTGTTTTAATTCGGGATAATTGGATTTCCGCGATTGCTCAAATCCGCCAGTTTTAAACAATTCCCCCAAAATATTGTTAATGCCCATAAAAAACCCGAGATAATAGTCGTTAATTTTCCACGATTTTCCGCCAACGGCATTCACCAAAAAAGTTGGGTCAAATTTTTCCTGTTTCAACAAATGGTCAACCTGTTCCTGGGTAACCTGCAAACCGGTTTCATCATCCAAAAAAGGCACGCTGTCGGAATCCAGATAAAAATTATTGGTTCGCAGCAATGGAGAAATATCAAGGTAATTGTTGGTCAAATAATTGGCGTTTATCTGAAAAAACCAATAAGCCGGATCGCGGTATTCAAAAGTAAAAGAATAGGCACGTTGTGGCGTTCCGGAAATGTGGTAATTTTTCAAATAAGCCGTTCCGAAATTGCTGTTTAAATCTGAAAAACTTTCAGAAATCAAGTACAATTGCGGATTGTTGCTGTACGTAAATTGCCCAGCAGAACCTGCAGCAAGCAGTTTTACGGTTGGCAAAACCTGATATTCGAAACTTAATTCCGCGCCCATATTCGTTTTGTCGACACCTGTAATAATTTCGTTCACAAAATCGGCCTGATCTCCCAACAAACCTTCCGCAAAAAAGAAGGAAGTTTCTATGGCATCGCTAAATTTGGTGTAATAAGCCGTTAATCTGGATTGGATTTTTGGCGCCCGAAATACATAACTTAAATCTCCGGTAACAATTTTCTCGCTCGTTAAATCGGGCGTGATGCTGTTATTGACCCGTGAATTGGAAAATGCGGTTTTAATGGTGGGCGCATTTGTGGTATAAGCGCCATTTAAGATGATCAAATGTCGCCCCGTGATTTTATAGGTGGCGCCTGCTTTTAGGCCGAAATCCATAAATTTTTGTTTTTCTCCTTTTCCGAAGGAATTTTCAAAATAAGTGCCATTTTTAAACAAGCCTTCCCGCTGGTAATTGGTGCTTATTACGTTCAATCCCACAAAATAATCGAAGTTGTTTTGAGTTCCCTGAACTTGCCC
This sequence comes from Flavobacteria bacterium RIFCSPLOWO2_12_FULL_35_11, assembly GCA_001800975.1. Classification (GTDB taxonomy): domain Bacteria; phylum Bacteroidota; class Bacteroidia; order Flavobacteriales; family Flavobacteriaceae; genus Lutibacter. The sequence continues at coordinate 39,362 of MGWK01000011.1, read as the reverse complement.
AAAAGCGCTTGCCGTAAAAGCATTCACATTATAATTGTATTGAAATTTGTCGTTTTCAAGAATGGTTCGGTTCGGATTGTTTAAATCGTTTTGCTGTGCATCGCCCAGGGCATATTGGTCTAAATCCACAAAACCGTTTCCGCCCAACAAATCCAGCATATTTGCATAATTTTTAGACTTTAAATTTTTGAAGGAAACGCCTCCGCTGAAATTCAGATGATCGTTAAATTTTGCGTTGATGAGCGAATTAGCCGAAAATTGCGTGTCATCAACCCGATCTTCATACAAATAATACAGCGAATTGCCATTGTCGGCATTTGACTGATAGAGTTCATTCCATTTTATTTGTCCGTTTTTCAAAAATTCCTGTTCGCTTAAATAAGCATTTGTGTAATCCGGATTTTCAGGGTATCTCAAAAAATTGCTCGGCAAATATTTCCAATACGTCGGGTCGGGATTTAGCGCATTAAAATAACCCAATCGGCTGTTGCCCATATGCCCGAACTGATAAGCCAAGGAAGATTTTATCGTAGTGCTTTCGCTTTCATAAAAATGGCTGAGCATCAAAACTGGTTCAAAAATTTCCTTGATTCTCGAATTCCGCTTGTCGCCTTCCTGATTTCCCCAATAAGCATTGTATTGGTAACCTTTTAAATCGTACACTTCTTGGGTATTTGGCGACGATTTTCCACGTTTATTGGGCGTTGCAAAAGCCGTAAAATTTAAGCTGTGGTTTTTGGTGAATCTTTTTTCCACCGCCAAAAACCCCGACCAGGCATTATAAGAAGTTCCTTCAATATAACCTTCCTGCGCCATTCTTCGCGAGGCAGAGACTACAAAAGCCCAGTCGTTTTTGTTCCATCCGGAAGCGTAAGTCGCCATCGCGCGGCCGGTATAACTTTTATTGGTTGAAGAAACCGAAACTTTTTTTACCGCCTGATAATCAGATGCTCTGGTGCTGAAATTTGTGGCGCCCAAAATGCCGCCAAAAGCATGGTCGGAAGCCGCAATTCCATTGGAAAATTCCTGATTTCTAAACGCATCGTTCAATCCTCCCCAATTGCTCCATTGCGGACGGCCATCGTACAATTTATTCATTTCAATGCCATTGATGGCAATGGTTCCGTAACTGGAATCGTACCCGCGAACCTTAAACCAAGCCTGACTGAAATTGAAAACTGCGGCCTGTAAATAGGCATCTTTGGAAGACTGGAACAATCCCGCAATATAATCGGAGGTTTTTCCTTCTTCATCCAATAAATCCTCTTCCGTTAAGAAAATAAGGCTTGTTTCAGTAGTTTCAACAATCGCTTTTTGCAAAAAAATAGCGCCTAATTCGTAGGTTTTCGCGTCAAGAATATTGATAGGAAAATCTTGCGTTTCGTAACCTTCGAACCTAATTTGTAGCGTATAACTTCCAAGAGGAATATTTTCAAGGATAAATTCTCCATTTAAATTCGTTTCCGCAAAAATATTAAGTGCCGCAATTTTTAGGGAAACACCCTTTAAAGGTTCTTCAGAAGTGGCTTCAACAACTTTTCCGTTGATGGAAGAAAGGGTTTGTGCACCTGAATTAATGGCATACAAAAGACATACAATAGCGGCAACAACTATTATTTTCATAGACAATTTTTAATGAAATTAGTCTTTTTTAGCTTACCATCGCCAAAAATCAAAAAAATAATTGCGACATCTTATTGAAATATAGCATTCTGCTAAGTATTTCGTTTATAATTTGTTCCTATCTTAGTCGCTTAAAAAAATGCTATGAAACGTCTAACACTTCTTGTGCTACTTATTTTGATGGTGGTTCAGGCTGCTTTCAGCCAAAAAAAATATGACATCAAAACCATCGCTTTTTACAATTTGGAAAACCTTTTTGATATTGTTGACGACACTTTAAAACTTGACGAAACCAGTCCGATAATGGAAATTAAAGAAAACCGTGCTGCTATTTATCAGCTGAAACTGAACAATATGGCAAAAGTGCTTTCTGAAATTGGCTTGGCAGAAGCCAAAAACAGTCCGGTAATTATTGGCGTTGCAGAAATTGAAAATTATGGTGTTTTGGAAGATTTGGTGAACACTTCCTTTTTAAAGGACAAACAATATGGCATAATTCATTACGATTCTCCCGATATCAGAGGCATTGATGTGGGATTTTTGTATCAAACAAACTTTTTTAAACCCATTTATCACGAAATTTTTGAATTGCGTTTGTGGGGCGATGACGGCTATCGCATTTATACTCGAGACCAATTGTTGGTTTCAGGCTATTTGGGCGACGAGCTCATTCATATTATTGTAAATCACTGGCCTTCAAGACTTGGCGGTGAAGCAAAAAGCCGATCAAAGAGAGAAAAAGCGGCGTTTTTAAATACCCAAATAATCGCCAAAATAAAAGAAACTGATGCAAATCCTAAAATTATTTTGATGGGCGATTTAAATGATGACCCCAGCAACAGCAGCCTGAAAAACATTTTAAAAACGAAAGCCAAAAAATCGGAGGTGCAAGATGGCGACATTTATAACCCAATGGAAGATATGTTTAAACGCGGACAAAATACCTTGGCTTATAGGGACAATATCAACCTCTTCGACCAAATTATGTTTACTTCGCCGTTGTTAACAACCACAAACGACTTTTCGTCCTATAAAATGTACAAACCGGCCATTTTTAAGCCGCAATATTTAACCACACAAACCGGAAAATACAAAGGCTATCCTTTCAGAAGTTTTGGAAATGGCGGATTTACAGGTGGCTACAGCGATCATTATCCGGTTTATTTGTACCTGATAAAGGAGGTTTTTTAAGTATTTGGCATCTCAATCAAAAATAAACAATTACACGATTAAACCATTTATTTTGAGCCTGACCGCCTTTTCGGTGGGCGTTTCCTTTCAGGTCGCGCTATCCGCTATATCTTTTTTTTCATTGCATTTCAAAAAAGTATGTCGCTGCTATCACTAACGCAAATTGAATTGCTATTTATAATCATTATATCTTATCAAAAAAAGGTAAATAATTACAAATTCACCAACAGAAATGAAAATTAAAATCAATAAATTTGTTGATTAAGTTCATAAAACCCAAAAAGAAAAAATTATGCATAAAATAGTAATCCCTTTTTTATTTTCATTTGCGTTTTTTGTGATGTCGGCCCAAGAGGTAATGACACCAGAAAAGCTTCTTCAACTCAACAAAGTTTCAGAAATAGGTTTCACCAAAGATGGCAACAGCCTTATTTACAGCATTACCGGTTACAGCCTAGAAACAAACAGCAAATCAACCACAACTTATCAAATGCCAATTGCCGGTGGAGATATTCAGGTAATTACTGATTATAAAGCGCTAATTGCCGATAAAAGTGTTTCGCCCGATGGCAAATACAAAATTTCGACTGCGGAAGTAAAACTTAAAAACATTACAGGTAAAGAATTTTATCCGGATGCTTCCAATTCAAATGTTCAAATTTATGACGAACTCAATTATCGACATTGGGACACATGGGAAGACGGCGCTTACAGCCATATCATGTATCAACCGATTACAGAAATTGCTTCTGAACCAATCGATATTATGGCCACAGAACCTTTCGACAGTCCGCAAAAACCATTTGGCGGATCTGAAGATTATTTGTGGAGTCCCGACAGCAAAAATATCTTATATGTGTCTAAAAAATTAAGCGGCGCTGCTTATGCCTCCAGCACCAATACCGATATTTACCAATACAATCTGGAAACAAAAACCACCACAAATTTAACTTCCGAAAACAAAGGTTACGACACAGATCCGGCATTTTCTTCCAAAGGCCAATTGGCCTGGCTGCAAATGCGCAGAGATGGTTATGAATCGGATAAAAAAGACATTATTGTCACTGTAAATGGCGCTTCCATCAATTTAACCGCAAACTGGGACGGAACCGTTGACAGCTTTGTGTGGCAAGACAAGGGCGATAAAATTTATTTTGTGGCGCCGGTTTTGGGAACAGTTCAATTGTTTGAAATCGGAATTCCTGTTTCAGGAAAGAAAAGCAGCTCGCTGAAACAAATTACAAACGGACAATTTGATGTTCACAGCATTGTGGGCCAATCAAAACATACGATTGTGGTGAGCAGAAGAGATATGAACCATGCGCCTGAGTTATACACCGTTAATTTAAAAGACGGAAAAATGACGCCATTAACCCATTCAAACGACGCTTTTTACAATACGATTAAGTTGAGTAAGGTTGAAAAAAGAATGATTACAACAACAGACGGCAAAGAAATGCTGACCTGGATTATTTATCCGCCAGATTTTGATCCTGCAAAAAAATATCCTACGATTTTATACTGTCAGGGCGGACCACAAGGCGCTTTAAGCCAGATTTATTCTTTACGATGGAACTTTCAGTTAATGGCAGCAAACGGTTATATTATTGTTGCGCCAAACAGAAGGGGAATGCCGGGTTATGGGGTGGAGTGGAACGAACAAATCAGCAAGGATTATGGCGGACAAAATATGCAGGATTATTTATCTGCCATTGATGAAATGGCCAAGGAACCTTATGTGGATGCAAATCGTTTGGGTGCCATAGGCGCAAGTTATGGCGGTTATTCCGTATTTTATTTGGCTGGAATTCATGAAGGAAGATTCAAAAGTTTTATTTCTCACGATGGTATTTTCAACTGGAAAAGCATGTACGGAACCACGGAGGAATTGTTCTTTGTGAATTGGGATTTGGGTGGCGCTTATTGGGATAAAAACAATGTTGATGCGCAAAAAGCCTATACTGAATTCAACCCTGTAGAAAAAGTTGACCAGTGGAATACGCCTATTATGATCATTCAGGGCGGAAAAGATTTTAGGGTGCCAATCGGACAAGGATTGGAAGCTTTTCAGGCAGCACAATTGAAAGGCCTCAAAAGTAAATTATTATATTTTCCTGAAGAAAATCACTGGATTTTAGACAATCAGAACAGTTTGGTTTGGCAACGTGAATTTTTCAAATGGCTGAAAGAAACATTGTAATTTAAAAACCAAATCATAAAAAACAGGTAGGGGAAAAATTCTCTATCTGTTTTTTTTATTGTTTAATCGCATAACTGTTTAATCGTTTAAATTTAATTTTTATAACATTTAACTATCCTATCCCCAACCCTTTCCGAAGGAAAGGGAGTTTGATTTGGATTAAAAAAACATTTAACTTTTAACATATAACTTTTCAACTTTCAACTTCTAGATCTTTCAGCAAAAGCTGCAGCGTTTTATAGCCATTCCACTCATTTTCATCGATGCAAAAAGCGGCTTTAAACGCGTTTTTATTTTGCGTGATTTCATGTTTGTCGCCCATGCCAAAACCGATGGCGTTGTAGGTAGTTTGGTTGGTGCCTTCAAAAAGATTCAGTTTTAAATGCGTTTCGTCTGAGCCAACTTTCTTGCCATAGCCGTTATCCCGCAATCCACCGCACATAAAAACGGGTTTCATATTTTGCGGACCGAAAGGCGACAGTTGATTCATGATTCTGAAAAATTTAGGCGTAATTTCAGAAAGGCTAATTTCTGCATCAATCGCAATTTCGGGCGTTCTCAATTCCTCAGGCAACGTGTTTTTTACAACTTCTTCAAACTTCAATTTGAAATTTTGGTAATTTTCTTCTTTCAAAGTGAGTCCGGCCGCATATTTATGTCCGCCAAACTGCTCAATAAATTCTGAGCATTGCTCCAGCGCTTCATAAACGTCAAATCCTTTTACGGAACGTGCCGATGCCGCCAACTTGTCGCCGCTTTTTGTGAAAACCAAGGTTGGTTTGTAATAAGTTTCTATAAGTCTGGAAGCCACAATCCCAATAACGCCTTTGTGCCAATTTTCGGCATAAACAACTGTTGAATAATTATGCTGCTCACTATTTTCTTCAATTTGGAGCAAGGCTTCACTGGTAATTAATTTATCCAAATCCTTACGGTCGTTGTTGTTTTGTTCTATTTCCAAAGCGAATTTAACGGCCGAATCAAAGTCCAGTTCGGTCAACAATTCAACAGCGTAATTTCCATGTTTAATCCTACCTGCGGCATTAATTCTTGGCGCAATAATAAACACCACATCGGTAATGTTCAATTCAGCCTTTTTTATTTGGTGAATCATCGCTTTTATGCCGTTTCTCGGATTGGAATTGATTACCTGCAACCCAAAATAAGCTAAAATCCTGTTTTCTCCGGTGATGGGAACAATGTCTGCAGCAATGGCTGTCGCCACCAAATCCAGATAAGGTACCAAATCGTCTATGGTTTGGTTTCTCTTGCTTGCCAATGCCTGAATTAGCTTGAAACCCACACCGCAACCGCACAATTCATCGTAAGGATACTCACAATCGGTACGTTTTGGATCTAAAACCGCAACAGCATCAGGAATTTCATTTCCCGGACGGTGGTGGTCGCAAATAATAAAATCGATGCCTTTTTCTTTTGCATAGTTCACTTTATCGATCGCTTTTATGCCACAGTCCAACGCAATAATTAAAGAAATGTCATTGTCTTGGGCAAAATCGATTCCCAAAAAGGAAATGCCGTAACCTTCGGCATATCTGTCTGGGATATAAGTGGCAATATTTGGATAAAATGTTTTTAGATAGGATGAAAGCATGGAAACGGACGTGGTGCCATCCACATCATAATCACCATATACCAAAATGTTTTCGTTTTCGGTCATTGCACGTTCGATGCGTTCAACAGCTTTGTCCATATCCTTCATTAAAAAAGGATTGTGAAGGTCTTTTAAATTGGGGCGAAAAAAGGATTTGGCCTGGTCGTAGGTTTCAATATTTCGCTGAACCAACAGTTTGGCCAACGTATATTCGATTCCCAAATCCTGGGCTAGTTTTGAAGTGATTTCCCGGTTTGTTTCCGGTTTTAATTTCCATCGCATAGCATTGCTTTTTTCCAAAAGTAAGCAATTTTTAGTCTATTAGTATTTTGGATTGTGGTATGTTGGTATTTTTGCCAATTGCCAATTGCCTTGAGCTTTTCAACTTTTAAACTAATAAGCACATCAACAAATAAACTTTATTTATCGATATATTGAATTTCGATGCTTACTTCGGCAAATTGTCTGAACATATGCATCACTCCGCAGTAAGTTTCAACAGATAGATTTACTGCTTTTTCAATTTTGTCTTTTTGAAAATCTTTGCCGAAGAAAAGATAGGTAACTTTTACCTTATCGTAAAATTTTGGGTGCTCTTCAGTAAGATTTCCTTCCACTTCAATTTTAAAATCTTCAACTTCAGCACGCATTTTTTTCAATAAAGAAGCAACGTCCATGGCCGTACAACCCGCCAAAGAAGTTAACATCATTGCTTTTGGGCGCAATCCTTTCCCTTGTCCGCCAGACTCTTCAGCGGCATCAATCATAACTTTTCCTTCAGGTGCCACAGATTCAAAAAGCATTTCGCCTTTCCAGCTTACTTCAATTTTATTGATCATGATTTTTTATTATTTATTACAAATTTAAAGGAAAAATAGGACTTAAAAAGTAACAATCTTTACAATATTGGTTTTGCATTCAAAAAAGCGACGTTAAAATTTATGGTGCAGGAATTTTCAAAATGATTCGGTAACTAAACATTATCTAAATTTTTTCGATTTAATAATTTATCGTAGAAGAACGTTTAAAAATTTTCAAACACATTTAAAAAAATTATGTATTTTTGCGCCACTACATTTTAAATGTAGGTTTCAACAAGAAAGCCACAGGTTGAAAATTAAAAAATTGGGGATGTAGCTCAGTTGGCTAGAGCGCTTGGCTGGCAGCCAAGAGGTCGTCGGTTCGAGCCCGATCTTCTCCACTTTAAAAAACCGTCTCATAACTGAGGCGGTTTTTTAATTTTTATTTGAATTCGCGTTAGGGATTGAAGCGTAAAGCCCACAGACACGCTTTTGGGCGTGACGAGGACTTACAGCGGAAAGCCCGACCGCTTTTTAGCGGGAACGCCCACCAAAAAGGCGGGCAGGCCCAAAACATTTAAAATCCTCATTCTCAATATTAATCATCTCCCAAAAAATCGTATTTTTACCAAAATAGGCTGTTTATGATTTTCTTTTGTGCAAACAGCAGCAAATCCTCCCTTCAAATATGAAAAAAATAGAAAATATTGAATTGTCTTTTTTAAGCATCGACGATTATCAGGAACTTAAAAAAGCGATGATTGAATCCTACATCGGTATTCCCGATGCTTTTTGGAGTGAACGCCAAATGGAATCGCTTATTAGCCGATTCCCTGAAGGCCAGGTTGTTATAAAAGTAAACAATCAAATTGCCGGTTGCGCATTGTCCATTATGGTGGATTATAGCAGGGTTGAAAGGGTTCATACTTACAAGCAAATTACTGGAAATTATACATTTAACACCCATAACCCTGATGGTGATATGTTGTATGGCATTGATGTTTTTATTAAACCTGAATTCCGCGGACTTCGTTTGGGTAGGCGACTTTATGATTACAGGAAAGAATTGTGTGAGAAACTAAACCTTAGAGGCGTTGCTTTTGGCGGCAGAATTCCCAATTATCACTTGTATTCCGATAAACTTACCCCAAAAGAATATATTGATAAAGTGAAGAAAAAGGAGATTCATGACCCTGTATTTAATTTTCAGATCTCAAATGATTTTCACCCGGCAAAAATCCTAAAAAATTATCTTGAAGGCGATAAGGCATCCAATGATTATGCGGTGCTGTTGGAATGGGACAATATTTACTATGAAGAAGAAGACCTAAGTTCAGCCACCACCAAGAAAAAAATAGTGCGTCTCGGACTTATACAATGGCAAATGAGGGCTTATAAAAATTTAGATGAATTGCTGCAGCAAGCTGAATTTTTTGTTGATTCGGTTTCTGGATATCGGTCTGATTTTGCGCTTTTTCCTGAATTTTTTAATGCCCCTTTAATGGCTGAAAATAACCATTTAACAGAGTCTGAAGCCATCCGGGAACTTGCAAAACATACTTCAGCCATAGTTGATAAATTTTCAAAATTTGCCATTTCTTACAATATCAATATCATTACAGGAAGTATGCCTGAAATGGTTGATGCTAAATTGTACAATGTTGGGTATTTGTGCAAAAGAGATGGAACAGTAGAACGTTTTGAAAAATTGCATATCACGCCAAATGAAGCCAATGTATGGGGAATGCAAGGCGGAAGCAAAATTCAGACATTTGATACCGATTCTGGAAAAATAGGTATTTTGATATGTTATGATGTCGAATTTCCAGAGCTTGGAAGGCTTTTGGCCGATGAAGGAATGGACATATTGTTTGTCCCATTTTTAACAGACACGCAAAATGGCTATTCAAGGATTCGAAATTGCGCGCAGGCAAGAGCCATAGAAAACGAATGCTATGTTGCCATTGCCGGAAGCGTTGGAAATTTGCCGAAAGTCCACAATATGGACATACAATATGCGCAATCCGTGGTGTTTACGCCTTGTGATTTTGCCTTTCCAACCAACGGTATTAAAGCCGAAGCAACTGCCAATACTGAAATGATTTTAATTGCCGATGTGGATATTGATTCCCTAAGAGAATTAAATCAACTGGGAACCGTCAGAAATTTGAAAGAAAGACGTAAAGATCTTTATGAATTAAGAAAAAAATAGCGCAACTCCGTAAATTGATTTCATGCAATAAAATGAGCACTTTAAAACAAAATTGACTAATTTTAATCGCTTTCTTTTTTTGAAAGTCAGATAGATTTCAGCTTGTAAAAAGTTTGTAAACCCTTTAATAATTTCAAATAAATATGGCCAGGTATTTAAAAACAAAAAAAGAACATTTAGGATTGTCGCCCTATGAAATCCATTTTAAAGGCGAGAAAAAAAGTGAGGATGTTATTTTGGAAGTTATTGATTACGATTCTGAAAATCTTGATGAATTTATAGCAAAAGATGTAAATGAGGTGGTGAAATTCAACAAAACGGCCACCACCACCTGGCTCAATATTTATGGTTTGCATGATGTAAAAATTATGGATGAGATTGCAAGCAAATTTGAGTTGGATCCACTAATTCTTGCCGATGTCATGAATACCCATGCGCGTCCAAAAATTCAGGAATATGACAATTGCCTCTATATTTCTTTAAAAATGTTGCAGTATGATGAAAAACGAAATTTCATTTCTTCTGAAAATATTGTAATTATTATTAAAGAACATATTTTACTGTTATTCCAGGAAAAAACAGGCGACATTTTCGATCCCATAAGAGAACGAATGCGGAAAAACAAAAAAAGAATTCGAAGCGCCAGGACCGATTATTTGGCTTTTGCTTTAATGGACATTGTTTTTGACAATTATAATTATATCATAAGCCAAATTGGCGAAAAAATTGAATCGCTGGAAATATATTTGCTGAACAATGCAAAGGAATCTACCCTAAAGGAAATCAACAATTTTAAGAAGGAAATTATTTATTTAAACAAATCCATTAAACCCTGCCGTGAAATAGTGGTTGAACTGTTAAAATTGGATTCGGAATTATTGGAGGATAAAGTTTTTGTAAATTTTGAAGATCTAAAAAACAATGTTAACCAGGCCATTGAGTCATTGGAAAGCTATCGTGAAATTCTTGCCGACCAACTTCAGGTTTATCACACCACCATAAGCAGCAAGCTGAATGACATTATTAAATTTTTAACCGTTTTCTCTGTAATTTTTATTCCGTTAACCTTTATTGCCGGTGTTTACGGAACCAATTTCGACTATCTTCCTGAGCTTCATTTAAAATATGGTTACTTTATGATGTTGGGCGTTATGCTGATTTTGGCAGTTTCCATGATTTTCTATTTTAAAAAGAAAAAGTGGTTTTAGTAGGTTGAAAACTTGCCTTCCGGAGGCAGATTTAAAATTTGGGCATTCCGCTGAAAAAGCGACCAGGCTTTACGTTTCAATCTTATTAACGGTGAAAAACCGTTAATAAGGATTTTCACTTCAATCCCTAATGCAAATAAAATTCAACATTATAATTGCATAATTCATATAATAAATTGCTGTTATCATATGTATTTATTTAATTTAATCTAAATGATACTTGATGAAATCCTTATCTTTACCCGCTAAAAATAGGGCATTTCAAATTGAATTTGAACACCTCAACAAAAATGAAAACGAACAAACAAAAAGCAATTAACACCATCTATTTCAGCATTGTTGGCAATGCTTTGCTTGCCATTGCCAAAGGAATTACCGGAATTTTTGGAAATTCTTACGCATTAATCGCTGATGCTATTGAATCTACCACCGATGTTTTTTCTTCCATCTTAGTTTTGTTTGGACTAAAATATGCCACAAAACCAGCCGATGGCAATCATCCCTATGGCCATGGAAGGGCAGAGCCTTTAATTACGTTTGCCGTGGTTGGATTTCTGGTTTTATCCGCAACCATCATTGCTTATGAAAGTATCCAGAATCTGCAAACGCCACAAATAGCCCCTAAAAAATATACACTGGTGGTTTTGGCTATAATTGTGGTGATAAAAGAATTGTTTTTTAGGGTAGTATCCAAAAAAAGCAATGAGACAAAAAGCTCTTCTCTAAAAGCAGATGCCTGGCACCACAGGAGTGATGCAATTACGTCGTTAATGGCGTTTATTGGAATATCTATTGCCATTTTTATGGGTGAAGGCTATGAAAAAGCCGATGACTGGGCGGCTTTATTTGCTTCTGGATTCATTATTTACAATGCCTACTTAATTTTTAGACCGGCACTCGGCGAAATTATGGACGAACATTTATATGACGATTTGGTATCAGAAATTAGAACGATTTCTGTGGGTGTTGAAGGGGTAATTGATACAGAAAAATGCCTGGTGAGAAAGGCTGGAATTTCATTTCATGTAGATCTTCATTTAATTGTAAACGGAGCAATTAGTGTTTCAGAAGGACATAAAATAGCGCATCGATTAAAGGATGAATTGTTGCAGAAATTGCCAGAAATAAATGATGTTTTAATTCATATTGAACCGGATACAATTTAGTTTAAAGTTGGTAACATTAATCCAATATCAATTATTATATGATTAAAATAATAATAACAAATTGCCTTGACAATTCTCAAATAAAAGTAGTTTTTGAACTTTGGAATGCTGAATATCCAAAAAATTTGACACACAAAAGCCTTTCTGATTTTGAAAATTATTTAAATGCATTAGCTAACCAGCATCACATGCTTTTAATCAACAAAAATGGCGCTATAAAAGGTTGGTATTTTGATTTTGACAGGAATACTGAAAAGTGGTTCGCCATGATTTTAGCTTCCGAAATTCACGTAAAAGGTTTTGGAACCATGTTATTGAATGAAGCCAAAAAAAGGGAATCGGAACTTAACGGTTGGGTAATTGACAAAACCGATTATTTAAAACAAAATGGTGATGGCTATAAATCACCTGTTCCGTTTTACCTAAAAAATGGATTTCATAAATTGCCTGAAATTCACTTGGAGCTGGAGCATTTATCAGCGGTAAAAATTATTTGGAAAAAATAGTAAGCTACGTCTTCCGCACCACTGTTAACTATTAATTTTTAAGTAATTAATTCAATTTTTTTTAACTAAAACAAGCTTTCCCCTTAAAAACTATTGCTTATTTTTACATCTTAATAAAAATTACCCATTCTTCATGCCGTTCAAAAAACATAGCATCTTGTTTTTTTCCCTGTTGGCCTTGTTTTTTACAAATTACTGCTGGTCACAAAATATTGCACCTAACATTTCAGCAAGCGGAGATCAAATTTATTGTCCCTTGACCCAAATGAAAGTGGTTACTTCTTTTAATATTACCGACCCGGACGACACAACAGTCGCTGCTTTTTACATTCAGGTTTCTGAAGGATATAAAAACGGAGAAGACAAATTAACTCTTCCTTCGGGAATTCATCCCAATATTACAGCCTCTTGGAATGCTTCTGAAGGAAAATTAACCTTGAAAAGTTCCCTTTCGGCAACTGCAACTTATATAGATATTGTCGCCGCTGTTAAGGATGTCGTTTTTGAAAGCAGTTCACCAACCGTTTCGGGCGAAAAAAAATTTTCATTCACCATTGGAGATGCCAATTACCTGCCATCAACAGGCCATTTTTATGAATATGTTTCTGATGTAGGAATTACTTGGCAAAATGCAAAAACTGCTGCCGAAGCGAGAACTTATTATGGATTAAAGGGCTATTTGGCGACCATTACCTCTGCGGAAGAAGCAAAACTTTCCGGGGAACAAGCTGCAGGCGCAGGCTGGATTGGCGGAAGTGACGCAGCTTCTGAAGGAACTTGGAAATGGGTTACAGGTCCGGAAAACGGCACCGTTTTTTGGAATGGTGGAATAAATGGCTCAACACCAAATTTTGCCTTTTGGAATAGTGGTGAACCTAATCAAGCCGGAGATGAAGATTATGCCCACGTCACCGCTCCCGGTGTTGGCAAACCAGGTTCCTGGAACGATTTAAGCAATACTGGTGCAGCCACGGGCGATTATCAGCCCAAAGGTTACATTGTTGAATATGGAGGAACGCTTGGTGATCCCGTTTTGAAACTTCCGGAAAGCACAACAATTTCTGTGGCTGCAATAACTGCAACAACACCGGCAACGCGATGCGGTGTAGGAACTTTTAACTTATCGGCAACTGCAACTTTAGGCGCAACCGTTTTATGGTTTGATTCTTCAACCAGCACAACACCATTACATTCGGGGCCAAATTTTCCAACACCGATTCTTTCGGCAACCACAACTTACTATGTTTTGGCATCGGAAAATGGCTGTGTTACGGGAAAAAGAACGCCAGTAATTGCTACAGTTAATGTTATTCCGTCCATAATATCAGCGCCAAACGTTACTATTTGTGAAGGAAATTCAGGAACATTGAATGCCACTGCATCATCAGCAACCGCAACAATTAACTGGTACGCCACGCCAACTGGCGGATTTCCTTTTGAAACAGGAAGTTCCTTTACAACAACGCCAACATCCACAAAAACAACTTATTATATTGATGCCACCGAAAACGGGTGCACAACGCCAACCAGAACGGAGGTGAAATTGGAAGTTTTGGGAAATACCGTTTCTGCAACTTCTCCGATAAATTTGAACAATCTTACTGTCGTTGATGATTCTGATAACAACTCAATTATGATTAATATTTTTCCGAATATCAGCAATTATGAGTTTAATCTTGATCGTTTTGATGAATTTCAGGACGGGACCTCTTTTGAACATTTAGAACCAGGAATTCACTTTCTGTATTTGCGAGACAAAACCAACTGTGGCATTTCTAAATTGGACATCGCAATTTTAGGGTTTCCCAAATTTTTTACGCCCAATGGCGATGGACAAAACGACACATGGAAAGTGCTTGGAAATGACTTAAACAGCATCCGAATATCGGCTATTTATATCTTCGATCGATTTGGTAAATTGGTTGCTGATGTTGATTTGAATGGCGATGGCTGGGACGGATTTTACAATGGAGAAAGGCTTCCGGCAACTGATTATTGGTACTTGGTGACGTATACAGATCAATATGGCGAATACCGAGAAAAACGCGGAAATTTAAGCTTGATAAGAAGATGATTTTTTGCGTTAGGGATTGAACGACATGTTTGAGCTCTCCCGATTTTTCGGGAAGCGAGTAGTGAAGACCCGACCGAAGGAACGCCCAACCAATTATTTTTACGCTTTCATATCATCAATCAACTCATTATAAATAACATTAAAAGTTTGCTTTTTTAATGAATTGCCCTCTTTTATGGTTAGTCCTTCTGTATTGATAAATGAATGCACTTTTACGCGTAATTTTCCGGGACTTCCGCTAAAAAAAGTATAGGAAAATAGTTTTTTACAGTCGTACATGGTAATAGGCACAATGGGAATTTGATATTCAATCGCCAGTCTGAATGCGCCATTTTTAAAATCGCTTAGCACCACACTTTCATCATCCGGCACCAATCCTTCCGGAAAAATACAAATATCAAGGCCACCATCTAATCTTATTCTGGCTTTATCAAAAACAGCATTTCTGCTTTTTGAATCACTTCTGTCGACGATAATACAGGTTCTCTTATAAAAAAATCCGAAGATCGGTATTTTTGTCAATTCGATTTTTCCCACAAAAACAAAGGGATTCTTTGTAATTGCCAGCATAACGAAAACATCAATCATAGAAGTATGATTAGGGCAAAACATGAAACTTTTTTCCTTTTTTAAAACTTGCTCTTCAATTAAATCTATTTTAAAACCCATCACGAAAAGCAAGGTTTTGGCCCAGGCCCTGGCAATTTTATAAAAGGCAGGATACATTTTTTCAGAAGAGGTGACTACCAACAACACTGGAAAAACCGGAATTATGGTTAATAATAACCAACAATAAAACCAGATGCGCCAAACAAGGATAAAAAGGTACCTAAAAAATTTCATATGCTATCATTTTATTTTTTTAGCTGTAGCATATGCTGTTCGCCTTTTAGCATTATTTTATAATTCAAAATTCGGAATGCTCGGTTCATATGCTATCATTTTATTTTTTTAGCTGTAGCATATGCTGTTCGCTATTTAGCATTATTTTATAATTCAAAATTTGGAATGCTCGGTTCATAAGCTCCAAAAATAGTAATTTTTAATTCTATTCTTATTTTCTTTTTGAAATATGTATTTTTGCTCCTTAAATTTGAAATAATGTCAAGAATTTTAACAGGCGTTCAAAGTACGGGAACACCGCATTTAGGAAATTTATTAGGGGCTATTATACCCGCAATTACTATGGCGAACGATGCGAACAACGATTCGTTTTTATTTATAGCCGATTTGCACTCGTTAACCCAAATAAAAAATGGAGAAGAATTACGTCAAAACACTTATAGCACTGCCGCAACTTGGCTTGCTTTTGGTTTGGATGTAAACAAAACCGTTTTCTATCGTCAGAGCGATATTCCTGAAGTAACTGAACTTTCTTGGTATTTAAGCTGTTTTTTTCCCTACCAACGCTTAACCTTGGCGCATGGTTTTAAAGACAAAGCCGACAGGCTGGAAGATGTAAATGCCGGTTTATTTTCTTATCCAATGTTGATGGCTGCCGATATTTTATTGTATGATGCGGAAATAGTTCCTGTTGGAAAAGACCAGTTGCAACATTTGGAAATGACGCGTGATGTTGCCAACAGATTTAACCATCAAATGGGTGATACTTTGGTTCCGCCAGATGCTAAAATACAGGAAGGGACCATGTATGTTCCCGGAACTGATGGCGGAAAAATGAGTAAATCAAGCGGAAATATCATCAATTTATTTTTATCCGATAAAGAATTGCGCAAACAAATCATGAAAATCCAAACCGATTCCACACCGCTCGAAGAGCCTAAAAATCCGGACACCTGTAATTTATTTGCCTTGTATAAATTGATCGCTTCACCTGCGCAAATTGTTGAAATGAGGGCAAATTATGAAGGCGGAAATTACGGTTACGGAACCGCAAAACAAGCTTTTTACGAGTTGTTGGTTGCTAAATATGCTGTTGAAAAAGAACGCTACAATTATTATATGAACAACTTAAAGGAAATTGATGAAGCCCTGGCCATCGGCGCAGAAAAAGCACGTAAAGTCGCTTTTGAAGTGTTACAAAGAGTTCGCAAAAAACTGGGATACTAATATAGTTTTTAGTTCTTGGTTTCAGTTTGTTAGTTAGTTTTAAGTTTTTAAAAACTAAACGATTAAACAGTTAAACGATTAAACATCTCAACTTTTAACTTTTTTACGGTGCAGGATTTGGCTGCAGTTCGTGAATTTCATCGATTTTTTTCAAGATTTCTTCGGAAAGCGCTACGTCAATACTTGAAATATTCTCTTTTAATTGTTGCATCGTAGTTGCACCAACAATTGTTGAGGTCAAAAAAGGTTGCTGATTCACAAAAGCCAATGCCATTTGCGCCATACTCAAGTTTAATTCCTTCGCCAATTCGGCATATTTTTGGGTTAAAAATTTTGATTGTTCACTGCTGTATCTGTAATATGCAGGAAATAATTTTAATCGCGTGTTTTCAGGCAGGTTTCCATTAAGGTATTTACCCGACAACATGCCAAAAGCCAATGGAGAATAGGCCAACAAACCAACATTTTCACGTTGGGCAACTTCAGCCAAATTAATTTCGAAAGATCTGTTTAATAATGAATACGGATTTTGAATGCTTTTACAGCGTGTTGTTTTGTTGACTTTACTTTCCGTTAAATGCCTCATTAATCCCCAAGAAGTTTCGTTGGAAACGCCGTAATGGCGAATTTTCCCAGCTTTAACGAATCCGTCCAATACTTCTATGACTTCTTTAAAATTGTCTTCCCATTTTTCATTTTCATCATGTTTATAATTCCGTTTGCCAAAAAAGTTGGTATTTCTTTCCGGCCAATGCAATTGGTAAAGATCCACGTAATCAGTTTGTAACCTGCTTAAACTTTTCTCCAAAGCATCGTGAAGCACTTCTTTTGAAAAGCCTAAATTTTCTCGTATATACTTAAAATAATCATTTGGGCCAACCACTTTGGAAGCCACAATCAATTCTTCTCTTTTTTGATCTTTCAGCCAGCTTCCAATAAACCGTTCCGTACTTCCCTGCGTTTCTTTTTTTCCGGGAATTGAATACATTTCAGCAGTGTCAATAAAATTTATGCCTTTTTCAACTGCATAATTCAATTGTTCATGGGCATCGCTTTCGGTATTTTGTTGTCCGAATGTCATGGTTCCCAAACAAATTTTGCTCACTTTTATGTTGGTATTTGGCAGCGTGGTGTATTTCATTGTTGTTGTTTATTTGTTGAATCGTTTAACTGTTTAACTGTGAAATCGTGTATTTGTTTAGCTCTGTGATTATCGAATTCAAATGTATAAAAATAAAAAACCATTTTCTAACTTGCAGAAAATGGTTTTTTTAATATTTTTATGTTTAAAAATTTACCTTTTAAACAGTTAAACGATTCAACAAATAAACAGTAAAAATAAAACTTATTTTAGTATCGCTTCTATTCCGGGCAATACTTTACCTTCCAAGCTTTCAAGCATCGCGCCGCCTCCGGTAGATACATAACTTACTTTGTCTTCAAAACCAAACTGTTTAACCGCCGCAACAGAATCTCCGCCGCCAACTAAAGAGAAAGTGCCATTTTTTGTGGCTTCAGCAATAGAATTTCCTAAAGCAATGGTTCCATTGGCGAAATTTTCCATTTCAAAAACACCAACAGGTCCGTTCCAAAGAATGGTTTTAGATTCCATGACCACTTTATGAAAAAGTTCTCTCGATTTTGGTCCGGCATCCAATCCTTGCCATCCATCAGGAATTTTATCGATATCGCATATTTGCGTATTTGCGTCGTTGCTAAAATCATCCGCTGCAATTACATCAACAGGAATATGAACCTGAACGCCTTTTTCTTTGGCTTTCTTTAAAATTTCAAGCGCCAATTCTTGTTTGTCGTCTTCACAAATTGAATTTCCAACTTTGCCTCCAAGCGCTTTAACAAAGGTAAAACTCATTCCTCCGCCAATAATTAAATGATCTACTTTATCTAAAATATTTTCGATAATCGTTATTTTTGAAGAAACTTTTGAACCGCCCAATACCGCCAAAACAGGTTTTTCACTGTCTTCCAATACCTTTTTTATGCTGGTGATTTCTTGCGCCATCAAACTGCCGAAATATTTATTTTCAGGAAAAAATTTAGCGACAATTGTGGTGGAAGCGTGCGCTCTGTGAGCTGTTCCAAACGCATCATTTACATAAACGTTTCCTAATTTTGAAAGTTGTTTGGCAAATGCCTCATCGCCTTTTTCCTCTTCTGCATAAAATCGTAAGTTTTCAAGCAACAAAACTTCACCCATTTTTAAATCTGCTGAAGCTTTTTCCGCTACTTCACCAACACAATCCGAAACAAATTTCACGGGAACTTCAAGTATTTGAGCAACCTCATCAACAATGTGTTTTAAGGAATATTTGGCTTCAACACCTTTTGGCCTTCCCAAATGCGACATTAAAATAACCGCCCCGCCATCTTTTAAAATTTTATCGATTGTTGGTTTTGCAGCGGCAATTCTGGTGGCATCAGTCACCTTAAAATTTTCGTCTAAAGGCACGTTAAAATCAACGCGAATCAATGCTTTTTTATCCTTAAAATTAATGTCTTGTAGTGTTTTCATCTCTAATAAATATTTATACCACAAATATAAGGGAATTTAGGTTCAGGGTTATAGTTTTTTACGAAAGCGATTTCACAACAAAAGTCTGAAGACCGAAGACTGAAGACGGAAGTTGAAAAGTCTAAAACAAATAATCAAATCCATAACAGAAAAATTAAAAGATTGCGTTTGGAAAAGATTTAAAAAAGAAAAAAAGTTTTACTTTCGCTTCAATGGAATTTTCAGAAATTTTAGGACAGACGCATTTGAAAAATCACTTGATGAAATCTACCGATAACGGGCGGATTTCCCATGCGCAACTATTTATTGGCAAAGAAGGCACGGGAACTTTGCCGATTGCCATTGCCTATGCCCAATATATTTTATGCAAAGGCAGCAGCGACGTGGAATCATGCAATTTGAGATGTTCGAAATTAATGCATCCCGATTTGCATTTTGCTTTTCCAGTGGCAACCAATGAAGTGGTAAAAAGCAGGCCCGTAAGCAATTTATTTTTGGATGAATGGCGAAGTTTTGTGGCGTTGAATCCCTATGGTAATTTATTTGAATGGCTGCAATCGATCGGCGTTGAAAATAAACAAGGCCAAATTGGCGTTGACGAGGCCGAAGAGATTGTAAAAGCCTTAAAACTGAAATCATACGAAGGCGGTTTTAAAATTATGATTATTTGGATGGCCGACAAAATGCATGCCTCAGCATCAAATAAATTATTGAAACTACTGGAAGAACCTCCTGAGAAAACGGTATTTATATTGATTGCCGAAAACGAAGACCAAATTATATCAACCATAAAATCGCGTTGCCAGGTCTTACATTTTCCTTTATTGTCGGAAAATGACATTGTAAAAGGCTTGATTGAAATAGAGGGCACCGACCCGCCAATTGCGGAACAAATTGCCATTCAGGCTGATGGAGATTTTAACAAAGCGCTGCATTTATTGCACAACGACACTTCCGACGAACAATTTGAACAATGGTTTATCACTTGGGTAAGAGCCGCGTTTAAAGCGAAAGGAAATGCCGCCGTAATTCAATTGTTGATTGAATGGAGCGACACCATTTCAAAAACCGGAAGGGAAACCCAGAAACGATTTTTAAACTATTGCCTGCAATTTTTCAGGCAGGCGTTATTGCTGAATTACAATGCGGATTCACTGGTGTTTTTACAACCGAAAACACCCAATTTCAACCTGAAAAATTTTGCGCCTTTTGTGCACAGCGGCAATATTATTGAAATTGACAAGGAATTGAATGAAGCCATTTACCATATAGAACGCAACGGAAACGCCAAAATAATTTTACTCGATTTGTCCATAAAATTAACCCGACTTCTGCATATTAAAGAAGATTAAAAACTCATTATTTATGATGTCTATTTTCAACAATCACTCCGCCGAAATATTGGTTTTACTGTTTTTGATCATCACTTTTTTACAATCGGGCATCGATAAATTGACCGACTGGAAAGGAAACGTGGGTTTTATCACTGGCCATTTTAAAAATTCCCCGCTTAAAAACATGGTTCCGCTTTTATTGATGACTTTGTTGATTTTTGAAATCGGAGCAAGTATTTTAATGCTTATTGGCGGTTATTATATTTTTGCCGAAGGTGATGGAACTGTGGCAAAAGTTGGACTGGAATTCGCTGCCATTACTTTAATTATGTTGTTGATTGGACAACGTTTGGCAAAAGATTATGCTGGTGCCATGACTATTGCCATTTATTTTATTTTAACTATTTTCGGACTCTATTTGTTAAATTAATACTTCAAAAATGAAAATACTGGGAATTGGATCTCGAATTAAACACGAAGAATTTGGATTGGGCGTGGTAACCAACGTGAGCGCCAAAGACTATTGGGTGACATTTATTGAAAACGGATTGGAAACCATCGCCATTGACAGCAAGTTTGAAATAATTGAATGTGTTGAAGGTGAGGTGGATACCGTCAGTTTTTATGATGTTGAAGCTGCCTTAAAAAATATGCTGAAACAATGGTCAGACATTTCGGAAGTTGTTCATTTGGGCGACCGATGGAAAGGCGGAAAATTGGTTATGGAACCGAAAGACCCAAAATTGGCCAGCAAAGAAATTCCAATCGATGTCTTTTTTCATAAAATTGTGATGGTAAGAGATCGATTGCGAGTGATGGAACAAAAAATAAATTCGAGCAAATTAGATGATTTGGATAAAGTTGATTTGCAACAATACATTACCCGAATTTACGGAAGTTTAACTACTTTCAATATCTTGTTTAAGTTAAAAGAGCAACAATTCGAAGGTTCAAAATCGGAATAATTACAAATTAAGCATAAAAAAAGCCGGTCTAAAATAATTTTAGACCGGCTTTTGCATTTTAAATGTATGTTAGATAATACCTTGATCTAGCATCGCATCGGCAACTTTTATAAAGCCAGCAATGTTCGCTCCTTTAACATAGTTGATGTATCCATCATTTTCAGTTCCGAATTTTGTACAGGCAATGTGAATAGAAGACATAATTTGATGCAATTTGGCATCTACTTCTTCACCAGTCCAGTTTAATTTCATTGCATTTTGTGACATCTCTAAACCAGATACGCCAACACCTCCTGCATTAACTGCCTTTCCAGGGCCAAATGGAAGTTTATGTTTGTGAAATAAATCAATCGCTTCAGGAGTACATCCCATATTGGATACTTCTGCAATATATTTTACGCCATTTGCAATCAATAATTTTGCGTCCTCACCATTTAATTCATTTTGGGTTGCGCTAGGCATTGCAATATCAACTGCAACTTCCCAAGGTTTTTTACCCGCAACAAATTTAGCTTCCGGAAATACCTCAGCATAAGGAGAAACGATGTCATTGTTTGAAGCTCTAAGCATCAATAAATAATCGATTTTTTCGGCATCTAAACCTCTTTCATCATAAATATAACCGTCAGGACCAGAAATGGTAACTACTTTACCTCCAAGTTCGGTAACTTTTAGGGCAACACCCCAAGCCACATTACCAAAACCTGAAACAGAAACAGTTTTACCTTTAAAAGTGTCGTTTTTTGTTGAAAGCATTTCATTTGTAAAATAAGTTGCTCCAAAACCTGTTGCTTCCGGTCTTATTAAACTTCCGCCCCAATTTAACCCTTTACCGGTGAAAACACCTGAATTTTCAAATTGTAATTTTTTATACATTCCGTACATAAAGCCTATTTCTCTACCACCTGTTCCAATATCTCCTGCGGGAACGTCTTGGTTAGGGCCAATAACGCGCCATAACTCTAACATAAAGGCTTGACAAAAACGCATAATTTCCGCATCTGATTTTCCTTTCGGATTGAAATCAGATCCTCCTTTAGCGCCACCCATTGGCAACGTTGTTAAGGCATTTTTAAATGTTTGCTCGAATCCTA
The DNA here is from genome assembly GCA_001800975.1 of Flavobacteria bacterium RIFCSPLOWO2_12_FULL_35_11. Classification (GTDB taxonomy): domain Bacteria; phylum Bacteroidota; class Bacteroidia; order Flavobacteriales; family Flavobacteriaceae; genus Lutibacter. The sequence continues at coordinate 16,774 of MGWK01000011.1, read as the reverse complement.
AAAATTTAAGGATGCTTAAATTTACACTTGGGTGAAGACGGATACCACCTTTGTATGGTCCAATTGCATTGTTAAATTGTATTCTGTGTCCTAAGTTGATCTGAACATTTCCTTCATCATCTACCCAAGAAACTCTAAAAGTTAAAATTCGGTCTGGTTCTACCAATCGTTCAATAATTTTAGCAGCCTCATATTGAGGATTTTCATCATAAATTGTTTTAATTGATTCTAACACTTCCTGAACAGCCTGCAAATACTCCTTTTCACCGGGATGTTTGGTTTCAAGGTTAGTCAATATATTTTTTACATTCATAATAATATAGTTTAATCGTATGTGAAATTTATTAAATATTTAAATAATCAGGTGCAAAATTACGGATATTATATTAATTTTTAATTAAAAAAAGGTCAATTATTTTTTATTTTCGCATTTTTCTCAAACGTTTTCGCTGAATAAAAACAAATAGCGCAAAAAAGACCTTTTTGCGCTATAAAAACAACGGATTTTCCCTCCATTCTTTCTAAATTTTCAAATTGATTTTTTACATAAAACCTCCAGGAGGCACATCGTCGTTTAATTTTTCTGAGGAATTTTGAAACCTGTTTGGCTTAATCCCTTCCTTAAAAATTGCTGCCTTATTGCTTTTTCCCTCGATAATAACGGTTAATGGTTCTTTAAAACGAACATGCCTTAAATAGTCATCTTCATAAATCGCCTTTTGTTTGTTTAAATAATCCAAATTAAAAAATCCATCATCCATAAAAGGGTTTATGGTTAAATAACCCACTTTAAAAGACGTTAAATTTTGGAAAAAGTGTGTTCCCTGGCTTGGATCAATTCTAAAATTATTAAGTCCGGCTTCCACAATTATTTTGGCTGATGCTATTTGCGGCCAAATCACAGGAATTCCCAACCATGGATCGCTTGAACCCCATCTGCCGGGCCCGACTAAAATATAGTTTTTGTCCTTTTCTGCGAATTTTTTATTGATTTGCTCAACAGCTTCGGCTATTTTTCTTGTATTTGCAGCGTTAAAAGTTTCAGGTTTAACGTAAATAAGATCGTGAATATTCTCATAATTTCCATTACCCAAAGCCGATTCCGAATAAATTATGGTATCTTCAACATCAAACTTCTCAGGAAGTGTGCTCAGGGTTTCGATGCTCTCAATAATAGGCCTGATTTGCAAAAAGCTAAATTCTTTTGGCTGCCCCTGCGGAACATCCAAATTTACGGCAAACTCCATTTCAATAGGGTTTCGCATTTCACGTTGCCCAATACGCAATAAATCTTGCAGAATTTCGGGTAACGGAAAGGTGTTGTATTTTAAGATGTTATCAAAAGTAATCACGCGAATGCCATCGTGTAAAACGCCGGGTTTGATGATGTTGTTTTGTAAATCGTAGGTGGAAGCCACAAATTTTAAAGAACCATGTTTTTCGGCATTTCTGATGGAAATTTTCTTTTTATTGATGGCTTCGCTGGTTGAAGCGACATAACTGTCAGGATTCATATCTAATCCAAAAAAATATTGCTGCGTGTCGCGCTGGGTAGAGCCCGGATTGGAGAGTTGCAGCACCTTTTTTGGATGGTAGGGCGAAAATCGCAAAGTGTTTCCGCCGCCAACAATAATTTCACCCAACCCTAACGCAATATTTGCAGTACCTTCATTGGGCAATTCCTGGTCAATCGGATAAAAATTTATGGAACGGGCAACACCGGAAATGTTCGGATAATAAACATCATCATATTGTTTTCCGGTAACTTCCTGTAAAATCACCGCCATTTTATCCTCTTCAATGGTATGGGAAGTTGCTTTTAAATATATTTTGCTGTTTTGAAAAAAAGCAGATGCCATAACCGACTTAATGGCGCTGGCAACCATGTCCACCATTCTTTCTTTGTCTGTATTTGGTATCATATAGGTAGAAAATACGCCGGCAAACGGTTGATAGTGGGAATCTTCCAAAACACTGGAAGAGCGCACTGCAATAGGTGATTTGCTTACGTTTAAAAAAACCTTAATATCTTCTATTACCCATTTTGGCAATGGTTTTGAAATAAATTTATTTAATATTTCTTCATCATCATTACAATCGGCCACAAATCCTATCAGTTCATGTTTTTCCATAAACTCATCAAATACTTCCGTACTTAACACTACAGTGCGTGGAATACAAATATTGACTTCCTTGTATTTATTGAACAATTTATGGCGTTTCAAAAACGAATCTATAAATGCCAAGCCTCTCCCTTTTCCTCCCAAAGATCCTTCTCCAATTCTCGCAAACCCTAAATATTCATCGTAAGTGTTTTTGCTGAATTTTGAAATAACGCCTCTTGATCTGTATATTCGATAGGCTTTAATGGCTCTAAGTAAAAAATCTCTGATTTCTTCCGGATCGTCAAAATCCTCATATTCTACATTGCTAAATAAATTGGCCAATGGAAAAAGCGCCCTCGACCTTAACCATTTTGAATATTCACTCCTTTTGGCATGATAAACTATAGACTCTAAAGTTACCGTAGTTAATGCTCTTTGAAAACTGTTTAAATCTTCTACCGTTGCCAAAACTTTCATTTGAAAAGGATCCCAAAATTCAAAAGCCCCAAACGAAAAATATTTAGTGATGTAATTTTTTATTTCCTTGCCTAATGTTTCAGAGTGCTTGTATAAAAATTTTCCTTTCAGTTCCAGCGCCAATTTTTCATTATTTTTATCTGAAGATTGCACCAAAAACGGAAAATAGCGTTCCAAACTTCTTACATATTTTAAAAATTCAAACCCTGCATCAGGATCTCGTTTTCCATCTTTAAAATAACTAACATCTGAAATAATCCCCAACAAATTGTGCTTGTACTTTTCAAAAAGAGACAATCCCTCTTCATAGTTTGTTGCCAGCAAAATTTTTGGACGGCCTCTCATCAACATCATTGCCCTGTGTTCATTTAAGCCTTCAGACATAAATGAACGCGTTTGTTTTAATATAATTTTGTACATAATGGGCAAATACCTCGAGTAAAATTTCAAGGAATCTTCCACCAGCAAAATGGCCTTAACACCAATTTGATTGATGTCCTTTTCGGCATTCATCCGGTCTTCGGTAAGTTTTATAATGGCCAAAAAAATGTCAACATTGCCGTTCCAATGAAATACAAAATCGATAATTCCTGTATTTTCGCTCAGCACTTTTTTTCTTAATTCAGAAGAATAATGGCTTAGGGCAGCAATTGGTATTGTGGGAAAAGACTCTTTTATCAATTTTGAAGTTTCAAAAGCCTTGTAGTTGCCAATATCTAACCAGGTAATAACCAAATCAATTTTATCGGAACTCAACATTCCTATCGCTCTTTTGGCGGAGTTGGCGTGAATAAAACTTGGCGGATATCTTAAATTCAGCGCCATATATTCATTAAAAATACGTTCGTCAATCCGGCCGTCTTCCTCCAACATATAATAATCGTAGTTAGAACAAACTATGAGCACTTTGTTAATTCTGTTTTGCATTAATTGGTTAAATGCAACCTCTTCAAACTCATAATTCTTTAAATCGGGCAGCGGATTTCTGTTCATTTTTTAAGGACATTTATTTTCAAATGCAAGATATCATTTTCACCGTGAATTTTAATGTTTTTCAAAAGATTAATTCAATTTTATAAAAATAAAATTATGTAAATTTGCATCCTAATTTTCTGTATAATGTTAGCTAAAGTAAAAGAACTGATTGGTGAAGTATTGGCATTTAATACCACTTCCAAAGATGAAATTGAATCTTTCAGAATTAAATTTTTAGGCAAAAAAGGATTGCTTAACGATTTATTTGTTGAATTTAAAAACGTAGCTCCAGCAGAAAGAAAAGAGTTTGGACAGGCATTAAATACGTTAAAAGATGCAGCGCAGGATAAAGTTGACCAGTTAAAGGAAGTGTTAGAAAATTCGAGCGAGCAAAAAGGGATTTATGGTGATTTAACGCGCCCTGCCGAACCTATTGAATTGGGTTCGCGCCATCCAATATCTTTGGTGAGAAACAAAATTATCGATGTGTTTTCACGCATTGGTTTTACCGTTTCTGAAGGTCCGGAAATTGAAGATGACTGGCACAATTTTACCGCATTGAATTTGCCCGAATACCATCCGGCACGTGATATGCAGGACACCTTTTTTATTGAAAAAAACCCAGATATTTTATTGCGCACGCATACTTCATCTGTTCAGGTGCGTTATATGGAAAGTCATAAACCGCCAATTCGCACCATTTCTCCCGGACGCGTTTTTAGAAATGAAGATATTTCGGCACGTGCACATTGCATTTTTCACCAAGTGGAGGGTTTGTATATTGACACTGACGTTTCTTTTGCCGATTTAAAACAAACGCTGTTGTATTTTACCAAAGAAATGTTCGGAAAATCCAAAATACGCTTGCGCCCTTCTTATTTTCCGTTTACAGAGCCAAGCGCTGAAGTTGATATTTATTGGGGACTGGAAACAGAAACCGATTATAAAATTACCAAGGGAACAGGTTGGCTTGAAATTATGGGTTGCGGAATGGTAGATCCAAATGTGCTTAAAAACACCAACATCGATCCTGAAATTTATTCTGGGTACGCATTTGGAATGGGCATTGAACGCATTGCGATGTTATTATACCAAATTCCTGATATCAGAATGTTTTACGAAAACGACGTTCGATTTTTAGAACAGTTTAAATCGGTTTATTAAACTACGTTCGTTAGAAGTTAAAAAGTTAAATGTTATAAGTAACTTAAAAATTTTAATACCCAATACCTGATTCCTGATATCAAAAGAATGAAAACCGACATCCAAATTCCCGAAGTTACTGAGGTTTTTATGGCCATTGTGAAAGAATACAACGACATTTTTCAGTGTGAAGATTGGAATGCTTATATCATTAACAATAAAGAAGTTGATTTAGAAATGGTGTTGGTAGTTTCAAAAGGTTATGATGAAGACCAACTGACAGAAACTTCATTATTACGTCATAAAATTGAAAAACTTCCTGCAAAATCCTTTGCAAAAGTTGAATTGATTCAAGAAGCTGTTTTAAAACTTTCCAATTTTTTTAATGTTACCTTTTTTGAAGGAAATGCGATGTTCGACAAAAAATACTTGTTTGAAAAAGGAACCATAAAAGAAAGCGCATTACGTATGATTCCTTTGTTAAATAAGCGAGGTATCTTAGCAAAGTAAATATCCAATAAAAATTTAAAGATGAAACCATACTTCTTAGCTGTTTTATTGATTAGTTCTATTCTTGCAACTGCCCAAAACATTCCATTGTACGTTGGCACTTATACAGACGCAAACAGTGAAGGAATTTATCTTTACAATTTTAACTTGAAAACTGGTGAACTCACCAATAAAAAATTGGCTATTGAAGCCGTAAATCCGTCATTTATCACCTTTTCATCCGACAAAAAATTTATGTATTCGGTTGGCGAAGTTGACAACTTTAAAGGGGCAAAAAGCGGCTTTGTAAATGCTTATTCCACAGAAAAAGACGGAACGCTCAAATTTATCAATAAAGTGAGCAGCAACGGTGCACATCCTTGCCATATTCAGTTGAATAAAGACAATTCCAAAGTTGCCGTTTCCAATTATACCGGTGGAACTGTTTCTTTGCATTCAATATCAAAAAATGGCGAAATTACACCCGCAACACAAGTCATAGATCACAACAAAGAAGCTAAGCAATCACACGCACATTCGGCCAAATTTTTTAAAAACAACCTTTTTATTGCCGACCTTGGCCTCAGCAATTTTTCCCAATATCAACTGGCAAATGCCGATCATAAATTTCAATTAAAAGCCAATTATGAAGTTCCCAACAATGCAGGACCGCGGCATTTTGAAATCTCAAAAAAAGGTAAATTTATCTATGTGATCAACGAATTAAATTCTACAATTTCTGTATTGAAGAAGAAAAAAGACAGCTACGATTTTGTTCAAAACATCACCACATTGAATGCTGGATTTGACGGAAAAAGTTTTTGTGCCGATATTCATTTGTCAAAAGACGGACAGTTTTTATACGGATCCAACCGAGGAGAAAACAGTATTGCGGTGTTTAAAATAAACAAAAAAAACGGGGAACTTCAAAAAACACAAACCTTAAGCACCAATGGAGATTGGCCACGCAATTTTACGTTATCTCCAGACGGAAATTATTTGTTGGTTGCCAACCAGAGAAGCAAAAATATTGGTGTTTTTAGTGTAGACAGAAAAACTGGGTATTTAACTTTTTTAAATAGTTTAGATTCTCCAACGCCATCTTGTCTGCTATTTTAGTTTAAACTAGCGCTTTAAAATAACTTCTTGTTAATTATTTAAGGTGTTTCCTTTATTTTCTTCGCGAATAAATAGGTGTTTATCACATCGTTCAAGGCGCCTTTGCTAATTGGTTTTGTTATAAAATCATTACAACCTGCTAAAATTGCGTTCTCTCTTTCCTCAGTTGTTGAATAAGCTGTCTGCGCAATTATGGGCAAGTTGGGGCGAAATTCTTTTATCAGTTTTGTCGCTTCGTTCCCATTCATATTTGGCATTTTTATATCCATTAAAACCAATTCAATGGCTGGGTTGTTTTTACAAAACTCAACAGCTGCCAATCCGTCTTTAGCGTGAATTATATTGCAGGAAAGTTTAATTTTATCCACCAGTAATATTTCTAAAAACATAAAATTTACTTCTTCATCTTCTGCGATTAAAATGGTATATTTTTCTTTGTTCACAGTGGGGTTTTCTTTTTCTTTTTTAATTTTTAAAATCAAATTTATCGGTTTATACGGTATGTTAACAAAAAAAGCGGCACCTTCTCCCAACTTTGAAATTACTGAGATTTTTCCGCCCAACAACTCGGCATTTTCTTTTGCGATGGAGAGTCCAAGCCCTAATCCTCCAACATTTTTGGATAAGTCCTTTTCTGCTTGTGAAAATCGTTCAAAAATGAGTTCTTGTTTTTCTGGGTCTATTCCAATTCCGCTGTCTTTTACAAAAATTTCCAGTTCATTTCCTTTTCGTAAATATCCCAATTCTATTGTGCCTCTAATTGTAAATTTTAAGGCGTTTTCCAGCAAATTGCTTAAAACTTTATTCAGCTTATTTTTATCGGTAAGTATGGTGCTTTCTTGGTTTGAAAGTCCCTTTTTTAAAATCAGAAAAGTTTCATTTTTTGTTACTTTTATATTGAAAACAGTAAACAATTCGTATAAAAAGTCATTCAAGCAAACCGTGTTTTCTACCACCTTAACTTGTTTCGTTTCAAGTTCCGAAATTTCCAAAATATCATCAATAATATGCAGCAATTGGTTGGAGCTGTTTTTAATAATTTCAATAAAGTGTTTTCTTTTTTCAACTGATAAAATAGGGTTATCCAATAATTCTGAAAAGCCTAAAATACCGTTCATTGGGGTTCTTATTTCATGGGACATATTTTGAATGAATTCCGTTTTTAGCCGGTCACTTTCTTCTGCTTTTTCTTTGGCTATTAGTAAGTCCTGCTCAGCTTGTTTACGCTTGGTAATGTCCCTCCAAACGCAATGAATTACTTGATTATTTGGTTCGTTCTCAATGGTGGTCAGTAAAACTTCAACAGGAAATATGCCTCCAATGCTTTTGGAATGCCACCATTCAAAACGATGTGTGCCTTTTTTTAATGTAATTTTTATTAATTCTTCTGCTTTTTCAAAAGATTTTAAACCGTCTGGCTGTAATTTAGGTGATAATTTTGAGGGATGGGAATTTATAACATCTTCAAATTTCTTGTAACCCAGCAAGTCAAGAGTTGCCTGATTACAATCCGTGAAGATTCCATTTTTAATGATTAATATGGCATCCCCCGATTTTTCAAAAAGTTCACGAAATTTTCGCTCACTTTTTTCAATTTCTGCACTTGATTTTAACAACTTTTCTTCATCTTCTTTATTTTTACTGATATCTTCTTTTATGGCTAAATAAGATGAGATTTCACCCACTTCATTTTTAATAGGTGTAATAGTTGTTCGTTCCCAGTAAAGATTTCCATTTTTGGCTTTGTTTTGAAATTCTCCACTCCAAATATTCCCTGCAGCTATTGTTTGCCAAAGCTGTGAATAGAATTCTTTCGTTTGCGTTCCTGAATTTAAAATTCTTGGGTTTTTTCCAATAACTTCTTGGGCGGTATACCCTGTTATTTCAGTAAATTTTGAGTTTGTATATTCTATATTTCCTTTTGGGTCAGTAATAACGATAGAATTTGCACTTTGTTCAACCGCAATGGAGCGTTTTTTGTTTTCAACTTCAGATTTTTTACGTTCCGTGATGTCTCTAATAGCCGCAACTCTAAATGTTTTATTGTCTTTGACAGAAATATTTCTAGCTTCTATTTCAATTGGAAAAACAGTGCCGTCTTTTTTAATACCTTCAATTTCATAAGGAAGTATCTCATTTTTAGTTCTATTTTCAGCAATAATTTTATGATAATTCTCTGGATAAATAATTTTTGTAATATCATGGCCTACTAAATCTTCACGATTGTATCCAAACATTTTTAAAAAAGAAGCATTGCAATCAATTACTACACCCTTTTCATGGATTAAAATTCCTTCAAATGTAAGATTCGATAATTTTTTGAATTTTTCCTCATTCTCTTGAGCAACCTCTTTTGCGATTTTTAACGATTTAATTTTTAAATTTAATTGGCTCACAAAAAACATTTTTTCAAGGACTTCTTCTATTTTTATTGCTATTATTCCTAATACTGTTTCAATATTTTTTTCTTCAATAATGGGTTTGTCATCCATAAGCGCAATTAATCCTATTGGCTCTTTATTTGAACTCCATAAAGGGATTCCAATATAGCTGTCGACATTCATTTGCGTCAATAATTCATCTTTTGGGAAAAGAGACTTAACATTGGTTGAATAGCTGCATACTTTATTGTTGATTACATTTTCACAAGGTGTATTTTCTAATTTGTAGGTGATGTTTGGTAACAAATTTCCTTTGAAATATACAACTGCAGTTTCAGTAACTGTTGGTTTTTTTGGTGAATATTTATCAATCAATACGCAATTAACGTCAAATAACTTTGCTAAAAAAACAGCAGTTGATTTTAAGAATTTAGCATGGTTGGTTTCATATCCATTTTCGGAAATGAAGGATAAAGTATCCTGAATATAATGTTGTAGAATCTTCATATTTAGGGTATGCTAATTTTAATTACTCTGCTTCATGCAACCGATATGACGTAAATATATATAAAAATAATTGAATTAAAATTTAGTGAATGAAAACCTATAAAGCAATAAGTGATATCGCAAATTCATTGACTTTTTCCCAGTTTGTGTACTCAATTTCAGCATCGGTATTTGTGGGTCCTTTAGTCATCCACATGATTAATTGAATCATTTTCCTATCAAAAAAAGAATATTTTTTATAGTCCAGTTTTCCTGCAAAAACTTTAACAACAGTAGGTTTCCAATCGATGGTTTTAAAAAATTTAACCACGTACGGATTTGTTTCAGGTGAACTTTTTTCGGGTTTTCTGGCGACAAGATTCACTGAAAAGAATGCTGTTTTTATGGAATCGAGTTGGGTCTTATTCGTTTTTATAAATTCTATTACTTTATCGTTATGCACGCCATATCGTATACTTGCCCCAATAACGAGTTTGTCGTATTTCGTGATATCTTCATTAAAATCATCTATTGAAATTAAATCAACATCTTGATCATTTTGTTGAAGGACTTCTCTTATTTTATTGCAAATCTTCAGCGTTTGTCCGTCAACCGTTGAGTAAATTATTCCTATTTTAGGTTTCATTGCTGTTGTTTAAAATTAATGTTCAATATAATTTTTTCAATATAATTTTAAAAGATTGTAAATTTACAAAAGGCTCATTTGTGTTTTTATGATATATATCAACCAAAAAAATATAAAAACTTCACATTCAATTGCATAAAAAAACCAGTCAATATTGACTGGTTTTAATTTCTTTAAAGACAACGAATAAATATTAAATTACTTTTACATTTACTGCGCTTAACCCTTTCTTTCCTTCTTCTAGTTCAAATTGAACTTCATCTCCATCACTAATTTTGTCAATTAATCCTGAAATGTGTACGAAGTAGTCTTTTTTTGAAGTTTCCTCTGTGATAAATCCAAATCCTTTAGCTTGGTTGAAGAATTTTACTGTTCCTTTTTTCATTGTTAAAAAATTTATTAAAGTACTAAAGTACTAATAATTGCGGTTGTTTTTGAATTTTATTGAGTTATTTTTTAAAAAAATATTTTATAAGTAATTAGTGCCTAAAGTTTAGAGTGCCTAAAATGCCAAAAGTTAAATAGTTCCTAATTTTAAGAATGATGTAAACGCTTCATTTTTTAACTTTTTCATACAAACTATTTGTATTTGATCAAATTATGATTTTTTGGCTAATGAAAATTTATTTCATTTTTATTTTAACTCCAAGTACTTCAAACTTTAGGCACTTTAAGTACTGATTTGATTGGGATATTTAATTAATCCAATACATCCGTTAGTTCTTTAAAAATTTGTTTTGGGTTTTTATTTTCGTATAATATCCCATAAACCGCATCAATAATAGGTGTTCTGGCTTTGTTTTTTTCATTGATTAAAAAGGCGCTTTTTGTGGCATAATAACCCTCGGCAACCATACTCATCTCCATCATGGCGCTTTTTACGGTGTATCCTTTCCCGATCATATTTCCAAACATTCTGTTTCGGCTAAAAACGGAATAACCCGTAACCAATAAATCGCCCAAATAGGCAGAGTTGTTGATATTGCGTTTCATTCTATGAACTTTTCGTATAAAACGCTTCATTTCTCGAACGGAATTTGACATTAAAACCGCCTGAAAATTATCTCCATAACCCAATCCATGTGCCATACCGGCCGCTATGGCATAAATGTTTTTAAGCATGGCAGCATATTCAGTACCAATAATATCATCCGAAGTTTTTGTTTTTATGTAATGGCTTGACAGGTATTTGCTCAAAAGGTCAGCTTTTTCGGCATCCTGACAAGCAATGGTTAAATAGGATAAACGCTCCATCGCAACTTCTTCCGCATGACAAGGACCAGCAATTACGCCAATATTTTTAAACGGAATTTTGAAGAATTTATGAAAGTGCTCACCCACTATTAATCCAGTTTCCGGAACAATTCCTTTGATGGCCGAAAACACAATTTTTGAAGAAAGACTTTGTGTTATTTTATCCAATTCCTCTTTCAAAAATGCCGAAGGAATGGCAAAAATCAAAATATCACCATAACGCACCAACTCATTAATATCACTTGATAAATACAATTTATTCACATCAAGTGCCGCAGAACTTAGGTAATTTGGATTGTGTTCATTTTCTTTAATATAATCTATAGCGGCTTGGTTTCTCATATACCAGCCAACCTGTTCCATATTTTCACACAACATTTTTACAATGGCTGTTGCCCAACTTCCGCCGCCAAAAACGGCAATTTTAGGGTTTGTAATCATTTATTAACCTTTTTAGAGTCCAAAAGTAAAAAAAACTAACTTAAATGTGCTCCTAAAATTATGAAACTCGCATTTTAAAACCCGCTTAAATTAATTTGTTAGATTAAATTATTAGTTTCGTACTTTTAAACTTTTAACTTTTAACCATTAACTTTTTTATTTTAAACTCAAATTGAGCGCGCTAAAACGATTTTTTAAAGACACCATAATTTACGGAATTGCTGCGGTTTTGCCGAGAGTAATTAACTTCTTGCTGGTTCGCATACATACCGATGCCTTGCCTGCAAGCAATTATGCAGAAAACACCAACTTTTATATTTGGATTGCCTTATTTACGGTGGTAATAACATTTGGTATGGAAACCGCTTTTTTTAGGTTTTATAAGGCCGAAGAAAAAAAAGATGCGATAATTTCAACCTCATTCATCAGTGTTTTTGTTGCCGCAATCATATTTGTTGCAATTGCTTTCTCATTTTCAGGGTTCTTTACCAATTTATTCGACTTCAGCCAAAATCCGATGCAATTCAAATTATTTATTGGCATATTGGCGATAGACGCTGTTTCGGTGGTTCCTTTTGCTTATTTGCGCGCCGCAAACCGACCTATAAAATACACCGCGATTAAAATGATTAATGTGGGGATCATTGTGGCCATTAACTTGGTTTTTTTGAAGTTTATTCCTGAATTTAAGGCCAGCGGTAAATACATTCCAGAATTTTTAAACACCTTATTTGAAAGTACTTCTATCGTTAATTTTATATTTATCGCCAACCTCTTTGGAAGTGCGGCTTCCTTAATTTTACTCTTGCCATTTTTGTTGAAGTTTAAATGGCATTTTAACGGTGTGCTGTTTAAAAAAATGCTGATTTACAGCTGGCCAATTGCTGTCGCGGGAATTGCTTATGTGATCAATGAAAATTTGGACAAATTTTTAATCGGGCAAATGATGGATAAAACGGCTATGGGAATTTATTCAGCCTGTTATAAACTGGCGATTTTTATGAATTTATACATTATGGCCTTTCGTTTGGGTGCGGAACCGTTCTTTTTTAACCATTCCGACCATAAAGATGCCCGGGAAACTTACGCCCGCATTTTAAACTATTTTATCATTGTAGGCGCCTTGGTTTTTGTGGGAATCGTGGTTTTTCTCGATTTTATTAAACAACTTTTTATCAACCAACAGTATTGGGATGCCATTGCTATTGTGCCTATTGTGTTGTTGGCCAATTTATTTTTGGGCATTTACCACAACCTGTCTGTTTGGTACAAATTAACCGACAAAACACGTTACGGAATGTTATTTTCTATCATTGGCGCAGTAATTACCGTTATTATAAATGTGGCTTTGATACCCGTAATTGGTTATATTGCATCGGCTTGGGCAACACTTTTTGCTTATGGAAGTATGATGGTGTTGTCTTATTTTATTGGCGATAAGCAATATCCGGTTCCTTATGATTTAAAAAAATCGGGCAGTTATTTATTGGTTTCCATCGTGCTGTCATTCATTTCATTTACCTATTTTAGGGAAAATTATTTTGTTTCCATTTTGCTGGTCTTTGTTTTTGCAATGCTCATTTTTTGGAATGAAAAAAAGGAACTTTTAGCAATGATTAAAAGATAAATTCATCATTAAAAAGTAAAAAATGAAATATTATTTTACGATTATCTTAGCCATTTTGTTAACAAGCTCAGTTGTTTTTTCCCAAAATACTTCTGAAAAAAAATCGACCGCCGCATCAAATGTTTTCTTGCTGAAAAAGGAATTTGTCATTCCCAACCTCAATGCAATCAGCCATAAAGTTTGGATTTATTTACCGCCCAATTATCACAATACTTCAAAAAAATATCACGTGATTTATATACACGATGCCCAAAATTTATTTGACGCGGCAACTTCTTATGCGGGTGAATGGGAAGTTGATGAAACCTTAAATAAATTGTACGAAAAAACAGGAAAGGGATTTATTGTGGTGGGTATTGAAAATGGAGGCGAAGAACGCATTAACGAATATACGCCCTGGGAAAATAAAAAATATGGCGGCGGAAAAGGCGCAATTTATGTAGATTTTATTGTGAAAACGCTTAGACCTTATATTGATAACCATTACAGAACCAAAAAACAGCAGAAACACACAGGTTTAATGGGAAGTTCTTTGGGCGGATTGATTTCGTATTACGGCGGACTTCAATATCCAAAAACCTTCGGAAAAATTGGCGCATTGTCCACTTCATTTTGGTATTCTGAAAATGTTGTAGATTTCACTCAAGAAAAAGGGAATTTAAAAAACGTAAAACTATTTTTGTTGGTGGGCGGAAAAGAAGGTGATGACGCGGATAAAGACACGCAAAAAATGGAAAAACTCTTGTTGAAAACCGGATTTAAACCCAAAAACTTAAAAACAAAAATTAATCCTGAAGGTAAACACAACGAAGCCTTTTGGAGAAGTGAATTTTTAGAAGTCGTTTCCTGGCTTTATCACATAAAAAAATAAAATATGATGCAAATACAAATTACCAACAAATCGAAACACGCATTGCCAAGCTATGAAACGGATGCTTCCGCAGGAATGGATTTGCGTGCCAATATTTCGGAATCCATCACCCTAAAACCATTGGAACGCACCATTGTAAAAACCGGATTGTTTATTGCGCTTCCTGTTGGTTTTGAAGCCCAAGTTCGTCCGCGTAGCGGACTCGCGGCAAAAAACGGCATTACGGTTTTGAATGCGCCCGGCACTGTGGATGCCGATTATAGAGGCGAAATTGGCGTAATTTTGGTCAACCTTTCTAATGAAGATTTTGTGATAAATGATGGCGAACGCATTGCGCAATTAGTAATCGCTAAACATGAACGGGCAAATTGGGAAGAAGTTGAAGTTTTAAGCGAAACCAAACGCGGTGCAGGCGGATTTGGAAGTACCGGTGTTTAATTTTTAACCATTAAAATTTTTAAAATAATTTAGTTTACCCCAAAAACAAAAATTAAATGATAGATATTGACGTAAGAACCTTGTTTGTTTTCTCCGCCGCAGCAAATATATTTATTATTGCCCTTTTTGCAACTTATATTAAATTATATAAGGTAAAAAACCCCATCATTAATATTTTTATGTTGTCTAGATTGTTGGGCATCGTTTTTTTAATTATGATTTCATTGCGAGACGGTGCGCCAAAACCGATAGAAATTATTATAAATACCACTATAAATTTATTTATTGTTTTTTATGAAATTTATTGTATTTCCTTTATCGAGCGTAAATTTGATTCAAAACATTTTAAACGATTTCTATTAATTCCGATATTTTTTTCCATTGCATTAAGTTTTTTTAGTTCCTCTTCAGCCAGCGAAAGGATTACTGTTGTCTCTTTAAGTGTTTCAATGATGTATGCATTTACCGCCTATATTCTTTTAACCGAAAAAGGGAAAACAAAAATTCAGTTTCTCACTGGGTACATATTGGCATTGGCGTCGTTGGCGCTTTTAATGCGCTCATTGGGCGCTTTTTTTGAGGTTGGCACAGAAGTGACTTCAATAAATTATATGTTGATTTTACCGCTCATATTTTTCTTAATTCTTAACTTGGTCATTCCTTTACTGTTAATTTTTATTTTAAAAGAAAAAGACAATCTAAAACTAACTGAATTAAACAAAAGCAAGGATAAGTTTTTCTCAATTATTGCACACGATTTAAGGGGCCCGTTTGGAGGTCTTCATCAAATTGGAGAACTTCTTTGGCTAAATAAAAATAAAATCAGTGAAGAAAAAAGAGAGAAACTAACCAAAGCTCTTTACCAAAACAGTAAAAACACCTTCAACTTATTGGATAATTTATTAAAATGGGCCAGCGCCAACGCCGGATTAATTATTTATGAACCTTCCCAACTAAATCTTCATAAAATTGTGCTTAACAATCTGCGTCTTTTTAATTCTCAAGTCAAGTTGAAAAATCTGACGTTGCGCTGTAATTTTGATAGGGAACTATTTGTTTATGCAGATTCTGATATGATAGATACGGTAATTAGAAATATTATATCAAATGCCATAAAATTTACGCCAAATGGCGGAGAAATTGAAATTATTTTGGATAAGGTTGACAAAATCAAAAATACTTGCGCCATCGCAATAGTTGATAACGGAATTGGCATGGCTAAAGATTCTCAATTAAACGTTTTTGAAATAGATGCAACAGTATCCACTTTAGGAACTGACAATGAAAGCGGAACTGGCTTAGGATTAAAACTTTGTAAAGAATTTTTAACAATCAATAAAGGAACCATTTGGATTGAAAGCAATGAAAATAAGGGAACTGGCGTTTTCATTTCATTGCCAATCGAAAATAAATAAATGGCTAATTGGATTCGCTGATTGCTAATTTCAAAAATATTTGTTGATTGATTTCCAACGCTGAATGGTGTTCAAAAAACAAGGTAGTTTTGTTTAAAATTGCTTCAATTAAATAATGGCTTCCTTTAAAATAAGAAGCCTCAACCATTGCTTTAATCCCTTCTTTTTCTGTCAATTTAATCTGATTGGGATATAACAAAACTGATTTTTTTGAAGTGTCATTTGAATCAATTTCACTTACCGGAATTTTATTGATTTCATCAAAAAAAGAAGCGATATAGGCACTTTTAGGATTTGTGTATAATTTTTCAGGTGTGTTGTTCGCAATTAATTTTCCGTTTTTGATCACTAAAATTTTATCGGCAAAAGAAAGTGCATCTGTGGTATCATGTGTTGCCACAATGCACAAAATATTTTTCGATTTTAAATACTTGAAAAGGTCTCTTCTCAGCTTATTTTTCCTAAAATTATCGATGTGGCTAAAAGGTTCGTCGAGCAATAAAACTTCGGGTTCTTTGGCCATCACTTTGGCGATGGCTACACGTTGTTTTTGGCCGCCGCTCAGGTTTTTGACTTTCGTTTGGGAAAATTCGGTCATATCAACCACTTTTAGCAATTCCCTTATGCGTTTGTCCTTATTCTTATCCTGGCTCGAAATGTATTTTCCTATATTTTCTTCAACCGTTGTGTATGGCATTAGGTCGAAATCCTGTGGCAAGTATTTCATAAAATCTTCACCTGGAATTAACCTAAAATTAGGCCCGAGCAACTTTTCGCCTTTCCAATGTACTGTTCCCTTTTCAATGTGGAGCAATCCGTAAATAATTTCCAGCAACGTACTTTTTCCCGAACCACTTTCGCCAAGAATTGCAATATAATCACCCTTATTGGCTTTAAAACCAATATT
>MGWK01000010.1 GCA_001800975.1 Flavobacteria bacterium RIFCSPLOWO2_12_FULL_35_11 | reverse complement strand
AGATGTTGTGCGTCTGACAGAGATTCTCTGGCACGTTTTAATCTATATTCTATAACTGCTTTCGTAGTATCCTTCAAATCATTATTCAATAACCAACTGCTCCCTTAACACTTCAATCTCTTTCTGAAAAATTTTATCTTTTTATGGTCTTGCCATTGCTCTACATTTTATCTATTTCTCATTGCTTGCAATTGAAATACGAAGCTGACCCCAAGCTCCTTAAAAATGTTTGCCTTTTCGTTATATTTTTATTAGGATAAACATCAAAATATTTTAAAAAAGCAATTCCATATCGTCTATTTCAAATATGTGTAAAATTATAAATTGAACTGCCCCTCCTTTGCAAATTAAAATGAAAAAACAAAACCCTGTAATATATAACGAAACTGAAGAGCTAAAAGAGATAATAAATTCAATAAGAAAAGAAGCAAATGAAGTCAAAGAATGTTTTACAAAGATTTCATTCCAAACAATAGCAGCCTCTGTACCTATACTTGGATTTATTGCAAAATATCACAACGATTTTACCTTTGTTGCTGTTACTTCTTTAGCACATATAATATTTCTTTTTGCCGTAGCAAGAATAGGTAATCATAAATATGCAACTGCTAATAGAAATTATGGATATGAACTTCATATACAACGTACCAAGCCTGAAACTTCTCGAATACCAACAGATTTTCATCGTGATATTTGCCAATCTGGATGGAAAGATTATATGAGAAATATTGGATGGGAGGAAGCACTCCGGGCTTGGCGTGTTGTGCAGGCCACAGTTTTTGAGCATTTTTATGAAAAAGGAACTTTTAAATGCAATAAACTTAAAAAAGATTTTAGAGATAAAGAAAACCTGTGGTTTGAACCTTTTATGAATATGGGTAATAACGCTACATATCACGCGGGTAGTTATTTAAAATCTATACACTTTATTTTTTACGCTTTGGCAGGTATAACATTTTTGCTTGTTCTTTTGGCTGCTTTTAAAAATTTTCAAATTCAGCAATCAAATATTTTGAAAAACTATAAACTATTAACTATATTCTTGTTTTGTCCTATTTTATTAACATATATGGTTATTTCTATAATGAAAACTGATGCAAGGAGAAGGCTTCTTGAAGAAGGTATATTATCTATTCATTCATGTGCAACAATGTGGCAACTATTAATTATAGCACACTTTCGGGCTATAAATAATTGCAAAAAGAAAAGTTCGAAAACGCATTCTTGTACCTATCCCAAAGAACTTATTGAACAAGCTGATGAACTCAAAAAATCAGCTTTGAATATTGATGAGTGGATCAATGAAAAAAGCTAATTTATTGGGTTGCATGGTCACATCTTAACGGTAAAATAAGAAAGGGTCAAAAAAAATGGGGTCACCCACTTTCAAATTGACATCGTTCTTCAACGATAAGGATTTGCCCCCCTTCGCTCCCCCCCTTTCATGACGTCTTTTTCGTTTTCTCTCTTCTTTGATGTTCAATTTTGCTGAAATAATTTAAAAAGCTTGCAATTTTCTTGCAATCTTCTTCGGGTTTTGTTCTAATATTGCCTCAAAGGGAAAAAGCAATTTCCTATCATTCATTATCATTACCATTTTAGATAAAAATATAATATGCTTACTCGAGAACAGATACTCAAAGTTGCACGTTTGCTTGATCAGACAGGAGAACCACGACCAGGATATGACCATGAGACTGATGATTTTAAGGGGCACGTTCAGCATTCTTCTCGAAGCAAAAATAATAGTTCTTGCTCACAGCACATAATAAAACTAAGATTAGACTATGAGGAAGACTCAGAAAGTGGTGATGTCCGTATTGTGAAGAGATAATCAAAATGTATAATGAAAATAATATTAGAACATGAAAATATCCTTCTTCTTCAAAACTCCAATAAAACTAAAAGTCCTACAGTAAAAATTGTACCCTCACAAAATGAGGCTATTGCTAATTGGAATGCTTCATCCCGCATTTCGCCAGTTTTCAAAATCGAAGGTTTTTCCAACCATCACTTAGACAGATATGACTTTCCTGGGGAAAAATATCTTCTTTTTTTAGGACCTATTCACCCCGAACAAATTCTTAGTTATTGTAGTAGCAAAAGTCATATTTGGATTTCACATGGTCTTTACAATCTGCTTATAGTGCCACCTGACAAGTCTGAACTGAATAAACTACTGGGGGTAATAAAAAAGAAAAAGATACCCTGTGAATATTGGAAATTACAATCAGGTGTCATTAAAAGCATAAGAAACCATGGTAATACACCGCACTCTACTGAATGGAGAAACTCACTTTCCGAGCTTGCGCGCAGATCGTTTCCTGTTGAGTTGCGAGAGACTATACGTGAATATTGTCCTTTAATGGCATCTACTCTTTCAAGAAGTGTTAGCCTCCCGGATTATATATCATCAGAATTTAATGGAACAAGTAATTCTTTGACAGAGCTTTTTAAAAGTTTTAGTAGCACATCTAATTCGGTTGAGGTAACTTATCGAAATCTCAGTGAAGTATTAACAGTTAATGCTGGTCTATCAAGATATTCTTCTCAGACATTTGCAGGAACTTCACCAATAATTCATACGGAATGTCATTTCTGGTCAAATTCATTGTTAGGTATTGGAACCACGTCAATCGCTCTTCGAAACATCCGAGCATTTTTAGATAAAACTTTAGGTAAATCAAGATTGCCTGAAAGATTTGAAAAACTGAAGAATGTAAATAAAGACATCCCTGACTTATCAAAGATATTTCCGCCAAACACAGATTATCTTGGGAATATAAAACTTGATGATACAAACCTCAAACCGATAGTCCCTTTGATAACCTATTTTAGCGCTCGAGATGGGTACAGAAGTACGCAAACAACCATTAGTGCTCCTTTGGCAGCAGTGTCTTCTTGCAACTGTCCAAGATGGTCACTTATGACACTTACACATGAATTTTCTCATGTAATTATGAGGGCTATTCTGGCTGATATATATCCTGACCTATCAAATGATAATGAGATAGAAGAGTGCAAATCTCTAATGGAGAGCAATAAACCTCGGTCATCACTTTTTCATGAAATAAAACATCTTTGTTTATTCTCTGCCATTAAAATGGAAGATGCCGATTCTTTTTCTGGCCCAAGTAATAATGAAAAAGAGTATGATATCAAAGATGTATTACAACGGAAGCGGCACGACATAGACGAAACAATGGTTCATGTATTTGATTTCCTTTACTTTTATGGTAAAGATGTTGATAGATATGTTTCCGGCATATGGGCATCTTGGGGGGTAATCCCAAATGTAAGTACGCGAGTACCTGAATATGTCGTAAGAACCATATGTGCAGTTCTGTCGCGGCATCTTCAGAGGAGTAAGGGCGAAGATTTTGCAAAAGAAGATGTAAAAAAATCTCTGATGAAACTCAAAAAAAGTAAGTTAGGTGGACGATATATTCAAGAAGCTCTCAATCTAATTGAGAGCCGATGGGATCCTGAACTATTTTATTTAGTTCGGGCAAGAAGACAGTTAGTAAAAATTGTAACAAGTTTTATTTTCTCAAACCAAATTGCAACTGACATAAGAAGCGAGTTAAAAATCAGCGGTGGTGCAGGTCGTAAAAAAGGATATACCCTTAAACAAGGAGTTTTAGAACTAAAACCGATTGATAACCCTATTATGTTCATTGAGTCTTTTGCCAATAGCGCACAGCCTTCTGCTGCAATTAGTGCATGGCTTTTTTATGTACTGGCTTTTTGCCTTGAGGATTAATGAAAATAATTATTCCATATTTTGGCGGATTTTTAATGGACGGGTCGGAAAAAGTTATTGAGAGAGACGACCTTTTAAAGTGTAATACTATTAAATTTGTAAGTGTTATTCCTGGAACAGAATGGGAAAAATTTGAGTATTTATCAGAAACAGCTCTTCGAAATGAAGATGCAGAGAGTACAAGCAAGCCATATAGATATATTGTTATATGCCGTCGCAGCGGATCACGCATAATAATTTTGAGTCATACTAAAGATATAGTAGAGCATCTACTCGAAAACAAACTCTCAAAAATATTTGTCCCAAAATTAAAACCTGTATCAATAGCAGTTGATGGACTTGTCAAATCACTCACAGGAAATCCTACAAAATATTCTCTTACTTTTGTCCATGCACGTATACCAGCCTTTGGCACGTCGTTGCGTTCAGTCTCGTATTATGGCGATGACATAGCCGAGGCTTCTTTATTCCGCGACAATATCCATTTCATGAATTTTTTTACTTGTGGACTACGCCCAACTATTGGAAAATCAGAAATTGTTCGCATTGGTAGCGATGGTTCGCTGTCTTTTTATGCATCTACATCTAACACCGATAAATTTAAAGAAATTGAAAATATTTTTAGATTTTTGCGTAAAGAAGGTTATCTTTCCACTGATGTTTTAGAGATAGACAAATCACTATCAAACGACATGGATGACAACAAATGAAGAAAAGAATTATGATTACAAAAGATGATTTCTCAGATGACAGAATACTTATACCGTATATAGCTAAACAACTTGCTAAAGGGAGATTATCTCTTATTCTCGGCGCTGGTGTTTCGGTCCCTTTTGGCTTACCAAAGTGGGAAGATTTAATTAAAAAACTTTATAAAGCCAAGAAAACATCTCGTCCAAAAGTAATAAGTTTTGAATCATTAGCTGAATATTTTCGTAGTGAATTTTATAAAAATGACTATGATGGATATATCAAAGCCATCCACAAGGATTTATATGAAGGGGCCGATACGAGTTTCCATGCACTAAGACTCAACCGTACTCTTGCCGCTATTGGCTCGTTGGTTATGGCTTCACGGCGTGGCAGTGTGTCCGAGGTTATCACATTTAATTTCGATAACTTATTGGAATTATATCTGAGCTATCATGGTTTTGTAACAAAATCATCATCATTAAACGACTACCTTGATTGGGTGGATTATTCTGATGTAACAGTATACCATCTTCATGGTATGATTCCATTTGATATCATTAATCAAGGATATAGCAAAAAAATTATCTTTGATCAAAAATCATTCAGTGAAATAATTGGGCAAGAAAATAACCCGTGGAGGCAACTTGTCCTCACACTAATGCGCCGTCATATATGTCTCTTCATTGGATTATCTGGAGATGACATGAATTTGGACTCTATACTATGTAGTGTGCATAAAAGCCATACTATCTGTGTAAATAAGACACCATACTGGGAGATTACTTTTTCTACTGATGGTGACCCAGTAAAGGCTGGGCAATGGGAAGATAGAGGGGTTTTTTATAAAAATATTTCTAACTATGAGCATGATCTTCCAGAGTTTTTATTCTCTGTTTGTCAAGAAGCTGCTAAAATTATAGAATAAATTACTGCTGTCCAAGAAAAATAGGAACCTAACCCCTCTACAACTATTCTGAAACAGCAAAAATTTCGACACTTTTTAAGGTTATCTGGCGATTACTCAGATGGGTCTATAAATCCTGCATATACTGCGAAAAACACAGACTATAAACACCCAAGCCTTATATTTATGAGAGCCGACAACCCAGTAACCCTTAAAAATAATTGAGCTAATAATAAATAAGATACTTATTATCTTCATAAGAAACTACCAATTTAACATTTATTTTTAGCTTACAATCGAAGTACGTGTGACTAATGGGCTATATCCCGCCAACAGCCAGATCGCTATAGTGTGCTGGCTCACTTGCAAACGTCTTTAGCCAGAGTTCTGCAAGTTCAGAACGCTGCTTTTGTGTTAATTCGTGTATACCGGGATCCGGTGGTTGCTCAAGGAGCACCTTTAGTGCATAGATCATTTCTCCTCTGACGATATGGATGAAGTCACCAAGTGCAGCCTTGTGGATGAAATTGACCGCATTGCCTTTATTGACAAGGTAAAAATGATTGGAGAAGCTCGAAAACTTGGTGACATGTTGAGTTACGTCTTCGGCGAGATACTCGGCATTCAAATAAGTAATGTCCATTTCATCGTCGGATGAAGTAACGGAGAAGACAACGCAGCCCGGCTTTAGTGCACGAAAGTCGTGAATCTTCAGTACTTGCCCACCTGTTGCACAAAAGATGACATCCGACTGCTTAATGATTTGCTCACGGTCTGGAATCTTACAGAGCCTGTTTGATGCCGCCATTCGCCGGATTGGATCCTTGTCAAACACGCTCACTTTTGCACCTCTGCGTGAAAGGTGGTCTGCAATTGAACCACCTATTTTCCCATATCCGAAGACCGAACAATCGAGGTATTGAATTAACTTGCCTACTTCTCGCAGAATGGCGTCTGCAGAAAATAGTACGGACTGTCCAACAAGAAAGTCCTCGTTGTCTTTAAGTGGACTGCGTGCAACTGAAAAAACAGGAACCTTTAGCGGTTGCGCACGATCGTACTTCTGGTGTCCATTCTCGGTATCTTCTATCACGCCCACTAATTTTCCTGGAAATGAATCAACTAAATCATTGACCAGGGGAGCGAAATACCCGCCAATGTCAAATAACACTACACGGCCAGCCGCTGATCTAAGAAGGTCACGCACGATATTACTGGTCTGGAGTGTTTCACGATCACTTTGGTTGATCGTGAAGTGCGTTCGAGCCGTGCTCAAAACCGTTGTATCTATTGATTTTGGCTTTGGGATCACCGAGAGGATATGCGACACTTTGTCAAGTGTTCGCAGATAGACTTGAGCATCTTGTAGCAGGTGTGTTACCACGATCGTGTTGGCACCTGCAGGAATTTGAAGTTGCTTGCTGAGGCGGTCGAAGAAAACCTTCGGACGAAACTCGCCGCTGAGTGTTTTCTCGATTTTCTGCTTGAGCGTAGAGAATGTCTGCATCCTCAAAAGCTCGTTGATGTCACCCCATTTGTAGTCTTGGAATTTCTCTTCATTGATTACAACTTTGCCCTCCTTATCCTCGCAAAGGAAAAGATAGCGAAAGTCGTGATGGAAATGGCGTGGTTCGGAATCTGTCGCATTGATGTAATGAGTATCAATGTCGATCGGGATTTCGTCTTCAAAGTGAGAGGCCAAATAGTCAAGAGAACTCAGTCCAGCTTCTTCAGCAATCTTGCGTCGTGCGGCGGCAAGGAGCGACGGGTCACCTGATTGGAAATGACCACCAGGTTGGAGATAAATCCCTAGTTTCTTATGGTTTAGGCGTAATACCTTCGTTCGGCAACGAGACACTACAAAGCCGCTTGCGGTAATATGCCCAACATAATTCTTGCGAGAAACGAGGTCTTCGTCGTTCGGACAATGTTCGAGGAGGTCTCGAAGCTGTGTTAGCTGATCATGCTCATCGGGAGATTCCTTGAGATATTGTGTGATTATAGACTTTATTCTAATCATTGGCATAGATGGTTATTGCGAGCTAACAGAAAGTGAAAAAAGGGATCAATTCTTTTCAAATTGACATCATCCCTCAATGGGTGACCCCCCTTCGCTATACTTTTCATTCATGTCTATTTGTGCCAATTCGTGGCTAAATAATTATTGCAAAATACCCAACCAATCCCTGAGTAAGAACTGGATGCGACCG
Source organism: Flavobacteria bacterium RIFCSPLOWO2_12_FULL_35_11 (assembly GCA_001800975.1). Lineage (GTDB taxonomy): Bacteria > Bacteroidota > Bacteroidia > Flavobacteriales > Flavobacteriaceae > Lutibacter. Next base: position 751 of record MGWK01000010.1, on the reverse strand, counting down.
ATAAGTAACGATAACCTGCCCATGACTGTGTAGCCGAAGGATGCGCCGAAAGAGATCATGAGAAACCATATTCCTATCTTTGATACCTTCCCTATCGCGCCCTTGTGCTCGACTGAAAAGATAAAGTAAATGAGCACTGAAATAACTCCCAGCATGATTAAGAGCGTGTTAATACTGGAGAGTATCGTTTCTCCGCCTGAAAAGACGGGGTGTAGGGAGGGTTTTATCTGCTCAAGGATGAATGCCGAAATGACTCGCGGGATGCTGACCCCGGCGCCAAGACCCACGACAAATGCAAACGTCCAGCGGCTCAGCCAGGATAATTTCCTCGAAAATCTCAGGAGCATAAAGATTCCTAATAGTGAAGGGAAAATTAATGCATACTGAGGAGCCTTTTCTGCGGCTTTTGAAAACATCGGTACGATAAGAGGGTCGTACAGATCGGGTTTTAGGAAATTAAACCAGGTAATAATGATGGTATAACCCAGGGAGACGCCAACGTAAAGATTTTCGGCAATTTTAAAAGCAGGATTGTCCTTATAAAGAAAGCTGTAAACGGCCAGGGTAAGCCCTGCACCCAGGATGATTCCAAAGCCGTCGGAGGAGAAAGGCAATTTCCCCGATGCCATTAAAAAGATATTAATGCATACAAATAATCCGATTGAGCCAACGAGAATGAAAAGGTTAGAATCCTTACGCATGCCGTGCCCTTCCGGATGTAAAATAAACGATGTTACCAAATATGACAAAG